>CAVIHU010000004.1:0-126196 GCA_963642705.1 Bacteroidaceae bacterium
TGTTGCGACTCCATTATACCATATCTCTAATGAACTTCCTTTTCTTTTTGAGGGGGTCATATCATTTTAACACATACATGAGCAACCTTTTTTTCACCAGAATCCACGAAAATGAATCGACAAATCATGCCCCAAATTCCATCAGATGCAGACGGTGGTGAAGGATGCCTGATAGGCGCGATTGGGTGCAAGGATGGTTGCGTATGGCTTGTCCTCAAGATTGCCGCTTTCGCCGACTGCTTCGGGCATACCGTGCCACGGCTCCAGACAGACGTAATTTGCATTCGCGCCGGGCTTGCTCCAGACCGCCAGCACCTCGAACTTGGGGAATGTGAAGCGGATGCCGTGACCGGACTGCTTATGCACCAGCTTCACACCGCGGCTCTTCAGACCACAGAACAGCAGCGCGTCGCGCGGATCGAACAGGTCGTGGCTCAGTGGAAGCTTATTTGCGTTGCGGAAGCCTGGCAGGTACTCATAGCCGTCAATCAGACAGCCGCCGGGCGCGAGGTAGTTCTTGCCTTCCTCAATTTCATCGAAAATCAGCTCGTAATCCGTGAAGGATGCGCCGTTTTCCATCGGGCAGATGAAGCCGGGATGTCCGCCGACGCAGAACGGCATGGGCTTGCTGTCGAGATTCTCGATGAGGAAGCTCGTGGTGAAGCCGTTCTCCACCATGGTGTAGGTGACATGGAAGCGGAAGTCAAACGGATACATGGTGCGGTTTTCCTCGTTCGAACCAAGCGTCAGTTCAACAAAGTCATTGCCGAGCTTCGTGATGTCGAACTTGACATTCCGAGTGAAGCCGTGCTTGGGCATCGGGTAGGATGTGCCGCCGATTTTGACCTGATTGTCCTTGACAGAGCCGCACACGGGGAATACGAGCGGCGCATGCTGCGGCCAAACAGACGGATCGCCCTGCCAGATGACCTCGCGGCCGGTGATGTCTTGAAAGGAAATTATTTGTGCACCCAGACGACGCACAACCGCCTTGCAGCCGCCATAAGTGAGCGTTACAGTTTCTTCCATGGTTTTCTCCTCCTAGCATATATTTGCGGATTACTCAGCTTTGCATTCCGCATGGATTTCAGCAAGATATTTGGTGATCGGCAGATGCTGCGGACAGGCGCGCTCGCACTTGCGGCACTTGACGCAACGAGATGCGTCCGCGTTGTCAGCGGTAATCTGCGCATAGCCCTGCTTGAAGGAGCCGCTTTCACGCAGCATGGCGCCGTCATAGCCCTGGAAAATGCGGGGAATCTGTACGCCCATCGGGCAGGGCTGGCAGTATTTGCAGCCGGTGCAGCGCGTCTTTGTGCGCGCAAGGTATGTCTCCTTGACCTTGGCGTACAGGGCGAGGTCATCCGATGTCAGCACGGGACGCTCGGCAATGTCAAAGATGTGCAGGTTGTCGTTGACTTGCTCCCACGTGCTCATGCCGCTGAGAATCGTGATGACTTCCGGCATGGCGTACAGGTAGCGGAAGCTCCACTCAACGGCGCTGCGCTTCTCGGGGTATGCATGATAGACTGCCTGCACGTCTGCGGGAGGATTCGCCAGCAGGCCGCCGCGCAGGGGCTCCATGATAACAACGCCGATGCCGCGTCGACCGGCCTCGCGGATGCCTTCAAGCGTCGCCTGATTCTCGTCGTCGAGCACGTTCATCTGTACCTGGCACATGCCCCATTGATCCCAGTCATCGAGAATCCGCAGGAATGCCTGTGCATTGTCGTGGAAGGAAAAGCCGGGGAAGCGAACCTTGCCCTGCGCGATTGCATCGCGGTAGAAGCGCTTGTAGTCAAGGCTGTTCATGCTGTCAAGCTTGTCGCCGTTCATCGCGTGGAGCAGGTAGAAGTCGATATACGGGACATCGAGCTTCCTGAGCTGCTCATCGAGCAAGCGCATCATGTCGTCATGCGTCTTGACGAGCCAGGTCGGCAGCTTCGTCGCCAGAATGACACGCTCGCGATAGCCGTCCTTGAGCGCTTTGCCGACAATCAGCTCGCTCTCGCCGCCATGGTATGGGTAAGCTGTGTCGATATAGCGCACGCCGGAATCAATGGCATGGCGAATCATGCGGATGGCTTCCGTCTCGTCAATTTTGCCATCGGGCAGCGTGGGCAGACGCATGCAGCCGAAGCCAAGCATTGAACTTTCCAGATGGTTGTTGGGAAATGTGGTTTGCAGCATAGCAGGAACCTCTCTTTCAGTTTATTCTCCTCGAATTTTTCTTTTTTCCCTTGTTGTTTATTGTAGCGCATTTGACGGCGCAGGTCAACAGATGCCGGTCAATTGTGACTTTCTTCGCAAAAAAGCTGCGAAAGGGCTGAAAAGCACTTCTCGCGGCAATGCTACAGGTACGGAATCATGTCCGACAGACGGTTAAACACCAAATCAGGCTGAACGTCGGACGTTGCGAGATCCTTTCGCGTGGCCTCGCCGGACAGGACGAGCACGGAGGTCATGTGGTGGCGGACGCCTGCAGCAATGTCGGTGTACAGGCGGTCGCCGACCATTGCCATCTGTCCGCAGGAATAGCCGGTTCTTCGGAGCGCCTCGGCGATGATGCCGTAATTCGGCTTGCCGATGACCACGTCCGGTTTGCGGCCTGTGCTGGCCTCAATCAACGCCATGAAGGCGCCTAAATCGGGAATGAAGCCGGTTTCAGTCGGGCAGTTGAAGTCCGGATGGGTCGCAATGTACGGCTTCCCGGCACGAATCAGGTCACAGACGCGGCAGAGTTTGCTGTAATCAAGCGTTGTGTCGAAGGCGGCAAGCACGTAATCCGCATCATCCTCCGATATCGTCAGCCCGAGCGCGGTCAGCTCAGCGCGAAGAACATCGTTGCCGAGCAGATAGCACCGCTGATTCGAAAAACGTTCAAGGCAGTATTGTGCGGCAGCCTGACCGGATGTGATGACGTCAAGGTACGCAGATGGTACGCTCATGCGCGTGAGTTTTTCGGCGTAGAAGGCGCCGGAGCGGCTCGAATTGTTGGTGAGGAAGCGTGCCGTCCGACCTGTGCGCTGCAGCGCATCCAGAAAATCCAGCCCGCCCGGAATCAGCTGATTGCCAAGGTAAAAGGTGCCGTCCATATCGAGCAGGAAGCAACGGACGGGGGCGAGTTTTTCACGAATGGTATCACTCGTCATGACTTGTCTCCGCTTTTTTTTTCGGGGAGATTCATCATGCGGAGAGCAGCGCGGTACGCCTCGCTTGCCATGCTTGTCAGGTATGCATCATCCTGATAGGGAATATAGTGCGTCGCCATGCAGACAGCCAGACCGTGCACAAACAGCCACGTGCGCTCAAAAAAGCGGTTCAGCGTGTCGGCATCGAGCGGCATCTCCTCGCGGATGATGTCAAAGAGCGGTGCGTATACCGTCTGATTGCTGAAATCCGCCTCGCCCTCACGGCTGCGCATGAACAGAAACTTGAACAGCTCCGGCTCATCGCGACCGAATTTCAGATAAGCAACGCAGAACTGCACATATGGCGCATCGGCACCAGCTATGGTCTGCTTTGCCTGACGATGGAACTGAGCTGCAACATAATCAATCAGCTGGCTGCGCAGGTCGTCCATGCCGGTGAAAATGCGGAAAATCGGCTGGGTTGAGCCGCCAAGCTCCCTGGCGATGGCGCGTGCGTTGAGGGCATCCGCACCGCTCTTGCGCACCAGCTGACAGGCAGCATCAAGCACGGCTTCCTTCGGAAAGCGAACAGAGGGCGGCATTGGCTGATTCTCCCTTCTATTGGGCGATGTACTTGGAGTAACTGCTGTAGAACTTGCGGCTTGCGTCAATCTGCGTCAGCGAGCGGTTCTTTGTCACGTTGAGCACCAGCGCGATGCCGCCAATGTTCGTGACCATGTTCGAACCGCCGTAGGACAGGAAGGGAAGGGGGATGCCGGTGATGGGCAGGAGACCCAGTGTCATGCCGATGTTTTCAAAAACGTGGAAGAGCATCATGCCGATGACGCCGATGATGATGAGCATGCCCTGCCGGTCGTAGGTGTAGCGCGCCAGATACAGCATTCGGAGGAGGATGATGAAATACCACACGAGGATGGTCGTGCAGCCGATGAAGCCGGTCGCCTCGCCGATGGTTGCGTAGATGAAGTCTGTCCAGTCGGCAGGTACGTAATTCAGCTGACTCATTGAGCCTGTCACGAACGTGCCGATGCCGGTCAGTCCGCCGGAGCCGATGGTCATCTTCGACTGCCGCATCTGATATGCGTCATCCTGCGGCGAAAGATCGGGGTTCAGGAAGGCGACGATGCGCGCGAGGCGGTAGTCGTCGCTGCCGGTTGCGACCATGAAGCCGTACAGCGCCAGAACGAGCAGAACAACGACGAGCGTCAGCGTAATCAGCAGTCGCCAGCGGACATTCGCAAACAGCATCATGCACGCGCAGGCGAACACAGCAACGATAGCGGAGCCCGTTTCGCCGGACAACATAACGATGCCGCAGGGAATCAGCACCATCAGCATGATTTCCATAAAATCGCGGAAGGTGCTCATGGGGTGCTCCGATTGGCTGAGCCGCTGCGCAAGCATCAGAATCATGGCGAGCTTTAGGAATTCCGACGGCTGAATGGTCATGTTCCAGATGATGTCCAGCCACGCCTTCACGCCTGACGCACGGTTGAACACCCACACGACCAGAACGAGGACGGTTGTGCCGACGTACATGGCACGGGTGGCGCGGCGAATCAGGTGATAGGGGCACATCAGGATGACTACCAGAACAATCGGCGCGACCACCAGCACGAAAAAGCACTGCTTGAGCGTTGAGGAAGATTCCAGAATATGCCCGAGCAGAGTGGTGGCAGTGGAATCGATGGAATAGGTCGCGACGCAAACGGCATAGATGCCGACGATGCACATGCCGAAGACAAGCGCAATCAGCGGAACATCCACATGCGCCCTTGAACGGCGCGAGGCATTACCGAGCAAGCTTGTTACCTCCTTTTTGACGGTGTGGAAAGAGAAGCTCCAGCAGCGTTCTCTTCCTGCCGAAATTCGGGAAAGGAACGGATCCATCGCCTGTCATGCGCCGTGCGGTGCGCGACAGAGCGCAGATACCCTCGCTGTCGCCTGCCATCAGTTGGCTGTGCTCCAGCAGTGCACGATAGATTGCCGGGTCATCCGGAATTTCGCCGAGCAGGGGGATGTCAAGCGTCGCTGCGATGGTCTCCGCCGAATACATGATGCCCTTGCGGATGTACTCCGGATTCAGCCGATTGACGATGACTTGCTGCGAGTTCAGCCCCTTTTTGCGGAGCACGCCCGCGGTGCGTTCGGCGTTTCTGATGCAGACATCATCCGGTGTGCAGACGAGGATGCACTCGTCAATCTCGTTGCTGAGGAGTCCGCGCAGGCTGCGCTCAATACCGGCAGGCGCATCAATCAGCACATGATCGAAGCGGCTCTTGAGCTGATGAAGTATCTTTTTGAATGCCTTGGTATCCAGCTCCTTCGCACGCGCAAACTGGCTGGCAGGCAGCAGAAAGAGCGTCGGGATGCTTTCGGGATACGGCGTAATCAGCGCCTGCTCCGGCGTGCAAAGACCGTTTGCCACGTCCAGCACATCAAACACGATGCTGTTCTGCACGCCCAGCAGCACATCCTGATCACGCAGACCGATATCCGCGTCGATGATGCAGACGCGCTTGCCGATGCGCGCAATCTCAAGCCCGAGGGAGGCGCTGAGCGTGCTTTTGCCCACGCCTCCCTTGCCTGATGCGATAATCCAAGCCTTTCCCATGTGTATGCTGCTTCCTCCTTAGGGCGCAAGCGTGTTGCCAATCGGCAGATCATAGTCAATGGTACTCTTTTCTCGCTCCGGGAAGTACCAGTTCAGGAAATCCTTTGCCGCGTAGGAGCACATGGCGCCCGAATAGCCGTGCGGCACGAAGACGACAATGGCGATTTCAGGAGCTTCATACGGCGCGAAGCAGACGAACCATGCGTTGTTTTCCAGGTCGATCTGGTTAACCTGCGCCGTTCCTGTTTTTGCAGCGATTTGTTCTTGCCACTTGAAGTCCTTCCAGTAGTTCTTAGCGGTACCGGTGTCGTCCGTAACGCCCTTCATTCCTTTGCGGATCAATGCCATGTAGTTGTTTGTGTCGTTCAGGTCATTGACGAGCACGGGGTCGCGCGTCGAGAGCACCTCGCCCTCAGGCGATATGATGGAATCGACAATCGAGACGTTATAAACCTTGCCGCCGTTTGCGACAGCCGCGACATACCGCGCAACGGCAATGGGTGTGACGGTCGTGACAGACTGACCGATGGCAGTCAGAATCGTCTGCGAACCGCCCCATTTAATATCGTTCATGTAATTGTATGTATCCGTGATGACGGAGTTGGAGTAGACCATGGAGCGCGGCATGTTCAGCTCCTCCATCAGGATAGTGCGCATGTTGGAGACCCACGAGGATTCAGGGTACGCGACTGCCATGTCCATCAGCCTCTTGGCGCACTTTGACAATCGCTCGTCATCATACTCCATGCCGCGCGATTCACCGCATTTCCTGAGGTGCGATTTAATGGAGTTGTAGACGATGATGGGGCGCGAGGTGTCCTGCGATGCTTCATCGACGGACTTGGACGGGTCGTACAGCGTGTTCTGGCTGCCGACAACGCTGCGAACCTCGCCGGGCAGGTCGATGCCTGTTTTGCTCGTCAGACCGAATGCAGCGGAATACTGGTACAGACGCGTTTCACCCAGACGGCTGCCACACTCGTAGAAGAAGTAGTTGCATGAGTTCGAGAGTCCCTCGACAATCGTCTGGTAGTAGTGATTGCTGCGGTAGCCCTCGGAAATCCAACATTTTGGCGCAGTGGACAGGTCGGAGTTGTACTCCGTGAAATAGCCCATGTCTGAAATCTTCTCATCGGTCTTGAGCACACCGGAATCCAGTGCACCAAAGCCCGTGACCATCTTGAAAATCGAGCCGGGCGTTGCGCGGGAGCCGATGGCGTAGTTCAGCATCAGGTTGCGGTCATCGGATAAGATGGCGCGTGCCTCATCGCCGGCGGCAACCAGCGAGTTCAGGTCGTAGGTGGGGAAGTTTGCCATGGCGAGCACGCGGCACTCCATGTCCAGCACAATCATAACGCCGTGCTCGGCAAGCTCCAGCGGATAATGCTCCCAGTCGTAGGTGGCAATCAGGCTGCGGTTTTCCTCCAGCCACTTGTTGGAGACCATGAGGCTTTCCTGCTTGTCGCGGATTTTCTCCACGTTGGATGCGATGGCGCGTTCCGCAACGGTCTGGTAGTTGACGTTCAGCGTCAGCTTGACGTTGTTGCCGTCAGACGGCTCTGTGTAGGAAATTTCGCGGACGATTTTCGACCAGTTGTTGCGTTCAACAACACGGCTGCCCTTACGGACGGAGGAATTCTGCGTCAGCCAGTCCTCCATGGAGGATTCGATGCCATCGCGGCCGATGGTGTCGTTGTAGCTGTAGCCCTTCGCCTGCAGGGTCAGCCACATGCTGCGCGAAGGAATTTTGCCGATATAGCCGATGACCTGTGAAGCCAGCGTCTGCTTGGGATAAACGCGCTGAGTACTCTCGGATATATCCATGCCGCTGAGCATCATCGACTTCGTTTCGATTTCCGTCACGGTCTCGAACGAAACATTCTTGGCGATGGTGATTGGCAGGGAGTTGTAGAGGTTCATCTGCATCTCGGAGAAGACCGCCATGACCTTGAGCATGGTTTCTTCGTCCACCACGATGCAGGAAACATAGGAATCGTCACTGCCGTACTTCTCGATATATGCGGTTCGAAGCTCCTCGTCCTCCTCCTCGCTGTTGACCATGCGGTAGCGGTGCTTGAGCGTCACAAGGCAGTCCTCTGCCGTCGGATAGCTCTTAGCGGTGACGTAGTTGTTGGAGCGCCACTGGCTTTCGCGGGTCTGCAGCGTTGCCTCGGATACGCCTGAGCCGAAGTTGAATTCCCACTCGCCTGTTTCCTCGTTGCGCTGGATGTTGTAGCTGAAGGCGAGAGAGCCTCCGTTGCGCTCGACAATTTCCAGCGTATCGATAATGGACTGCGTGTACGTCTTGTACTCGGTGGAGGAGCTTTCGCTTGCATCCTTGTAGAAGGTGACGTTGTAGACCATTTCATCCGTGGCGAGAATGACGGAGTTGACGTCGGTGATATTGCCGCGCTTGCCGGTGAGCGCGATGGTTTTCGTTTTGGTGGAATCCGACTTAGTGGAATTGGTGTCACTGTTCAAGAGCTGAAGATTGACAAGACCGGAAAGCAGATAAGCGAACATCAGGAACAGAATAATCACAAACACGATAAAGCGTCCGCGCACCTGCTCAGGAGCATTGGTATGGTCCTGTTGATACTGGCTCAATGGTCAGCCTCCTTTCAATAAAGCATTCTGTGCTTTTACGCAGCCATTGCCTTTGACAGCGGCGCAGAAAAACCGAGCAGACGCCGAATCGGCCACATCAGCACGATGCACACGAGCGTCGTCAGCAGCACATCGCCTGCCGCCTTCGTCACAAAGGACATGCTCAGCTCGGCGCTGCTGATGTAGAGGTAAATCATCTGCACGATTTCGTAGATAATCATTCCGGAGAATGCGCATAGCGGCGTGCGCAGATAGACGCTTCGGTTGCGGCCGAGACGGTGGTTGGAAAGCTCGTATTGCAATCGTGCTGCACTCTTGTCGGTAAAGATAATTGTGAGCAGCATCGTGCAGACAGGGTAGAACACGAGGTTGAGCAGCTTGACGCCGGGTACCATCGTTTCCAGCAGAATGCCGTAGATGCAGCCGGCCCACAGCGACTTATGCCGCTTGTAGCCGACGATGATGACGGAGAGAATGACCATCGGCAGATGAATGCAGTTGCTGATGCCGAGCTCCGTCATGACGGTGACGTGCAGCAGATAGCCGAGGAAAACGATGAACAGAAAGCGGAGCTGCCGCCAAAGGGTATGACGCACTTTTTACTCCTCCCAATCGAGATCACCCGGATTGACCGTCCGGATGGGCGTGGGCGACGGCGTGGGCGAAGGACTCGGCGTGGCGGTCGGGCTGAGCAGGGTCGAATTGTACTCATAGACCGTTCCGCGCGGTGTCGGTTCGGGCGAAGGCGTCGGCGATGCGGTCGGCGTGGGACTCGGCGTCGGACTGGGTGTGACGGATGGCACCTCGGTGGGGGTCGCCGTCGCACCGAACATGGTCGTCGAGCCGATCTTCAGCGTCGGATACGGGCGCGCCGTCACAAGCGGAACATATTCCGTCAGCACAGAGTTCGCCTCGCGTCCCTCAATTGCCTCGGCCGCAGGCTTGTAGCGGAGGATGATGACATATTCGAGATGCTCAAAGTCCGCTTGCGGCTCGATGACGACATATTGCTTGTTGCCGTCCATGCCGCGCGTGGATTCGCGGACGGTGCCGATCGGGATGCCCTTGGGGAAAGAGAAGCCGACGCCGGAGGTGACAACCTGGTCGCCAGGGCGGGGCAGGGAATCATCCGGCAGATAATACATACGGCAAAGCGCAGTGCCGTCAACGCCGAGCGTGCCGCTGACGATGCCCTGATCGCGGCTGGACTGGATGAGTGCAGCGATGGAGGCATCGGAGTCGATGATGGTGCGGACGGTGCAGGAGGATTCGTAGACGTTTTCTGTGTATCCGACAAGCGCACCGGAAATCGTGACAGCCATGTACTCCTCAACGCCGTCTCTGCTGCCCTTGTTAACGGTGAACACAGAGAAATACGTGCCCTGCTCGCGAGCAATGACCTGCGCGGTAAGCGGATTCATGTTGGCGTTGGTGGCGATTTCCTCCTGCATGTTTGTGAACTGGGAAATCTGCTTTTCGAGCTCGGCATTGCGGGCAACGAGTTGTGCGTACTCCATGTTTTCAGATACAACACGGTTATATTCAGTCTCCCAGTTCGAACGGAGGCGAACCATGTAGAAATAATCGGATATGGACTGAACGATGCCGGAAAACCACGTCTGCACGGGCGTGACAAGCGAAGAAACCGTGTTCTCGGGAATCGTCAGGAGCGATGAATCCTGATACATGGTTCTTGCAAGCGCCATGATGCCGATAATGCCCAGCAGAATGACACTGATCGTCCAGATGAGGATGGTGCGGAGAATGGGATGACTTTTTTTCTGCTTCTTTTTCCCCTTGACTTTGTCCGGATCGTCAACGTGGTTCTTCTGTCTGCCGTAGCCGCGGTCAATCTGCGAATCGCTGCTGTCGAAGGCGGGGTCCGTTTCCTGCTGTGCCTTCTGCGGCGCACGCTCCGGCTCAAGCTCGTCCTCCATGTAGAAATCCATCGATGGACGGGCAGGCTTCTTTCCGCGGACAATGCCATCCTCATCAGCGGATGCGCGGTTTGCGTTCAGTCCGACCATGCGGATGCCGGTGGAATTGATGCCCTCTGTCAGCGGCGCATCCTCGGGCTCTGGAAGCGGCTCAGATTCTGTTTCCTCAGGCTCATCGCCGGTGGGAAGCCCTGCAGTCACAGCGTCGAGATCATCCTCGAAATAAAAAGCATCCTGACTGTCGGGCTTCTGCCTGCGGTTGCTGCCATCGTTCTGATTTGCCATGACGATTCATTTCACCTCGTTTCCACAGATTAATTGAGCTGCGGCATGCGTCCCTGCTGGGCAAGCAGCGCAAGATTCTCGACAATGTAACCGAGACCGAGCACACCGCAGTCGCCGGGCTCCTTGGCAAGAATGACCTTGATGTTCAGCTCATCGGAAATATACTGGTCGAGGGATTCGAGCTGCGCGGCGCGGCCGGTCAGGTAAATGCCGTTGCGCATGATGTCAGAGGCAAGCTCCGGCGGCGTGCGCTCCAATACCCACTTAATGGCGGTCAGGATAGCCTTGCAGGGCTCGCGGACGGCGCCGTATGCCTGCTGCGCGGTATACTCGATTTCAAGCGCACTGGGGGAGAGCAGGTCGCGTCCGCGGATGCGCACGCTGGCGTTGCTTTCCGATGGAAGAGCGCTTGCCAGGTCGAGCTTGACCTCTTCAGCCGTCTTTGTGCTGATGAGAAGCTTGAATTCATGCTTGATGTGGTTGACGATAGCCTCGTCCATTTTGATGCCGCCGACCGGAATCGACTGGCTGACCACCATCCCGCCAAGCGAAATGACAGCGATCTCGGTTGTGCCGCCGCCAACATCGACCACCATGCAGCCCTCCGGCTCAAACACGGACAGACCTGCACCGATTGCTGCGGCAAGCGGCTTCTCAATCAGGTAGACTTTTTTGAGCCCGCACGAGCGGACAGCAGCCATCAGCGCCTTCCGGTTGACTTCGTCAATTTCGGAAGGGATGGACATGACAAGACGCGGCTTGGCAAGGTTGCTTTCTCCGACAGCCTTGTTGATGAAGGCACGAATCAGCAGCACGGTCGCATCGTAGTTGGCAATCATACCGTTGCGGATCGGATGAATGGCGATTTCGGCATCGCTTGTGCGGCCGTACATCCGTTGCGCGTCCTCACCGACGGCAAGCGGCTTTTTGTCGCCGCGGCGTGCAATCACCAGCGTAGGTTCGCTGATGACGATGCCCTCGTTCTTTACATAAACGACTGTATTGGATGTGCCGAGATCAAGACCGATATCCGGCGCTTTAAAATGCATGTTGTTTCCCATCCCTTAAATTCATTCGATTTGTATTGATCAGCCACGCCGGCAGTGGAGACCGCATTCGTCGAGCAGCTCGCGGACAATGTGCATCGGAAGCCCGATGACGTTGCTGTAGGAGCCGTTGATCTGGTCAATCCACAATCCGGCAATGCCCTGAACGGCGTAGGCGCCTGCCTTGTCCATCGGCTCGCCGGTTGCGACATAGCGGCGGATATCCTCATCGGAGATGCTGGTGAAATGGACTTCTGTTTCGGCGACACGCTGATGCAGCATACCCTGCGCATCGGTGACGCACACGCCGGTATACACTTGATGCCAGCGGTTGGAGAGCAGGGTAATCATGTCGAATGCCTCCTGCTCGGAATGGGGTTTTCCGAGCGCCTTGCCGTCCACGGAAACAAGCGTATCGGCGGCAAGCACGATGCTGTCCGGATGATCCTCATAGCCAGCGAGGCACTTGCGGCGGCTGATGACTGCGACGGCCTCCTTGGGAGGCAGGGAACAGCTTTCGTCAACCTGCGGAACATCCACCACAAACGGAAAACCGGTTAAGGAAAGCAGCTCCTTGCGGCGCGGCGAACCGGACGCAAGATAGAGAACAGCATTGCGCATAACAGACTTCCTCCTGAAAATATAACACTCCATCTTGCATTATACCACATTTCATACGTTTATCAAAGGATTTCGCTAATTTTCATCTGCTTTTCATGTTCGTGTGAACGATACATGAAAAAGGCAGAAGCACGCGATCCAAAGCGGGACCACATGCTTCTGCCTGAGGAAACAGGAAAAATCACTTGTCAAACCGGCTGAAATCGAAGTTAACCTTCTTGAGGGCGTAGAGCATCACGACACCGATCAGCACCGCGCCGATTTCGCCCAGCGCGACCTCTGCCATTGTGAGCGCAATCGGCAGACCAAGCGTCAGAGCAAGCTCAAGCCCGACAATGATGCCGTTTGAGATGATCGGACAGGCATATGCCAGTATGGGCTTTGCACGCAGCTTGTATGTCCCGTAAGCGGCCAGCAGCGTCGCCATTGATCCGAATACGATGTCGAACACATTGACGGCAGGCGAAAAAAGATTCGCAATCAGGCAGCCGACAAAAAGACCGGGAATCGCCTGCGGCAGGACAGCAGGCAGCAACGTCAGTGCCTCCGACACGCGGCATTGCAAATTGCCGTAGGAAATCGGCGCAAGCAACAGCGTCAGTGCGGCATAGAGCGCGGCGATGACGGCGGATACACAAAGGGACTTTGTGGAAAATAACTTCCGGACGGATGATTGCTTCATAATGGTGAGAGTGCAGATTGAAGAGCTCTGCTGGGCTTGCGGTCGGTGGAGGAGCCCTGTGCGACAGCTGCCTCGGCTTGAAGACCGAAAATAGGATGGATGCGCAGGAACATCCGCCCGGACAGCTTTTGTCTGCCTTTTTTGATGGCAGAATTTTATTATAGCATAAGCGTGGAGATTTTACAACTGCGAATTTTGGCTGAGATTCCTTGGTTTGTTGAAAATTCGTATAAAACCTACCATTTCGCCACTTGATATGTTATAATATCTTCAGGAAATGAGAGAGAGGGGGGAAACCGTGATGCGGGTGGCGATTGTAGACGATGAGACGAGCTTTGCGCAGACCTTAGCGCGTTTTTGTAGCAGCTACCAAAAAGAGTGCGGGGAGGAGATTACAGTCACTATCTACGAAAACCCGATCGATTTTCTGGAAAAATACAAGGCTGATGCGGACGTAATTTTCATGGATATCCTCATGCCGCAGATGAATGGCATGGACTGCGCAAGACGGTTGCGTCAGCAGGATGAAAATGTCATCCTATGCTTTGTGACCAGCATGGCGAAATATGCGGTGCAGGGCTACGAGGTTGGAGCGATTGATTTTATCATCAAGCCGATTAACTATGACGAGTTTTTCATGAAGATGAGTCGGATTGTGCGCATTTTCCGGAGGCAGGAATCAGCGACTATTCTGGTCAGCAGCCGCAATGAGGTGCGCCGGATTGACCTGCGCGACCTTGTTTATGTGGAGGTATACAACCACAGCCTGATTTACCATACAACGGGCGGCGATGTTGAAGTGTACGGCAAGCTTTCCGCACTGGAGGAGGATGAGCGTTTCCGCAATTTCATACGCTGCTCGGCGAGCTATCTGGTTAATTGCAGCATGATTTCATCGGTGCAGTTGGATACTGTGACAGTGCGCGGCATCCAATTGCCGATTTCCAGAAGGCGCAGGAAGGAATGCCTCGAAAAGATTGCGGCAATTATAGGAGGAGTGTGTCACTGATGTGGTATATCAACTATTTCCATATTCAGCTTCTCGTGTTCGAGCTGCTGTTCTGCATGCATTTGCCTCGAAAAAAGCTGTTCTGGGCGCGTTTTCTGCCGAGTACGCTTTTGTATCTGGCGCTTCCGATCATTATCCCCGGCGGCTTTTTCGCAGACTTCCTTGTGCTGGGGTGGTTCACATTCGGCTTTATCGTCATGTTCCTGCTGTCCGGTCTACTGATTGCCTTCTGCTTCCGCATAAGTGTCCGGCAGGTGGTTTTTTATTGCTGCGTCGGGCATACGCTGCAGCATATGGTGCACTGCCTGTATCAAATCTGCACTATGGCATTCCCACTTTCCATTATTAGCTCGCAGCTGCTGCACCTTACGGTGATGCTGCTGACCTGCGCAGTTACTTATTTTCTACTGTGCAAAAGGTTCCGCGGCAGTGAAACGGCGGATGTCCAGCATAACTATCTGATATTGTTTGCACTTATTTCTACGCTGATTATCTACGTGGTGAGTTTCTGGTCCTCCTGCCGGGAGGTGCGGACGATAGGACTGTACATCTTCGATTTTTTCTCCTGCCTTATGCTGCTGGTGCTTTTGCTGGATGTGTTTAAAATCCGCAAGGCAGAGCGCGACCAGATGATTATGCTGCGTCTGCTGCATCAGGAGCAGGGACAGCACATGGTCAGCCGTGCGACGGCGGACATCATTAACAGAAAGTGCCACGATTTGCGCCACCAGATTGCCGCGCTACGCCATATGAACAACACGGAAAAGGAGAAGAGCATCCGTGAACTGGAAAAAGCCGTTATGATTTACGACTGCTTTCCCAAGACGGGAAATGCCGATTTGGATGTGATTCTCGCCGAAAAGTGCCTGCTTGCTGAGGAACAGCATGTTTCCGTGAGATGCATTGCGGACGGTGAGAAGCTGTCGTATATGGCGCTGGAGGATGTATACTGCCTGATCGGCAACGCACTCGATAACGCTATTGAGGCGACCGCCAAGGAGGATAATGAGGCAAGAAGGATTGTTTCGTTTTATGCTGCAGCGAAGGATCAGCTTTATTCCATCCATATTGAAAACCCGAGCAAGGAGCAGCCGGTGTTTATGGACGGCATCCCGATGACCAGCAAGCCGGATACTGACTGCCACGGCTATGGCATGCGGAGTATGCGCTATCTGTGTGAAAAGTACGATGGTGCCCTTTCCTCCAGATGGGAAGACGGAATTTTCAGCTTGGATATGATTTTCCCCATCGAGGGAAAAGTGCAGTCCGCAGAAGAAGTGTGATGTAAAATATAGGCGGTATCATGACCGATTACGGCAAAAAAGAAACCATCTACGAAGTAAAGCTTCCAATGCGTTCATAAAACGTTTACAATACATGTGAAAAACCGTTGAATAGACTGCTGAAACCATTTTCAACGGAAAAGGAGGAGATCCCTTGAAGAACTCAAAACTGTGGTCGGGTCTAACATCGATCTTTGCAGTCATTCTGGTGATTGCATTGATTGGCAACACCCTCGCAACGGCCAATGCGGGCTATATCAACAGCGCACTTGGCGTCAGCACCGCACAGGTGGTGGAAACCAGCGAGACTGTTGCTGATACCACCTATTACAAGAGCCAGTTCGGCGACTTCAATGACCCTGAAGCGCAGGCAAAGGCCATCGCCGCTGCCCTTGAGCAGAACGTGAACGAAATGCGTGAAGGCGCTGCGCTGCTGATGAACAACGACAACGCCCTGCCGCTGAGCAGCGAGGTTAACATCTCCGTGTTCGGTCACGGCGCGGTCGATCCTGCGTATCAGGCTTCGTCCGCCGGTACGAAGGCGAAGAACGGCTCAACGAACACGATTGACCTGAAGACCGCGCTGGAAAACGCCGGCTTCCGCGTCAATGAAACGCTGTGGGAAGGCCTGAAGGGCGGCACCGCAGCGCGCGGCGTGTTGAAGGAAACCTGGGGCGGACTGGGCATTTCTGTCACCGGCTCTGCAGCAGGTTCTGAAGAAAAACGCGCTTTCTATGAGCAGTATGCCGACAGCTTCGCGGATTACAACGATGCCGCAATCGTCGTGTTCACTCGCGAGGGCGCAGAAGGCACCGACATGCTGATGAAGGACGTCGATGATGAAGGCGGCGCGACCGGCAACATCAGCAGCCTTGCGCTTCATAAGAACGAGCGCGACCTGCTGGAACTCGTCCGTGCGAACTTCAAGAAGGTCATCGTGCTGCTCAACAGCCCGTACCAGATGGAAGTGCACGAAATCAAGGAATATGCCGATGCCATCCTGTTTATCGGCTATCCGGGACATCAGGGCTTCACCGGCGTTGCTGAAATCCTGAAGGGTACTGTGAATCCTTCCGGCAAGCTGGCTGATACCTATGCAACGAGCTCCCTGTCCGCACCTTCTGTCGTGAACTCCGGCACGGATACACCGCTGTACGCGAATGTGGACGAAATCAACAACACCATCGGCTCTGACGAGTGCGCCGAGTATATTTCCTTCCAGGCGGAGAGCATCTACATCGGCTACCGCTATTACGAAACCCGCTATGCGGACTGTGTGATGGGTCAGGGCAATGCCTCCTCTCCGGTCGGCGCGCTGGACGGCGCTTCGGAATGGAGCTATGCGGCTGAGGTGCAGTATCCCTTCGGCTATGGTCTGAGCTATACCACGTTCTCCCAGAAGCTGGACAGCGTGACGGTCGGCGATGACGAAATCACCGCGAAGGTGACTGTCACCAATACCGGTGATGTAGCTGGCAAGAGCGTTGTGCAGCTGTATGCGCAGACGCCTTACGGCACGTACGAAAAGGAACACGGCGTGGAGAAGTCCGCCATTGCCATCATTGGCTACGGCAAGACGCAGCTTCTGCAGCCCGGCGCTTCCGAAACCATTACCATTTCTGCCGATAAGTACCTCCTCGCCAGCTACGACATGACCGCCTATAATGGCGAAGGCGGCTACATCCTTTCCGAAGGAGACTATTATGTGGCCATCGGTGACGATGTGCACGATGCGCTGAACAATGTCCTTGCCGCGCAGGGCTATACCACCGACAAGGGTATGACGGCCAGTGGCGACAGCGCCAAGAGCTATAAGTGGACTGAAAAGTTCGACGAAGAAAAGTACCACTACGGCGAAAACGGCGTTGCTGTTACCAACCAGTTTGAAGACTGCGACCTGAATTACTGGATTGAAGGCGCAGGCACCTACCTGACCCGTAGCGACTGGGCAGGCACCTACCCCGTCAGCCAGACCACTGTGAGTGCAACGGCTGAAATGATGGATGTTCTTGACGGTGAATGGTACGTCAAGGCTGACAACGCGCCGACCTATGAAGAGATTGCGTCTAAGTTCGGCGTGGACAGCGGATTGAATCTGGCAACCATGAAGGATGTTCCGCTTTCCGACACTGAAACCTGGGAAAAGTTCATTTATCAGCTGCAAGTTGAGGATCTGCCCAACGCTACCGCTGAGAGCTTCACCTGCCCGGCAGTCGGCGAACTCTCTCCGTCCTTCTCGGTCGGCGATGGCTGCGATTCTGTCGGCGGCAAGTACCCGATTCCCGTTACGGTGAACGGCGAAGAAGTTACCGTACCCACAACGCGCTACTGCTCGAATGTCATTCTGACCGGCACATTCAACAACGACATTATCGCAAATCGCGGCACGATGATGGGTGAAGACGGCCTGTGGTCCAACTTCATGATCAACTACAACCTTGGCAACGACCTGCACAGAACACCTTTCGGCGGACGTAACTTCGAGTACATGTCCGAGTGCCCGACGATGAACTACCTGGCCGGAGCCGTTGAGGTTGAGGCCATGGAAAAGACCGGTTCGCACGCTGCTCCGAAGCATTTCGTAGGCAACGATCAGGAATTCTACCGCGAGGGCGTCTGCTGCTTCTTCAACGAGCAGGCATTCCGTGAAGGCAACCTCCGCGCATTCGAAGGCTCTGTCCGTGTGGCGAAATCCGGCGGTCTGATGCAGTCCTTCTCCCGTCTGGGTCTGAAGTGGAACTCCTCCAGCTATGCACTCAACACGCAGGTGCTCCGCAATGAATGGGGCTGGAACGGCGCAATCGACACGGACGCTGCGCCCTGCTTCGGCGAATATACCGACGGCGGCTACAAGAACCATGCCATCGAAGTGCTGACTGCAGGCACGCAGGAATGGTGCTTGGATGGTGTTGGCGGTCACGGCACTTGGGTGCTGAATAAGGCAAAGGAAACCAATGACGGTTATCTGCTTGAGCTGCTGAAGGAGGCTGCCATCAGCTGGGAATACGCTATCAGCCGCTCTGTGATTACGAACGGTTACAGCTCTACGGCCGTGATTGTGCATACTACGCCGTGGTGGCAGACGGCAATTCAGGTTACGGAAATTGCCTCTGCGATCCTCGCGGCAGCTTGCTTCGTCATGTTGGTTGTGTCGAAGGCGAGCAAGGCAAAGCAGAAGCAGTAATCACTGAGGAAGGAGAGAATACCATGAAAAAAATGACTGTTGGCAAGTGCTTTTCCGCAATCACCTGCATTCTGGCTGTGGTCACCTTCATTCTGCTGGGTGTATATGCATCCAAGGGAGGCATTGTGCAGACGTTGGTCTATGCTTCTCTGGCTGTCGCACTGGTCTGTGAGGCAATCTGCCTGTTCGGCGAAAAGGTCTGGACGGATTTTGCGTGCATCATCGCTTGCGTTGCGCTGGCATTCGTTGTGATGACGGTGTTTTCCGATGGCATCTGGAACATTGCTGAGTCCATCAGCGGTATCAAGATGGTGGGGCTTCCTGAATTGGCAGGGATGAATTATCAACTGGCGGGAATCGGACTCGTTTCCGTGATTACCGCGATCGTGGCAAGCTTCAACAAGAAGTAATCAATCGAACAGAGGTGGGCTGTCTCATAAAAGGGCAGCCCCCTCCAAATACAAAGCCCGACTCTTCACAAGAGCCGGGCTTTGTATTTGAAGGGGTCGCCCTTTTGTTCGTGTTACTTGAATATCACGCCACCTGAGATGGTCAGCGTGTACGGGAAGGAAAGAAGGAGTGTATCGCTTTCTTCGATGGTTACAAATACTGAATGGATACCAATGACTTTTCATTGCACCGCAATAGCCGCGCAGCTTTCCGTCGAGGAATATCTGCCATGATCGACTTAGCATTTTCCGTTAGAAGGGGAGTGGAGGCACAAATCGTTTTGTTGGCAGTCAGTGACCTTGCCGACTTCGTTTCCTGCTACGAAGCGTTTTTACTGCAAATGATCGGAAAGCATAAATCTGCAGGAAAAAATCAGACGGTACGATCCATTAAATCCAATATAGCTACAGGCAGACATCGAATTGATGAGATCGACCGGCAGATCGCAAGGCTCTACGAGGACAATTTCGTTGGAAGGTTGTCCGATGAGAGCTATTCCCAAAGGACGCAAAATATGAGCAGGAGCAGACAGAACTGCTGCAATCCTTCAGCGCATGGGAAAAGAAATTGATGAAACTGGAACGGGAAACTGCGGATATTCGACTTTTGTTGGCAGGACTCAGGGAATATTCCAGCATGGAAATGCTCACATCGGAGGTGGTCAATAAGATCAACAGGCGAATCGAGGTTCACAACAGTGAGCGGTGCTAAGAGAAAAGGCCGCAGCCTCCATAACAGAGGTTGCGACCTATCCCTCATAGGAAATACATCCTTATGAACGGAAACCTTGAATACAGGTCTTTCGATGGCTTTATTGATGAACGGTAACCGTGTAGGAGGCAGATTTGCCGCTGCCATCATTGGCCGTAGCTGTCACGGTGGCGGTGCCAACGCCGACAGCAGTCACGATGCCGTTGGCGGTAACGGAGACAACACCGGTGTTGCTGGAGGAGTAAGTGACGGTCTTCACGGTCGCATTGATGGGAAGAATCTCATAAGCGGGATAGGATACATCACCAATGGCCAGTTCGGTAGCGCCGAAAACACCCACATAAGTGACCGGTACGTCACTGACAGTGCCGCCGTTGACCGTTACGGTATAGGTGGCCTTGGTGCCGCTGCCGTCATTGGCGGTTGCGGTAATCACAGCAGTGCCGATATTCTTGGCTGTTACAATACCATTGGCGTTCACGGTGACCACGTTGGTGTTGCTGGAAGAGTAGGTAATCGTCTTGTTGGCAGCATCTACAGGCCATGCAGCGTAGGCAAGATACTCGATCTCGCCAATGCTCAGGGTGCCCTTGCCGTAGATTTCCAGCTTGGTGACCTTCTGGGTGTTCTTGCTGACCGTCACGGTATAGGTGCCCTTCACGCCGCTGCCGTCATTGGCGGTGGCAGTGATGGTGGCGGTACCTGCGCTGACGCCAGTCAGAACGCCGTTTTCGGTTACAGAAGCAACCTTCTTGTTGCTGGTGGTGAAGGTGACGGACTTGTTCACAGCATCAGCAGGCCACACCTCGTAAGACAGGCTTTCCTTAGCACCAATGGACAGCGTTCCGGTGCCGTAGATGCTGATTTTCGTCACCTGACCGGTTACGGGCACAACGTTTACCGTGAGGGAAGCGCTCTTGCCGCTGCCGTCCGCGGCGGTGGCAGTGATGACAGCCGTGCCGACTGCCTTGGCGGTCACCATGCCGTATTGGTTGACTGTTGCAACGGAGGTGTTGCTTGAAGTGTAAGTGATGTTCTTGTTGGTGGCGTTGGCAGGCCAGATTTCATAGCTCAGGTATTGCACCTCGCCGACCATCATGGATTCCTTGCCGTAAACGCCGACCTGGGTGACGGGCACAGAAGGCGCATTGCCAACCGTCACGTCGTAGTAGGCGGTCACACCGCTGCCGTCCAGCGCCTTTGCGGTGATGCGGGCAGAACCGGCGGAAACAGCTGTTACGATGCCATCGGCGGTGACGGTTGCAACCTTGGAATTGCTGGACGTGTAGGTAACACCCTTGTTGGTGGCATCCACAGGCCAGGCTTCATAGCTGACGTAGTCCACATTGCCAACGGTCAGGGAAGTCTTGCCGTAAACAGCAAGGCGTGTAACCAGCGTTATGCCATTGCTGACTTTAACGATGAAGCTTGTGGATTGCTTGCTGCCGTCCTTGGCGGTGGCGGTGATGGTTGCCTGACCAACGGATACGCCGGAGACAACGCCGTACTCGTTAACCGTGGCAACCTTGGTGTTGTTGGAAGACCAGGATACGGTCTTGTCGGTGGCATCGGCGGGCCAGATTTCATAGGACATATACTGAGTCTCGCCAATGACCATGGAAGGCTTGCCGGTCACGTTCACCTTGGTGACCATAACCTGCGTGTTGGCAACGTTCACAGTGTAGCTGGCTGATTTGCCGCTTCCGTCGTTGGCGGTGGCGGTGATTACGGCTGTACCAATCGCCTTGGCGGAAACCACGCCGTATTCGGTGACGGTGGCGACGGATGTGTTGCTGGAAGTCCAAGTTACGGTCTTGTCGGTGGCATCGGAGGGCCAGATTTCATAGGAAGAGTAGCTCGTAGCGCCGGGGTACAGATTAGTGTTGCCGGATACGCCTACCTGCGTGACCTTCACAAAACCATTGACAACGGTTACAGTGTAGCCGCCCCGCACCAGAGTGCCGTCGGTTGCGATGGCGTTGATCATGGCTGTACCGGCAGAAACACCGGTTACCACACCGGTCTCATGATCGACGGTGGCAACAGAGGAATTGTCAGTATCCCAGTACAGGTTCTGGTTATGGGCGTTAACGGGCAGCACAGAGGCGGTTGCCGGAACGGACTCGCCTACACCGATCAGAGAGCGGCCGGTCACGCTGATGCTCGTAACCTTGATTACATTTTTGGTGACGTTGATGGTGAAGGTTGCCTTGACGTTGCTGCCATCGGTCGCGGTTGCGGTGATGACAGTGCTGCCGGCCTTCTTCTGGGCAGTGACTTTGCCGTTCTGGTCAACAGTAGCAATGGCGGTGTTGCTGGATGTCCAGACCAGCTTCTGGATGGAAGCGGTGGAAGGATACACCTTGGCGCCGATGGTCTGAGTGGCCTTGTAGACCATGCCGCTGTTGCCGGTGAGTGTGATCATGGTGACAGGCACGTTTTCAATGCCGACCAGGAAGGAACCGTACACGTTGTTATCGTAAACAGAGGTGGCAGTGATGATCGCCGTGCCGCTGGCAACCACGGACACCTCACCGTTCTGGTTTACGGTCGCAACGTTGGTGTTGGAGCTGGACCAGATGACGCTCTTGTTGGAAGCATCGGCAGGGAGTACCTCGGCGGTGAATTTATAGGTTTCGCCAACCGTCATGGAAGCCTTGCCGGTAACGTTGATCGTGGTGACAGGCACCAGAGCGTCAACCGTCAGCTCATAGGAGTCGACAATGGAGGTGTTGTCCTTGGACGTGCCAACGATGGTGGCGGTGCCGGCACCTACTGCGCTGACGACGCCATTGTCGTTCACCGTCGCAACAGCTGTATTGGAGCTGGAGAAGGACAGAGCCTTGTTGGTCGCGGTGGCGGGCCAAACTTCATAGGAGATGGCATAGGTCTCGCCGATCTTCATGCTGTCCTTGCCGGTGATGGACACCTTCGTTACGCGTGTATCATCATCATAGGCCGGGGTAACAGTCAGCAGATAGTAATCGAAGATGTTGGTGCCATCGGTCGAGGTAGCAGTAATCAGCGTCTGACCGGCGCTGCGGGCGTACACAACGCCGGCGCTGTTGACCGTGGCAACGGTGGACACACTGCTGGACCAGGATAGCGTCTTGTTGGTCGCAGTGCTGGGCAGCACAGTCACCGTGAGATAGTCGCTCTCGCCGGCCTTCAAGGTGTCACGGCCGGAGATGCTGACGCTTTCCACGGGTACGTTGGAAGCTGTCATCAGCGTGAGCTCGGTTAAAGAAAAGTTGGCAGCCGAGACGAGACTGGCAGCATTGGTCTCCGCAAGGGCAACGGCTCCGGTGCCCAGTGCCAGGGTGCACGCTGTCAGAAGAGCCAATGCCTTGGCAAGCACTGTCTGTTTCATGTTCAGTTCTCCTTCCTAATTTATCAAGTTCTTTGCGGCAAGCTTGCAGCAAAGATTGATAGCTGAATAAGCTGGATTTCATGACCGTGGTGATTGACGGCTGAAACCACTAACTCGTTCTATAAGCATTATATCAAAAAAAGTCAACGCTGTAAACAAAGGATGCAAAGCTTTCGTGAGTTTTTACAAACAGAGCAGAATAATTTAGAAAATGTGTCTGGAAGCCACGCAGTGAGCAACATGTCAGCGGCAGTACAGCATTTGTGCCTTTTTTAAATGCTCAAACAAATAGTAGGGGATATTTTAAATGTTTATCATGATGGCAATGACGTGATGAAACAGAATGGCTGGCACAAAGAGAGGCCTCGGTCGAAGCATCCAAGAGCAGCATCCCAGGAGGTGATATGACAGGCTCCCTCCAGTGTGGCATCGAAACTTTTTGTTATTTCGAGTGTCTGCTCCGGAGGGAGCCTATCATTTTCATACGCCTTGAAAGGTGAAAATATTGTCGCAAAAAGGAACAGACATCTTACGCTTGCTCCTTCAGTTCCCTGTGAAAATCGTGATAGCAGTAGTACAGCGCAACGATCGATGAAACAAGCGTTGTCGCGGGGCCTGCGAAAATGATGCCGTACATGCCGAAAAGCAGCCTCATCAGCAGCAGGGCAGGGATGTAAACAATGCCCTTTTCCATCAGGGAAACAAGAATTGCCTTTTTCGATTTGCCGGTGGATTGCAGGTAGGTGGTGCAAATCTGATAGAAGCCGTAGAAGGGACCGGTGATGACGGAGGCAAGCAGGCATATGCGCCCGATGGCCAGGTAATCCTCTGTAGCGCCCTTGAGGAACATGGCAAGCAGCTGGTTGCGGAAAAGCAGGCAGACAATCGCCAATAGCGCACCGCAGGAAACCGCCATGATGGTGAGCTTCGTGAGAATGCTCGTCAGGCGCTTCTTATTGTTCGCACCGTAAGAGAAGGAAATCGCAGGCTGCATGCCCATGCAGATGCCCATCACGACCAGGGTGACAATCATGCCGATGTTGCCAGCAACCTTCTGTGCGGATATGGCAATGCTGCCGTATTCCATCATGAAATTATTGGAAATGGCCGATGAGATGCTCGATAAAACGGTGCTGAAGCAAATCGGCATGCCCAGCAGGATGATATCAAGCCCGATATTCTTCTTCAGCGTAAAAGCTCTCGGCGCAATCGAGTAGATATCGCGCTTCTTCAGCATGAAGTACACATAGTAGACAAGCGCTGCAAGACTCGATACGACCGTCGCGATGGCTGCACCGCGAACGCCCATGTTCAGCGTGACGATAAGAATCGGGTCGAGCACGATGTTCAGCATGGTGCCGGTCAGGTTGCCAATCATACTGTTGATGGTGGAGCCGTCAGCGCGGATGAGTGCAGGGATGACGTTCGTGAGCATCATGACAGGGGCGCCTATGGCAATCACCTGCAGGTATTCGATGGTGTACTGCAGCGTGTCCTCGTTGGTGCCCAGCAGGGAACAGATCGGCTTCATCAGGCAAAGGACAACAATCATGAACACGAAGCCGAGAATGACCGCCCCCCAGAAGGCAAAAGCGCAGCACTTCTTGACCTTGTCGGTATTACCCTTGCCAAGTTGCAGGGAGATGGCCGTGCAGCCGCCGTTGCCAAGCAACACACCGAAACCGGACAGAATCGTGAATAGCGGCGATGCGAGACTGACAGCGGCGACCTTGTTTGCATCGCCTGTTTGCCCAATGAAGAATACGTCAGCCATGTGGTAGAGCACCGTGACCAGCATAATCAGAATCGATGGCACACAAAGGCGCGCAATCAGTTGACCAAAACGACCGGACTGCATGATCTCCTCATTAGAACGGATTTGCTTCTGACGCATGATGGTTTTCCTCCACTTCATAAAATACGTTCCAATTATACCGAAAAAACGGGAAGCTGTCTTGCCATAAAACGATGAATTCTAACAGAAATCCGATACAAAGCATGTCGGATTTCTGTTATTTTTGGCCGGAAACAAGAAAGAAAGCGACAGGAGGGTTTGCTATAATCAGGATGAATGAAATGCAGATACTTGCATAGAGGGGGTTGACCATGGCACAAACGATTTACAATCCGCGGCAGGATAAACGGTTCGATTATCCTGTTATTGATCAGGACGAATGGCGTGAACGGCACCTGATTGGCGGCGAAACGATTCCTTACCGATTTATGCACGGTTCTTTTGAGGGCACAGGCGTGAAATTTGCATTCTGCTTTCCTGCAAAGGAGCGGTATGAGAACAGGTTTCATCAGTACCTCTCGCCGTTTCCCGGACCGGATGAGGAGGTTGGATCTCTGGGACATACCGGTTTGGCGGATCGCATCGGGTTTGCGCTGAAGTGCGGCGCATACTACGTTGAAACGAACATGGGCTCCGCTTCGCAGTTCGGCTCTCAGCGCGATGATTTCCTGACGTGGCAGTCTTCGGCGGCAGCGGCTGAATATTCGCGCGAGGTTGCCAAGGAGATGTATGAAACAGACAGGCGTGCGTACGGCTATGTGTACGGCGGCAGCGGAGGCGGCTACAAGACGATGGCATGCATTGAGAATACCCGTGCGTGGGATGGCGCAGCGCCATACGTGATCGGCTCGCCCGTTTCACTGCCGAATACCATCACGATGCATGTGCAGGGACAGCGCGTCCTGCGTGATGCATTCGGAAAGATTCTCGATGCGCTTGAGCCCGGCGGTAGCGGCGATCCGTACAAGGCGCTGAATGACGATGAAGCGGCGATGCTGCGCGAGCTGACGAAGATGGGGTTTCCCCCGCTGGCGTGGTATCTCGAGGCGAAGGGCGTGATCGACCCCGGTGCACTACCGGTGCTGATGCCCGGTGTGAAAGCGCTTGACCCTGATTATTTCACGGACTTCTGGACAAAGGAAGGCTATGACGGCGCGAATCCACAGAGCACCTCCTCGAAGGATCGCATCTTTTTCCGCACGAGGGTGAAGTCCGTGCAATACGCAGGAAAGGCGAAGGAACGCAGTGCCGAAAACGGCATGAACGGCGTGGATGACGCCTGGCAGAAGCAGTTTGCAGGCGGCAACGGCGCATACCTTGAGTTGGAGAGGCTGCCGCAGGGGAAACACCTGTATCTGCAGGGGCTGAACATCGTTTTTCAAAGCGGTGAAGCGAAGGATGCAGTGCTGCTGATGGACAAGATGATGCGCCTTTCAGACGGCAGCGGCATTGTTACTATTGGCATGTGCTACGGCATGAGCGACGTGAATGACACGCTCAGCAAGGTCAAGCCGGGCGATGAAATTCTGCTGGACAATTCGGATTACATCGCGGTGCAGAGCTACTACCGGTACCAGGTTCCGACGGAATTGTCATTCCACGCGTGGGATCAGTTCCGCAATCCGGACGGAACGCCGAAAACGCCGCAGCGCAGGCCTTTTCCGAAGCCCTTTACCGGGGTGGGCGTCCGGCAAAACGGGAACATTCAGGGCAAGGTCATCAATATTCAGGCATTAATGGATGAAAGCACATGTCCGTGGTGCGCAGACTGGTGGCGCAATAAAATAATCGAAACAAAAGGCAGTGATGCGGATCATCGTGTGTACTTTATGGAGCGCTGCATGCACGGCGATGTGCCGACCATCGGCAATTACATGGTGGTCAACTATGCGGGTGCGCTATGTCAGGCGCTGATCGACCTGTCCGACTGGGTTGAAAAGGGAATTGAACCGCTGAAGCATACAGCGTACACCCTGGGCGAGGACGGGCAAATTCATCCGGAGGAGGATGTCAGCAAGCGCTTCGGCATGCAGGCTGTTCCGATGCTCAAGGCTAACGGAACCAAATGTGCGCATGTGCACGTTGGCGAATGCGTCCGCTTCACGGTGGATGTCGAGGTGCCTGAGGGGGCAGGCGACGTGACCGAAATCATGTTCAGTCAGCAGGAAAAGCAGCTGAATGCCGAAAAATCGGACGTTGGCGGCGCTGCAGGGCTGATGCTTGGAAAGGATATGTGGGATGGCACGCTTGAGTTCGAGAAAGGCATCCGCGGCAATGTCCATACCGCCTATGCAGAAACCATTGCAAGCTATGATAAGCCAGGCGTTTACTTCGCAACCGTCCGCATTGCCAGCAACCGGCATGGCAGCGCGGCTGAGATGTTCACGCAGGTATTGAACCTTGACCGTGCACGTGTGATTGTCGAACCGTGAGAAAGGAGAATGAATCGTGTCCATTCGAGCAAAGTGGATTGCCTTGATGCTTGCCGTGGTGCTGATGCTTGTTGGTATGCAGGTGTATTACGGCGGCAATGGCTCAACCGGCAGATCAAGCGGACAGGAAGTAACGGCGGAAACAACCTTTGAATGGTGGATTTACTCCGGTACTTCCACAGAATACTACGATACCTACGGCGAGAATCCGGCAGTGCAGTACACGCTGCAGAAGGGGTATGGACCGGAAAATAAGAAAATCGCCATAAACTTTCTGGAGCCGCCGGCAGGTACGGAGGCGGACAATTATACGCGTATGCTTGCTTCGGGCGACCTGCCGGACATCATCGATGCGGTCATTTCCGATCCGCCGCGCGTCATGGTGGAAAAGGGTTACTGCATCGAGCTGACCGAGTATGTTGAGCAATATATGCCGAATTATGTCGCTCTTGTGCATTCGGACAACGAAATCTACATCAACGCAGTGGAGGTGGATGACGACGGCAACGAGCGTTATTACGCCATCTTCGAAATTTACGATGCACCGGAAACGATCTTTCAGGGCTATATGTACCGGCGCGACTGGCTTGTGAAGTACGGCACAAATCCGGCGACTGGCGAGGCGTTCACCGGCGGCTATACCGAGCCTGACGATGTGGATAGCTGGGAGGATGACGTCGTATTCCCCAGCTGGTGCGATGCGGAAAAGCAGGCGAAAGGACTGGAGCTGGTACCCGAATGGGACGGCACGTATCCGCTCTTTGTATCCGATTGGGAGTGGATGTTTGAAATCTTCGAGGCGGCGCAAAAGGATCTCGGCATTACCGATAAGTACTGCATCAGTCTGTATTATCCGGGCTATACGTGGTCAGGCGGTCTGCTGTCGTGCTTTGGCGGCGGCGTGAACGTGTGGTATCAGGATGCGGAGGGCAAGGTGCATTTCGGCGGCTATGAGGAACCGTTCAAGACCTATCTGCAGTGCATGAACAAATGGTACAGCAAGGGCTGGCTTGATCAGGACTTCATGCAGCGCACATCAGACGCCTTCTATCAGATTGATTCGACATCTGTCCGTCAGGGGTTGATCGCCATGTGGAACGGTCAGCAGTCTGAGCTGGGCGGACGTCTCGATATGCATGACGGCGGCTACACCGAGGGCATCTATGCTGCTGCTGCACCGTATCCCATCAATGACATTTACGGATCGGAAAGCTGCCGGTACGTGACACCAAACTGCGTGATGGGCGGCGGCCTGGTATCGCGCGGCGTACTCGTTACGACAGCTGCGAAAGACAAGGATCTCGCGACACTGTGCGCATATCTTGACCAGTTCTATTCGATGGATGGCGCACTCATCAAGACGGTCGGTTTGAGTGCCGAGCAGGCAGCTTCGCTGACGGACAGCACATTCTATGCGGATTACGGGCTTGAAGACGGCGCGTACTTCGCCAATGAAGATGGACAATTGGAAAAGAGCCCTGTTCTGGTCAGCGACAGCGGTCAGCTGGCAACGGCAGCGGGCTTCAGCAAGGCGCCTGGACTCAAGCTGAATGCAGGACTCAATCAGGGCTATGCGCCCAATTTCCAGAAATCGCTTGAAATGTGGTCGCTGCATGAGAACACTGCCTTTTTCCAGGGCAGTCGTACTACCAACGCCATGAGCCAGGATGACACCAGCACATACAGCGCGATTATGACGAAGGTGCTGGATTATATGAACAAAAACTGCGCCAATTTCATTACCGGCAAATCCAACTTCGAGAAGGACTGGGATAAATGGTGCACTGTGTTGAAGAAGTATAAGGTCGAACAGATAACGGAACTACTGCAGCCGTATGTGGACAAGTATCCCTTCCGTTGATAAAAAAGGAGGCGCGATTGATGGCAAAAAAGGAACTGACCGCATCTGCCCGCAGAAGCTGGAAACAGGAGCTCAAGCGTGACTGGGTCGTGTATCTGCTTTTCGTTCCCATCATTGTTTATGAAATAATCTTCCATTTTCTGCCGATGTTCGGCGTTGTCATGGCGTTTGAGGATTACAACGTCGTCGATGGTTATTTCGGCTCGAAGTGGGTTGGTTTGCAGAACTTTATCGACCTGTTCACGGGCGAGGACTTCCTGCAGGCGATCCGTAACACGCTGGCAATCGGTTTGCTACGCGCGACCATCGGCTTTGCGGCACCTATTATTTTCGCACTGATGCTGAGCCTGATTGACAGCAAGAAATTCAAGCGCATTGCGCAGACCATGTCGTATATGCCGAATTTCGTGGCGGCGGTCATCGTCTGCTCGCTGTTTACACAGTTCCTCGGCAAGGACGGTCCGCTGACGATACTGCTGACGCGGCTGTTCGGCGTGGAAAATCAAAACTGGTTTGCGAATGACCAGATGCCTGTCTTTTGGCTGATCTACACCTTCATGGGTATCTGGCAGGGCGTTGGTTGGGGTTCCATCATGTATGTCGCGGCGATTTCGCAGGTCAGCGGCGAATTGCACGAGGCTGCCGCGATTGACGGCGCGTCCCGTATGCAGCGAATGTTCAGGATTACGCTGCCGAATATTCTGCCGATGATCATGATGATGTTCGTCATCAATATCGGCACATCGCTGATGGCCGGCTACGACAACATCCTGCTGCTGTATATGCCAAGCACCTACTCTGTTTCCGATACCGTCTACACGTACACGTACCGCATGGCGTTCGGCGGAGGCTCAACGAATTACTCGCTGTCATCGGCATCCGGTCTGTTCCAGTCGCTCGTCAGCACCATCCTGCTGATTGGCTCAAACGCCCTGGCGCGCAAGACGTCCGGAACCGGACTGTTCTGAGAAGGGAGGAAAAGCAGAATGGAAAGAGCAGAAATCAAACGACGCAAAAGCGAAGAATGGGAAAACCACATGGTGGAAACGAAGTCCATCGGCGATAAAATCATCGATGTCATTCTGTATGTACTGATTAGCTTAGTCGCCGTGTGCAGCGTGCTGCCGATGTGGCACGTGCTGATGTCCTCCTTCTCCGATGGCAAGACACTGCTGGCACATTCCGGCATTGTGCTCTGGCCGGTTGGAGACTTTACGCTGGATGGCTATCGACTGATTTTTAAGAACACCAGCGTCCTCAGCGGCTATTTCAACACGATTGTCTATACTGTCTGCTACAGCACCATCGGCTTCCTGCTTTCGTCGGTGACTGGATATGCGCTCAGCCGCGATACGAAGCTCAAGAAGCCTGTCACCATGATTCTCATGCTGACGATGCTCTTCAGCGGCGGCATGGTGCCGTCTTACATGGTTATCCGCTCGCTGGGCTGGGTCGGCACGCCGTGGGCGCTTGTTATTCCCGGGTGCACGAACAGCATGTTCTGCATCATGATGATGAACGCCTTCAACAGCATTCCGCGCGAAATGTATGAGGCGGCACACATTGACGGTGCAGGGCATTTGTCGACGCTCTTTGAAATCAGTCTGCCGCAGGCGATGAACATGGGTGCGGTTATCATCCTGAATCTGGCAATCGGGCAGTGGAACTCGTGGCTGCAGGCTTCGATTTATGTGCCGAACAAGAAAGAACTCTGGCCGCTGCAACTGGTCATCAAACAGATTACCTCCGAAAATGCGGATTTCCTGAATTCCTCCAACCCCAATTACAGCCGCTATCTGATTCAGTTCGCTGTGATAATCGCCGCCATCGCGCCGATTATCCTGACATTCCCATTCTTCCAGGATAAGATGGAAAAAGGCGTGCTTCAGGGCGGCGTCAAAGGCTGAGACTACCTTTTTGAGCTGCTTCCTTCGGGAGGCGGCTTTTCAAATGATGTTTTCTGTTGTATAATACAATAAATACGAGAAAACAACACAAGGAGGATACTCCAAGTGAAGAAGCATGCTTCGTTTCGTGAATGGTTTTGGCACAGCAAGATGTGCCGACATCTGCGACCGAGAATCATGTTGATGATTCTGACGCTGGTTCTGCCGCTCGCACTGCTGTCGCCGGTTTTGTCCGCGGTGCTGATTCATCAGACCATCGAGATTAAGACCCAGAACATTCAGAATGCCTTTACGTTTTTTGTCGACCAAATTGTTCAGCGTTATGAGCTAAGCGGCGAGGAAGAACAGACAGACTTTGTCAGCTTCAGCGCATCGAGCCTGTGCTTGCTGTACTGGAATGATAAGGGGAAATCTGACGACAACGATAACGGCGGCAAAATATACGTCTGCATGGATGACGGCACAAATTACCTGATTCATCCGGACGGTACGTGGGTGCAGGTCAAGGAAACCTTCGTGGAACTGCAGAACGCGGTCAGCTTCTTTGTATGGGAGAACAGCGAATATCCATTTCGGGTGCTTTCTACGTTTTCTTATCATTTCGTCATACGATACATGCCAATCTGGCTATGGATTGCGCCGATTGTGTCGCTGCTTGCGCTTGTCCTCTGTCCGCTGCTGTACGTGCGGCTGCGCGAGGATATTCTGGTGCCGATGGAGCTGCTCACACAAGCGATGGAGCATTTCCGCAAGGAACATCAGTATCGGATTCCACAGCAAACCGACCGGTACAGCGACGAATTTCTGCATATGTTTGATAATTTCAACACGATGGCGCAGGAAGTGCAGGCGTCCTATGAAAAAGATTTTAAACTGCTGGAGAGCGAGTTGGACAATCTGCGCCTGCAGATCAATCCGCATATGCTGCTCAATTCCTACAATATGATTTACGCAATGGCGCAGTCCCATAACGTTGCAACTATTCAGGAGTACACGCTATGTCTGGTGGACTACTTTCGATATGTCCTCCGTCAGGGACAGCGGCTTGTAAAGCTGCGTCAGGAGATGGATTTCGTCGAGAATTTCATCAACATTCAGCGCATCCGATTCCCGAATCGCTTCACCTATCTGTATCAGGCGCCCGAGGAATGCATGGATGTGCTGATTCCACCGCTGCTGATTGAGAATTTTGTCGAGAATGCCATCAAGTATGCGCTCAAGCCGGATGAGCCGATTCAGATCGTCGTTTCCGTGCAGATGGAAGCATCGGATGACGATGGGAAGCAGCTGCGCATCATCGTGATGGATACGGGCAACGGCATTCGTCCCGAATTGTTGGAAACGCTCAAGCGCCATGAGCCGTATATAGATGGGGCAGGACGCAAGCATATCGGCATCTACAACTGCGTCCGCAGGATTGAGCTTTTTTATGGGGGAAAGGGGAGCGTCCGTTTCAGCAGCGAGGAGGGACAGGGAACACAGGCGTATATCCTGATTCCCTGTATCTATGAACAGGAGGAAAATGCATGAACATCCTGATTGTTGACGATGAGCAGCTTGCAGTGCAGGGCATAATAGACGGGATTGACTGGGAGCGGCTTGGCTTTGACAAGGTGATGACCGCGAACAGCTATCAAGAGGCAGTGAATGCGTTCAAAAGCACGTATTTTGATATCCTGCTCAGCGACATCGAAATGCCGGGTGAAAGCGGACTCAAGCTGATTGAGTACGTCAACGAGCACAGCCCGATGACCGAGTGCATCATCCTGTCCTGTCACGATGAATTTGATTATGCGCGCACAGCGGTGCGGCTCAACTGCATGGAGTATGCGCTCAAGCCGATTCGCTATCAGCGATTGACGGAAATTCTGCTGCATGCGCAGGAGAAGGTGCAGAAGCGTCATGAGGTGGATCAGCTTAGCAGGTATGGGAGCCAGTATATCAATGACCTTGCCAGGGAAATCAAGAGCGAATCAGGGGACGCGCTGGAAACAGCGGTCGCGTACATCGATGCGCACCTGTCTGAGGAGATTGCCGTCAAGGATCTCGCTGGCATCTGCTTTGTCAGTGCTGACCATCTGACACGCCTGTTCAAGAAAAAATACGGTTTGACGGTTACCGAAATCATCCAGCAGAAAAGGCTGAATTTGGCGAAGAAACTGCTGCTGAAGGAGAATATTACCATTTCTGCGGTCAGTTGTGCGGTCGGCTTCAGCAATTACTCCTACTTTACCGAGCAGTTTAAGAAGCACTTCGGGCTGACGCCGCGCGAATATCAGAAGCAGAACAGAAAGTAAGCAGCGGAATCAAGTCGGATTTACCGTGTTTTCTATCGGATTTCAGAAAGTTTTTATCAGCCTGAAATGCTATACTGACGTTGACAAAAGGCTTCAACGGAAGCAAATGCATGTTAGGAGGAAAAACAAGATGAAGAAGCTCACTGCCCTGCTGCTGTCTGCACTGCTGTGCATGACAATGGTCTCTTTCTCCATGGCGGAGGAAGCGCTGACGCTCGACAACACGTACTATTCCTACGGCTACGATGTCGGCACGATGTTCATGAACTACTACGTCCACTTCTACGGGGAGGTTGCAGGACTGGGCAAGGTGTTCCATGCGGGCATGTGCATGGATCAGATCACGTTTGACGGCACGTATGAGATCCTCGCCGAGGAGCATGCTTACAGCGTGGCGATGAACCGCGCTGACGGCGAGGCAGGCAACATCACAGAAGGCACAGCACCGTACACCGTTGTCTTCTACGACTTCGACGGCAACGAAATCGACCGTTGCGGCATCGATGCGGAGCACCTGTACAATGATATGGCGAACCTCAGCGGCATCGGCGGCACGCAGGTTGCTCTGAATCTCGACAGCGACCCCGAAAACAGCAGGTTTGCATCTCAGTATGCCGGCGAACCGGCTGTCGCGTTGCTTGACCTGGTTAATCCGGAAGACGATACCGCAACGCTGACGCTGAAGGTCAACGGCAAGTATGATGACTTGGTGGTGCTGTTTGTGGAAGGCACCTACGCCATGAACGAGGATCAGACTGTCATCACGCTGACGCCAAACGATGACAGCGATGACGGCGCGACCGTGACGAAGAACGAAGACGGCACATGGCTGTACGTTTCCGAAAGCGGCGACGAGGTGACCCTGGCGGAGGCCGTCTCGGTGGAGACCGTGTACACATTCAAGGGACAGATTCCCGTGCCCGGCATGAATGACACAAACGCAGACTTCCTCTGCGAGCTGAACAGCGATAATACCGTTTCGCTCTATGCGGATTTCATGGGCAACAGAATGGATATTGACAGCGGCACATACGAAATCGACATGACCACATATGCCTTCATCATCCACTTTGCAGCTGCCGGTGACCTGACCACAGAAGGCTATGCTGCGGACATGGTGCTGAACTATCACGCGGAGAATATTGAACTCTTCGGCACAGTCGATCAGACACTTGCGTTTGTGACTGAGTGATTATCTGACTTCATTGAAGCCGTCGTCCTTGCTGGCGGCGGCTTCATTTCTGAAAGGGGAGATGACCATGAAGGATTGCCTGTGGATTGGCGTGGAACACGCGGAGGCAAGCGGACGCTTCGCTTATTTCAGACTTGATTTTCAGCTGAGTGAGCTTACTGTGGCCGATGTGGAAATCACCGCGGCGGCGCGCTACCGACTGTGGGTAAACGGTCAGCCGGTTTGTTCGGGACCGTGCACGGGCGACACGCATGTGTGGTACTTCGACCGCATCGATTTGACGGATTACCTCCGCAAAGGCCGCAACTGCCTTGCCGTGCAGGTGATCTGCCTTGATCATGCCAAAGCACTTCATCAGACAAGCGCAAATGCCTCGCTGTTCCGCGCGCCTGTGCCCGACCATCGCCATCGTCTTGCATTTTCAGGGCGCATTGGTGGAATAGACCTATCCACCGGTAAGGCGGATTGGCGCGTGATGCTGGATGAAAGCACATATTTGAGCATGGACAGGAACACGGAGAACCTCGGCGCATATCCAGAAACGGTTGACTTCCGTCAAACACCGGCCGATTGGAAAACGGGTGATTGCACCACATGGGTGAAGGCAGATGTACTGGACAGCCTGAATCCGGGGCGCTTTGAAACGATGTTCGGAGTTGGCAGACGCTATACGCTTGCTGAACGCCCGATTCCGATGCTGTTTGAGCGAGAGGAATTGTTTGTCCGTGAAATCATGACAAAAACGGGTCTGCTGGAGAAGGAAAGTGCGTCCGTTCCGCCGAATATAGTTTTTGAATGCGTGCTCGATGCCGGACAAATCAAAATGACGCGCCCTGCCTTTTCCGTCAGCGGCGGCAGGAATGGCGTGATGCGGATTACCTATTTTGAGAAATTCCAGAAGGATGGCGAAAACCTGCGGCGCGATGACTGGCAGCACGGCGAAATCATCGGTATAACCGACTGCGTCACACTGGATGGCGGTTCGGTTTGCTATGAGCCGTTCTATCAGCGGACGTTCCGGTTCGTCCGCATTTGCATCGAAACGCAGGCAGAAGGCGCAGTGCTCCAATTGCCGCGCTACCGCAGGACGGGCTATCCGCTTACGATGGACAGCCATGTCGCATCGTCCGTTCCGTGGGTGGAGCAGGTGTGGCGCATGAGCATAGAAACGCTGCAAAACTGCATGCTGGATACCTATATGGATTGCCCGTATTACGAGCAGATGCAGTACATCATGGATACGCGTCTGCAGGTGCTCTTCAACCTGTCCGTCAGCCATGATACGGCGCTCGCCCGAAAGGCACTTGCAGAATTTCATCGCGGCATGCTGCCGTGCGGCTTGCTTCAGGGCAAGTATCCGTCCGCGTATCCGCAGGTGATTTCAACCTTCTCACTGCACTTTGTGTTCATGGTATGGGAGTATTACGAGCATACAGGTGATTCGTCCGTTCTCCGTGCGTACCGTGCTGACTGCGACCGGATTCTGGACTATTTCGCAGATCATATGACACAGCGAGGCTTGATGGGACATACAGGATTCTGGCCGTTTGTGGACTGGCTGGAGGCATGGAACGAAACATGCGGCATGCCGGAGGCACTTCAGCACGGCGAAAGCACAATTATCTCACTGATGTACGCTTATGCGCTGGGATGCGCCGCGGACATCAATCGCCACAGCGGTAGAGCATGCATGGCGGAGGAGTATGAATCGCGCAAGCAGGCGGTTTGCGATGCGGTGAAGGCGCTTTGCTGGAATGAGGAGCGTGGCATGTTCCGCGAAGGACCGGAGTTTGAGCAGTACACGCGTCATGCGCAGGCGTGGGCAGTGCTATGCGACATGGCGGACGAAAGTGTCCTCAAGGCGGCGCTGGAAAATTCTGATGTGCTGAATGTTACATTCGCCACGTCCTACGAATGGATGCGTGCACTTGAAAAAACTGGCATGTACAGTTATGCAGCGGAGGCGTTGCGGGCGTGGATTCGCCTGATTGCGCTGGACTGCAAGACGTGCCCCGAAACGCCTCATTATGCGCGCAGCGACAATCACGCGTGGAGTGCGTTGCCCATGCTGGAGCTGCTGCGCGGCATCGCGGGTATTCATGCGGCGGAACCAGGCTGGAAGAGTGTGAGGATTGCACCGAATCTGCTGGGCTTGCCGGACTTGACAGGCATAGCCGCAACGCCGGCAGGGGACATCCGATTCGATTATACGCAGAAGCAGTATGCTGTTACCCTGCCGAAGGGAATGCACGGAACGTTTGTCGGTCCGAACGGCGAAAACGTTCCGCTGCACGAGGGAAAGCAAATTATTCAGGCATAAGGAGAAAAAACATGAAGCAATATGAGACGTTTGAGCTGCGCTTTTCGGGTGATGTGCTGACAGAAAACTGGGCTGACATTGACTTGACGGCGAAATTCACCTGCAACGGCAAAAGCAGGATGGTCAAGGGCTTTTACGATGGTGACGGCACGTATATCGTGCGTTATCTACCGGAGGAGGCAGGCGAATATTCATGGCAAGTGCAGGGCTGCATTTCGGCGCAGGGGAAAGTGACGTGTGAACCGGCAGATGGTGCGCACGGCATGGTGCATGCGGTCGGGACGCACTTCGAGTACGCGGATGGTACTCCGTTTTATCCGTTCGGGACGACCGTGTACGCGCTGGCATCGCAGGAGGACGCGTTGGTCGCGCAGACGCTCGAAACGCTGCGAAATGCGCCTTTCAACAAGGTGCGTATGTGCGTGTTTCCTAAGCATTACGACTACAATCACAACGAGCCGCCGTATTACGCCTTCGAGAAGAATGCGGACGGCAGCTGGGATGTATCAAGACCCTGTATTGCATTCTGGCACCGGTTTGAGCAAATTCTGGATGAAATCATGGCGATGGGCATTCAGGTCGACCTGATTCTGTTCCATCCGTATGACCGTTGGGGATTCAATGCGATGACGCAGCAGGAGAATCTTGCATATCTGGACTATCTGCTCCGTCGCCTGAGTGCAGAACCGAACATCTGGTGGTCGCTGGCGAACGAATATGATCTGGCGATGGCGCATAAGACGCTTGCTGACTGGGAGGAAATTGAGGAATATGTCGCGGCGAACGACCCGTTCCATCATCTGCTGTCCAACCACAATTGCATGTGCTTCTGGGATGCGACACGCCCGAACGTCACCCATGCGAGCCTGCAAACGAAGGCACATACGGAAATTCCACGCTGGCTGAAGGAATACGGCAAGCCTGTCATTATCGATGAATGCGGCTATGAGGGAAATCTGATGCACCTTTGGGGCAGCTTGTCTGCACAGGAAATGGTGCACCGCTTCTGGCGTGCGGTATCGTCAGGAGCTTATGGTACGCACGGCGAGACGTTTCTCTCGGACGATGACGTATTGTGGTGGGCACGAGGCGGCAAGCTTAAGGGCGAAAGTCCAAAGCGAATCGCGTTCCTGCGTGAAATCATCGAAAGCCTGCCGGGACCGCTTGAACCGTTTCAGGTTGGCTTCAGCAGAATCGGCATGTTGACAACCGACGAGCTGGCGCAGGTTGTCAGGATGGCGGACAATGGCTTCGTGCAGACATTCGGCGGCAGCGCGTTGCGGATGAAGGAACGGGACAGATGGGCGCACATGAATGCCGAGCACACGTATCAGGCACATTACGGTGAGGAATGCTATATGCATTTCTGCGACAGGCAGTGCTACGGCGAAATGGTGCTTGTGCTGCCGGAGAACAGGCAGTATCGAATCGAAATCATCGATGCATGGAACATGACGCGCGAGGTATTCGCGGAGAACGTCAGCGGAAAGACAATGGTAAAATTGCCCGGGCGCGAAAGCATGGCGGTTCTCGCGGTGCGTGTCTGAGAGGAGAAGAGCATGGAAGCATACATGAACATCAGCCTGAGCGCAAAGAAACGCGCCGAGTTGCTGCTGAAGGAAATGACGCTGGAAGAAAAGGTTGCTCAGCTCGCCGGCGTGTTTGCCGTCAAGGGACGCGAGGAGCAGATGGCATCGTTTTTCCGCAACGGCATCGGGCAAATCAGCACGCTGTCCTTCCGCATGTGCGAAAGTACCGAGGAGATTGCGCAGTGGCAGAGAAAGCTCCAAACAGCAGTGATGGCATCGAGCCGCCTTCATATTCCTGCCGTGTTCCACATGGAAGGACTTTGTGGTCCGCTTATGATCACAACAACCGCATTTCCGTCCGGCGTGAGCCGCGGTTCCGGCTTTGATCCGGCGATGGAGGAGAAAATCGGTCAGACGGTCAGCAGGCAGGAGGCGGCATTCGGCATTACACAGATTCTCGCACCAGTGCTCGATATTTCCCGCGATTCGCGCATGGGCCGTCAGTGTGAACCCTACGGCGAGGATCCGACGCTTGCCGCTGCGCTGGGTGCAGCCTTCACGCATGGTATTCAGGAGACAACAACGGCAGGCCGTACGCCGGAATCTGCTGCGAAGCATTTCTTTGCCTTCCACAATTCGTCCGGTGGCATTCATGGCGCACATGCGGATGCTGGTGAACGGTTACTGATGGAAATCTACGGAAAGCCGTTTCAAGCAGCCATCACAGAAGCTGGACTGCGCGGCATCATGCCCTGCTATGATTCGCTGAACGGGTTGCCCGTGCACGCATCGAAGCATTATTTGACGGATGTGCTTCGCAACCAGATGGGCTTTGACGGCGTGACGGTGTCTGACTACGGCGGCATCAGCAATGTGCATGACGTGCAGGGTATCTGCGAAACGATGGGGGAGGCAGGACTTCGCTGCCTGACGGCTGGCATGGATGTCGAACTGCCTATGCCGGTTGCTTACAGTAAGGAAATGACGGAGATGTTCCGTAGCGGAAAGGCGGACATGGCAATCCTGGACAACGCCGTGCTGCGCGTCCTGGAAGCGAAGTTCCGCATGGGATTGTTTGAGCATCCGTTCTCGCTTGACGGTGAGGAGCTGGACAAGACAATCCATCATGCGGAGGATGACGAAATCGCTATGCAGTCGGCGCGTCAGTCGCTGGTACTGCTGAAGAATAACGGCGCACTGCCGCTGTCTGGCAGGGAAGGGACGATTGCGGTCATCGGCCCGCACGCGAATAATCCACGCTACTATTTCGGTGGCTACACACACCTGAGCATGGTGGAGGCGCAGCACGCTGCAATGAACTCCATGGCAGGCATCGGTGCAGGCGGCGACACGGCGAAGGTACAGATGGAACGCGTGCCCGGCAGCAAAGTGCAGGCGGATGAGACGGAGCAGTTTGACAATGTGCTGAAGCTCCTTGAACCGGAATGCAGGAGCCTTCTGCAATCGATTCGGGAAGCGCTGCCCGACTGCAAGGTTCTCTATGCGCAGGGTTATCATAAGGCAGGCGATGATAAGAGCCTATTCGCTGAGGCACTCGATATAGCGAAGCATGCGGATGTCATCCTGCTGACGCTTGGCGGCAAGAACGGCTCCGGCTCCATTGCAACGATGGGCGAGGGCGTTGACGGCACGGACGTCAATTTGCCAGCCTGTCAGGATGCGTTCATCCGTGAGGTCAGCAAGCTGGGCAAACCACTCATCGGCGTGCATTTTGACGGACGCCCGATTTCCAGCGATACGGCGGATGAATGTCTGGACGCAATTCTGGAATGCTGGAATCCGGCAACCTTCACTGCGCAAGCTGTAACGGATGTGTTGCTTGGCAGGGAGAACCCGTCCGGCAAGCTGCCGTTGTCCATTGCACGCAATGCAGGGCAGATTCCTGTCTACTACAACCATCCGAACGGATCGATGTGGCATCAGGGAAAGAGTATCGGATTTCGGGACTATGTGGACTGTCCGCATACGCCGCGCTACTGCTTTGGTCACGGCCTGAGCTACACCACGTTTGAATACAGCGATTTGCAGATGGACAAGCATGACAGCCTGCCGTTTGAGCCGCTCAACATTTCAATGCGTATCAGGAACACCGGCAAGTGCGCTGGAACGGAAATTGTCCAGCTGTACGTGAAGGACGTGTATGCCTCCATGACGCGCCCTGTGAAAGAGCTGCAGGGCTTTGCGCGCGTGCCGCTTCAGCCGGGCGAGGTTAAGCGGGTGACATTCGTCCTACAGCCGAGCCAGATGGCGTTTCTTGATGAGGATATGTGCTGGAAGGTCGAACATGGCGCATTCGAGGTGCAGGTTGGCACATCCTCTGAGGATATCCGGCTGACCGACACGTTTACAGTGACGGAGGACGGTTATCTCGAGGGACGCGACCGCGCCTTCTATTGCATTGGCAAGGCGGAGAAGGAGGCATAAGCATGGAACGGAGCATGGCAATCAATCAGGGATGGCTGTTCGGCATGGGCATGCTGGACGGCGGCGACAAAATGCGTGGCGTGCTTGGCACAAAGACGGTCAATCTTCCACATGATTACATGATTGAAAACAATGTCTGTGCACAAGCACCATCCGGCGCAGCCAGCGGCTATTACAATGCCGGCGCAGCACATTATGTCAAGGAACTTGTTATTCCGGCAGAATGGGCGGATGAGCACGTATTCCTCCGGATTGACGGCGCGATGATGAATACGACCGTCGAGGTCAACGGCGCGCTGGCAGGGCTGCAGCATTACGGCTACGCGCCCTTTGAGCTGGATATCACGAATCTGGTCTATTTCGGCGAGAAGAACCGCGTTGTGATCACGACGAATCCCAGCATGCAGCCAAACTCGCGCTGGTACACCGGCGCAGGGCTGTTCCGCGGTGTATTGCTTGTGCATATGCCGAAGCTCCATGTAGCCTTCGGCGGATTGAGTGGCTATACACGAAAGATTGAGTACAGTGCGGACGGCTCACCGGAAACCGCATACGTGCAGGTCAGTGCTGAAATCAGGAATGAGCATGCGCAGAACCGCGTGGCGGAGGTGTACTTCTCGCTGATTCGCGAGGATAACGGCGAAACGGTCATTGCGCGCAGGATGATCACGCAGGTGCAGGCGCTGTCCTCCGGTACGGCGCACATGACGCTGACGGTGGATCAACCGATGCTGTGGAGCGTTGAAACGCCGCAACTCTATCGCTTGTGTGTCAGCGTCAAGGAAATCGCCGTGTACAAGACGCACATGATTCCCGTCAAAACGCCGGCGGTCGATGCGGACAGCGTGCTCTTCGGCATCCGCACCATTGAGGCGGACGTCCGTCATGGACTGCGCGTGAACGGCAGAACGGTGAAGCTACGGGGCGGTTGTCTCCATCATGACAACGGTGTAATCGGCGCGGTTACCGCCTACGATGTCGAAGCGCGAAAAATCCGCAGGCTCAAGGAGGTGGGCTTCAATGCCATCCGGACAACGCATAATCCGCCCTCCTCGGCATTGCTTGAGGTATGCGATCGGTTGGGCATGTATGTGTTCGATGAAGCCTTTGACGCATGGGGAATGGGCAAGCAGCCGGGCGATTACAACCAGTATTTCGATACCGATTGGGAGAAGGATTTGACGGCCTTTGTCTGCCGCGACCGCTGCCATCCGAGCGTCATTCTCTGGTCGACCGGCAACGAAATCCCCGAGCGTGCAGGTTTGAATAACGGCTACGTGTGGGCGACGCGCCTGGCGGAAAAAATCAGGCAGCTTGACCCGAGCAGACCGATTTCCAACGCCATCTGTTCCTTCTGGAACGGTCTGGACGATACGTTGATGGCGGAACAGCTGCGTAAGTGGAAGGCGTCCATGGCAGACGGCGTGCAGAATGCCGACATCGGCGGCAAGAAGGACTTGCTTTGGGAGCAGTACACCGAAGCCTTTGTCAACGGACTTGATATTGTCGGCTATAACTACCTCGAAGGAAAGTATGAGCAGGATCATGTCATGTTCCCGGAGCGCGTAATGCTGGGCAGCGAGAATTACCCGAAGGAAATCGGCTTGCATTGGCCGATGATCGAGAAAACGCCTTGGGTGATCGGCGATTTCACATGGACGGCATGGGATTACATCGGAGAGGCAGGCATCGGTAAAGCATGCTTCTATGAACCGGGCGATCCGCTGATTGCATCGCCGTGGGGTGCAGGCTCGCCGTTCCCCTGGCGTACCGCGAACGATGCGGATTTCGACGTTACCGGGTGCATTCGTCCGCAGGGCATCTATCGCCGTATCGTGTGGGGAAGCCGCGAAACCGCCGTATTCTCCTATGATCCGGATACGTTTGAAAAGGTGGAAACGTTGACACAATGGGGCTTTCCAGGTGTCTGGAAACGCTGGAACTGGCGCGGCTGCGAGGGTAAGCAGGTGAAAATTGCCGTCTTCAGCGCAGCAGAGGAAGTCGAGGTGCGCGTGAATGGCATCAGCCATGGCAGAATTCGCGCAGGCGAAGCACTGGTTCACGGCATGCCGATGACGTTCCTGTTCAGCGTCGTCTATCAGCCGGGCGAGGTGATTGCCGTCAGTTATTCAGGCGGACAGGAGGTCTCACGCGATGTGCTGCGTTCGGCGGGGGTGCCCTGCACCATTCGTCTGACGGCGGAGGAAGCGACGCTTCATGCCAACGGTTCTTCAATGGCGTTCGTTTATGCCGAACTGGTGGATGAAAACGGCATGGTCGTGCCTGATGCGGACACGTCCGTCACGGTGCAGGTAAGCGGCGCTGCCGAGCTGCTCGGCTTTGGTAGCGGCAATCCGATTACGGAGGAGAACTACCGAACAGGCTGCTTCACTACGTATCTCGGCCGGGCGCTGGCAGTTCTGCGTGCAGGGTATGAGGCAGGCGAGGCCACCTTGTCGGTCAGCGCGGACGGCATCGGAACAGCGAAAATGGCATTCCGTATCCTTAATTCAATCAATCCGACAAGGTAAGGTATCACCTCATTTGTGCATTGTTACCATATAATAAGCACCCTGCTTGATTGAGCAGGGTGCTTACTGTTAAGCGCAACATGATAAAACTGCGTAAATGTGCAATTTAAAGAATGCAGGGGAGGATTGCAGATGTCGTTTGTTTGCCCGTTTTTTAGAGCTGTGCGAGTTCCTTGTAGAGCTCCTTATTCGCCTGATAGAGTTTGGTATACAGTGCATAGACCTTTTCATACTGCGGAATATTTTCCGGAAGCGGATTCTGTGCGGGATTCACATGAATCATCGCTTTGCATGCTTCCGGTACGCTCTGATACAGTCCGGCACCAACGCCGGCCAGAATTGCTACACCCAACGCTGGTCCCTCGGTGTTCACCGTAGTTGCGACAGGCATCTGGAACACATCCGCCAGCATCTGACGCCATAGCGGACTCTTACCGCCGCCGCCGCAGGCAAGCATCGTTTCCGGCGCAACACCCATGCCGGCGAGGATGTTCAGACAATCCTTCAGCGAATACGTTACGCCCTCCATGACTGCGCGGAGCAGGTCGCGGCGCGTGTGCATGGCGCTCAAGCCGAAGAACATGCCGCGACAGTCGGCATCAAGGTGCGGCGTACGTTCGCCCATCAAGTAAGGTGCATATAGCAGCTTATTGGCGCCGATGGGGGACTGTACCGCCTGCTTGTTCATCAGGTTGTAGGGATCTTCGCCCATCTGCGCGGCGGCTTCCTTTTCCGCCATGCAGAAGTTGTCGCGGAACCACTTCAACGAAAGACCGGCCGCCTGGGTCACACCCATGACATGCCATGCGCCGGGTACAGCGCAGCAGAACGTATGCACACGTCCTTTGGGGTCGATGGCGAGCTTGTCAGTGTGGGCAAACACAACGCCTGATGTTCCGATGGTGGTGAACGCGCGTCCGTCTTCGACAACACCGGTGCCGACAGCAGCAGCCGCGTTATCGCCTGCACCGCCGACAACGAGCGTATCCTCGCTCAGACCGGTCAGCTCAGATGCTTCCTTCGAGATGTGACCTGTGACCTCACAGGATTCGTAAACCCTGGCGAGCAGGGAGGGATCGATATTGAGCATGTTCAGCAGCTTTTCCGACCAGCAGCGGTTCGGCACATCGAGCATCTGCATTCCGGATGCATCGCTGACCTCGGTGGCGTAGTCGCCGGTGAGCATATAGCGCACATAGTCCTTCGGCAGGAGAATGTGGCGGCACTTGGCATACACATCAGGCTCGTGGTTGCGCACCCAGAGCAGCTTTGACAGCGTGAAGCCGGTCAGCGCGGGATTCGCAGTGATGGCAATCAGCTGATCGCGCCCAACGATTTCGTGGATTTGGTCGCATTCCGCCGCCGTGCGCTGGTCGCACCAGATGATGGACGGGCGCAGTACATGCCCATTTTCATCCAGCATAACAAGACCATGCATCTGACCGCTGATGCCCAGCGAAACAACGTCTTTCTTATCCACACCGGACTTGGTCAGTACCTGCTGAATCGTGCCGACAGCGGCGTGATACCAATCCTCGGGATTCTGCTCCGCCCAGCCGTTCTGCGGCTGATACAGCGGATATTCAATCAGCGCCGAGCAAATGACCGTGCCGTTCTGGTCAAACAAAACAGTTTTCGTTCCAGAAGTGCCCAGGTCAATACCAAGTACATACTTCATTAGAATCCATACTCCTCTCTCTGATGGCTGAAATGCTCCTCAACAGCTCTTTCATCCGCTTCATTTTATCGTGATTTCATTCGTTCGTCAAGGGCTGACACAAGACTTTCTGACAGGAATTTCGCGTGTTCGGTTGACAGATGGCAGAAGTCGCTGTATCATGAAGCAGAACAGATTGGAGGAATGAGCATGGTTGTTCTGGGCATCGACCCCGGCTATGCGCTGATGGGATGGGGCGTGGTGGAGTCGCAGGGCAGCCGGATGAAGCTGCTGGGCTACGGCTGCGTGGAGACGCGGGCCGGTGTTCCGATGCAGCACAGGCTCCGTACCTTGCAGCTTGGTGTGCGCGACCTCGTGAACATCTATCACCCGGATGACGTGGCGTTCGAAGAGCTGTTCTTTGCGAGGAACGTGACCACGGCGCTGATGGTTGGAGCGGCACGCGGCGCGGCTATCATCAGTGCGGCGGAGTACACCGAGAATCTCTATGAATATACACCCATGCAGATTAAACAGGCAGTCGCCGGCTACGGCAAGGCGGACAAGAAGCAGATTCAGCAGATGGTGAAGCTGCTCCTCAACATGAAGGAAACGCCCAAGCCGGACGATGCCGCTGATGCGATTGCATGCGCCATCACGCATTGTCAGTGCGGCGTTACGAAGGAGCAGTTTAGGATGAAGTAAGGGCAAACCCGCATCATTCGGCGGCGATGACGAATTGTACGGTGTTGCCGCAAGATTCGACATCAAGTAAGACGACTAATCAACACAAATCAACGGAGTTAACAAGCAATGTACGCATTTATCGAAGGCAAAGTTTGCGAGAAAACCGCCAATTGTCTCGTCATTCTCGCTGGCGGTGTGGGCTATCAGCTTAACTGCTCCATGACGACGCTTCAGGCGGCGCCAACAATCGGCGAAACCATGCGCTGCTATACCTTTCTGTCTGTCCGCGATGATGCAATGGAGCTTTATGGCTTCGCGACGAAGGAGGAAAAGCAGCTTTTCCTGTCCCTGACGGGCGTCAGCGGCGTGGGCGCGAAAATGGCGTTGGCGCTGCTCGGAGCGATGACGCTGCGTGATTTAAATCTGGCGATTTTGCTGGGTGATATCACGGCATTGTCCCGTGCGCCTGGAATCGGCAAAAAGACAGCACAGCGCATCGTACTCGAGCTCAAGGACAAGGTCAGCCAGGAGAGTGTCAATCAGACTGGCACACAGGTCAGTCAGCCATTGACAGGCGTGGCAGCGGATCAGTTCGCCGAAGCAATTGAGGCGTTGACTGCGCTGGGCTATTCATCCGTAGAGGCACGCGAAGCACTGTCACATGTGGAGAATAAGGATGCGCCGGTGGATGATCTGATTCGTCAGGCGCTGCGCAGCATGGCGGGATTGTGAGGCTAATGTGGAAGAAAGACTTGTAACAGGAGAGTTTCAGCCGGATGACGGCGCAGTCGAAATGACGCTGCGTCCGCATACATTGCGCGAATATGTGGGTCAGCAGGCGGTGAAGGAAAGCTTGAGCATCTACATTCAGGCTGCGCTGAGCCGCCATGACGCGCTGGATCATATGCTGCTTTACGGACCGCCCGGACTCGGCAAAACGACGCTGGCGACGATTGTCGCGGCGGAAATGGGACAGAACATCCGCGTGACATCCGGACCTGCAATTGAGCGTCCGGGCGACCTTGCGTCGGTATTGGCGAACCTGAATCAGGGCGATGTGCTGTTTATCGACGAAATCCATCGTTTGTCGCGCACGGTGGAAGAGGTACTGTACCCGGCAATGGAGGATTTTGCCATCGACATCATGATCGGCAAGGGTCCGACGGCGCGCTCCATCCGTGTCGCGGTGCCGAAATTCACGCTTGTCGGCGCGACGACGCGTGCCGGTCAGCTGAGTGCGCCGCTGCGTGACCGCTTCGGCATCCTGTTCCGGCTGGAAATGTACAAGCCGGAGGAATTGGCGCAGATTATCCGCCGCAGTGCGTCCATTCTCGATATCAACGCCGATAACGAGGGCATCATGGAGATTGCGCGCCGCAGCCGCGGTACGCCGCGAATTGCGAACCGGATGCTCAAGCGCGTGCGTGACTATGCGCAGGTCAAGGGCGGAGGCATCATCAGCCTCGATGTCGCACGCGAGGCGATTGCGATGCAGGGAGTGGATGAGCTGGGGCTGGATAAGGTGGACAGAGCCGTCCTCGGCACGATGATGGACAAGTTTGGCGGCGGACCAGTTGGACTGGACACGCTTGCGGCAACAACCGGCGAGGATGCGGTGACGATTGAGGACGTGTACGAGCCGTATCTGATGCAGCTCGGCTTCTTGATGCGCACGCCGCGCGGACGCGTCTGCACGCCTGCCGCGTGGGAGCATATGAAACGTACGCCGCCGAGCCAAAGCAATGCCAATCAGCTAAAAATGGAATTTTAAGGATGACAATGAATGAAGACTTCGGATTTTGACTATGAATTGCCTGAGCGCCTGATTGCGCAGACACCTGTTGAACCGCGCGACCACAGCCGCTTGATGGTGGTGCACTGTGACACGGGCGCACGCGAGGACAAGCATTTTTATGAGGTGATTGACTACCTCAATCCCGGCGATGCGCTCGTTATCAACGAAACGAAGGTCATTCCGGCGCGCTTGCTCGGCGTGAAGGAGGAAACCGGTGTGCCGGTTGAGATCCTGCTGCTCCGCCGGAAAAATCAGACGGACTGGGAGGCGCTTGTCCGCCCGGGACGCCGCCTGAAGCCCGGTACAAGCTGCAGCTTCGGTGACGGACTGCTGAAGTGCGAAATCATGGAGAGCGTGCAGGAGATCGGCGGGCGCATTGTGCGCTTCCATTATAACGGCGTGTTTGAGGAGATTCTTGACATGCTGGGCGAAATGCCGCTGCCGCCGTACATCCACGAGAAGCTGGCGGATCAGAGCCGCTATCAGACGGTGTACGCAAAAAATGAGGGCTCTGCGGCGGCACCGACAGCCGGACTGCACTTTACGCCTGAACTGCTCGAAAAAATCAGGCGGAAGGGTATCGTGATTGTGCCAGTGACGCTGCACGTTGGGCTGGGCACGTTCCGTCCGGTGTCGGTAGAGGACGTCAAGGAGCATGTGATGCACAGCGAGTGGTATCAGGTGACAGAGGAAGCTGCAAACAAGCTCAACGCGATTCATGCCGCCGGCGGACGGGTTGTCTGTGTCGGCACAACTTCCGTGCGCACGATTGAAACGGTCGCGACAGAGGATGGCATCGTTCACCCCGGCGCGGGCGACACGGCTATCTTCATCTATCCCGGCAAGAGAATCAAGGCGGTTGATGCGCTGATTACGAACTTTCACCTGCCGCAAAGTACGCTGTTGATGCTCGTCAGCACGTTCATGGGTCGTGAAACGGCACTGTCGGTTTACCGCGAGGCGGTCGAGAAGGAGTACCGCTTCTTCAGCTTTGGCGATGCGATGCTGATTGACGGCAACCGCGCACCGTTTGTTCGCGAGGAAAATGCAAATGTGTAAAAGAGACTTGGTTGTCAGCTTAGGCGCCGTAACTTTTTAAATGCGGCAGGGAAGTAATCGCCTCATACCAATACGATAGCAAAGTACGAATGAGCAACTGATATGCGCAGCAGACGGAGAAGTCCAGAAGAACAGCTTCGGCTGGTTACTGAATGCCATCAAAGCGGGAAGGCAGTTTTGAATGGTGTCAGCAGAACAATCTCAAGATTTCAACTTTTTACAGCTTGAATGATTTCCTATACGCTTCGCTTTGACATAATGATGCTCCCTCCAGTGTTGTCTCGAAACTTTTTGCTTTTTCGAGTGTCTACTCTGGAGGGAGCATATCATTGTGTGGTGTTTCCTTAAATATTTTTTCTATCTTGATGCGGATTAGTAAATCGAAGACAAAAAGAGAGCAATCATTACGATTGCTCTCAAAGACGTGGAGCATAGGAGATTCGAACTCCTGACCTCGACAATGCGAATGTCGCGCGCTAACAAGTGTATTGTACCTTCGCCCCAGTTTAGGGGAATCCGTAACCTTCAAAAATTATTTTGTGGTTTTTGCTATTTTCCTCTTGCATATATATATATATATAATGGTAATGGTTAATCTCAATACGCGGCATTATTAAACTCGGAGGGAAAGAATATGAAAAAGATTACTGCCTTGCTGCTTGTTCTGGTTCTCTTGCTCTCATTTTCATCGATTTCATTTGCCGAAGAAGCGACTGAGGGAACAAAGTTTGAACAAGTACTGTTAAAAAAGGGTTCCCTTATGAAAAAAGAATTTGTTGATGTGACCACAATTGATGACAATTCAGGGTTGGCAAGTTTTGGATATGGTAGGTTAACTGCGCAAGCTGCCATCTTAACGGATATGACAACCGGCGAAAAATACTACGCTTTGCGCCTTGAACATTCATATTATGCCAGCAAGTATGATGAAGGAACGAGCGTTTCTGTTTTGGACATGGATGAAATAGATAGTGTAATTTCAACACTAAACTCTTTGAAAACCGAATTTACAGGCAATCTTGTAGATTATACAGAGTATGTATATACCAGCAATTCAGGGCTTATTGTTGGCGGCTATCATTCTTCAGACAGCGATATGCTATTTATTAAGTTCAGCTCGTCTGATACTGCATATTTCAAATTCGCAAAGTTGGACAATCTCATTAAATTCTTTGAAGATGCAAAGGCGGGTATCAATAGCCGTAAATAACAGTTGCAATTTATAAGAACCTATTAAAGCCGCAGTTAGTCTGCGGCTTTTTACTCAAAAAAATGAAAACAAAGGCGGTACCGTGGACCGTTCCCCGTCCGTCGGACGGGGAACGGTCCACGGTACCGCCAAGCCTTTTTATTATTTCTTCATCTTCATCTCGTTATACTTCTGCAATGCCTTCTTCTGAGCTTTTCTCACTTCCTCAGACGCATGCTTCGGATTCAGCCCACACTGCCGGGCAATCTCGGAAGCATTTGCTGTGCCCTGACGAAGCTGGTCCAGGATTCCACCCACCTTCGGTTCAGTACGATTGAACATAGCAATCAGCGAATCGAGCATTTCGTTAAGTTCCCGTTGCGATTCATGTTCCAGGAAAACATCCTCAGGTGTGCTGGTAATCCCCGAAGGTTCAAATCCATGAATCTGGATCGTTCATCGCTACTTCGACAATATCACTGGCACGATTGACAGCGTATGGCAGCAACAGGCACAACAGCGGATTAGAGCACAGCGCTGCGCCGGTATCAAAGCGGCAAAGGCAGAGATTGCCAGACTTGAAAAACAGCAGGTGGGACTTCATCAAGAAGTACTGAAGATAGTCGCCGGAGAAAGCGTCTTTGACCAGAACCTTCTGAACCAGTTCATCAGCGAAAATGCAAAGGCTTTGGAAGCTGCAAAGGTAAAGCTTGATGAATGTACCCGTGAGCAGGAGCATGAAAGCGAGAAAGCCGCCTTCCTTGCCAGAGAATATGAAAACATCTGTAGTTGGGCAAAGGAATTCGATAACGCCCCTGTGGATACGCAGAAAATGATCCTTGCCCATCTGATTGAGAAAATCACCGTGGACAGGGACTACAACATTCAGATTACCTTCTTCTTGACCAGAGAGGAACTGTTCGGAGAAAGCAATCCGGAGAAAATCGAAATAAAGGAAGCCGAATGATGCGAATTTGCCGTTTAAGCAGATTCGCATTTTTTATAGCTGAAGATAAAGGAAGACCCTTGAGCCAGTAAACTCAAGGGTCTAATTTTTGGTGGAGCATAGGAGATTCGAACTCCTGACCTCGACAATGCGAATGTCGCGCGCTACCAACTGTGCTAATGCCCCTCAACCGCGCTCTTGAAGTCTGTTTCTCAAGCACGGTTAATATTATAGCATAGTCTCGGTTGAATTGCAAGCCTTTTTTGAAAAAATATGTGAAAAATGTTTTGCTTTATGAGTGTAGCGCCGTTTCACCGCGCTGACAAAAATCCATCAGCATGGCTTGCAGTATCGCGACACTTTCAGCTCTTGCCGTTGCCTGACCGTATTCCTCATCATTGCCGAAACCATAGCACGCCGCGATGGTCGGCAGATGATTGTTCGCTCCTGCCCTGATATCGCCGAGGCGGTCGCCGACCATGACCGCCAGTGTCGGTTGTGTTTCCGTCAGCAGTGAGCGCAGCCGGTCACTCTTCGTGCAGCCGGGCAGGCTCGTGATGACATGCGCGAAAGCATCCGTCAGGCGAAAGGTGCGCAGGCATAGCGAGATATATTCGGTCGTGCCGTTGCTGACGATGCATAAATCCGCCATCGGACGGAGCGTATCAAGCATTTCACGGATGCCGGGAAAAAGGCGGTTCACTTCGGGTACGAGCGACAACTCCTTCTGCTGGCGAATATGCATGTATTCATCGGTACGTTCATGCGGCACGCGTAGGATGTCAACTGTATCCTCGAAGGTGGGTCCGTTGCACTGCATGAGCACGTCATCCGGTGGAACAGGCAGCTTCATTTCAAGCAGCGTTTCGCGAATCTCTGTGATACAGAGATTCATGCTGTCGGCAAGCGTACCGTCCCAGTCAAAGCAAATCAGGGGGCGCATAAGGAATCTCCTTTCAGGAAGATGGATGAGCAATTATTTTGATTTCAGGACAAAACGCTTCGAGAAGTAGTTCCAGACCATGACGAGCAGGGTTGCGATGGTCTTGTTCAAATGGTAAATTTTAAACTGGATGTCGAAAATGGTCAGCAGCACCGTATCCTGACCGAGCCAGAGGGTGAACAGCGCCATGATCCCCCAATTCAGGAAGAAGCCGATGCCGCTCGTCAGCACAAAGCCGAGCTTCGTCTTGCCGCCGCTGCCGTCTGCGTTGGGAAACACCCACTTGACGCACAACAGATAATTCGCAACGACCGATAGAAGAAACGCAATGGGTGTGCCGTAGTTAACATCGAGCTGAAACAGCTCCTTGAGCAGCGAAAGCACCGCCTGCTCAATCAGAAAGCAGACGCCGCCGGTTACGACAAAGCGGATGACTTCATCCAGACGGCGCTTTTGAGATTCCTTCATGCATGTCACCTCTGTTCCTTGCCAGTCAGACCGACCAGCTTGACGTTTTCATTGCCAAGCAGGGCAATCAGCCGGTTCATGCAAGTTTCGCTCTTGTCGCACCAGCTGATTTTCGGCACGAGCAGCGTGACTCTTTCCGCCGGAAGATGGTAATAAACAGGAACGCTGCCCGGAAATAGCGACAGCACGTCGGATGCATCCTTCATCTGCGAACGGTCAAGGCGCAAAAACAGCTTTTCTGGCGCACGAGAGGCAAACTGAGCGTCAGTGAGCCTTGACGGTTTCACTGCGTTTGCCTGCTTCTCTGTATGGAACGGCTGTTCCGCGTGACTGGACTGCGCTGCGGCTTCCTGCTCCTTCTGCCACTGCTCCAGCGGCGTGAGCTTATCCACCAGCAGCTTCGGCGATTCCTCCTCGCGGATGGACAGCCGACCGCGGAGAATCACGAGGTCATCCACTGCCATCATGCCCTGATAGCGCTCGAACACCTTCGGGAAGACGAGACACTCAATCTGCCCGGTCAAATCCTCCAGTGTGATGAAGCCCATGTAGGCTCCCTTTTTTGTTGCCTTGCCTTTTACCTCTGTCAGGATGCCGCCCATTTCGACAAGCTGTCCATCCATCGACAGCCCGTGATCCTCACGTTCATCGAGACCCTGCAAGTCAGCAGTGGAGAAGGTGAGCTTTTCCAGTGCGCCGCGGTAATCATCCAGCGGATGACCGGTGATGTAAACGCCAGCGATTTCCTTTTCCATGGCGAGGCGCTGACGAAGCGGAAAATCAGGAACATTGGGCAATATATGTTTTTCCTCGAACAACGGCTTGTTATCCACGGCAAGGTCGAACAGACTGAGCTGCCCGTCAGCGGTATGCTTACGGAGTGCACTGTTGGCATCCATCGCTTCCTCATAGACAATCAGCAACTGTTGACGGTTACCGCCGAGCTGGTCGAACGCGCCTGCCTTAATCAGACTCTCTACCATGCGCTTGGAGCATTCAGAAGGATTGATGCGGCGGCAGAAGTCGAAGATGTCGCGGTATACGCCGTTTTCGCGTTCGCGGATGATGGCTTCTACTGCGTTCTGCCCAACGGATTTGATGGCACCAAGACCGAAGAGAATGCAAAGTTGCTGTTTTTCATCATGGCTGACGGTGAACTTCCACTGCGAACGGTTGATGTCCGGTGGAAGGATGCGGATGCTGCGTGAACGGCAGTGCTGGATGTAGGCAGCAATCTTGGGTGAATTGCCGTAGACGCTGTTGAGGATGGCTGCCATGAATGGCACGGGATGATAGCGCTTGAGCCATGCGGTTTCGATGCAGACGACCGCATAGGCGGCGGCGTGGGACTTGTTGAAGGCATAGGACGCAAAAGCAGTCATCTCGTCATAAATCTGCGAGGCAACCTCCTCCGGAACGCCATTGCGGATGCAGCCGGGTACGTCAATGGAGCCGTCTTCATTGAGCTTGCCGTGGATGAAGTATTCGCGCTCCTGCGCCATGACCTTGTGCTTTTTCTTCGCCATCGCACGGCGGACAAGGTCGCTTCGACCGTAGCTGTAGCCAGCCAGATCGCGGACAATCTGCATGACCTGCTCCTGATAGACCATGCAACCGTAGGTAACCTCGAGAATCGGCCGCAGCTTTTCTGTTTCATAGTGGATGCTGTTGGGATCCTGCTTGCCCTGAATATAGCGTGGAATGGACTCCATCGGACCCGGACGGTAGAGCGAGATGGCTGCGATGATGTCCTCGAAGCAGGACGGTTTCATGTTCGTCAGGAAGGAACGCATGCCGTTGCCCTCGAGTTGGAATACGCCGTCCGTGTCGCCGTTGGAAATCATCTCGTACACGGCAGGGTCATCGCGCGGAATATCCTCCGGCTTCATATCGATGCCCTGCATACGCAGCATATCAAGCGTGTCGCGGATGACCGTCAGCGTGCGCAGACCGAGAAAGTCCATCTTCAGCAGGCCGAGCCGCTCGATGGTGCCCATCGGGTACTGCGTCGTGATGACGTCATCGTTGCGCTGTAGCGGCACGTACTCCGTAACGGGCTTGCCGGTAATCAGCACGCCGGCGGCGTGGGTCGAGGCGTGACGCGGCATACCCTCAAGCGTCATGGCGGTGTCAATCAGTCGATGCACCTCGGGCTGTTCGTCGTACATTGTGCGTAGCATGGGGGAGAGCGTCAGTGCCTTTTCCAGCGTCATGCCGAGGTCAAACGGAACCGCTTTCGCTACAGCATCCGTCTCCTGATAGCTCATGCCGAGGACGCGACCGACATCGCGGATGCAGCCCTTTGCTTGGAGCGTGCCGAATGTGATAATTTGGCTGACGTGATCCGCACCATACTTTCGGGCAACATAATCGATGACTTCTTGACGGCGTTCATAGCAGAAGTCTACATCGATATCAGGCATGGTGACGCGCTCGGGGTTCAGGAATCGCTCGAACAGCAACTGATATTTAAGCGGGTCGAGCATGGTGATGCCCAGCGAGTACGCGACAATCGAGCCTGCGCCGCTGCCGCGCCCCGGACCGACCATGATGCCCTGGCTCTTGGCATAGTGAATAAAGTCCCAAACAATCAGGAAGTAATCGACATAGCCCATGGACGAGATGACGCTCAGCTCGTAGGCAAGGCGCGTCCACGGTTCGTCGCCCTCCTTTGTATCGGGATAGCGTTCACGAAGCCCTTCGTGCGTCAGGCGCGTAAGCATCTCCAGCGAGGTTTCGCCGGTCGGCACGGGATAATGCGGAAGCCGCGTGACACCAAACTCGAACTCGACATTGCATCGGTCGGCAATTTCCTGCGACCGATCAATGGCATCGGGACAGGCAGAGAAGAGCGTGCGCATTTCTTCTTCGCTCTTGACGTAAAGTTGGCGTGTTTCCATGCGCATGCGTTTGTCATCCTCGAGTGTCTTGCCGGTTTGGATGCACATCAGCACTTCCTGCGCATCGGCGTCCTTTTCCTCCAGATAATGGCAGTCGTTCGTGGCGACAAGCGGAACATTCATTTCACGTGCAAGGGCAATTAGCCGCGGCAGAACGATTTTTTCGTCGCGGATTCCGTGATCCATGATTTCAATAAAAAAACTGTTTTCGCCGAAAATGGATTGCATTTCGCGCACATACGCCCTGGCATCGTCATAGCGTCCCTGCAGCAACAGCTTGGGCAGATCGCCCGACAGGCACGCGGACAGGCAGATCAATCCGTCACTATGCTCGCGAATCAGGTTATAGTCGATGCGCGGACGATAATAGTAGCCGGTCAGGAAGCCTTCACTGACCAGCTTGATCAGGTTCTGATAGCCCGTGTTGTTCTCACACAGCAGAATGAGGTGACTGTTCTCGCGGTTCGCGTTGGACTTGTCGAGCCGGTCGCGGCAGATATATACCTCGCAGCCAATGATGGGTTTGATGCCAGCGTCCTTCATGGCGGAATAGAAGTCGATGCAGCCGTACATGACGCCGTGGTCAGTGATGGCGCAGGAGGTCATGCCGAGCGATTTTACCCGTTCAACAAGCCTGGTGATTCGGCACGCGCCGTCCAGCAGGCTGTATTCTGTATGTAAATGAAGGTGTGTAAAGCTCATGACGCGCCTCCTCCGAACAAATATTCATCATACAGTATAGCACGGAATTCCCATGCTGGCAAGAATCAAAAAAGCGCTGTTCTTGCCGAACAGCAGCTTATTAGAATCCGTGATGCACAGCTTTGATTGCGGTGTTGCCTTAATTCCTCTTTTCAGTCTTGAGGAACAGGCAGAGCACAAGCATCAGAATGGGGAAAATCATGCCGACCATCAGCGCATTCTGCAATCCGCCGAGAAGCCCGGAGGCAAGTCCGACAGTTGTGGGACCGCCGGAGCAGCCCAAATCGCCGGCAAGAGCCATCAGCGCGTACATGGCAGTGCCGCCGCCGGGCAGCGCGAGCGCCGCGATGGAGAATGTGCCCGGCCAGAAAATGCCGACCGAGAAGCCGCACAGCGCACAGCCGCACAGGGCGAAAAGCGCGTTGCCGCTGCGGGAGGCGATGATGTAGCAAACGATGCAAAGCGCGCTGGAGGCGATCATGGCCGACTTGAGCGGCAGCTTATCGGCAAACTTGCCATACAGTGCGCGAGCCGTACCCATCGTCAGCGCAAAGGCACACGGACCGAGGAGGTCACCGAGCGTCTTGGAGACCTGCAGTCCCTGCTCGGCGAAGGTGCTTGCCCACTGAGACATCGCCTGTTCCGATGCCCCGGCGCATACCATCATCAGCATCAGAAACCAGAAGACACGGTTCATCAGCATCTGACGGAGCGGCATCTGCTGGGCATCCTCGGGCACAATCGGGTAGAGCGGCACGATGCAGAAGTAGATAGCATTCGCAACCGGAATAATCAGCCACAGGAACGTCAGCAGGCGCCAATTCGCCGTGCCGCAGAGGACGAAAAACAGCGTGGACAGCAGCACGAGTGCCATATGCCCCCAGCAGTAGAAGGAATGGAGCAGGCTCATAGCGGCGCTCTTGCCTTCCGTCGGGCAGGACTCGACAATCGGGCTGATGAGCACCTCAATCAAACCGCCGCCGATTGCATAGAGCACAACGGAAATCATCAGACCGGTCATGGACGGCAGGATATTCGGCAGATACGTCATGCCTGACAGACCGAGAATCGCCAGTACATGCGCCGAAACAATGGATACACGGTAGCCGATACGATCGACAACCTTTGCACTGAGCAGGTCGACCAGCAGCTGTACGGCGAAATTAACGGTGGTAATCAGGGTGATGCTCTCAAGCGTCAGGCTGAATTCGGTCATAAACTGGACGAACAGAAGCGGCGCGAGGTTGTTGACGATCGCCTGTGTAATATAGCCGAGATAGCTGGCGGCGATGGTGTGGTGATAGCTCAGACTCCTGGTGCGCGGCATAAAAGAGCGCTCCTTTATATATCAAAATCATCGTGATGATACCATAAAAAACACAGATGTCAAGGGCGTACTTTTGAACAAAAATCCAGAAAAGAAAGAGGCTGATTTTCACAACCTCGCAGGATTTTTCGGGAAAATGAAGAATCAATTATACGTGACTGCATAAAAAACCGGAAAGGATTCGCGGATGAATACACGCAAAAATACGCTTTATAATGTTGCCTACCGTGTTTTTTCGATGCTGTTGCCGCTCGTGACGGCACCGTATCTCTCACGCACTGTCGGGACTGAAGGTGTCGGATTGTACGGTTACGCATGGGCAATCAGCTATGTGTTTGTACTGGTGGGGCAGCTGGGTCTGGAAAATTACGGACCGCGTGAAATTGCCCGTTCACGGGAGAATGCCGGTAAGCTGAACCGAACATTCTCCGAAATCTGGAAGATGCAGCGGCTTGTCGCAGGCGTCACGCTGCTGTTCTATCTCGTCTACGTTTTTTTTATTGCAGGCGAGGAAAAGCAGCTCGCTTTCCACATGACAATGATGAGCGTCAGCTGCCTTGTCAACCTTGACTGGTGTCTGATGGGGCTGGATACATTCCGCCCGATTGCGCTGCGGAATACGGCAGTCAAGCTGCTTGCGGCGATTGCGGTGTTTGTGTTCGTCAAGGAACCGGACGACTTGTGGATTTATGCATTCGTCTGGTCACTGTCAACGCTGCTGGGCTGTCTGAGCTGTATGATAACGCTGCGAGGCAGGGTGCATCTGGAACACGTTTCATGGCAGGCGGCGCTCAAGCACCTGAAGCCGTGTGCTGTGCTGTCCATCTCCGTCATCGCCGTCAGTGTCTATCGACAGATGGATAAGGTGATGATTGGCGCACTGGCGGACATGGCGCAGACCGGATTATATGAGAATGCAGAGAAAATCATCCTGTGCTTGTCGGGCTTTATTTCCGCTATCGGCACGGTGATGCTGCCGAAAATCAGCTGGATGACGAGCATGAAGCAGATGGACGCAGTCCGCAAACACCTTGCGCTGAGCATGGAGCTGGTGATGTGCATGGTCTGCGCGATGGCGTTCGGGCTGGCATCGATTGCGCCGGAGTTTGCGACGCTGTTTTACGGCGATGATTTCGCGGAATCCGGCACGCTGATGATTCCGCTGGCATTCACTCTGCTGACCATCGGCTTTGCGAATGTCATCCGCACGCAGTGGGTGCTGCCGCAGAAGCGTGACCACATCTTTGTGCGCAGTGTGCTGACGGGTGCGGTCATCAACCTGATTGCCAACGCGATTTTGATTCCGATGTACGGCGCAATGGGTGCGGTCGCGGCGACTGTTATGGCGGAGCTTAGCGTACCGGTCGTGCAGTATATCTACCTGCATAAGGAGCTGCCGTACGGTGCGTATCTGAGGGCAACCGCTGTGTATGTGCTGTTTGGATTGCTGATGCTGCTGTGCGTCAGGGCGTGCGCTGCTTTCATGCCGCTAAACGGCTGGGTCGGACTGAGTGTGCGTGTGATGGTCGGCGCAATTGTGTACTGCGGACTGTGCCTCGTTTTGTGGCACGCGGCGAAACGGCAGGACATTCTGCACCTGCTGCACAGAAAGTGATGGAGAAAAGCAATGCTGTTTGAAAAGGTGGCTCTTTCGCACTGCACGTGCACGGCATATATTCCGGACTTCCCGAAAATGGATGATGCCAGGCGCATCAGTCTCGTGATTCTGCCCGGCGGCGGCTATTCGCACGTGTCCGACCGCGAGGGCGAGCCGATTGCGCTGACATTCGCGGCAATGGGTATGAACGCGGTTGTGGTGAATTATCGGGTATCGCCGGCAGTTTTTCCTGCGCAGATGCAGGATGCGGCGGAGGCTGTCGCCTATGTCCGCCGTCATGCGGAAGCATGGTACGCCGATCCTGACCGGATTGCGTTGTGCGGCTTTTCGGCCGGCGGACATGTGGCGGCGAGTCTCGGCGTGCGTTGGCAGGAGCCGGAGTGGTGGTATCCGCTCGGACTGACATGCACGGATGTCCGCCCGAATGCAATGGTTCTCGCGTATCCGGTTATTACGGCAGGGGAATTTGCACATCGGCGGAGTTTTGTCTGTCTGACCGGCACGGAGGATGCTTCGCAGCATCAGGTGCATTCGATTGAAACGCTCGTAACCTTGCAGACACCGCCGACCTTCCTGTGGCATACATGGACGGACGGCTCGGTTCCAACGGAAAACTCGCTGCTGATGGCGATGGCGCTTCATCGGGCAGGCGTGCAAGGCGAGGTTCATATCTATCCGCGCGGCGGACATGGCGCATCGCTGGCAAACCGCGTGACGGTTAATCCTGGTCAGGAAGAACGCAAGATTGTGCCGGAGGCTGAGGAGTGGCCGAAATCAGCGGCGCGGTTCCTGACACAGATGCTTTGCGGAGAGCAGGCATAATAGGGGAGAAAGGATATAATCCGCAATGAAAAAGGACTTTGCATTGAAAAAACTGCTGACAAACGAAAAGGTGACCGCATGGACGCAGATTGTGCTGGGCTGCATCATCGGCGGCGCAGCGTATCCGCTTTTTCTGACACCCTGCAACATCGCACCCGGCGGCTTAACCGGCGTTGGCATGATTCTGAACTACCTTTTCGGACTGCCGATCGGCACAACGTCGCTTTTGCTCAATATTCCGCTGTTTATCATCGGATTCCGGACGATCGGACAGATCTTCGTCATTCGCTCGCTGGCGGCAACGGTGCTGTTCTCTGTGGCGATTGACGTATTGAATCTGCCTGCGCTGACGAGCGACCCGATGCTTGGCGCGATTTTTGGGGGAGCATTACTGGGCGTCGGCCTTGGGCTGATTCTCCGAGGCGGCGCAACGACAGGCGGCACAGACATGATGGCGAAGATGGTGCATCAGAAGCTTTCGTTTATCTCTACCGGCATGGTGCTGATGCTGATTGACTGTGTGGTCGTGATTTTTGCCGCCGTATACATCGGTACAACCGAGGCACTGTTTGCGATGGTATGCATTGTCGTCAACGGCAAAATCATCGACATGGTCATGCTGGGTCTGTCGAAAAACAAGGCGTGCTTTGTTATGAGCGATCAGTGGGAAAGCATTTCTCAGCATATCCTGAACGACATGGATCGTGGCGCAACGCAGTTGTCCGCACGCGGCGCATATTCCGGCAGGGAACGTCCTGTTCTGCTTTGCGTTCTGCCGCCGCAGGAGGTTGCCCGGTTCAAGGAAATTGTCCGTAAAGAGGACGAGCATGCGTTCATGTTCATCACGGAGGCGCACGAGGCGTTGGGCGAGGGCTTCGACAAGCTGATGGAGCAGGAGTGACTTCTTCAATCGTTTCCCTTCTTTTATTTTCAAATTGAGTGCAGGGTTTGACAATTGCCTGTCTATCCTTTATAATGAATACGTTTGATGTGAAGCATACAAAAGGAGTGAGAACATGAAGTGGCTTTCGGTACTCAGAACGACAGCTGCGCTGTTGATCTGCATGATTTGCCTGCTGATGGCTGCATCAGCGGATTCATTCAGCTTTTTGCCGACAAAAACGGTGGATGATAAGGTCTACACGGCCCGCCCAGGTTCTGAACTGACGACCATTCTGCTTATCGGCTATGACCACTATTCCAATGGTGAAATTGAGGAAGAACCGTCGCAATACCATCTGGGTGGACAGTCTGATTTCATGCTGCTGCTGGTGTTCGATCATGCAAATCAACAGATTCATCAGCTGCAATTCGAGCGCGATACCATCACGCCCATCAAACTCGTGTCTGTCAGCGGACAAAACGCCGGCACTCGTTCGACGCAGCTGTGCCTTGCGCACGCCTACGGCAAAACGCGCGAGGAAAACAACCGCAACACGATTTGGGCAGTGGAAAATCTGCTGGGCATCGGCGAGAGCGATGATGGTGCAGAGATTGATTATTATTTGAGCATGGATATCAGTGGCATCAGCAAGCTCAACGACCTCGTTGGCGGCGTGACGGTGACGATTCCGGATGACGATCTTGCTGAAATCGATCCGGCACTGACTACCGGTGCGACCATCACGCTTACCGGCCTGCAGGCAGAATATTTCACACATGAACGCTATGCGACCGCAACCAAGACGAACACGGCACGCATGAAGCGTCAGCAGATTTATATGGCAGCATTTGCTTCGCAGCTCAAGGAGAAAATCAGCGCTGATACGAACTACATCAATGATTTGCTGAACGGTATGGGCATGATTTTCGACCGGACGACAGAACTTGATGAGGGCTTCGGCTTCACGGTGGATGATTACACCGGCACTGCGGTTACCGATACGACAGACCATTACCTGATGGCAAACATTAGCATGGACAATCTGGCGCTGCTGGCGAGTCGCGTACTTGATTACGAACTGCTGGAGGTCGAAACACTGGACGGCGTACATTCCATCGGCGCTGACCAGCACGTCCACTACGACCTTAATGAAAATGAAGCCGTCAATTGGGCGCTGAGCATGTTCTACACAACGGACGACTGACGCATATTGGAGGATGCTATGGATTCGGAAAACAGGGCGCTTGTAACGAATCAGAACGATGAAGAGATGAACATCGACTTGGTCGAGCTTTTCTACCGGTTGATGGACAAAATTAAAATCATCATTGCCGTAACACTGCTTGGCGCCATCGTTGCCTTTGGTGTAACGAAACTTTTTATCACGCCGGTCTATCAGGCGACAACGAAGCTCTACGTGCTCAACAGCAGCGGTACGACCATCAACCTCTCGCAGCTGCAGCTCGGTACGGCTCTTGCGGCGGATTATGAGCAGGTGTTCAGTAACTGGCATGTCCACGAGATGGTGCGGAAACGCTTGAACCTTGACTACACCTATGAGGAGCTCGGCAAGATGGTCAGCATCGAGAATCCGTCCGATACGCGCATTCTGGTCATCAACGTCAAGAGCAACGACCCGCAGGAAGCGAAGGACATGGCGCTGACGTATGCACAGGTTGCGCGGGAGTTCATCGCGGCGAAGATGGAAATGGATACGCCGACTATCTTTGAGGAGCCGCAGCTGCCGGAAAAACCGGTATCGCCCAGGACGTTACGCAATACGGTACTTGGCGGATTGCTCTGCTTTGTGATGTCCTGCGGCATTATTATACTGCAGTTCCTGTTTGATGACAGAATTCGCAATGCAGAGAAGCTTGAAAAAAGCCTCGGTCTGGTTACAATCGGCATGATGCCCATCCAGAAGTCAGATGCGGATACAAAGGGCAGAAGGATACGGAAGGATGGTCGGAGCAAGTGAAGAAAGCAAATATTCAGCAGGAATATCCGCTTGATTATGCCGGCGAAGAGGCACTGAATTCCATTTGCACGAATCTGGCGTTTTTGGGACGCGACAAGCGGAAAATCGTCATCACGAGCAATACGCAGAGTGAAGGCAAAAGCTGGATGTCGATGCACATTGCAGTCAACATGGCACGCAGGGGGCGTCGCGTTGTGCTGATTGATGCCGATCTGCGCCGTTCGTTCCTGATTCAGCGATACAAAATCGAGCTGGAGGGCAAGCGCGAGGGGCTTGCGCACTTCCTGTCTGGTCAGTGCGACCTGAAGGACGCGATTTATGAAACAAACGAGTACGGCATGTGCCTGATTCCGGTTGGTCAGGATGTTGTCAATCCGGTAACGCTGATTGACGCGCCCGTGTTCGAGCAGATGCTTCATGCGCTTTCCGAATCCTTCGATTTGGTTCTGCTGGACGCGCCGCCCATCGGCATGGTCATTGACGCAGCGGAAATGGCAGCCTTCTGCGATGGCAGCGTGTTGGTGCTTGAGCACAACAAGACGCGACTGCGCGAGGTGGCAGAATGCAAGCGTCAGATGGAGAAATCCGGCACGCAAGTGCTGGGGTGCATTATCAACAAGGTCAGCTTTGAAGGCATGAGCGCGAAGAAGTATTACAACCGCTCGTATTACAAGCATTACACGAACGGCTATTACAATCATGACGGCACAGAGAGCAAGCAAGGGTAAGCTATGTTTGTAGATCTTCATCATCATTTGATTTACGGGGTGGATGATGGTGCGCGGACTCGCGAGGAAATGCAGAAAATGCTTCTGCGTGCGGCAGATGAGGGCATCAGCGACATTGTCTGCACGAGCCATGCCACACCCGGCATTCATCCATTCCCAACGGAGGCGTATCTTGCGCATTTTCAGGAGGCGGTGCAGTGGTGCGAGGACAATCGGCTGCCTGTCACGCTGCATACCGGCTGCGAGGTGCTCTATACGCCGATGAGCGCACGGCTAATTCGCGAAGGATATTATCCTACGCTTGCCGAGACCAACTGCGTTCTGGTTGAATTCACCGGCGATGTGTCGTTCAGGCAGCTTTGCGAGGCGGCCAGAATGCTTGGCAATGAGGGACTCACGGCGCTCTTTGCGCATGTGGAGCGCTTCGATGCGCTGCATAAACTCGATTGTGTGAAGCAACTGCGCGAGGAGTATGGCGCGTTCATGCAGATGAACGCGAACACGATTTTGTCAAAGAAAGGCTTCTTTACCGAACGGTGGGTGCGGAAAATGCTCGAATCGGGCTGCATCGACTGTGTTGCGACGGACGCGCATAACACAACAAGCCGTCCGTGCCAGATGAAGCAGTGCTATCAGCGGCTGGAGGAAATGTACGGTGCAGACACAGCAGAAGAGCTCTGCGGCGGCTTTCAGCGGCGGTTCTTATCTCTATAAAAAACGCGGCATCGTGCGAACAATGCACGGTGTCGCGCTTTCTATCGGGTATTAGTTGCCGGAGGAGAGCATACTGAGAGGAACCCAGCCGCGGCGAGTAACGCCCTTCGCGTAGGAGTAGTATCGAATCTGCGCCCAATTGCCCTCGATGCTGCAAATGGTCGCCTCATCTCCTTCGTAAATCCACGACCAGCCGTATTTGCGGTAGCTGGTGGATGGCCCGAAGTACACAGCGCCGGACGTGATGACCTTGCGCTTGTCGTTCAGGTTCGTTTCTTCGGGCACTGCGGAGGTGTCGAGATTAACACGTTTTGCCGGTGTGTAGACGCGCATCCAGCCGTCCGCGGAGTTGAACTCAATCTGATACCACCAGACACCGTCAGAGGAGCTGTAGGACTTGCTGATGACGTTGACATAATCGCCAGCTGAGAAGAAGGAGCCGGGCTCGTCGTACTCGGTGCCGGGACCGGAACGCGTCGCAGCAGTTTTGTTCAGCGTGGCAATCGTACCGGAGGAAGGATAGGAAGGCACCTCGGTTGGAGCAGGCGCTTCTGTGGGGACAGCGGTCGGTGCGGTGGACGGTACAGGCGTGATATACTCAGGCGTCGTGGTCGGCACGACAGACGGCCCACTGCTTGGACGCGGCGTCACATAAGCGATATAAGGCGCTGGCGTGGCAGTCGTGTAGGTGCGCGGCGTGGCGGTAGCGTGCGTGCCGGATGCGATGGCGATGTCGCTGAGGGCAACGCCTGCGTTGGCTGTGCCGTGGTAGACGCTTTCAATCGTCAGGTCAATCTGCGTAACGGCGGAATACTCCTGCGGCAGCAGCAGACGCTGATAGCCGTATGACCAGTTTTCGCTGGAGGTCGTCGGGAGGAAAGCATCGGTCAGGCGATAGCGGTACGTAATGCTCTGCGTACCGTTAGCGTACCACAGCGTGACGGCAACGTTTTGCGGACGGTCGTAATGGCTGTAGTAGCTCTGCGAGTAATAATGTCCGGCACGCAGCCAGATTTCGCCGACGCTCATTGTGTTCAGGCAGAGCGAGAGGTCGGGGGAGGCTTCGTTTGTGCGAATCCAGACGGTTGTAGCATCGCCGTCGGTCAACTCCTGCGTAACGCTCGTTTCGCCGCCGTGTTCCACAGCGCTGTAAATGGCGTATGAATTGACGGATCCGCTGCTGACGGGGGCATCGGCAGTGGCAGTCAGGCAAAGCGCAGTCAGCAATGCGCATGGCACCAGTGCAATCCAGAGCTTTTTCATAGTCATCATCCTTTCACAGCGAGTGTGAGTCGCTGATCTTTCCCTTTTCAACCATATAACGAATCAAAACGGGAAATTCTTCACGATATTTCAGATTTCCTTTATTTTTTTGAAATTCGGGCAAAAAAATTCTCTGTTCCTCTTTTCAAACACGAGAAAACGTTGTACAATAGAGTTTGAAAAGCGCCCGTTCAATTCGTGATGTTTATCATGATTTGTAAGCGCTTACAAACAAAGGAGGAGAATCCTATGGAGCTTCGGACGGCGTCGTCGCCCCGTGATGTCAAAACGTACGACACGCAGCGACTGCGCGAGGAATTCCTGATTGACGATCTTTTCCATGCGGATGACATCAAGCTGGTGTACAGCCACATCGACCGCATCATCACCGGCAGCGCTGTGCCAGTGAAGGGAACACTGGCGCTGACAGCGGGGGATGAACTGCGCGCGGAGTACTTCCTGCAGCGGCGTGAGTTGGGTGTCATCAACATTGGCGGAGAGGGAACCGTGACGGTTGACGGGACGGTCTACACGCTGCGCCACCGCGATGGTCTCTATGTCGGCCGCGGCAGCAAGGACATCACGTTCGCCTCTGCGGATGCGGCAAATCCGGCGAAATTCTACCTGAATTCCTGCCCGGCGCATACGGCATATCCCACCGTGCTCATCAAGCCGGAGAACTGCGTGCGTCAGGAGCTCGGCAGTCTTGAAATGGCGAATCACCGCACCATCTGCAAGTACATCCTGCCCGGTCAGGTACAGTCCTGCCAGTTGGTGATGGGCATGACGAAGCTGGAGCCAGGCTCGGTGTGGAACACGATGCCCTGTCACACGCATGACCGCCGCATGGAAGTCTATCTGTACTTCGACATGCCGGAGGATGCGTTTGTGATGCATTTTATGGGCGAAGGTCAGGAAACGCGTCACATCATCATGCGCAACGAGCAGGCGGTCATCAGCCCGTCGTGGAGCATCCACAGCGGTTGCGGCACGCAGGCGTACACCTTCATCTGGGGTATGTGCGGCGAAAATCAGGACTTCGATGACATGGACGGCATCGCCATGAAGGATCTCAAGTGACAGGAACTTAAACAACAAAAGGAGGAGCATTCCAATGAGTAATCCGTTTTCTCTTGAGGGCAAAATTGCCCTGATTACCGGTGCGTCCTACGGCATCGGCTTTGCCATCGCCTGCGCTATGCATGAGGCGGGCGCGACCATCGTGTTCAATGACATCAAGCAGGAGCTTGTCGACAAGGGAGTTGCGTCCTACGCCGAAAAAGGCATCAAGGCACACGGCTATGTGTGCGATGTGACGAATGAGACGGCTGTCAACGAGTTGGTCGCGAAGATTGAGAAGGAAGTCGGCGTGATCGATATCCTTGTCAACAACGCCGGTATTATCAAGCGTATCCCGATGTGCGACATGACCGCTGAGCAGTTCCGTCAGGTGATTGATGTTGACCTGAACGCACCGTTCATCGTGTCGAAGGCTGTGATTCCTTCCATGATCAAGAAGGGACATGGCAAGATCATCAACATCTGCTCCATGATGAGCGAGCTCGGCCGTGAGACTGTGTCTGCCTATGCTGCAGCAAAGGGCGGTCTCAAGATGCTGACGCGTAACATCTGCTCTGAATACGGCAAGTACAACATTCAGTGCAACGGCATCGGACCAGGCTACATTGCAACGCCTCAGACTGCACCGCTGCGCGAGATTCAGCCGGACGGCTCCCGTCATCCCTTCGACAAGTTCATTATCGCCAAGACGCCTGCAGAGCGCTGGGGAGATGCATCCGATCTCGGCGGACCGGCTGTGTTCCTTGCTTCCGATGCGTCAAACTTTGTCAACGGGCACATCCTCTATGTTGACGGCGGCATTCTCGCCTATATCGGCAAGCAGCCCTAAGGAATCAGCGGCTGTTTTACCTGTAAACCGCTAAATTTCGCAAAAGCACTTGCGTTCCGGGGGAAAATATGATACACTGTAAAGCGTTGATTTCTCCCCAAGGAGGTGTGAGCAATGAGTGCATTTGGTGTGATCCTGACGGTTATCATTTCGCTGTCTGCGCTGTTCATGATTTTTACCGTGCTGATGCAAAGCAGCAACGTGAAGGGTCTGGGCGCTATCGCAGGCACGTTCGACAGCTATTTTGATAAGCATAAGGCCAAGAGCGCGGAAGCAAAGCTGGCTCTGGGTACGAAAATTGCCGCTGCGGTTTTTGTTGTCTGCTCTCTGCTGATGCTGCTGGTCAAATAAGCGTCGCAATTGCGTGAAAAAGGCTGAATCACGAGATTTCTCGATGATTCAGCCTTTTTTGTGCAAAAAAACCGCTGCACAGGAATCGTACAGCGGATGAATGGATTTACTGCTTGGCAAGTTCGCAGAAGCGATCAATGCTTTCCTTCACGACATCGAGACTCGAACGCCAGAAGTCGGGATTACGTACATCAATGCCGACGCTCGCGGCAACCTCGGCGATGGTGCCTGAACCGCAGGAACGCAACAGCTTGCAATAATCAGGCACAAAGGAGGCGCCCTTCTGCAGGTACTGCGCGAACACACCCTTGCCGAACAGCTCGCCGAAGGCATAGGGGAAGTTGTAGAAATTATAGCCGGAGGAATAATAGTGGCTCTTGCAAGCCCACATGTACGGATGACGCAGATTCGGGTCAAGCCCATCGCCGTAGGAGGCATCCTGAGCGCGGAGCATGGCATCCTTCAATTCGTCAACTGTCATGGCGTGATCGGCGCGCGTTTCGATGACTTCCGTCTCAAACAGGAAGCGGCTGTAGATATCGACGATGGACTGCGTTGTTTCCATCAGACTGCTTTCGAGCAATGTCAGCTGCTCCTCAGGTGCAGCATCCTTGAGCACCATGTGCGCGAGCATCTGCTCGTTGAAGATGGAGGCGGTTTCGGCCAGCGGCATGGGTGCGTGGATCATCGCGTAGGGGAGACCGGTCATGCAGCGGTTGTGCCACGCGTGACCGAGTTCGTGGGCGATGGTGGATACATCGGAGAAGCTGCCGGTGAAGTTTGTCATAACGATTGAGCGGTCAGCAAAATGCGCAGCTTCGCAGAATGCACCGCCGGTTTTGCCTTCGCGCGGAAACATGTCAATCCAGCGGTTCTGGAAGGCGTGGTCGATGAACTTGCCCATTTCCGGCGTGAACTGGCTCATCAGGCGAACGAGAATGTCATGCGCCTCTTCGATGGTGTAGGAGCGGACACTATGCCCGATTGGCGCAAACAGGTCGTAGAACGGCAGTCCGTTCGTGTGACCGAGCAGCGCAGCCTTGGTTTTGAGGTAGCGGCGGAAGTCCGGCAGATACTCCTTAATGGCGGTCAGCATTGCATCGAGCGTTTCGCGATCCATGCGAGAGCTGTTTAACGTCATGTCCAGCACAGAGTCAAAGCCTTTTGCCTTGGCAAGCGTGCGCGCCTCCATCTTGATAGAATTCAGACAGTAGGACATCGGCAGCTCCATCTTTTTGTAGGAAGAGAGCTCTGCTTCATAGGCATCCTTGCGGACAGATGCATCTGGGTCATACGCAAGACCGCGCACAGCAGACAGCGGTATTTCCCTGCCGCGGTAATTCGCTGTGTGCGTGGAATCAAGCTTGTCGCGCAGCTGGCTGAATGCGCTGCCGCCGGAGAGCTGCATGTCGAGAATCCATGGCTCGATGTCTGCCGGAATGGTGTGGTGTGCCTCCTGAGCGGATTCACGCAGGGCGAAGGCAATCGCCTGCAGCTTGGGGGAGGCAGCAATCAGCTCCTCGAGGTTCGTCAGGCTTCCGATATAGCGGATGACGGCGCTGGACACAATGTGCGCGTTGTTGCCTACAACATCAAGCATGTCGGCGTACTTGGCGGCGGTGGCGTTGCTGGCATCGACGTACATCGTCAGCGCGCAGTAGCTCCACAGGCGGTCACTGAGCGCAGCGAGCTTCTCCTGCTGGTTGGCGATGGCTTCCAGCTTGGGCAGGTCAGCGAGGTCGCTGCCAAGGATGCTCTTAAGGGTTTCGACCTCCTTGGGATAGCGAGCCAAATCAGTCGCAAATGCCGGATCATCAAAACCCTTATAGTAAAACGATAGATCCCAGTTCGGATTCATGGGGGACGCCTCCTCTGTGATGAATGATTATAGATTCTGCTGCTTGCGCTGGATTTGAAGCGCCTCGAGACACTTCTCCTTGCTGCGTTCAATGTGGCGGTGCATGAGCTTCTGGAAGTGTTCTAAATCGCGCTGCTCGATGTAATCTACCAGCTTGTAATGCTCCTCATGCGCCTGAAGCAGGCGGTTTTCCTGCGAGATTGCCATGGAGGAGAAGCGCGTGATATACTGATCCTGCCCCTCGATGACGCGAAGGATGCGGTTCATTGCGCAAATCTCGGTCATCTGCCGGTGAAATGCTCGTGCCATAGGCGAGAGCGTCGCGAAGTCGCGGTTCTCCATCACGCTGTCCATCTCGTGCAGTCGGTCGCGGAGGTTTGCAATGTCCCCAGTCGTTGCTTTTTCGATAATGGCAGGCAGCGTCAGCATTTCGAGAGCATTGCGGATGGTGTAGATTTCTTCGACATCGGCAATGGTGAAGGCACGGACAATGACGCCGCGCCGCTGAATGTATTCGACAAGACCGTCGCGTTCGAGCTTCCGCAGCGCCTCACGGAGCGGTGTACGGCTGATGTGCAGGCGGTCTGCGTATTCAGTTTCGACAATGCGTTCGCCGGCAGGAATTTCGCCGGTGATGATGGCATGTTTGAGCACTTCATAGGCAATTTCGCGGATTGGACGGCTTTCCATCATGGGTTGAAAGGTAACGGCTGCCATGGAATCAACTCCTTTGGGAATGAAAGTGCATTTTTGCTGCACTTTGGATACAATGATAATACAAATAACGGCATATGTCAAGTGAACCCTTGATGTTGAGCGGCTTGTCACATTGGAGAAAATCAAAAAAGGATGTGCATGCCCTTTCGCCAGTGAGTGATGCATGCACATTCCATTATAAATTAGAAAATATATCAGCCGAGGACTTCCTTGCGGAGCGCATCGACATAGTCAAGCTGTTCCCACGGCATATCGGGCTTGCCAAAGTGACCGTAGTTGCAGTTCGCACGGTAAATCGGGCGGCGGAGGTTCAGCCGTTCAATGATGGCGTTCGGACGCATGTCAAAAAGCTTTTCGACTGCGGCGACGAGCTTTTCGTCCGGCACAACGCCGGTGTCTTTCGTGTCGATGAACAGGCTGACAGGACGCGCGACGCCGATGGCATAGGCGACCTGGATTTCGCAGATATCCGCCAGACCGGCGGCAACGATGTTCTTGGCAATGTGGCGCGCGGCGTAGGCGGCACTGCGGTCGACCTTCGTCGGATCCTTGCCGGAGAAAGCGCCGCCGCCGTGGGGCGCGTAGCCGCCGTAGGTGTCGACGATGATTTTGCGCCCGGTCAGGCCGGAGTCGCCTGCAGGTCCGCCGATGACGAAGCGCCCGGTCGGGTTAATGAGGTAGCGCGTGTCCGCCGTGAGCATGTCCGCCGGAATGACGGGGCGGATGACGTGCTCAAGCATTGCTGTGCGAATCTCCTCCTGCGAAATTTCAGGGTTGTGCTGGGTGGAGATGACGATGGTGTCAACCGCGACAGGCGTGCCGTCCTCATAGACGATGGTCACCTGCGCTTTTCCGTCGGGACGAAGCCACGGCAGCGTGCCGTTCTTGCGCATCTCGGTCAGGCGGCGTGTCAGGCGATGGGCGAAGGCGATGGCGGTCGGCATGTATTCCGGCGTTTCGCTACAGGCATAGCCGAACATCATGCCCTGGTCGCCGGCACCGTTCTCAAGCTCTTCTTCGTGATTGCGGCTTTCGAGCGCGGCATCGACGCCCATGGCGATGTCAGGACTCTGCGCGTGGATGCTCGACAGCACAGCACAGGTGTTGCCGTCAAAGCAGAGAGAAGAGTCATTGTAACCGATGTCCAGCACGACATCGCGGACGATTGTGGGAATGTCAATCTGACCCTTGGTGGTGATTTCACCCATGACCATGACCATACCGGTCGTGGCGCATGTTTCGCAGGCAACTCGGCTCATGGGATCCTGCGCGAGCAGGGTGTCGAGCACGGCATCAGAAATCTGGTCGCACAGCTTATCAGGATGACCTTCTGTAACGGATTCCGAGGTGAAGAAATTACGCATTTTTGTAGCTCCTTTCAGCAGAACACGTTCGAAATTGGGAAAGAGCTGCAAAAAACCCGACTGTCTTGCACACAAAACAGCCGGGAATCAATCAAGACCGATTGTCCTTATCTGTCAGTGCTGCTCGCGTGAGCTGTGTGCGCACTGTGGGAATTGGCACCATGCACTTGTGTGCCGGTTGCCGTGGCTTCATTGGGCCCGTCCCTCTGCCACTCGTGATAAGGGTTATTACATTTGCAGAGATATAGTAGCACAATTCAACGTACACGTCAAGACGTTCAAGAAAATGTTTTTACGCATAGGAATGCATGTTCGCTTGCAAATTTCGACGCTTTCGGCTATACTATATGAGCCGTTTGCAATGACGATTGGGTCCTGTGCGATCCGTCGGTGTGAACCTTGTCAGGTCCGAGAGGAAGCAGCAATAAGCGCTTTTCGGATGTGCTGCGGGGTTGCTCAGTCTGAGCAGACGGTTTTTTTGTATCTGTTTTGTTTTTCTATGGACAAAGCAAAAATCCATGCGTATAATGGAAATGAAAGCAGAATGAAAGCAATGCTGCTCAACAGGCGGCAAGACTGGAATGGAGGACGGAATAGATGGAAATCGAACTGATTCGCCGTGAAGACTCACAGATTGCGGACGCGATTGAGGCGGAACTGCAGCGTCAGCGCTCGCACATCGAGCTGATTGCATCGGAAAACTTCGTATCGGAAGCTGTGATGGCGGCTATGGGCTCCTGCCTGACGAATAAGTACGCCGAGGGCTATCCGGCGCACCGCTATTACGGTGGCTGCGAGTGCGTTGATGTGGTGGAAAATCTTGCGCGTGAACGTGCGAAGGAACTTTTTGACTGTGAATATGTGAATGTCCAGCCGCATTCCGGCGCTCAGGCGAACACAGCAGTGTATTTTGCGATGCTCCAGCCGGGCGACACAGTCATGGGCATGAGCCTGTCCAACGGCGGTCATCTGACGCACGGAAGCCCGGTCAACATCTCCGGCAAGTACTTTAATTTCGTGGCGTACGGCGTGGATGACCAGGGCTATATCGACTACGACGCGATGCGTGCACAGGCACTTGAGTGCAAGCCGAAGATGATCGTTTCCGGTGCGTCCGCCTATCCGCGCACGATTGATTTTGCGAAGATCCGCGAAATCTGCGACGAGGTCGGTGCCTTGATGATGGTTGACATCGCCCATATTGCCGGATTGGTGGCGGCAGGAGAGCATCCGTCGCCTGTGCCGTATGCTGATTTCGTCACGACAACGACCCACAAGACGCTTCGCGGACCGCGCGGCGGCATGATCATGTGCCGTGAGCAGTACGGTAAGGCGATTGACAAGGCAATTTTCCCCGGCACGCAGGGCGGCCCGCTTATGCACATCATCGCGGCGAAGGCAGTTTGCTTCAGCGAAGCGCTTAAGCCGGAATTCAAGGTGTATCAGCATCAGATTGTTGCCAATGCGAAGGCACTCGAAAACGCATTGCGCCGCGAAGGCATCAGCATGGTGTCTGACGGCACGGACAATCACCTGCTTCTGTTGGATTTTACCGGCACCGAAATGACCGGCAAGATGCTGGAGAAGCTGCTCGAGGATGCAAACATTACCGTCAACAAGAATACCGTGCCGAATGAAACACGTTCGCCGTTCGTGACCAGCGGCATCCGCGTCGGCACGCCTGCCGTGACGAGCCGTGGCTTCAAGGAAGCAGATATGGAGAAGGTTGCTGCGTGGATTGCACGCGTGGTTCGCGAGGGCGAGGCGGCTGTCCCTGCGGTGAAGGCTGAGGTTGAGGCGTTCATGAAGAATTTCCCGCTCTATCAGGCTTGATTGACTGCTTTCTTGAATATTTAAAAAAAATTTCATACATTTTCATCAAATCCACGAAATTTAGTCCGGTTTTTCGGCTAAATTCCAGTGGATTTTTTTTGCAATATGTGATATAATATTTCGACGATAGGTTTTGTTCAATCGTTTGAATGAGCAAGACACATTCAGGTGCCGCTGTTCCGGAATGATGATGTGGGAAAAAGTCAGAATTGTGGAAGAGGGGACGTCGTCGGTGGAGAGGATTTTACGCACTCGTCCTGCGGCGATGGAACGAGCCGTGCCTGCAAATGAATACGATTCAAGAAGGAAGCGCATTGCATTTTTTTGTCATGCGGCGAAAGTGTGCTTTGTGCCCTGACCTTCAGCATCGGATTTTGCTTCCCTTGAGTGGAAGTTTGGTTTTCCTTATTGTGTAAAGAAAGAAGAGTGATCGAATGAGCCCAAAGGCGAAAGCAGCACAGCCGACAAGCCGTCTGCGGATCGTCAGCCTTGGCGGTGTCGATGAGATCGGCAAGAATATGACGGTCTTTGAATATGAGGATGATATTGTTGTGGTTGACTGCGGCAGTATCTTTCCCAAGGAGGACATGCTCGGCGTTGATCTGGTCATCCCGGATGTTTCGTATCTGGTGGAGAAGAAGCGGAACCTGAGAGGTTATCTCTTCACCCACGGTCATGAGGATCATATCGGCGCGACGCCGTACATCCTCCGTCAGGTGCCTGCACCGCTGTACGGCACGAAGCTGACGCTGGCGCTGGTTGACCTGAAACTGAAGGAGCACCGCATTCAGGGCATCCCGATGCAGGTCGTTCAGCCGCGTGACGAGGTGAAGCTCGGCAGGAACTTCACGGCGCGGTTCATCCACGTCAGCCACTCCATTGCCGGTGCATGTGCCATTGCACTGACCTGCCCGGCAGGCACGGTCGTCGTGACGGGTGACTTCAAGATTGACTACACGCCGGTAGACGGCAACGTCACCGATCTTGCGTCCTTCGCTGAGCTGGGCGAACGCGGCGTGCTGGCGATGCTGTGCGAGTCCACAAACGTCGAGCGTCCCGGTTATACCATCTCCGAAAAGAAAATCGGCGTGACGTTTGAAAATATGTTCCGTGAAGCGAAGGGCAGAGTCATTGTCGCCATGTTCGCGTCGAACATTCACCGTATGCAGATGGTCATTGACAACGCAATGCGCTACGGTCGCCGCGTCTGCTTCATCGGCAGAAGCATGGTGAACGTCAGCCGTGTTGCTATGCAGATTGGCGAACTGCGAATTCCTCAGGAGGCTCTGATCGAGGCGGACGCGCTTGACCAGTATCCGGATGAAGAAATCCTTGTCATGACCACAGGAAGTCAGGGCGAGCCGATGGCGGGGCTGACGCGCATGGCGTACAGTGAGCACCGCAAGCTGCAGATCCGCCAGAGCGACACCGTTATCATCTCTGCAACCCCGATCCCCGGCAACGAAAAGAGCATTAGCCGCGTCATCGACCAGCTGTACCGTTGCGGTGCGAACGTCATTTACAAGGCGCTGGCAGAGGTTCACGTGTCCGGTCACGCATGCCAAGAGGAACTCAAATTGATGCATGCACTCGTACGTCCGAAGTACTTCATCCCTGTTCACGGCGAGTACAGAATGCTTTGGCAGCATGCACTGCTTGCCGAATCGATGGGCATGAACAGCACGGACATCCTGATTCCCGAAGTCGGTCAGGTGGTCGAGATGGATCAGGATGGTCTGTACCTTGCCGAGCAGATTCAGACCGGCGCGGTGCTGGTAGACGGTCTGGGCATCGGTGACGTCGGTAATGTCGTCCTGCGCGATCGCAAGCACCTCAGCCAGGATGGACTGATTATTGTCGTCATGGCCATTCACCGTGATGACGAGCGCCTCGTATCCGGACCCGATATCATCAGCCGCGGATTTATCTATGTCCGCGAGAATGAGGATATCATCGAGAGTATGCGCGATGTCGTCCGGCAGATTCTGTCACAGTCGTCGTTGGCGGGCGAGGAATGGCCGGCGCTCAAGAACCGCATCAAGGATGAGTTGCATCGGTACATCTACGAGAAGATCAAGCGAAACCCGATGATCCTGCCGATTATTCTGGACGTTTGACATGCACCGCCGCATCTGATACAATAGGGAGGAGCACAGCAATGTGTTTCTCTCTTTTTGCAATATAACGAAGGGAATCAAAATTCTATGGAATACAGCAATGCACATCGCCTCGCGCAGGATATTCGGCAGAGCGAGGAATATCAGACGTATCATGCCCTGAAGGAGGCCGTTATGGCGGACGAAACGACAGCGGCGCTCATCAAGGAGTACAAAAAGCTCCAGGTGAAGCTGCAAATGGCGGCAGTTTCGGGCGCACAGGCGGATTCAGATGACATGCAGCGTTTTCAGGGTATCACATCGCTGCTGTTCACCAAGCCCGAGGTCAGCCAGTATATGCTGGCGGAAATGCGCCTTCAGCAGGCGGTAGCGGACATCTTCCGGATCGTGACGGAAGCGGCGGATATTGACATGGGGCTGCCGAACTAATCGTAGGTGAATGTGCCGTTAGGAGGCGATTCCTCTGAGGAAGCAACTGGAAAGCTATCAGCAGCTTCGGGATGAGCGGAAGTATGGTCCGTACTGGTACAGTGCACTGTGGCAGATCATCCGTCCTGTGATGGTTGCCTGCGGAGCTCTGTTGATGACGGCAGGCATCATTTATGGTATCTGGACCAAGGTGTACGGCGAATTCATTGCGCCGCCGGATGAAAGCAGCACGGAGCAGGTTGCCTTTACTGTCGAGAGCGGACAGAGCCTTACGCGCGTGGCGAATCGCCTTGAGGAGGCAAAACTCATCCGCAACCGCACGGTGTTCAAGTATTACTGCGATTTCGCCGGACTCGGGCAGAAGATTCAGTCTGGCAGCTATACGCTCAGCCCATCCATGACGGTGACGGAAATCGCCGACCAGCTTACCATGGGCGATGGTAATCCGCTGGTGCGCAACATCACGCTTATTCCGGGTTGGACGATTGAACAGTTTGCCGAAAAACTTGTGACAGATGGCGTGCTGGAAAGCAGCGATGAGTTCTTGGCACTCTGCAAGGATGGCACAACGTTCGCCGACTACTATTCTGTGAAGGACGTGCTGAATTCTGCGAACGTCTCCCAGCGCAAATATGTGCTCGAGGGCTATCTCGCGCCTGATACCTATGAGGTGTACGTTGATGCGACGGCGGAGGAAATCATCCGCAAGCTGCTCTCACAGACAGAACGCGTGTATTCTGTGGCATGTCAGGATCGCGCGGAGGAGCTGGGCTACACGATGGATCAGATTCTGACGTTGGCGAGCATGATTGAGAGGGAAGCGTCAACCGCTGACTTCGCGAAGGTATCGGCCGTGTTTCATAACCGATTGAAGCAGGGCATGAAGCTACAGAGCGATGTAACGATTCACTACATTACCGGCGTCAGGAAAATGTCGCTGGACAGCAGTGATATCTCGATAGACAGCCTGTATAACACGTATGTTGTGTCCGGACTGCCGCTGGGACCGATTTGCTCCCCAAGTACGTATGCCATCAATGCCGCGCTGTATCCGGATGAAACGTATCTGGCGGAAAACTACCTGTATTTCTGCGCGACAACGCCGGAAAGCACTGAGCTGTTCTTCTCCAAGACGCTGCAGGAGCATGAGCAAGCGGTCGCCATCTATTCGCCGCTGTGGAAGCAGTACGATGAGGAGCGAGGGATTAGCGATGGGCAGTGAGAAGATTGAACTGCTGTGTCCGGCAGGCAGCAGGGAGTCGCTGGACGCGGCGCTCCATTTCGGTGCGGATGCGGTCTACGGCGGCATGAAGCGCTTCGGGCTGCGTGCGTTCGCCGGCAATTTTGATGCAGATGCGCTTGAAACCGCAGTCCAAAAGACGCACCACGCAGGCAAACGCTTTTATCTGACGATGAACATTTTCCCGTTCGATGACCAGATGGATGAGATGGTTGCGGCGGCGCATCTGGCGAAGGAGATCGGCGTTGATGCGGCGATTGTCAGCGATTTGGGCGCGATTGCCGCGATTCACAGGGGCGTTCCGAACCTGCCGCTACATGTCAGCACGCAGGCAAATACGGTCAATTCCGAGGCAGTCGGCATCTACCATGCAATGGGTTGCGAGCGTGTCATTCTTGCGCGGGAGACATCCATCAGGAGGATGAAAGAAATTGTCCGCCGGAATCCGGAAACGGACATTGAGGTCTTTGTGCACGGTGCAGCTTGCATGGCATACAGCGGCCGGTGCATGCTCAGCGCCGCCATGACTGGACGCAGCGCCAATCAGGGGGCATGCGCACAATCGTGTCGCTGGCGATACAGCGTGGTGGAAGAGAAACGTCCGGGCGAATACATGCCTGTCTGCGAGGACGAAAACGGCACATACATTTTTTCAGCGCATGATCTGAATCTGATGCCACTGCTGCCGGATCTGCTGGACGCAGGTGTCCGAAGCCTCAAAATTGAGGGACGCATGAAGACAGATTACTATGTTTCAGTCGTGACGGCGGCGTATCGGCGTGCACTCGACCTGCTTGCATCGAACAGCGACTTTTCAGCGGCATTGCCGGAGTTGATGGCGGAGCTTTCCTGCGCCAGCCATCGGGACAGCGACACAGGCTTTGCGCTCGGTGCCCCGAAGCCTCCTGCCGGCGCGGACGGCTTCCGCCAAAGCCGAGAATATCTTGCACGTGCGGTAGAGGATTGCCCAGAAGGGCAGGGATGCCGCTTTGTGCTCAAAAACCGCTTCAGCGCCGGCGAAATGCTGGAGCTGCTGACACCGCATGGGGTCAAAACGTTTGCCGCAAAGCCGTTCATTCGTGAAAAGACAGGCGAAACGGTCGATGCATTCGGTATCGGCGGTGAAGTCATCCGGCTGGATGTGCCGTTTGCGGTCGAAAAGGGCGATATCCTGCGCGGTGAAACGCGAAATCACAGGAAATGACGGCTATCAAGCTGAAAAATCATGCTAAATAACGGTCATCCATGTTGCACAAAGCCATAAAATATGATACAATTTGTTTTGATAAACTCTTAACAGGGTATAATGACGCTTGTTTAATACAGGTGCAGCTGGAGGAAATAGGAATGGCAGGACATGTATCGGATGCGGTGATTCGACGCTTGCCGGGTTATTACCGTCATTTGCGGGAGCTGGAAAGCGCCGGTGTGGAGCAGATTTCGTCGCAGGAGCTGGGCGAAAGAATGCATCTGACGCCTTCGCAGATTCGTCAGGATATTAACTGCTTCGGCGGCTTCGGGCGTCAGGGCTACGGCTATCATGTGTCGGATTTGAAGATGCACATCGGCGAAATTCTCGGCCTTGATCGGGAGCATACGGAGATTATCATCGGTGCCGGCAATATCGGCTGCGCAATTGCAAAATATCCGACGTTCCTGCGCGAGGGCTTCCGTCCGCTGGCGATGTTCGATAACGACCCGGAAAAGGTCGGCACGAAGGTGGGGGAGATTCCTGTCTGCGCGATGGATACGCTTGAAGCGTTTGTGTCGGAGCATCTGCCGGATATCGCTGTGCTCGCGACACCGCGCCGTGCGGCACAGGCAATTCTTGACCGACTGTATCAATCCGGCATTCGCGCGGTCTGGAATTTCGCACCGACCGATTTGACGCATCCGGATGACATGCTCGTTGTCAACGTCCACCTGACGGACAGTCTGCAGACGCTGACATACCACATGGCACACCGAAAAGAAGAGCTGAAGTAATTCATAGGGAACCGAAGGCGCATCGCATGGAGATTTCGTGCGATGCCGCCCTGTTATTTTGGAGGAAAAAGAATGAGTGATCCTTATCAGGCGAAAATGCGTCAGCCGAAAGGGCGGTCCGAACGCCTGATTCAAGAGGAGCAGCGGCGGTCATCGACTACCAGCGGCAAAAACGTCACGAAAAAGAAAACGGCAGCAAAGAAGCGCAACGGCACGGGAAAAAACAGGCGCAGGGGCAAGAAGAACCACTCACATTCGTTTGTGTGGTTTCTGGTTGCAATGCTGTCGCTTGCCGGTACCCTCGTAATGTTGCTGATTGCTTCGCCACAGATGTTCGGCATGAAGCTGTCCGGTCTGCCGACGCTTGCCTTTGTCAACGGCAGTATCATTCGGTATGAAGAAAGCCGCATTGAGAGCTTCGAGGCGGCAACGGCGCTTGTCAACACCGATCGCATTTTCCCAGGCGTTTCGATTGACGGCATTGATGTCGGCGGTATGACGTGCGAGGAGGCTGAGGCAGCGCTGGGTAAGAGCAGCGTGGACACAAGCAGTGTTAATCTGCATGTGCAGGCAGATGCATACAGCTACGATATCACTGGTGCGGACGTGCCGTTGTACCGAAATATCAGCGAGGTTGTGCAGATTGCCTATGCGGCTGGGCGCGGCAATACGACCGCCATCCGCGGTACAGGAAGAACGCCGCTGAGCGAGCGTGTTGCATCGATTCGGTCGCTCAGCAGCCAACCGCTTGCGCTGCAGACGGAAATCACCTATGACCATGAGACGGTACGGCAGATTGCCGAAAATATTGCGGCAGACGTGACCTGCTCGCCGGTGAACGCAACGGTCGAATCGTTCGATGCAGACACGAAGCAGTTCGCCTTCAACAGCGACATTTCCGGCGCGTACCTTAATGCTGATGAGGCTTATCAGACGCTGGTCAGCTACCTCGATGCCGGACATTATACGGCATCACTGACGCTGTATTCTGAAACCGTGCTGGCGGATGTAACGACATCTCAGATTGTGGGCAGGTTCGGCAAAATTTCTTCCTACACCACGACCACCACGAGCAATGCCAATCGCAATACGAACATTCAGCTTTCCTGCGAGGCGATTAACGGCATCAAGGTTGCACCGGACGAGACGTTCTCCTTCAATTCTGCGACAGGTCAGCGTACGGCGGAAAAGGGCTATAAGGAAGCAACGGCCATTTCCGGTGGACAGAGCGTGCCCGAGGTCGGCGGCGGTGTATGCCAGACGAGCTCGACGCTCTTTAACGCTGTGGCGCGCGCGAACCTTGAAATCGTCTACCGCAGTCCGCATGCATGGCCGAGCAGCTACGTACCTAAGGGCATGGATGCAACGGTCAACTGGCCGAATCTCGACTTTAAGTTCAAGAACAACACCGAATGGCCGATTTTCATCGTGGCGAAGTATTCCAACAAGAAGTGCACGGTTGAAATCTACGGCATGCTGCCGGAGGACGGCAGCACGATTGATTTGGAAAGCACGGTCACCAAAACGATTGAACCGTCGAACGAAATTAAGTACGTGCAGAATACGAGCCTTCCGGCCGGCACACAGCAGACGACCGTCAAAAAGCGTACAGGTTACGTTGTCGAAACCTACCAAATATGGTATCAGAATGGTGTGGAAATAGACCGCAAGCTTCTGTGCACATCGACCTATAAGGCGTATCAGGAGACAGTCGAGTATAACTAATGCGAAAGGGGAGGCACGGCATGCGGCGCGAAAAGCTCAAAAGAGTGTGGGACATCCTGCTGAAGCTCTATTGGGTTGCGCTGCTTGTTGCTATTGTCAATTTTCTGTGGTCAGCCGGAACAGAGCAGTATAAGCCGTCACCGACAGTCTATTACCAGGCGGAGCAGCGGACGATTGTACCGGATACTACGGCTGAACAGAATTCATCGGCTGAGCTGACAGACGAAGCACCGAATGCAGAAACAACGCTGAATACGGAAGAAGCGTTGAAAACACCAAATCCAGAAACAACGCCGAATACAGAAGAAGTGTCGATGACACCGAAGAAGGAAGAAGCATCGAAGACATCGAAGCTGCCGCCGATATGGACGATTCCGCCGGACTCGGTCGTGAATCAGGGTGATGCAGCCGCACTTGATGCGCTGCCCGGCGTTGGTCCGACGATTGCGGAAAGAATCATCGAATATCGCGAGGAGCATGGGTATTTCGTGTATCCGGAGGATTTGCTCGGCGTCAAGGGCATCGGGCAGGGCAAGATGACGGTCATTGTCGAGTTGCTTCAGGCAGAAGAGGAAGCATCTGAAGCGAAGGAGGAGTAATCGTGGATTCGGAAATGCTGCATACCGTGCTTCAGATGCTCGGCATGGGTCTGGGCGCCATCGTGCTGCTGATGATTGTCGCGAAGGTCATGAGTATGATTCATGTCGATGCGAACATCGCGCAGAAGCAGCTCGACAGCGCCGAAGCCGATGTGACAGGCAAGCGGACGCTCGTGGAAAATGGCGATGGCGCTGCGAAGACAACGTATTACCTGACCTTCCAGAAGATGGACGGCAGCCGAATGGAAATGATTGTTTCCGGCGAGGATTACGGAATGGCTGCGGAGGGTGATCATGGCGTGCTCGTGACGCGCGGCGATGAGTTTGTGGTGTTCAAGCGCATGAACTGAGTGGAAGAGAAATCGGGAGAGAATTATGGCATATCAGGCATTGTACAGGCAGTGGCGCCCGAAGAACTTCTCCGGCATGGTTGCACAGGAGGCGGTTATTTCCACGCTTCGCAATCAGGTGATGACGGGGCGCGTGGCACATGCGTACCTGTTTTGCGGAAGCCGCGGCACGGGCAAAACGTCCACCGCGAAAATCCTGGCGCGCGCCATCAACTGCGAGAATCCCGTCAACGGAGACCCATGCGGCGAGTGCGAGTCGTGCAAGCGGTTGCTGGCTGACGAATCGATGGACGTGATGGAAATCGACGCGGCGAGCAACAACGGCGTCGATGAAATCCGCGACCTGCGCGAGACTGTCAAATATCCGCCGCAGCAGGGAAAGAAAAAGGTCTACATTATCGACGAAGTTCATATGCTGTCGACCTCGGCATTCAATGCGTTGCTCAAGACGCTCGAGGAGCCGCCGGCATACGTCGTGTTCATTCTTGCGACGACAGAACCGCAGAAGCTTCCTGCGACCATCCTCAGCCGCTGCCAGCGCTTTGATTTTGGACGAATTCCTGCACGGCAGATTGCAGGGCGTCTCCGCGAGGCGGTTGACGGCGCAAATGCGCAGGCGACGGACAACGCGCTGATGATGATCGCACGCGCGGCAGAAGGCGGCATGCGCGATGCGTTGTCGATTCTGGATATGTGCCTGGGATACTCCGAAAATGTGACGGAGGAGCTTGTTCGCAGCGTCCTCGGCGCGAGCGACAGGAGCTTTCTGTTCCGGTTTGCAGAGGCGATGTCGAAGGAGGACGCATCCGGTGTGATGCGCATGATTGACGAACTGATGCGTGCCGGCCGCGAACCGATGGTGTTCGCTAAGGATGTCAGCCAGCATTTGCGGTCGTTGCTGATTGCCAAGTGCAGTCCGGATGATTTGACGGTGCTGCTTGACCTGACGAAGGAGGATGCGCTGGAATACGAAAAGCAGGCGGAACAGTTTTCGACAACGCGGTTGATGCGGATGCTCGAGCTGTTCATGCATGTCGAGACGGATTTGCGATGGTCATCCTCACCTCGCATTGTGCTGGAAAATGCGGCACTCAAGAGCTGCCTTCGAACGGAAGAGGCGGATACAGTGGCGCTGAATGAACGGATCGCGTTGCTTGAAAAACAACTGTCAGACTTGCAGGAAAAGTTCAAGAGCTGCGAGTTTACTCCGGTACAGCCGCAGAAAAGGGCGGCTAAGCTGCAGGAAAACCGCAGGGAACCGGAAAAGTCTTCTGCGCCGCCTGTTATGACGCCGACAGGCAAGACGGACGCGGATGCATGGAAGGAGGCTATGAATCTTCTCAAGCGCTCAGACCCGGGCACATATGCGATGCTCACGATGGGGAAGTATGCCGGATGCGCCGGAAATGTTTATCGCTGGGAGGCACCGACGGGGCAAGAGTTCTATGTCGGTTTGCTCAATAATGAGAAGAAGAAGAACAGCGTCATTGATTCGCTTATGCAGGCGTCTGGCATGGCGTGCAATTTCGAGGCAACGGCTCATGCTGAAGAGAAAAAAAATGACGATGGCGATACAGCATTTGTCAATGAGTTGGAAAATGTGTTCGGTAAAGCGAATACCATCGTACAGGAGAAACTCAAGGGCTGAATTGTTATAAAAGAAGAACCTCGCAGCGCGTTGAAAACGGCGTTCAGCGAGGTTTTTTCGATTTGATAAATTTTATGACCATCAAAGACAAGAATGACAAAAAATCTACAAAATTATTTTCGACAGCAGGAAATAAGGAGGTACATGTAGAATAAGGGAAGTCGGGTTAAGTTGTAACATAAGCTTTCCAAACCCAAAGCGAGTGGAATTCCTTAACGATGGAGGGAGATATTATCATGAGTGAGCAGAACCTGAAGCAGGTGCTTGCCAAAAAGCAAAGCATTCTGCAGGGAGACGCGGAACGGATTGCCAAGCAGCGTGCAGCAGGAAAGCTGACTGCCCGCGAGAGAGTCGCCAAGTTGCTCGATGCTGGCTCTTTCGTGGAGACAGATGCTCTGCTGAGCTGCAAGGGTGATTATGCAGGCGTCGTGACCGGCTACGGCACGGTGCAGGATCGCCCGGTTTATGTATTTGCACAGGATTTCACGGTTCATGGCGGTGCCATGGGCAAGATGCAGGCGCAGAAAATCACAAAGGTGCTTGATCTGGCACAGAAGACCGGCGCACCCGTGCTGGCTTTGTGCGACAGCGCCGGTGTTCGCATCGACGAGGGCGCGGAGGCCATGAATGCCTATGCGTCTGTTTTCACGCGTCTGGCGAAACTGAGCGGCGTTGTGCCGGTCGTTGCGCTGGTGCTTGGTCCCGTGGTCGGCGGTGCGGCAATGATTGCTGAGCTGGCTGATGTGACCATTCAGGCGGAAACCGTCGGTCAGCTGATGGTGTACGGTCCGCAGGTCATGTGCGCCATGTCTGGCAAGGATGTCGATGCAAAGGCTGTCGGCGGCGCCAAGACGATGGCGGCTCAGGGCGGTGTAGCGCTCACCGCGAAGGATGAAGAGGAAGCTATCGCGCTGGCTGTGCAGGTGCTTGACTATCTGCCTGGCTGCAATGCCGAGGATGCCGAAATCGTTGAGACAGATGACATAAACCGTATTCTGCCGGGGCTCGATCCTGAAGATGCGGACAGCGTACTGGCGGCAATGGCGGACGGTGGCGCATATGTTGAGCTCTACAAGGATTACGGCAAGGAAGTCCGCGTTGCGCTGACGCGTATGGGCGGTCGCTCGGTCGGTTTGGTTGTCAGCAATGCGAAGGTCAATGACGGAATGCTGACGGCTCAGTCCGCAAGCAAGGCGGCACGCTTCATCCGCTTGTGTGACTGCTACAGTCTGCCTGTTGTGTCCATGATCAACAGCAAGGGTGTTGCGGTTCCGACTGTGGATGAGCAGGCGAGCGTTATGAAGGCAACGACACAGCTGCTGTACGCATATGCCGAGGCGACAACCGCGAAGGTGTCCGTCGTGATGGGCAATGCCATCGGTCAGGCTTATGTCGCGATGGGCGGCAAGTGCAGCGCTGATGTGACCTATGCATGGCCGGGCAGTGTAATTTCCGCGCTGACGCCCGAAGCTGCTGTGCAGGTGCTCTATGCTGACGAGCTGAAGAAGGACAAGAAGCCGGCGCTTGAAAGTCGCACGGCTTTGCAGGAAAAGTTCGCTGAAGATGTTGCGGACGGTGTGGCAGCTGCTGCCGCCGGCATGGTTGATGACGTGGTTGATCCGGCGGAAACCCGCAAGCTCGCGATTGCGGCGCTGGAGATGCTCGCCTCGAAGCGCGAATCCAATCCCCCGAAGAAGCATGGCAATCTGCCGCTTTAATTGAGGAAAGGAACGTGTTAATATGGGCTTTTGGAATGATCTGGGCTTTGGCCTGATTGTGACGCTGATTGGCATGCTGATCGTTTTCTTCGGTCTGGTTATCCTGATCGCGCTGATCAAGGTGATGGAAAAAGCCACTGCCAATCTGGGCAAGAAGAAGGCGGCACCTGCGAAGGCAGCCGTGGCTGCGCCTGTGGCAGAACCGACAGTGGAAGAGGTATCCGCGACGGATGACAGCGAGCTGATCGCTGTAATTTCCGCCGCCGTCGCGATGATGATGGAGGATGGCAGCGCCTTCACGGTGCGCCGCGTCCGCCGCGTATCGAATGCGCCCGCTTGGCAGAAGGCTGGCCGCGAGGAGCAGGTCTACAGCCGCTTCTGATTTTTAAATCATCAACTGATGCACTCAAAAATTTGACGAATTTGAAATAGGAGGAATCCCTTCATGCGTACCTTCAATATTACTGTCAATGGTCAGACCTACGTGGTGGATGTTGAGGAAGTCGGCGGCGCTGTGGCGGCTGCCCCTGTTCGTGCTGCTGCACCTGCTGCGGCTGCTCCTGCTGCTGCACCGAAAGCTGCCGCGCCCAAAGCTGCGGCTGCTCCTGCGGCAGGTGAGGCTGTGACCTCTCCTATGCCGGGCAACATCCTTGATGTCAAGGTCAAGGTGGGCGATGTCATCAAGGCCGGCACGGTTGTGTGTGTTCTGGAAGCCATGAAGATGGAAAACGAAATTCCGGCTCCCAAGGACGGCAAGGTTGTGCAGGTGGCTGTGACCAAGGGCGCGACCGTTGAAGCTGGTGCGACGCTGGTTGTGCTGGCGTAATTGTCCGCGAGATCCTGAAGGAAAGTGAGCTGATATCATGGGAATTAATGTGGGCGAAACCCTCATGGGCCTCGTCACGACATCTGGTATTTATCAGTATATTACCAATCCGCTCGCGCTCATCATGGTCGGCATTGCCTGCGTGTTGCTGTATCTGGCAATTGTCAAGCAGTTTGAGCCGCTGCTGCTCCTGCCGATTGCGTTCGGTATGCTGCTGACGAACCTGCTGGGCAGCGACATGTTCCATGAGGAGCTGTTCGCTGGCGGACATGTCAACTGGGCGCTGTTCGGCGGTGCTGTGCTGATTGACGGCAATAGTTTTGTTGATTCGGCGCTATACATGGTCAATGCCGCCGGTCAGATTCTGGATGCAAACAGCACTGTCATCGGTCATTTTGTCAACTCCGTGACTGTTGACAGCGCATCAACGCTTGTGCCGTATGCTGATATTCTTGCGCAGTTCGCAGCGAACGGCAACTCCGCCTCCGTTATTCTGGAGGATGCATTCCTGAGCGGGGGTGCTGCCTATGCTGCCAACGGCGTGATGCTGGCAACCGCAGGTCGGACGATTTCCGGCGGTCTGCTGGACTACCTGTATCTGGGCGTTAAGCTGGGCATTTATCCGTGCCTGATCTTCATGGGCGTTGGCGCAGGCACCGACTTCGGTCCGCTGATTTCAAACCCCAAGACGCTTCTGCTCGGCGCAGCGGCGCAGCTGGGTATCTTCATGACGTTTATCTTCGCATATGCGGTGTTCGGCTTCACTGCTGCTGAATCGAGTGCAATCGGCATCATCGGCGGCGCTGACGGACCGACGGCTATTTGGCTGACAGGCAAGCTCGCACCGCACCTCCTTGGACCGATTGCAGTCGCTGCGTACTCCTACATGGCGCTGGTGCCTGTTATCCAGCCGCCGATTATGCGCGCTCTGACTACCGAGAAGGAGCGCAAGATCGTCATGGAGCAGCTCAAGCCTGCCACGAAGACGCAGAAGATCCTGTTCCCGATCGTTGTAACAATTCTCGTTGCACTCCTGCTGCCGTCTGCGGCTTCGCTGGTTGGCGCACTGATGCTGGGTAACCTCGTCAAGGAATGCGGCGTTACAGAGCGTCTGAACAAGACCATGCAGAATGAACTGATGAACATCGTCACGATCTTCCTTGGCATTACGGTCGGTGCGACGGCTACCGCTTCCACCTTCCTGACAGTTCGCACGATCGAGATCATCGCGATGGGCGTTGTTGCGTTCGGTATGGGCACTGCCGGCGGTGTGCTGCTTGCTAAGCTGATGAATGTCCTCAGCGGCGGCAAAATCAACCCGCTGATCGGTTCGGCCGGCGTGTCCGCTGTCCCGATGGCTGCGCGTGTTTCGCAGCGTGAAGGTCAGAAGGCAAATCCTGCAAACTTCCTGCTGATGCACGCCATGGGTCCGAACGTTGCAGGCGTCATCGGTTCTGCCATTGCAGCCGGCGTGCTGCTGAGCATGTTTGGCGGCTGATCGTAAACAGTCAATCCCTCCGGTGTAAATCGGAACAACTGTAAGGAGGAAAAATCGTCCTATGGCTAAGGTTCAAATAACGGATACCATTCTGCGCGACGGTCACCAGTCTCAGGCCGCCACGCGGATGCGTACCGATGAAATGCTGCCCGCGTGCGAAATGCTCGATAAGGTCGGCTATTATTCCCTGGAGTGCTGGGGCGGCGCGACGTATGACGCGTGCCTTCGCTTCCTGAACGAGGATCCGTGGGATCGTCTGCGTCAGCTGCGCAAGGCGCTGCCGAACACGAAGCTGCAGATGCTGCTGCGCGGTCAGAACCTGCTTGGCTATCGTCCATATTCCGATGACGTCGTTGATTTCTTTGTCAAGAAGGCCATCGAAAACGGCATCGATATCATCCGCTGCTTTGACGCGCTGAACGATCTGCGCAACATGCAGACGGCTGTCAATGCGACCAAGAAGTACGGCGGCACGGCGGAAATCGCCATGTCCTACACCGAATCCCCTGTGCATAACGAGGACTACTTCGTCAAGCTTGCTGTGGACATTCAGAAGATGGGCGCAGACGTGATCTGCATCAAGGACATGGCAAACCTGCTGCTGCCCTATAAGGCGTACAGTCTCGTCAAGCGTCTGAAGAAGGAAACCGATCTGCCGATCGTCCTTCACACCCACAACACTACCGGTACCGGCGATATGGTGCTGCTCAAAGCCATCGAGGCCGGCGTCGATGTCGTTGATACCTGCCTGTCTCCGCTTGGCTCCGGTACGTCTCAGCCTGCGACCGAGTCCCTCGTCGCAACGCTCAAGGGTACGGAGTATGACACCGGCTTTGATCTCGACCTGCTGGCGAAGCTGGCTGAGCACTTCCGCGGTGTTGCGAACCGTCTGACTGCTGACGGCTGGCGCGACCCGTCCCGTGTGCTTGGCGTGGACGTTAAAACACTGCAGTATCAGGTGCCGGGCGGCATGCTGTCTAACCTGATCGGTCAGCTCAAGCAGGCCAATCAGATGGATAAGTACTACGATGTACTGGCTGAGGTGCCGCGCGTCCGCAAGGACTTCGGCTATCCGCCGCTGGTCACTCCGACCTCTCAGATTGTTGGCACCCAGGCTGTCATGAACGTGCTGGGCGGCGAGCGCTACAAGATGGTGCCGAAGGAATCCAAGGATCTGCTCGCCGGTCACTATGGTCGTCTGCCGGGCAAGGTCAACGAGGAAGTCCGGAAGAAGTGCATCGGCAACGAAAAGGTCATCACGACCCGCTTCGCCGACAGCATTCCGCCGGAGCTCGATAAGCTGCGCGAGGAGATGCGCGAATGGTATCAGTGCGAGGAAGACGTGCTGTCCTACGCCATGTTCCCGAAGGTAGCCCCGAAATTCTTCGAGTACCGCGCGGCAAAACAGCTCAAGGTAGACTCCACCATGCTCGATAGGAATGACAAGACGATGCCTGTCTAATTGATGAATTACCGGTCAGGGCAGTTGCATCGGCTGTCCCTGACCGGGTGATAATTAGTCATTTATATCTTGACTATCTTGCACATATTGTGTATGATATAAATGCGGAGTTTTGGGCTTCGTCAGAACGCTTCGAATCCGTGAAATTCCAGGAAAGAAGAGGTAAGCTACAATGGATCAGTTGAATCTGAGCAAGTATGGTATTACCGGAACGACGGAAATTGTCTATAATCCCTCTTATGAACTGCTGTTTGAAGAAGAAACCAAGCCCGGTGTGGAAGGCTATGAAAAGGGTCAGGTTTCCGAGCTGGGCGCTGTGAATGTCATGACTGGCATTTACACTGGCCGTAGCCCCAAGGATAAGTACATTGTCATGGACGAGAACTCCAAGGACACCGTTTGGTGGACGTCCGACGCGTACAAGAACGACAACCATCCGATGACCGAGTCCACGTGGACTGCAGTGAAGGATCTGGCAATCAAGGAACTGTCCAACAAGCGTCTGTTTGTTGTCGATGCTTTCTGCGGCGCGAATAAGGACACCCGCATGGCTGTCCGCTTCATCGTCGAGGTTGCATGGCAGGCTCACTTCGTCAAGAATATGTTCATCGCACCGTCCGAGGAAGAGCTCAAGAGCTTCAAGCCGGACTTCGTGGTTTACAATGCTTCCAAGGCGAAGGTGGAGAATTACAAGGAGCTCGGTCTGAACTCCGAAACTTGTGTGGCCTTCAACATCACCAGCCGTGAGCAAGTGATCCTGAACACCTGGTACGGCGGCGAAATGAAGAAGGGCATGTTCTCCATGATGAACTACTACCTGCCGCTTAAGGGCATTGCTTCCATGCACTGCTCCGCCAACACCGACCTCGAGGGCAAGAACACAGCTGTCTTCTTCGGCCTGTCCGGCACCGGCAAGACAACCCTGTCAACCGATCCTAAGCGTTTGCTGATCGGCGACGACGAGCACGGCTGGGACGACAACGGCGTTTTCAACTTCGAGGGCGGCTGCTATGCGAAGGTCATCAACCTCGACAAGGAATCAGAGCCTGACATCTACAACGCGATTGTCCGTAATGCACTGCTGGAGAACGTCACGCTTGACAAAGACGGCAAGATCGATTTCAATGACAAGTCCGTGACTGAGAACACTCGCGTATCCTACCCGATCAACCACATCAAGAACATCGTTCGTCCGATTTCTGCTGCGCCGGCTGCGAAGAACGTTATTTTCCTGTCTGCGGACGCTTTCGGTGTGTTACCCCCTGTGTCCATTCTGACGCCTGAACAGACCCAGTACTACTTCCTGTCCGGCTTCACCGCAAAGCTGGCCGGTACCGAGCGCGGCATAACCGAACCGACCCCGACCTTCTCTGCATGCTTCGGTCAGGCGTTCCTTGAGCTGCATCCGACCAAGTACGGCGAAGAACTCGTGAAGAAGATGAAGGCGAACGGCGCGAAGGCGTATCTGGTCAACACCGGCTGGAACGGCACCGGCAAGCGCATCACCATCAAGGATACTCGCGGCATTATCGACGCAATCCTGAGCGGCGACATTCTGAAGGCACCTACGAAGACGATCCCGTACTTCAATTTTGAGGTTCCGACGGAGCTGCCGGGCGTTGATTCCAAGATTCTTGATCCTCGCGACACATACGCCGATCCCACTGACTGGGAGAACAAGGCGAAGGATCTGGCTTCCCGCTTCCAGAAGAACTTCGTCAAGTACACCGGCAACGATGCTGGCAAGGCGCTGGTCGAGGCTGGTCCCAAGGCGTAATTTCTTCCGTTTTCAGCAATATAGAGAAAGATGCATCCGGCTGTCATGGTCGGGTGCATCTTTTCTTTTACGTACATTAGCGGATATTGATGTCGCCGGACACGGTAGTAATGGAGCCGGTGACGGCGTTTATGCCTGCTTTCTTTCGATCATTAACGCTGACATCGCCGCTGACGGAGTGCGTAGTAAATTGCGCGTCCACGTCATCGGGCAGCACGATGTCGATATCGCCGGAGGTTGTGCGGCCGCTGATGGTGTTCAGCCTGTCAGCGAACCTCGCTTCCAAATCACCGCAAACGCTGGAGAAGCTGCAATCTTGGACAGTGCCGTTTAGCTCGATGTCGCCGCTGGTGGTGACCGCCTTCAGCGTATGGAAAGTGCCGCGCATGTCAATGTCGCCGCTGGTGCTGCGCAGTTTCAGCTCCTCTGCGGTGGCTTTTAGGGTGATATCGCCGCTGGCGGTCGTAAGACTGAGGAGGTTGACAGGGGAGTCAAGTACAACGTCCTGCTCGCCGGAGGCGCTTGTCAGCCGCAGCTCGTTGAGGACGACATTGCGAACTTCGATGTCGCCGGACGTCGTCAGGATGCTGAGCGGCTTTGAGTAACTGCGCGGAATGCGGAGCGAAACGTCCCCAAGCCCAACCGACACACTGATGATGGGTTTAATTTTAGAGAACAGCTTGCCAAGATTCTGCCCGAAGTGCGTGACAGTCGAAGCAAAGCCGCCACGTGAAGGATTGTCCAACTCCTGCGACAGATTATCGAGAGATTCTTGAATTTGCCTGACTGCCCTGTCGTCATTGGAAAACAAGTCCTTCTTCGCCGTGTCGAAGGAGACGCTCGTGCGCTCTCGCTTCGGCGCGTCTTCATTGCGGAGGACGGTGAGTACGCCGTTTTCGATGCTGCAGGTGAAAGCACGCGCAGCATTCTTATCGGTAAGGATAACGTGCACATCATCGTCTGACGAGGGATCCACATGGACATCCTCACAGACGAGCATCATTTCGATACGCTTCATCAGGTCGGGATGGAAGGTGTATTCGATTTGGGCATCGGTGTCAGCCGATTCGACTTCATCAGATGAATTAGCTGTGTCAGCTTTCGATGCATTGGGAATCTGAAAAGTAGCCTTCTTCGGGTACTGGTCGATGATTTGCTCCATGCCCTTGAGACTCTGGACGACAGCGGAAATGGCATCGTCCTCGCTGATGCCGTGGGAAATCATGTCGTGGTAGCGCTCCTGGCAGTTGCTTAGCGTTTCGTCATAGAGTGCTTTAACCTCATCGGTCATTTCGGTATTCTGGAAGAGCAGGTCAACGATGCGTTCAACGGTTTCATTGCTCATGGCGGCAATTCTCCTTTTCTTCATTATAAATGTCATGGATCTGCTGACGGCTGATTTCAGCCCATGTGAACAGGTCGTTGACAAAGCGGTCGGAAAAAGTGCAATCTGCAAAAATGGGTTCATGACGGTAAGGAATAAGCTTCATATTCATCCCTCCAAAAGCTGATCGAGCTGACACTTGGTGTCCTTCCAATTGTCTAAATCAGCAGTTAGACGCTCAAGACCGGCGTTGGTAATCGAATAGTAGCGGCGCCGCGCGCCGGATGCCTCATCGCCCCAGTAAGAGCGAATCAGCCCGGCTGCTTCCAGCCGTCGGAATGCCGTATAGAGCGTTGCCTCCTTCAACTGGACAATACCGTCGCTGAGCGCTGAGATCGTCTTGTTGATCTGGTAGCCGTAGCTGTCGCCGTCGGACAGGCGGCGGAGAATAATTGTGTCAGTATAGCCTCTAAGCACGTCATCAGATAATGCCATGCGGTTCACCTCCTGTGGATATAACCTGTCTTGGTACATCACCTTGACAAGTAGTATATTATCACAAGATACATCATCTGTCAAGGTATCTCAAAAAATTTTTTTTGATGTTCTTTTCATGTTTAACGCTTGCGGAAAAACGGCATGTGTCGTAAAATGAAAGAGGTGATGCAATGACGCATCAGAAAGCGACAGGAAAGGTAATGATTGACGTGGATAAAATTCAGATGAAAACGCCGCTGGTGGAGATGGATGGCGATGAAATGACGCGCATCCTATGGGCGGATATCAAAGAGCTGCTGATTCGGCCGTATGTAGACCTGAAGACGGAATATTATGATCTTGGACTGCGTTACCGTGATGAAACGCGTGACCAGGTGACGGTAGACAGCGCAAATGCCACGAAAAAGTACGGAGTGGCGGTGAAGTGCGCGACCATCACCCCGAATGCGCAGCGAATGACGGAATATAATCTGCATGAGATGTGGAAGTCGCCCAACGGCACCATCCGCGCAATGCTGGATGGCACGGTTTTCCGCGCACCGATTCTTGTCAGCGGCGTTCATCCGACTGTGCGGACGTGGCAGCAGCCGATTACCATCGCGCGTCACGCGTACGGCGATGTGTACCGCAACACGGAAATCCGCGTACCCGGTGCAGGCAAGGCAGAGCTTGTCTTCACCGGAGAGGACGGTCAGCAAATCCGCCAAACGATTTTCAATTTCAAGGGTGCCGGCATTGTGCAGGGTATCCACAACCTTGATGCGTCTATCACGTCCTTTGCACATGCTTGTTTTCAGTATGCGTTGTCCGTCAAGCAGGATTTGTGGTTCTCGACGAAGGACACCATCAGCAAGACGTACGACCATCGTTTTAAGGACATTTTCCAGGAGATTTTCGATACGCAGTACAGGGAAAAGTTCGAACAGGCGGGTATCACGTACTTCTACACGCTGATTGATGACGCGGTGGCGCGCGTGGTGCGCAGTCACGGCGGTTTTATCTGGGCATGCAAGAATTACGATGGCGATGTTATGTCCGACATGATTGCTACGGCGTTCGGCTCGCTGGCGATGATGACATCGGTGCTCGTGTCTCCGGACGGAAAGTTTGAATATGAGGCAGCGCACGGCACGGTCACTCGGCATTACTACAAATACTTGAAGGGTGAGGAGACCTCGACGAACCCCGTTGCGACCATCTTCGCATGGTCGGGCGCCCTGCGTAAGCGCGGTGAGTTGGATGAACTGCCGGAACTGATGCGGTTTGCCGACAAACTGGAGAAGGCAACAATCGACACCATAGAGGAAGGCACCATGACGAAGGACTTGGCGACGCTGTGGGAAGGTTCGCCGTGTAAGGCGGTCAACAGCCGCCAGTTCCTGGAGGCCATCACGGCGCATCTCGGCTGATTTTCACGCGGAATCTCTATGAGGGTTCCGCGTTTTAATTGTGCCGCGAAAAAGCTTGCAAAGTCTGCTTGTTCATGCTATAATACATAATCTGAAGAGAAGGAGGTGTCCACCATGCAGAGCATGACCGGCTACGGCAAGGCGACAGTGCAGCAGGGTGAATGGACACTGTGCATCGAGCTGCGCAGCGTGAATCACCGCTTTCTTGATCTGTCCTTTCGGCTGCCGCGTGGCATGAGCTTCATGGAGGACATGCTCCGCAAGCAGCTCGCACCGCTCAAGCGCGGTCACGTTGATGTCACGATGACATTGCAGCAAATGAACGGCGCTGGCGGAACGGTGACGGTCGACACACCGCTTGCATTGGCGTACATGAATGCCGCGAAGGAGCTTGAGATGGCAACCGGCGTGGTAAATGACATGACAGTCAATCGCCTGATGCAGCTCGAAGGCGTGACGACCGTGACGGAGACGGCACTTGATGAAGAGGCGCTGCAGCAGCAGGGGAAATCTGCCGCAGAGCTTGCGATGGCGCAGTTGATAACGATGCGCAATCTCGAGGGCGAACGGATGCGGGAGGACCTGCTCGCTCATCTCGATGCATCTGCAGCACTGCGCGAAAGGATTGCCGAACGTGCTCCGGCGGTCGTCGATGATTATCGTCAGCGGCTGACGGAACGTCTTGCGAAGCTGCCGATCGAGCCGGTAGATCCGGTAAGGTTGGCACAGGAGGTTGCGCTCATGGCGGACAAATGCGCTGTAGATGAGGAACTTTCGCGCCTGAGCAGCCATATAGCGCAGATGCGGAGCTATCTCAATGCGCCAGATGAAATTGGCAAGAAGATGGATTTCCTGATTCAGGAAATGAATCGTGAGGCGAACACCATCGGCAGCAAATGCTCTGATGCAGCCATGGCGCAATGTGTGGTCGACCTCAAGAGTGAGATCGAGAAATTGCGCGAACAGATTCAGAATGTCGTGTGAGCCAAAGGGGAATGGTGCATGGGCGAAACAAGAAAGGGTATGCTGCTGGTCATTTCGGGCGCATCTGGAACAGGCAAAGGCACCGTCATCAAGGAGCTGATGGCGCATGATGCTTCGCTTGTATTCTCGGTGAGCGCGACGACACGTTCGCCACGCCCGGGTGAGCAGGATGGGCGCGAATACTACTTCATCAGCGAAGAGGACTTTCAGCAGCGTGTGGCGCGAGATGAGTTCATCGAGCATGCAGCGGTATTTGCGCACCATTACGGCACGCTCCGCAGCGAAGTGACCCGCCGCATCGAGCAGGGTCAGAATGTCGTGCTGGACATTGACGTGCAGGGTGCAGAGCAGGTGCTTGCCCGAGAGCAGGATTGCGTTAGTATCTTTGTTCTTCCACCGAGTATGGCTGAGCTTCGCCGACGTCTGGAAGGTCGCGGTACGGAAACACAGGAGCAGATCGCGCTGCGCCAATCCATAGCTGAGTCCGAAATTGCCCATAAGGGTCATTACCGCTACAACGTCATCAATGATGATGTACAGCGCTGCGCCACGCGGATTGCCGCAATTATCGAAGCAGAACGCTTCAATACCGTCCGCTATACGGTCGATGTACCGTAAACGATTGGCTGTAAACATTGAAGGAGGATAATCATTATGTCTATTGTTGATCCGTGCGTTTTGGATTTGCTCAAGCATGCCGACTCCCGCTATACGCTGGTGGTCGAAGCCAGCAAGCGCGGTCGTCAGATTACTGGCGGCAGCAAGCCCCTGCTGGACAGCGAAGGCATGAAGCCGCTGAAGGCCGCTGTTGAGGAAATCAACCGCGGTCTGATTACCTATGATAAGCCAAGCGACGAAAACGAGGATGCGGACATCGATGAGCTCTGAGAAGCCTGACATCAGCGGCAAGCATATTGTGCTGGGTGTGACAGGCGGCATCGCGGCGTATAAGAGCTGCGAAATCGTCTCCATGCTACGCAAGCGAAAAGCGGATGTTCACGTCATCATGACGAAGAACGCAACGCAATTCGTGCAGCCGCTTACGTTTGAGACGTTGAGCAACGCGCCCGTGGTGACGGATACCTTCGTGCGAGGCGGCACGTGGGAGGTCGAGCACATTGCGTTGGCGAAGTGGGCTGACCTCTTCCTGATCGCACCGGCGACCGCGAATATCATCGCGAAAATGGCATGCGGTATTGCGGATGACATGCTCTCGACAACCGTGCTGGCAACGAAAGCGCATGTTCTGCTTGCACCGGCGATGAACACCGGTATGTGGACAGCGGAAGCAACGCAGTGCAACATTCGCACATTGAAGGAGCGCGCCGTTCGGTTGATTGGTCCGGACAGCGGCTTCCTTGCGTGCGGCGACAGCGGCGCGGGAAGGATGAGCGAACCTGCGGCGATTGTGGACGCTGTGACAGAGCTGCTCGGCAAAAAGCAGGATTTCGCTGGGTTGCGTGTTATGGTGACGGCAGGTGCAACGCGTGAGCGACTCGATCCTGTGCGTTATATGACGAACGACTCGTCCGGCAAGATGGGTTTTTCGCTCGCAGCAGCGGCGAAGGAACGCGGCGCGGAGGTGCTTGTCATTGCAGGGCACACAACTGCTTCAGAGCCGGAAGGTGTAACCATACAGCGTGTCGATAGCACACAGGAGCTTTACGAAGCCGTATTGACCGCTGCTGCTACGCAGGACGTCGTCATTCAGGCGGCGGCTCCGGCAGACTACCGCTTTACTATGACCTATCCGCAGAAGCACAAGAAGGCGCATGACGGTCAGCCGTTCATGGTGGAGATGGTAGAAAATCCTGACATCGCTGCGGCACTCGGCGAACGGAAACGCGAAGGGCAGACGCTCGTCGGCTTTGCGGCAGAAACGGACAATCTGCTGGAGAATGCCCGCAGAAAGCTCACTCGGAAAAATCTTGATCTAATTGTTCTCAATGACGTGAGTCAGCCGGGTGCAGGCTTCAATGTCGACACGAATATCGCGACACTGATCACCCCTGATTCGCAGAAGGAATATCCGTTGCGGACGAAGAGGCAGCTTGCAGATGATATTCTCGACAAAATCCTTCAAATCCGCACAAAGTAAAATTAACCGCGTACAGCTTATAACGGCTGTGCGCGGCTTTCTTTATTCATCGCGGTATTTCGTCATCATGGCTTTAAAAAGCTCCTGCGTGGACGGCGGCGTAAAGGTAATCGCGTTTGCACCGGCTTCGATGGTCGCTGCGATAGTATCCGGCTTATTGCCGCCGGTCGCGATAATGGGGAAGTCTGGATAATCGGCGCGGATTTTGCGGACAATGTCGGGCGTACTCGAACCGCCGGCAACGTTCAGGATGGATGCGCCTGCGGCGATGCGCTGGGCAATATCCGTCTGGGCGTCAATGACGGTGATGATGACGGGAATGTCAACCGCCTTGGCAACGGCAAGGAGATTCAGGTTGGAAACCGGCGCATTGAGTACGACACCCATCGCACCCTGTGCTTCGGCATCCTTTGCAAGCGACACGGTACGAATACCTTGCGTGGTACCACCACCGACGCCGCAGAAGACGGGAATGTACGATGCCTTGATGATAGCATCGCTGATGGACTGCTGCGGCGTAAACGGGTAGACGGCGAACACGGCATCCGCATCGCAGTTCTTGATAATCGCCAAATCGGTCGTGAAAACAAGGCTCTTAATCCGTCTGCCGTAAATTACAATGCCGCTGGCGCTGCGGATGATGGGCGGCATTTCGAGAATGTTATGACGAAGCCGGCTGTCAATTTGCGGCGGCGCCTTTTTGGTCGGCTGGTCTGTCATGAGGCCTCCTTATTGGGGTGATTTGGGGACTTGCACCGTGCTGTCGGGCGTGAGCTGGTCGACCTGGTCGTGAATTGCTTGCATCCGCTGGTCAAGCGAGGCGATGTCGGTCGCAACTCGCTGCAGCTCGTCCGAGATATGTTCGGGAATATTTTCCTGCGCCTTGTAGCGGAGAGAATGCTCCAGCGATGCCCAGAAATCCATGGCAATGGTGCGAATTTGCACCTCGACCGGCACGAGAATCCGCCCTTCGGAAAGGTAAACAGGAATTTCAACAATTAGGTGCAGGCTGCGGTAGCCGTTAGGCTTAGGTTCGCGGATGTAGTCAGACATGCGGACGAGTGTCACGTCATCCTGGCTGACAAGCAGGTTAGCAATGGTGTACACATCCTGCACATAAGAGCAGATGACGCGGATGCCGGCGATGTCCTGCAGGTTGTCGACTGCGCTCTTGATGCTGACCTCCTGATTGCGGCGCTTGAGCTTGTCCAGCATGGACTGGATGCTCTTCAGGCGGCTCTGCATGTGATGAATGGGATTACGCCGGTGGCGCATCTGAAATTCGTCATCGAGGATTTCAAGCTTCGTCTGAATCTCGCGAATAGCGGCGGAATAACGCGACTGGACGAGGAAGAAATCCTCAACCATGTGCTGAAATTCTTCACTGACCTGCTGCATTTGAGGAACGTTGCTCATGCGCTGCTGCCTCCCTTTCTGATGTTTTTTTGTGCTTTTCCGGAGGATGGAAGGGGACATGTACCCGGAAGGTGGAGCCTTCGCCGAGACGCGAATCAACGTTGACCGTGCCGCCAAGCATATCGAGAATCCGCTTGACAAGACAAAGACCTAAGCCGACGCCATCTGACGTGCGCGAACGGTCCGCCTGATAGAAGCGGTCGAAAATGCGCTGGACGGTCTGCTCATCCATGCCGATGCCGTGGTCGGTGATTTCAACCGTGGCGGTGTCGGTCGTGAAGACGCGCACCTCGATGGTTGAGCCCTCAGGCGAAAACTTGATGGCATTCTGGATGATGTTTACCCAAACGGTGCTGAGCAAGTCCTCGTCTGTGATGAGGGTGACGCTGTCGAGATCGAGACGCCAGGAAATGTTGCGCGGTGTCCAGGCCGGCTCAAGGCGCAGGATGACCTGCCGGAGCTGCTCATCGAGTGAGAAGGTGGTGACTGAGGCAGGGGAGGATTGCTGCTCCAGTGCGGACAGCCGCAACAACGTCTGCGACAGGCGCGACAGACGATCGCTTTCCTGTGCAATCAGCCCGACATATTCCTGACGCTGCTCCTCTGTCAATCCAGGCATTTGCAGCAATCGGGCGAAGCCGTGAATCGAGGCAATCGGCGTCTTGAATTCGTGGCTGATGGAGCTGATGAAGTCCTTCTGCAGGTAGGCTGTCTTGTTGAGCGTGTCCGTCATGGCGTTGAAGGAGCGCATCAGTTCGCCGACCTCGCCGGGCAGATGGTAGTCATCGAGCTTGACGGTAAAGTCGCCTTCCTTGACCTTGCGCGTGGCGCTTGTGATGGAATGTATAGGCTTGGAAATCCAGAACGAGGCAAGCGTCACCATCATGGCGAACACGGCGAGGAAACAGGTGGATGCGAATATGACGCGCGCAAACGCGATACCGTAGCTGCTGACATCAGTGCCGGCGCAAATGGAGATGATGCCCGTTTTCATCTGCACATAGGTGATGGGATTGCGCCATGATGACGTAGCATAGGCAACCCCTGAGCGGTCAAGGTCACGCAGAATCTTATTGGGCAGCTTGCTTATCTCGGCGTCGGATAGAATCGTGAAGGTCAGATCCTCCTGACCGGTCAGTGCGATTAGCTCGTCCAGCGGAAAATACGTCTTCTGTTCCAGCTCAAGCATGTAAATGGCAGCAGCGCGTTCGCGAAGACGGAACTCCTCCAGCAGGTTGAAGTGGGATACGACAAATGCGAGCAGCAAACTGATGACGCTGGCTAAAAATGAGCAGATAAGCAGAACGGCAAGCATCCTGCCGCGGAAGGAGTACGGCGTTTTGAAGCGCAGCCTATCCATTTTTGACCGCCTTGTAGCCCAGACCGCGGACGGTCACGATGCTGAAATCAGGGAACACCTCGCACTTTTCACGCAGGCGCTTAATATGGACATCGACCGTGCGCTCATCGCTCTGCGCGTCCATACCCCAGATTTCGTCCATTAGCTGACGGCGTGTAAAAATCTGCATCGGGCTTGACAGCAGCTTAAAGAGGAGGAAAAACTCCTTCTTGGGCAGCACAAGCAGCGTATCGCCGCGCTGAACGGTCAGCGAATCGTAATCGAGGTGCGTTTCGCCGACGGTCAACTGATGGCTCGTCATCGCCTGCGAACGGCGGAGCAGCGCCTGCACGTGCAACAGCAACTCATCCAGATCGATCGGCTTGGTCAGATAATCATCTGCGCCGGAGGTGAAGCCGGTGCGTTTATCCTCGATGGTGTCACGGGCGGTAACGAGCATAATCGGCAGACGGGGATATGCCTGACGCAACTCGCGTGTCAGCTCCCAGCCATCCATGACCGGCATCATCACGTCCGCAATAACAAGATCGGGCATGACGCGGTCGATGGCATCGAGTGCCTCCTGACCATTGTGCGCATTGACGGTCGAATAGCCGTTGAGCCCCAGAAATGCGCTCATCATCCGCAGCAGAGGCGCGTCATCCTCGACAACAAGAATCGTAAACATGTCGGAAATCCTCCTTCATCTGCCTTTATTATATCACATCGAGCGCAATGCATCAATAGGATTGAGGCGAGATGCCTTGCGTGCCGGTGCCCAGCCGAACAGGATGCCGACGGACGCGGAAAACACGAAAGCAAGCGTGATGGCATTCATGTTGAAGCTGAAGGAGAAGCCGATGACGACTGCGATGATCCACGACATGAGATTGCCGATAATGATGCCGACGATGCCGCCGAAGAGCGACAGCATAACGGATTCCATCAGAAACTGAATCTGGATAAGCCCGGGACGCGCACCGAGTGCCTTGCGAAGACCGATTTCCGTCGTGCGTTCGCTGACGGAGACGAGCATCATGTTCATGATGCCGATGCCGCCAACGAGCAGCGCAATTGAAGCAATGCCGGCCAGCATGGTTGTCATCATGCCGGTAATGCTGTTCATGGTGTCCAGCAGGCTGTCGAGATTCATGAGCATGAAGGAATTGTCGCGGTAATTAAAGGCGCTGTTCAGGATTTCCACGACCTCATCGACTGTATCGGAGGAAATAGATGAGTCCTTCAAATACAGCGTCAGGGAGCGGATGCTGCTTGTGCCGGAGAGACGCATGGCAGCCGGATAGGGAATGATGGCAGTACCGCCGTCGCTTCTGCCGGTCATGGCAGACATGATATCGTTGGTGCTGGAGTCGCTGAGGATGCCAACCACTGTGAAGCGCTGTCCATCAAGGATGATGGTATTGTCGAGCGGATCTTCATCACCGAATGCGGCAGTGGCAAGTGTCCGGTCGATAACGCATACGTGGCTGTTACGATCCATATCCGACAGCTTGAGCGCACGTCCGCGTGCAATCAGGTCATCCTGCGAGTCGAAATAATAGCTGCTGCGTCCGTCGACCGTTACATCTTCAATCAGCAGCCCTGTCTGCGCGGCGTAAGTGGAAATGGAGACGTTCGGGTCAACACCGGCAACGTTGTCAAGTGCCTCGATGCGTGACAAATCCGCCTCGTTCAGTCCCTTTTTGATGTTCGTACCGTAGATGGTGACGCTGACCTTGCCTGCGCCGAGCGCCGAAAACTGGCTCGTGATTTCATTCGTTGCGCTGCTGACGGTTGTAATCAGCGCGATAATGGCTGTCACGCCGATAATAATGCCCAGCATGGTCAGGAAGGTGCGCATTTTGTTGGCGCAGATGTTTTTCCATGACATGCGGATGCTTTCCTTAAGCATCTTCCGGATCCCCCTCGCTGATCTCGCCGTCCAGAATGCGGACAATCCGCTTGGCGTGGCGGGCAATGTCGATGTCGTGCGTAATCATGATGATGGTGCGTCCTTCGTCGTTTAGGTCGTGGAAAAGGCTCATGACCTGCCTGCCTGTCGCGCGGTCAAGAGCGCCTGTCGGCTCATCAGCCAGCAGAATGGACGGATTATTGGCAATCGCACGTGCAATCGCCACGCGCTGCTGCTGTCCGCCGGAAAGCTGATTCGGATAATGGTGCATCTTGTCCTTCAGTCCAACGCGCTCAAGCATCTGCTGGGCACGTTCGCGGCGTGTACGGGCATTCTGACCGGCATAAATCAACGGAAGCTCGACGTTCTCCATCGCGTCCTGACGGGGCAGCAGCTGAAACGACTGAAAGATGAAGCCGATTTCTTTTGAGCGGACACGTGCCAGCTCCGCTTCCTTGAGCGCGGAAACATTCCGCCCGTGCAGTTTATAGCTACCGGAAGTTGCTGTATCCAGGCAGCCGATGATATTCATCAGTGTCGTTTTGCCGGAGCCGCTGGGCCCCAGAATGGCAACAAATTCGCCCTGTTTCACCTGCAGGCTGATGCCCTTGAGCACGGTTTGCTCCTCATCGCCCATGCGGTATTTTTTGACGATGTCGTGCATATCAAGGATGAGTTCTTCCATGGTGCATCCTCCTATGCCTTAAATGCCCGACAAAGGGGAAAAACTGTTCTTTGCCGGTACGAGCACGGTTTCGCCCGAACGGATACCGGACACAATTTCGATGATGGTGCCGTTGCTGATGCCGAGCGTGACATCCTGCTCGATCACCTCGTTGCTGCGGTTGTAGCAGTAGACAAACGGTTTGCCGTCCGAATCGTACTGAATTGCGTCAATGGGTAGCGTTGTGACGTTCTGCACGCTCTTGGAAAGCACTCGGATTTCGCAGCTCAGCCCCATGACGAGGTCGGCATCCGGTTCAAGGGTGAGTTTCACTTCGTAGTACGCCATATCGCCGGACACGGTAGCTTCCTGTGCAATCTTCGCGATGATACCGGTGAAGGTCTTGCCGGTGGACAGAATCGTTACCTCCACCTCCTGACCGACAGTAAGCGCTGGACGGTCGTATTCATCGACCATGAAGATGATTTCCGGGTGGTCGTAATCCGCCACGCGGAAAACATCCTGCCCGATGGTGATTTCATCGCCTTCCTCGATGTTCAGGTTTGAGATGGTTCCGTCCATCGGGCTGCGGAGCGTGTTGCCGTTGGTGAGGCGCACGATGATGTCGTTCTTCTTGACTGTATCGCCTTCGCTGAAAAGAATTTCCCTGACATTTGTTTTCGCAGTTGCAGTGACCGTCTTGCTGCTCTTGGCGCTCAGATTGCCGGAGAAGGTATAATAGGTGGAAATGTCCTGTGTGCGGGCGATCTCCTCCGTGTAGGATGATTTGCTTTCTTTGTTCATGCGGATGATACCGAAAGCGGCAACGGCAATAACCGCAATAATAACCAGATACTTGACAGCCTTCTTCATAGGAAAAATTTCCTCCTTTTTCGTTAACAACGATTATTATAGAGCAATCGCATGAAACGAATGTGAAGTTACAAAGAAATGGATATGAAATATGTTGATGCGCATCAAAAAAAGGAGCTGTATTTTGTGCAGCTCCTTAGAGGATTACGCTTCGGTTTCCCAAGCCTGATACGATGTTTCTTCCGTCAGATACTCGATGCGCCCGTCCGTGACGCGTGTGAGCGTGCCGATGACCTCATCTGCGTCCGTTTGGCGGATGAGCAGCGTAAAGCTGACAGCAGTGGTAAATTCGCTGGAGAGATGCTGAACAGGCAGCGACTTCAGCGTGTGCTGCACCTTGTCCCACAGCGGATACGCCACCTCGAACAGAATCTGACAGGACGGCAGCATCTCGACAACCTGCGATACCTTGAGTGCGGCGACGGCACCCTGCGTGTATGCTCGGACGAGTCCGCCTGCACCGAGCAGCACGCCGCCGAAATATCGCGTGACCACGCAGCAGCAGTTGACAACGCCCTGATGCTTGAGTACCTCCATCATCGGAAGCCCAGCTGTTCCTCCAGGCTCACCGTCATCGGAATAGCGCATGATGCCGGCGTTCTGTCCGATGATGTAGGCATAGCAATTGTGAGTGGCGTCCTTGTGCTTTGTGCGGATTTTTTGCAGGAAGGCCAGCGCATCCGCCTCTGTTTCACAGGGCGCACCATAACCGATGAAGCGGCTCTTGTTGATGATGAACTCATCGTGCGCCTCCTGCCGGAGCGTCCTGTACGGCTTCATGGCTGGCGTGCTCATGCAAGGAAAAGACGGCGGAAATTCTTCTTGCCCTTCTGAATCATCAGACCGTCAGCAGGCACATCTGCTGCGGCGATGGTCGCGTTCAGATCTTCGACCTTCTTGTCGGCGACGAGCACTGCGCCTGCCTTCATCTGCGCACGAGCATCACTCTGGCTCTTGCACAGCCCTGACTTGACGAGCAGCGTTGTCACGCGGCTGTCAGCAGCGAATTCATCAGCCGTCAACGTGAAGGACGGGACATTCGCGGCGGCGGCACCGCCTGCAAACAGCGCAGACGCGGCATCGGCAGCCTTCTTTGCTTCCTCTTCGCCGTGGACGAGCTTCGTCACCTCGTAGGCGAGCACCTTTTTGGCTTCGTTGATTTCGCTGCCTTGCAGCGCGCCGAGGCGGTGCACCTCATCCATCGGCAGGAACGTCAGCAGACCGAGGCATTTCTCGACATCGGCATCGTCGACATTGCGCCAGTACTGGTAGAAGTCGAACGGGGAGACACGGTTCGGGTCGAGCCACAGTGCGCCTTTTTCCGTCTTGCCCATCTTCTTGCCGTCATGCGTCAGCAGCAGCTGGAACGTGCAGGCGAATGCTTTCTCGCCGTCCTTGCGGCGTACAAGGTCAGCACCGCCGAGCATGTTGCTCCATTGGTCGTTGCCGCCCATTTCCAGACGGCAGCCGTACTGGTGGAAGAGCTGCAGGAAGTCGTAGGACTGCATGAGCATGTAGGTGAATTCGAGGAATGACAGACCGTTTTCGGTTGCCATGCGCGTCTTGTAGCAGTCAGCCGTGAGCATCTTGTTGACGGAAAACATTGCGCCGATATCGCGCATGAACTCGATGAAATTCAGATTGCGAAGCCAGTCAGCATTGTTGACAATCAGAGCCTTTCCGTCGGAAAAATCAAGGAAGCGGCTCATCTGCTGCTTGATGCACTCGACATTGTGGTCGATGGTCTCGGTCGTCATCATCTTGCGCATATCCGCCTTGCCGGACGGGTCGCCGATCATGGCGGTTCCGCCGCCCATCAGGGCAATCGGGCGGTGACCGGCGCGCTGCATATGTGCCATGGCCATAATCGGGATGTAATGGCCGATGTGCAGCGAATCAGCGGTCGGATCGAAGCCGACATAGAAGGTGGTTGATTCCTTGAGCTGTTCATACAGCTCATCCTCAAATGTCGTCTGAGCGATGAAACCGCGTTCCTTGAGTACGTCCAAAATATGCATGGTGTTTCCTCCTTATTTTTGCAGCGCTGCCGTGAAGATTTCGCGGAGCGCGTTCATGCCTTGATGAATCTGGTTGATGGATGCGTTAGAGAAGTTCAGGCGGAGCGTATTCTCGTGACCGCCGTCGCAGAAGAAGTGGGTACCTGGTACGTATGCCACATGCTTTTCGACCGCCTGCGTGAGCAGCTCCTTCGCGTCAATGCCTTCCGGCAGTGTCACGAAGATGAACAGACCGCCCTCAGGGTGGGTGTATTGCGTACCCTCTGGGAAGGTGGACAAGTCATCCAGCATCGCGTTCATCTGCGTACGGTAGCTTTCACAGATGGATGCGATGTGGTCAGGCAGCAAGCCACGACGCAGATACTGGTCGACAATTGCCTGCGGCAGGTTGCTCGTGTGTACATCGGTGGATTGCTTGCCGATGGTGCACTTACGCAGGATTCGGCTGTCGCCTGCCATGAAGCCGACGCGCAGACCGGGGCTGATGATTTTGCTGAAGGAGCCAAGGAAGACCACCCATCCGTCCTTGTCGAATGACTTGATGGACGGGCACGGCGTGCCGGTATAGCGCAAATCGCGATAAGGGTCGTCCTCCGCGACAACGACGCCGTACTTTGCGGCAAGCGCAGCAATGGGTGCTCTGCGCTCAGTAGACAGCGTGATACCGGTCGGGTTCTGGAACGTCGGGATCGTGTAGAGCAGCTTCGGGTGATGCTGTCGGATGGTCTCCTCCAGTTTTTCCGGTATGATGCCGTTTTCATCGCTCTCCACTGGAATGAGCTTCGCCTGATACAGCCTCATGCACTGCATGTTTCCCAGGAACGATGGGTTTTCCACCAGAATTACGTCGCCAGGGTTAATCAGCGCCTTGCAGAGCAAATCCATTGCCTGCGTCGAGCCGGTCACCGGCAGCACACCAGGGATGCTGCACCCGAGCTGGGCCTCTACGTAGGTGTGCAGACTTTCCACAAAGGGTGGATAGCCCTCGGTTGCGCCGTACTGCAAGATGCGCTTGCCGTCTTTTTGCAGGACATCGCGGGCGATTTCAGCGCACACGTCATCCGGCAGTGCTGAAACAGCCGGATTGCCGCCGGCGAAGGAAATCATGTTCGGCTGTGCAATCATCTTGAAGATCTCGCGGATGGCGCTGCCACTGATTGTGTCAAACCGATGCGCAAAACGCAGCGCATCAAGATCCATCATGAACCACTCCTTTCACAAATAAAAAACCTTCTCCGACCTAAGCCGGGGAAGGTGACAATATGCCACGGTACCACTTCCGTTTAGCTGCAATGGCAGCCCTCAGGAGGAACGAACATTCCTCTTGCGCTGTAACCGGCGCACCGGATGCTGCCTACACACGTTTGCTTCGGCAGATGACTCGGAGCTGTACGCCATTCCGGCAATGCGTGCCTCCTTGCACCAACCGAAGGCTCTCTGCGTGCACCGCGAAGAAGAATGACTCGTCTCCTCATTGCCCTGATGAAAGCATCGTAACATCTTTTTGTGCGCTTGTCAAGTATAAAATTTGCATCGAAGTTGCTGCCGGAATCGAAAAAGCCCTTGTCGAAAACACCTGGGATATGATATAATTTGATGTGTGCGCCGATGGAAGCGCGCATGTTGTGATGTCTATCTGTAAGGAGGAAGACAACTTGACCCTGCGCGAAGCTGCGCCCATGTCCTTTGATGACGCGAGGCGAATGAATCCGCTTCAGCTGGCATATATCGGGGATACGGTCTATGACCTGCTTGTCCGTTCGCGAATGCTGTATCGCGGCTATAATCTGCATCACTGCCATCAGGCAGCAGTGAGCGTGGTGAATGCCCGTGCACAGGCGGCGGCGCTTGAGCGAATTGAAGGCATACTGACGGAAGAGGAGAGCGCGATTGTTCGCAGAGGAAGGAATACGCATGCGCACCATGCGGCACCCAAAAATCAGACACCGATCGATTATGAGGCTGCAACTGCCATGGAGGCGCTGATCGGCTATCTTTATTTGACCGGTCAGGAGGAACGGCTGCTGCAGCTGTTTCAAAAAAGTCAGGAGGTACTTTCATGCCCCGTTCAACCTTGAAGGTTGTTTTGCTGCGTCATACGCTTCAGCCGGAGGAGGTTGTTGCGCTCGGTGCACGGCTCTGCTATTCCCGTGCGACGGTCGACAGCCTTCAGCAGCGAGTTGCGCGCGATGATCAGACGGATTATGTCCACCGAATTATGTCTATGGGTCACGAGTCTGTGCTGGAGCACGCCAGCTTCACCTTCGGCATCGAGGGCGTATCGCGTGTACTGCTTGCCCAGATGACGCGCCACCGCCTTGCCAGCTTCTCCGTGCAGAGCCAGCGTTATGTCAGCTACGAGAAGGGCTTTGGCTATATCGTTCCGCCGAAGATCGAAGCGCTCGGCGAAGAGGCTGTCGCCGAATTCGAGCGTCAAATGGATGTCATGCACCAATGGTACACGGAATGGCAGGCAAAGCTCGGCACGGGCGAAGGCGGCAACGAGGACGCGCGGTTCGTTCTGCCCGGCGCATGCGAAACGCGCATGATGGTCACGATGAATGTTCGCGAACTGCGGCACTTCTTCAGCCTGCGCATGTGCAGCCGAGCCCAGTGGGAAATCCGCGAGCTTGCCACTCAGATGCATCGCCTGTGCATGGAGGTCGCACCGGTGCTGTTCGCGGATGCAGGACCCGGCTGCCTGCGTGGTGCATGTCATGAGGGCGAAAAGTCTTGCGGACGCGCTTCGGAAATCCGCAGGGAGCGTAAGGAATGGCTCGAGACACTCAAATCCGCCGAAGAACACGAAAACAGCAAGAACGACGATAAGAAATAATAAAGAGGAATCAGAAAATGGCTTATTATGATCAGGCACCGTCCAGAAAACCGATGAAGAAGAGCAGCTTTGGCAAGGATAAGTGGATCGAGGAGGGCTCGGAATACCGCGGCGCACGCAAGAGCGGCAAGCCGTCCGGTGAGCGCAAGAGCTACGGCGAGAAGAAGGCATTCGGCAAGGATGACCGCTTCGGTGTGAAGAAGAGCGGCTTCCGCTCAGACAGTGCAGAACGTTCTGACCGTTCCTCAAAGCCCTACGGCGAACGTAAGCAGCGCAGCGAAAAAACTGCTTTCTCCGACCGCAAGAAGTTCAACCGCAATGATCGCTTCAACCGCCGTGAACAGCCGGTGGAGGAGCGTCGCATGTCATCTTATCGCGATGCGGAATACAAGCCGATCAATCGCCCGATGAATTCGGCACTTTCTACACCTGTTGAAGAGGATATGGTGCAGGAGAACCTTCTTGCGGGCCGCAACCCGATTCGTGAGGCGCTCAAGGCGGGACGCGACATCGAGAAGCTGCTCGTGCAGAAGGGTGAACTGACAGGCTCTGCGCGTGAAATCGTGCAGATGGCGAAGGAAGCACACATTCCAGTGCAGGAGGTTGAGCATCAGCGCCTGAATGAGCTGGCGAAAAACCATCAGGGGATGGTTGCATTTGCATCGGCGTACAAGTACAGCACGGTGGAGGAGATGCTTGCCGTGGCTGAGGAACGCGGCGAGCAGCCATTCCTCATCCTGCTGGACGGCATCACTGACCCGCATAATCTCGGCGCTATCATCCGTACGGCGGAATGCGTCGGTGCTCACGGCGTGATTGTGCCGGAACGACGTGCGGTCGGGCTGACGCCTGCCGCGGTCAAGGCATCCGCAGGCGCTGTCGAGCATATCAAGGTCGCCCGAGTGGTCAACATGACGCGCGTCATTGAGAGGCTCAAGCAGCACGATGTCTGGACATACGCGCTGACCATGGACGGCACGGACTACGAAAAGGTCAACTTCAGCGGCGGGGTTGCACTGGTGGTCGGCAGCGAAGGCGAGGGCATCAGCCATCTCGTGCTGGAAAACTGCGATCAGAAGGTTTCATTGCCGATGGCCGGTCATCTGGACAGCCTGAACGCCTCCGTTGCAGCTGGCATCGTCATGTATCGCGTGCTGTCCGGACGCCGCGCATGAAACCGCTGTTGATTGTCGATGGCTACAATGTCATTGGCGCATGGGGTGAGGCAGAAAGAAAGGGATGGCCTCTCGATGAGTCGCGCGACCGGCTGATGCGTCAGTTGGAGGATTACGCAGGCTTTTCGGGAGAAGAAATCGTGCTGGTTTTCGACGGCTATCAATCTGACCGGCCGCTGACGACCGAGGAGAAGCACGGTGACCTGACGCTCGTATTCACCCATCACGGCGAAACGGCGGACAGCTACATCGAGCGGCTTGCGTCGATGACGCCCAAGTACCGCTCGATGCGCGTTGCCACGTCAGATGGGCTGGAGCAGTCACAGGTGCTCAGCAGCGGCGCAATCCGCATGACGAGCCGAGAGCTGCTGCGCGAGCTGAGGCAAATGCGCGAAAACGGCATGGCGGCGCATCAGGAGCAATCAGCCGCGGTCAGGAAAACCATTCTGTCCCGAATGCCGGAGGAGGTCCGGATGCGTCTGGAGAAGCTCAGGCGCGGAGAATGAGCCGAAAGGCAAAGCAGGTGGACAAGATTGACAGACGAAAACGCTATGAATCAGGAAATGATGACCTCTGAGCAGGAATATGTGCCGGAGGAGCTTGATATCGAGACGGAGCAGGGAAAGGCAGATACGCAGGAAGGCGCAGCAGAAGAGGAATTTCCGTCCACGGCGCACACGGCGTATGAGGATATGCCGGATGAGGAGGTCATCGCGCTCTGCCGTGAGGGTGACAGCGTGGCAGTGGAATATCTGCTGAACAAGTACAAAAATTTCGTCCGTTCCAAGGCACGCAGTTATTTTCTCATCGGTGCGGATCATGAGGATATCGTGCAGGAAGGCATGATCGGGCTTTACAAGGCAATCCGCGATTTTCGACCGGAGAAGCTCGCGTCCTTCCGCGCGTTTGCGGAGCTGTGCATCACGCGGCAGATTATCACCGCGATTAAGACCGCAACGCGCCAGAAACATATTCCGCTCAACAGCTATGTATCGCTCAATAAGCCGATGTACGATGACGACAGCGACCGGACCCTGCTGGATGTTTGCGCGGAAGGGCATTCGTCCAACCCTGAGGAGCTGATTATCAGCCAGGAGGACGTGCGCGGCATTCATCAGCGTATTGACGAGGTGCTGTCTGATTTAGAACAAGAGGTGTTGGCTGCGTATCTGGACGGCAAGAGCTATCAGGAGATTGCTGCGAATCTGGGTCGGCACGTCAAGAGCATCGATAACGCATTGCAGCGTGTCAAACGGAAGCTGGAGAAGTATTTGGAGGACGTTGCATCGCAGGACGAATGAAATACAGAAAATATACAGGCAAGGGGCTTGCGCTTTTTGCTGGATGTATGTTACAATGGATTGAAAAAGCGGAAGGGAGAATCACGCCATGACAAACGCGTTCGTGTTTGCTTATTATTACGCGCTGCCGGTTCAAAGCAGGGCGTAAGTTGGCGTGTTTTCCTTGAAGCAAAGAGAAGCGCCCTGCTAGCCAGAATACGGCGGCGGGGCGCTTTCATATATGTAGTACGGAGGCATGGTAGCATGATCGTCATTCTCAGACAGGGAGCACGGCAGGAACAGATTGACCGACTCAAGAGCTTTCTCGTAAATATGGGATTGCGCATCGATGAGTCAAAGGGCGAGAACAGCACGATTCTCGGTCTTGTTGGCGACACAACGCGCGTTGATGCGGACTTGATTTCGTCCCTTGACGCGGTCGAGGCGGTGCAGCGCGTTCAGGAGCCGTACAAGAAGGCAAACCGGAAGTTCCATCCGGAGGACACGCAGGTTCATTGCGGCAATGTCACAATCGGGCATGGGCTGTTTCAGGTGATTGCAGGTCCCTGCTCCGTCGAGAGCGAGGAGCAGATGATTACAGTTGCGAAGGCGGTCAAGGCGGCCGGAGCAACCCTGCTGCGCGGCGGCGCGTTTAAGCCGCGGACGAGCCCTTACGCGTTTCAGGGGCTGCATGAGGACGGGCTGAAGTTGCTGCTCAAGGCAAAGGAAGCGACAGGCTTGCCAGTTGTGACGGAAATCATGGACGCGTCGCATCTGCCGCTGTTCGAGGATGTCGACGTCATTCAGGTCGGTGCAAGGAATATGCAGAATTTCGAGCTCTTGAAGGTGCTCGGCAGGACGAAGAAGCCAATCCTGCTCAAGCGCGGACTTGCCAGCACCATTCAGGAGTGGCTGATGAGCGCCGAGTACATCATGGCTGGCGGCAATGATCAGGTCATCCTCTGCGAGCGCGGCATCCGCACCTATGAGACCGCGACACGCAACACGCTTGATCTTTCGTGCATTCCGGTGCTGCGCGAAAAGACGCATCTGCCCATTATTGTTGACCCGAGCCATGCGACCGGCGTTGCGCGTCTTGTGAAGCCCATGGCGCTTGCTGCCACCGCGGCAGGCGCTGACGGCTTGATGATCGAGGTGCACAATGACCCGAAGCACGCCTTGTGTGATGGCGCACAGTCGCTCACGCCGGATGAATTTGCGGACGTGATGCGCCGCGTGAAGGGCATCCGCACGGTTGTCCAAGGATAAAATGATCCAAGGGGGGATTTCATCCCTTTTTATTCGTCCCTTTTTGTTCGCCCATTTCCTCTGCCCTTTTTCAGAATCAAGGCGCAGAGACCTTTCTGGGATGCGCCAACCATCTGTTCTCAGCCGAGCGATGCAATGGCTCCGGAGTATTGCTGCATGAGTGTTAGAAAATATAGTAAGGTAGCATCAGCATCCTTTCAATGAACCCCTGTTCATTCCCTGCTTTTTGTCTTTACAATTCTCCTAAATCGGAGTATAATGCACGCCGGATGATTTGTTTCATCCGGAAAGAGAGGAAGCTTTGTGAAGGATTTGACTGTTGGGAAACCGGGCAAGGTTCTGCTGGCTTACTCACTACCACTGTTCGGCAGCATCATCTTTCAGCAACTGTACAACATTGCAGACAGCTTCGTTGCCGGGCGCTACGAGGGCACCGAGGCTTTGGCGGCGGTCGGAAACAGCTCTGAAATCACATTAATTTTTATCGCTATCGCGTTCGGCTGCAACATCGGTACTTCGGTCGTAACGGCGAATCTGTTCGGGCAGAAGAATCTGCGAGAGGTACACACCTGTGTTACGACATCACTGATTTTCTCTGGCATCCTTGCCATCATCCTGACTGCGGTCGGGCTTGCAGGTGCCCAATGGATGCTCGAAATGCTTGATACGCCGGCAGAGACCATGGCGGACTCGCTTGCGTATATCCAGATTTACCTGCTCAGCTATGTCTTCCTGATGCTCTATCAGGTCGCAACGGGCATTTTCTCCGCGCTGGGTGATTCGCAGACCCCGTTCTGGTTCCTCGCGGTCTCTTCTCTTTCCAACATCTTCGTAGACATCGTGTTCGTCCGTGATTTTCATATGGGCGTCCCGGGCGTGGCATGGGCAACGTTCCTTTGCCAGTCCATCAGCGGCATTGTCGCAACGGTGGTCGTGTTGATGAAGGTGCATAAGATGGTCGGCAGCGAAAAGTACCAGATTTTCTCCGGTGCATTGCTCAAGAAGATGTTGGTCATCGCTGTTCCGAGTGCAATCCAGCAGAGCTTCATCAGCGTCGGTAACATTCTCGTGCAATATGTCATCAACGGCTTCGGCACAGCGTGTATGGGCGGCTATACTGCGGCGATTAAGCTCAACAACATGTTCGTGACATCGGTAACGGCGCTGGGCAACGGCATGAGCAATTACACGAGCCAGAACCTCGGCGCGGGTAAAACGAAGCGTGTCCGTCAAGGCTGCCGGAGCGGTCTGGTCATCGGTGTTGCGATGGGCGCATGCTTCGCGGTGATTTTCCGCGTGTTCGCGCGTCCACTGATTCTCGCCTTTATCAGTGACGGCAACCTTGAGGCAGTCGAGGTTGGCATCAATTTTCTGAATATCGTCACGCCGTTCTACGCGCTTCTGTCCATCAAGCTGATTGTCGATGGCGTTCAGCGCGGTGCAGCACGAATGGTACAATTCATGATTGCGACGCTGACGGATCTCGTTCTTCGCGTGGTGTTGTCGTTTGCGCTTTCGCCGATATTTGGCATCAATGGCGTTTGGTACTCCTGGCCGATTGGCTGGGTCATCGGCATTGGCATTTCCATCTTCTTCTACCTGACGTGGGCGGTAAAGCTGACCGCAAAGCCGAAAAAGAATGCTGTATAAAAAAAGAGAATCCGCTTGCATTTGATCTGTCCCCCCAATGCTGGGTGTCCAGTATTGGGGGGGACTATCATTCGCAGGCGGTTTCTTTTTCATTGATAATGGTCAGTTGCTGCAGGCGCTTTCAAACGCTTCGATGAATTCCGGACAGGACCAGACGCCACACGCAGCGAGCTTGTCGTTCTTGACAGCCATCTGCACGACAAGTCCGTTATCCAGTTCAATCAGCAGAGACTGCGAAGCACTCAGAGAACCGCTGCTTTCATAGGTTGCGCTATTCAGCAAGGTGGACAGCAGCTGTTCGCAGACAGACACATCGGAAATCGTGCCGATGCCGCTCAGTTCCATAGCGGATACATGACCGCTGATTTGCAGTGTGTCGGCGAGTGATTCGGAGCCCTTGAGCGCGTTTCCGTTGAAGCTGACGCGTTGGAACAGGCGAGTGGTACCATCCACATCAGCCGCGACGAGCGTACCACTCATGCCGCTGATTTCGTGCACCTCCGTGCCGAATGCTGCCTTATTGGACAGCACAATATCCGTGCCGGACAGGGAGGGCGTTGCGGTGAATTCGGCAATGGTACCGATGCTTGAACCAAGCAGGCTGGAAGACACACTACGCGGCGAGGTCATCATGCGGTAATAGCGGCCGTTCACGCCGATGAGCGGGAAGAAGCCGTCCGTGCTTGCCGACCACAGGTTGCGATAGCTGGGAATAGCCTTTTGCTCGGAGATTGCAACATCAGTGCCGTTCAGGTCTGCAAGAAGCAGGTCATCGGTAACGGCGGGGATCTCGCCGCCGAGGGAGGAAGACTGAATCAGCCGCGCCTGCTTCACCTGCTTGACAACAGGTGTCAGGCACACCACCAGTGCGACGGCGGCCGCACAGGCGGTGGCAATGGACAACACGCGGCGAATGGGAAAGGCTTTCTTCTTCGGTGTGCGCACCTCCATGACAGCCATTTGGATACGGTGATTCAGCTCAGCACCAGCGGTCAGGTCAGCCAAGGCTGAATTGGCAATTTCGGGCAGATTGCTCAGCTGCTGCTCGAGCAGGTCATTCGGCTGATTTTTGTTCACTGGGCATTGCCTCCTTTCGATAAAATGGATTCGAGCTTTTTGCGACCGCGGCTCAGGCGAGAGGAAATCGTACCCTCGGGGAGATCCAGCATGACGGCGATTTCGGAAATATTCAAGCCCTGATAATAGTGCAGGAGGATAATTTCCTTGAAGGCAGATGGCAGCTGGTTGACGGCGCTCATCATGGCCTGTTGATCCTCACGTCGGGTGAAGTCATCCGGTGCGGGAATCAGCTCGAATGTCGGACTGCCCAGGATGACACGCTTGAGCCAGGAACCGCGCCACATGTCACGACAGCGGTTGAGGGCAACCTTGAGCAGCCAGGTCTTTTCACTGCCGGGCTGCAGGAGCGGATGCGTTGTCATCAGGCGGACAAACACGTCCTGACAGGCATCCTCCGCCTTTTCACGGTCGCCGAGATAGAAATAGCAGACCCTCAGGACGTCGGTCGCGTATTGCTCATAAAGCCGGGAAAAGAACGCGGGGTCATCCCTGACATCGGGGACAGGCAGATAAGTATCATCCAGCACCTTTGATGCGCCGGAATTCTTAGCGGCACGCTGCACGCGTGAAGTTACCTGCTCCTTCATGGTGGGTTCACTCATATAACGAATCAGACCTCCGTTTCATTCCCGAAAAAATAAATATTTTTCAGTCAAAATTATATCATGGATTTGATGAATCCGCAAGCAGGAGAAAGGCAAACCATAGTGATTGTCATGAGAAACAGCAAAAGAAAAAGCACAAGTCCAATGAAGAACTTGTGCTGAAGTGGGGTTAAATGGGCTCGAACCATCGACCTTCACGATGTCAACGTGACGCTCTAACCAACTGAGCTATAACCCCTTGCGTATCGGATGACTTGCATCGTCAACAGTAAGAAGTATAGCAGAAAACGAAGCGCTTGTCAAGACTTTTTTCGCTTTTTTTCCTAAAAGGTTGGATTCTAAAAAAATAGAAAAAGGACGAAGTCCGCGAAGACCGTGTTAGAGGCGCCAGATTTCGGAGGCGTATTGGCGGATAGTGCGGTCGGAGGAGAACTTTCCGGCGCTGGCAACGTTGAGGAGGCACTTACGCGCAAAGGCAAGCTCGTCGCGCGTGCCGCGGATGGCGGCAATCTTCGCGTCCACGTAGCTGTGGAAGTCGTGCAGGATGAAGTAGTGGTCGGGTTTGTGCCAGCTTGCGCCAATCAGCAGGGAAGAAACCAGCTCCTTGATGGTGCCGTCGCTGTCGGGGAAGATGGTGCCATCCGTCATGGCATCAAGCACGCGCGCGATGGCAGGGTCGGCGCGGTAAATTGCCTTCGGTTCGTAACCGTTTGCTTTCAGTGCGTTGATTTCCTCTACCGTTGCGCCGAAGATGTACTCGTTCTCAACTCCTGCCTGTTCGGCAATCTCGATGTTCGCGCCGTCAAACGTGCCGAGCGTCACTGCACCGTTGAGCATCAGCTTCATGTTGCCTGTGCCGGACGCCTCGGTGCCTGCGGGAGAAATCTGCTCGGAAATATCGGCAGCCGGAATCAGTTTCTCTGCCCATGAGCAGTTGTAATTCTGCACGAACACGACCTTCATCAGCGGCGATATGTCGGGATCGTTGTTTACGATGTCGGCGATCATGTTGATCAGGTGGATAACCGCCTTCGCACGCGCATAGCCCGGCGCCGCCTTTGCGCCGAAAATAAAAGCTGTCGGTGTAAAGTCTGTCAGTGTGCCGTCCTTCAGGCAGTAATAGAGGTGCAGGATGGACATCGCGTTCATGAGCTGGCGCTTGTACTCGTGCAGGCGCTTAATCTGGATGTCGAACACCATATTCGGGTCGAGCCTGATTCCCTCGCGTTTCTCGATTTCAGCGGCAAGCTGCGCCTTCTTCGCCTGCTTAACAGCGATGAACTCGCGGCACATATCGTCGTTGATGAGCGGCTTAAGCTTCTCGAGCTGATTGAGATCGGTCAGGAATCCTTTGCCGATGTATTTGGCGATGAGCGCGGTCAGCTCCGGATTGCAAAGTCCAAGCCAGCGACGCTGTGTGATGCCGTTCGTCTTGTTCTGGAAGCGCTCCGGATACATTGCGTACCAGTCTGCGAATACGTCCTGCTTGAGGATTTCAGAGTGAATTGAGGCGACACCGTTCGTGGCGACACAGGCATATACGGCGAGCTGCGCCATGTGTACCTGATGATTCCAGATAATGCAGCGCGTGGGCTTGACTTCGGCATTCAGTGTTTCCATGTCTGCTCTGAATTTTCTGTCAATTTGCCGAATAATGGCGACAATGTCCGGGCAAACGCTTGCAAGCAACGTTAAATCCCACTTTTCAAGCGCTTCCTGCATGACGGTGTGGTTTGTGTATGCAAACACATTCCGTGCGATTTCGAACGCAGCCTCGAACGTGAAGTCATCCGCCATCAGCAGGCGAATCAGCTCTGGAATTGCCATAACGGGGTGCGTATCGTTGAGCTGCACGGCGTGTTCGTCTACAAAATACGCGTAATCATTGCCGTGACGCAGCTTATAGGCGCGGAGCATGTCCTGCAGGGATGCGCTGACGAGCACATATTGCTGCTTGATGCGCATCTGCTTGCCCTCGCGACGGTCATCGTTCGGGTAGAGGAATTTCGTGATGTCCTCAGCCCTGTTCTTGTCAGCGGATGCCTGCGTATAGTGCTGGCTGTTGAATGCGGGAAAGTCGATTTCATGGAGCGATTCCGTCTGCCATAGGCGCAGCGTACCGACATTCTTAGCGCCGTAGCCGATGACCGGCATGTCGTAGGGGACAGCGAGCACATTGCCTGTCTTCATCGGAACGATGACGGCCTGATCAAGGCGGCGGATGCTCCACGGATCGCCGAATTTGCTCCAATCGTCCGGCTCTTCGTGCTGGCAGCCGTTCACGAAGGATTGCTTGAACAGCCCGTAGCGGTAGCGCAGCCCGTAGCCCGTCAGCGGCACGTTGATGGTCGCAGCGGAATCAAGAAAGCATGCGGCAAGACGCCCAAGTCCGCCGTTGCCGAACGCATCGTCCTCAATGTCTTCCATGACGGCGATGTCGATGCCGCGTGCACGCAGCAGGGCAGAAACGTCATCAAGCAGCCCGAGACAGTACAGGTTGTTATACACCAGCCGTCCTACGAGATATTCGGCGGAAAGATAGTATGCCTGCCGGTGCGCAAGCCGCTTCTGCTCGCACTTCATCCACAACGGCGTCAAGGCGTTCATCGCGGCAGAGGACAGCGCGTTGTGCAGCTGCACGGCGGAGGCTTTTTCAAGGGTCACATGATCGTTTTGATGCAACAGGGACTCCGTCAAGCGGAGCAGCTCCTTAGCGTTCATCATGGGTTGATTACTCCTTTTACGCAAGTCGGTTGGATTCTTGATTCAGTGCACGAAGATAGGCGGTCAGCATTGGCGTAATGGCGTTGGGCTTCATGCGCCAAGCCCAGTTGCCGCCGACGGTGCCGGGCAGATTCATGCGTGCATCATTGCCCAGATGCAGCACGTCTTGCATGGGAATGACAGCCATCTTGCACGGGCTTTGCAACACGCAGCGGATGAAGGCCTCGATGCCGTCATCGATCGTGTCGAAATGCAGGTAGTTCTTCGCGGCCTTTAGCGTCTGTTCATCGGCAGAGGCAAGGAAGCCGCCGGTCGTATCGTTATCGTGCGTTCCGGTGTAGGCAACGGCGTTCTCCGTCCAGTTGGCGGGGAAGTGCATATTTTCCTTGGAGTCGCCGCCGAAACCGAATGCGGCTACCTTCATGCCCGGATATCCGGTATAGGCAAGCAGCTTCGTGACGCGCTCGCTCTGCACGCCAAGATCCTCGGCAATGACCTGCAGCTTCGGCAGTTCCTTCTTGAGGCGGCGGAAGAGCTTCTTCCCGGGACCGATGACCCACTTACCGTTCCTGGCGTTCGGCGCGCCGTGCGGAATGGAATAGTAATTCGCGAAGCCGATGAAGTGGTCGATGCGTACGATGTCGTACAGGCGGCTCATGCCGCGCATTCGGTCGACCCACCAGTCGTAATGGCGGAAATACAGGTACGTCCAGCGGTATAGCGGGTTCCCCCAAAGTTGTCCATCCGCGGAGAAGCAGTCGGGAGGAACACCGGCGACACGCTTCGGCACGCGGTTGCGGTCAAGCTGGAAGACCTCGGGGTGCGTCCACGTGTCGGCGCTGTCCTCGGCGACGTAAATGGGCATGTCACCAAAAAGCTGAATGCCCTTGCCGTTACAGTATGCTTTCAACTCGCTCCACTGGCGGAAAAACAGAAATTGGCAGAAGATGTGATAGCGCACTTCTTCGTCCAGTGCGATGCGATATTGCAAGAGCGCCTTCTTTTTGCGGAGCTTGATGTCCTCGTCCGGCCACTGCTGCCAAGCCTTGCCGCGGAAGTGCTTCCTGATTGCGATGAACAGTGCATAGTCCAGCACCCACTTCTCATTGCGGATGAACTGGCAGATGTCCGGCAACATCTTCTTTTCGCTCTCTTTGAAGGCACGACGGAGCAGCGCCTCCTTGCTTGCGCGTGCCTCATCAAAGGCAACACAGTCATCGCGTTCGGGGACAAATTGCTCGCCCTTTTCGAGGTGAACAAGGCCGTCGCTGGCGAGTTTGTCGATGGAAATCAGCATTGGGTTGCCGGCGTAGATGCTGGCTGATTGGTAGGGCGATTCGCCGTAGCCGGTGGGTCCCAGCGGCAGCACCTGCCAGAGCGTCATCCCGCAGTCATGGAGAAAATCAGCGAATAAATACGCCTCCTTGCCGAGGCTGCCGATGCCGCCGGGACCGGGCAGGGAAGTGATGTGCATCAAAATCCCGCTTTGTCGCATGAAAATCAAACATCCTTTCGATTGAAAAGGTGAAAAGGGTTGATGTAAGGAAAATGGTAACGTTTCCGAAGATGGAAGAATAAAATGCGGAAGCAGCTTCCGCATGGGCATACCTATAAAACTATTCTCTGCGTAGTTGAAAAATCCTTCTTTTAAGCGCGGAACAAGGCGAAAGGTGCTTCATTCGGTGCGCAAAATCGCGCAGGAAAGCGGCGAAAGCGTGATGCTCGATTCGTCCCTATCAGCTATGCCGACTGTGCCGACCAGCGTGCATGTGCCGAGAGATTGCAGGTCGACATCGATAGTGTCTGTCTGACTGACGTTGATGGCGACAGCGACCTTGCTGCCGCCGTCTGTGACCGTGTAGAGGCAGATGGCAGCATTGCCGCCGTCCAGCGCTTGCATTTCGCCTCGGGTCAGTTCCGGTGCAAGGTTGCGCAGTGCAATCAGCTGTCGATAGAAGTTCAGCAGACTGTCGGGGTCGTCCGTCTGTTCCGCAACCCCTTCCGTCAGGCGCTGTGCCTGGTCGGCATCGGCAGGCGCTTTGCACCAAGTGCTCTCGTCTGACGACCAGACCATCGGCAGACGCTTGTTCTCATCAATGCCGGAGCCTGACATGCCAAGCTCCTCGCCGTAGTAGACCGTCGGTACGCCTGGCATCAGCAGATACAACAGTGCGGCTGCTTTCTCGTTGCCAACCTTTGAGCGGAGCATCCCGCGCGCTCGCGCCATGTCATGATTGCTCAGAAAAGGCGCATCCAGCGAATCGGGAGACACAGCGTGCAGCCGCTGATTCCAGTCTGCCTGCAGGCTTGCCACTGCCGCACCGCTGCCATTCAGTCCGCCCTTAACGAAGCGACCCGTGCTGTCCGCTGCAGGGAAGTTGAACAGGCTGTCAATGCCACTTTCGTAGAGCGTCAGGATATTCGCCTCGTCCGTCCACGCCTCGCCGACAAGGTAGCAATCGGGATCGTTCGCCTTGGCTGTTTCGCAGATGAAGCGCATAAAATCTGCCGTTGAGGCGCTTGCACCGGTGTAGTAGCTCGTGACAGCATCGAGGCGGAATCCACCGACGCCGTGCGACTGCCAAAATGCGATGATGCCGGCAAATTCTGCACGAAGCGACTCGCTGTCGAGGTTGAAATCCGGCATATGGCTGCCAAACTGGCCTTCATACCACCAGTTGCAGCCGCTGATTTTGTGACGGTTGGTGCCTTCCTCTTCATAGAACACGTACCAGTCGCTCGTATCGCCGGTGCGTGAGAAGAACATGTCATCACAAGCAGCGGTGAACCACGGATGCTGGCTCGAGGAGTGGTTCAGCACAAGGTCGAGGATGACAGTGATGCCGAGTTCGTCACAGGCGGCGGTCAGGTGGTCGAAGTCATCGAGCGTTCCGAAGTCTGGGTCGACTGCGTAGTAGTCGGTGACGTCGTACTTATGGTAGCTGGGCGACGGATGAATGGGCGTGAGCCAGATCTGCCGTACGCCCAGTGAGGCGATATAATCCAGATGGTCGATGATGCCCTGTAAATCGCCGATACCATCGCCGTTGGCATCACTGAACGAGCCGATGAAGATTTCATAAGTTACGCCGAGAGTGGGGGAGTCGGCAGAGGCAGGAAGCATGCTGACCATTAGCATGATGGCGAGCAATGTGGAAATAATCTTGCGCATGATGAACATCCCCCACTTTTTGACTTGCTGCATGAATTCATGTCTGCAGGCACGACCGGACGGCTTTGCGATCACCCTCTGGACTGGTTTGCAATGCACATTTTAGTAAGTTGATTCGCATTGCAATGATTATTCTGGTTTCGCTAAAGTAAAAAACATGCCCGGAGGAGTCAGGGGGCGTTCGGAACGCCCCCATGAAGTAACAGAATCAAATTGCTGGCTAAAAGAGCTGCTGTGCCTTAGCTTCAACTATGCATCAATTCTCCGTAACCATTTCTTCACTCAGTTGCGAAGGGGAGGCTGGGACGTTGCTCCAAATCTCAGCACGGTTTCTGCATCTTGCAAGAGTGTGCTTCTATTGAACCATTTTTACCCCTTCACCGAACCGCCAGTGATGCCTTCCACATAGAACTTCTGCATGATGACGAACAGAATCGAAATCGGAATGGACACAATTACACCGCCTGCGCAGAATTGCGCGAAGTAGTTATTCCGATTGACCTTGTCAACCATCGAGTAAAGCCCCAGCGCGACTGTTTTGCTAACGGACGTGCCGCTCGTCATCATCAAGTCGGCAAAGACGAAGTCCATCCACGGCGTCAGGAACGAGTTGATGACCGTGTAGACGATGATGGGCTTCGACAGCGGCAGGATAATTTTCCAGAAGACGGTAAACTCGTTCGCACCTTCCAGATAGGCGGATTCGCGCAAGGACTTGCTGACCGTATCGAAGAATCCCTTTGCAATCAGGTAGCCCATGCCCGAACCGGCGCTGTAGACAATTACCAGACCGGTCAGCGTTCCTGTCAGCCCGAATTCCTTCATGATAAAGTACACCGCAATCATGCTCAGGAAGCCCGGAAAGAGATTCAGGATGATCGCGATGTTCATCATGGGCTTGCGCGCCTTGAAGCGCATACATGACATGGCGTATGCGACCATCAGCACAAACATGGTTGAGATGACGCATGTGAAGCACGCGACAATGAACGTGTTAAGCATCCACCGTGGAAACTGGTTGACAGAATCCGGCACAAGAAGCGCTTTGTAATGGTCAAGCGTGTACGCCTTCGGGAAGAAGGTCGACAGGTTTGGTCCTTTGTCGATGCCGAAGGACGTAACGACCAGCCACAGAATTGGAATCAGCCAGAACGCCGCCAGCAGCGCCAGCACAACGTGGCGTACGGTCAGCCGGGCAAACTTCGCAGGCGTCAGGCGGTGCTTGTCGTGATTGCGGAGCGCCTCGGCACGGATGGCAGCCTCCTCGCGCGCGAGTGCCGCATGCTTCTCCTGCTCCGGCAGATGGTCGTATTTTGTTGTACTCATTGGAAGCTCTCCTCCTTATCGCCCTTAATCATGCGGCTGAAGGCAACCAGCGTCAGGATGGCGCAGACAACGAAGACGAGGATGCCGATGACGGACGCCATCTTGTAGTTACTCTGATCCTGCGTCAGGCGATACAGCCACGTCACCAGCAGGTCGACCTCGGTAGCGTTCGCGTTTGCCATCAGTTGGTCGGAGGTCGTGTACACATCGCGACTGAGTAGCCAGATGACGTTGAAGTTGTTGATGTTCGCCACGAGCGAATTGACCAGCGACGGTCCGGTGATGAAGAGGATGTACGGCATGGTGATGGACTTGAAGGACTGCCACGCGTTTGCGCCGTCAATGCGCGCCGCCTCGAGCAGCTCGGTTGGGATGTTCATCAGGATGCCGGTTGCAATCAGCATCTGATAGGGGATGCCAACCCAGATGTTGATGAGGATAATCATTGGGCGTGCCCATGATGGATGCGTCAGGAACGGAATGTAATTCGCCGTCGGAATAGCGCCGATGGAGAACAGCCAGTCCGTGATGCCGAGGTTCTTGCAGACGGTGTTGACGATACCAAGGTCGGCGAAGAAGTTGCGGACGAGCAACAGTGAAACGAATTGCGGCACTGCCATCGCAACCATGAAGCATGTGCGCCAGAACCGCTTGCACTTCGTATTGCGGTTGTTGATGAGCATCGCCATCAGGATACCGCCGATATAGCACGTGAAGGTCGCCAGCACAGCCCAAATCAGCGTCCATGCCAGCACGCGCACGAACGCATACGCAAAAGAGCTGTCGGCGGTCATCGCGGTTAGTTTGCTGAAGTTGTCCAGCCCGACCCACGTGAAGAGCTTTGCCGGCGGCAGATGATTGCGGTCGTAGTTCGTGAAGCCGATGAGAATCATTACGATGAGCGGGATGATCGTGAACAGCACGACACCCAGCACCGGGAGCGTCAGCAACGTGCGATAGAACTTCTGGTCAAGCGCGTCATTGAGGTCATTGCGGAAGGTATTGACGCGCTTGCCGCTCTTGGCGGTCAATTCGACCTCGCGTGCGTTGCGGATGTTGTGCATCCACAGGATGACTGCGGTGATGAGCAGCACAACGCCCAGTATGCCGAATAGCAAAATCAGGAAGGAGTTATCATAATCGTTAAACTCCATCTGCTTTGTTTCTTTGTTGTAGGCGCGAACCTGCTGCACCGTACCAAGCGTCGTCAGCTTGCCCATGTACGGGAAGAAGAACGCGGGAAAAACGTACAGAATGGCCGCCTGAACCAGGCAGATCAGGAAGCCTTTCAAATACTGTTTTCTCGCGAAGTAACCGGCACCGCACACGAGAGCGGAGAGCTTTACATAGATGTCACCCTCAGCAAAGGCACGGAATGTGGCGGTGAAAAATCCTGCAAGCGCCGTGAAAAAACGAGCGATGCCGGATTGCTTTTTCGTTTCGGTCAGACTCATCTGCATCTGCCTCCCTGATACTTCATAAAAAAGAGAGCCGCTCCGCTCAACTGCGTGAGTAAGCGGAGCGGCTGGAAATTGCCTTGGAAGACGGATTACAGGTCGCCAGGCGCGGTGATGCCGGCAACAGCATTGTCCAGCATGGTCTGCAGATCAGTGTTGTCAGGATTGCCGTTGACGATGATCTTGCCAAGCGCGGCAGCCGGATCCCAATACTTGCTGCCAACGCGCTGCACGGTGGAGTAGGCAGACTGGGCAGCCAGCGCGGCGATTGCCGGAGCAGCCTGAACAGCGTCAGACGCGGCAGCATTCACGTTGGACGGACCCTGACCGCGAAGCTCGAAGCGGGAAATCTGGCTCTCTTCGTTCGTCATGTACTCGGCGAAGAGCATCGCGTCGTAGACGTTGGCAGAGTAGGGGTTCACGCCAACGAGCTTGAAGCCGGCGAAGGAAGCCATTTGCACCTGCTGACCAGCAACGGTGTATGTCGGCAGCTTGCAGGCAGCATAGTTATCGCCCCACGCTTCCTGAGCAACGGTCGCGTTCCAGGTGCCGGATACGCCAGCAATGATGGAGCCGTCCTTCACGCCAGCCACGAAGGGATCGGAGTCTGCCTCGCGGAAGCCGGGGTTGGAAGTGACAGCAAGCAGCGCTTCGACGACCTGCACACCGGTAATGGCGGTATCGGTTGCGTTCCAGTTGCAGGTATTGGTAACGCCGTCATCCAGGACATGCATGTCCAGACCGGCACCCGCGAAGAAGGAGTAAATGTACCAGCCGTTGCTCATCGGGAATCCGACGTACTTACCGATGGATGCAGCCTTTTCCAGCATAGCATCGAGGGTCTGCACGTCCTCCACGGTGAAGTATTCCTTGTTGTAGAACATGAAGTAGCCGTTGTCAGCGGTCGCTGGATAAGCATAGAGATTGCCGTCCGAACCGGTCGCAGCCACGACAGAGCCAGCCTCGGCACCGCCGTTCGCCTCGATGATGGCATCGGCGTTCTCAACGACCTGCATCAGCGCGTTCGCGTTATACAGGGAGTTGAACTGGTCATCCGCGAACGTGAACACGTCAGCAGCCGCCTCAACGTCGTTCAGGACGCGCTTGGAGCAGTCGCCCTCGGTCTGGATGTCCACGGAGATGTCATACGTCTTCTCGGGATGCGCCGCCTTGAAGTTCTCAATGACGCCGTTGATCCACTCGATGTCCTGGTTGTCGCCGACCCACACGCGCAGGGAAACGGTCTCTTCTGCGGACGCGAAGCTGCACACGGACAGCACCATCACCGCAGCAAGAACCAGAGCCAGCAGCTTTTTCATAAGAATTACCTCCTCTTCTATCTCACGCGATGGCTCCGCCGTGCGGACGATTCCGCTAAAGCAGAAGCTCGCGAGGATGAACAAAAATCAGGCTGATGTCCGGGCGGATTCGCGAATCACCAGCTTTGCCGGAACAGTGATGTGCCGCGGCGGCGCGTTTGATTCGAGCATTTCCATCAGCAGGTGGACGCTTTCACGGGCAATCTCTGCGATTGGCTGTTCAACAGTCGTCAGTCGCGGAATGAAGTATTTGCCCATCTCGATGCCGTCAAAGCCGATGACGCCGACATCCTCCGGCACGCGTCTGCCAATGTCTGTCAAGGCACGGATGACACCCATTGCGACCGTGTCCGACATACAGAAAACAGCAGTCGTGTCGGGATGCGTTGCGAAAAAGGCACGAGTGGTGTCGTATGCATCCTTCAGGGAGAAGCGGCACTCAATGTAGCGTTCATCATTGAAAGGCACGTCAGCATCGGTCAGCGCCTGCATTGCGCCGGCATATCGCTGTGCAAAGCCGTCCGTGCCGAAGCGGTTGCCGCCGAATACGGCGATTTTGCGGTGACCGGCATTCAGTAGTAGCTGCATGGCGTCATGACCCATCTGCTGCTCGTTGGTGAAAACGCTTCCTGCGCGGGCAAGCGGTGTACCCTCTGCGTTTGCAGTGGCGAACACCATCGGCACGTCGAGCCCCTCAAGCCCCTTCGCACGGTTGTCGATGCGGCTGCCGAGGAAGATGAAGCCGCTGACACGCTTCTCATGCCACAACTGTGTCGCCGTCTGAAACTCGTCTGCCTTTTCATCAATAAACTCTGTCAGGAAGGCAGGTGCAAAGTCGCGTGCATACTGCAGCATCGCCTCGGCAAGCGCATTTAGGAACGGATTCTGCCGTCCGCGGAGAATCAACGCAACGGTCTCGGAATCCGGTTGCTTCAGTCCTCGTGCGTTTGCATTGCCCACAAAGTGGTTCGCTGCCATGACCTGTTCGACCTTTTCGCGCGTCTTCGGGCTTACATCCGGTCGGTGATTCAGTACGCGCGAAACGGTCGTGACGCTGACACCGGAGAGGTGCGCGATATCACGGATGGTACAGATTTTCAACCGCTGCGCCTCCTCCGGTTGTCCGATTCAAGCTTGCTGGAAACGATGTCGGTAACGATTCCGATGACTCTATCGTAGCACATTGTACACGCAATGTCAATAGGAAAATGACGAAAATAGTACAAAAACGTCACAAATTCTCCATTACACAATCGAGAATGAAACAGACCGAATCAGACAGACGAAGCAGCGGCACAATTCGTTCGGAAAAGTCAGCCGGAAAAGTTGTGAAATGTTCAAAATTGTATGTGTTAAAATGATATGACCCCCTCAAAAAGAAAAGGAAGTTCATTAGAGATATGGTATAATGGAGTCGCAACA
>CAVIHU010000005.1:0-108227 GCA_963642705.1 Bacteroidaceae bacterium
ACGCATGTGCCATATCGATTTTGCTTCCATGGGTCATATCTCTTTACAACACAGAAAAAATTGACACAAATCGTCACGGATGTATTGACAAACGCAAGTCCTTGAAGTATAATAAAATCAACCTTCAGAGGGCTCTCCGAGCTCCTTGAGGCACTACACCCTTACCAAGTGGTAGGGGTCTAAAACTTCACATTGGACCGTACAGCATTGTGCACTACAGCACTACACCCTTACCAAGTGGTAGGGGTCTAAAACTAGGTGGCCTCGTGCTCGAAATTATAGCCGTGCACTACACCCTTACCAAGTGGTAGGGGTCTAAAACCTTCTACAACCTTTGTTGTGGTCTTGGGATTGCACTACACCCTTACCAAGTGGTAGGGGTCTAAAACCCCCAGTTACACCAGCATGTGAAAGTACCAGCACTACACCCTTACCAAGTGGTAGGGGTCTAAAACCGAGATGAACATCACAGCAGCAAACCCCGCCATGCACTACACCCTTACCAAGTGGTAGGGGTCTAAAACGCTTTACTCCGTTCCAAGTATCGATCACGATTGCACTACACCCTTACCAAGTGGTAGGGGTCTAAAACCAAACTGACATTGTATGGACTTGTTGTGCACTACAGCACTACACCCTTACCAAGTGGTAGGGGTCTAAAACATGAACGACCATCAGGTCGTCCGTTTTTCGGCACTACACCCTTACCAAGTGGTAGGGGTCTAAAACAGCAATTTTGTCGTAGAGCATGCGCTCCGTGTGCACTACACCCTTACCAAGTGGTAGGGGTCTAAAACGTTAAATTTATTAGACATATTTTTTTCCTCGCACTACACCCTTACCAGATGGTAGGGGTCTAAAACACTAATGTTGTTTTCCCACTTCCATCGAGAGCACTACACCCTTACCAAGTGGTAGGGGTCTAAAACACGTGCGGGATTTTAAATGTATTTTGTTTTTCGCACTACACCCTTACCAGATGGTAGGGGTCTAAAACTCGCCGAATTTATCGACAACCCCTCCGGAAACGCACTACACCCTTACCAAGTGGTAGGGGTCTAAAACGCAGACTCATCACCTACTGCAAGTGTCCCACGGCACTACACCCTTACCAAGTGGTAGGGGTGCTTTGTCTTTTTCATCGCCTCTTGCTGCAAAATCCGCAAAAAATAAAAGCAGGCTTTACGACCTGCTTTTTTTCGTATATAATGATCTTAGATTTTATTGGCATAGGATGGGAGGAAATATGCATGGAAAGCAGAAAATTTGACCTGTTCCTCGATGAAAGCGGCAGCTTTGATAATGACGCGCAGAACAGCGATGAATACAAATATATGTCGCTGGTGGGCGGTCTGCTGTGCGAACAGGGGATGCTGACGAATGCGCTCGTGCAGTCGCTGCTGCCGAAGCCGGTGCATTGCTGCAAGCATTATGCCAAGCGTTACCTTGACGCGCTTGAAGCCCTCCGCAGGATGGGCGCGCAGCTCGTCATTTTTCAGAATGTCGAGCAGATTCAGGTCGTCAACGGCGATGTGACCTATCTGAACATCCTCACGGAAGGGCTGTTTCAGCTGCTGACCAAATTGAAGCTGTCCTATCCCGATGATACCGTGCAGGTGAATGTGTATATTGCCACCCGAAAGAAAATGTCGTCCGCTTCCGGCATCATCGACGCGAAGGATTACATCAGCCGCGTGGAGGAAAAGATGGCGATCGCGAAATACCGCGCCAATGTCGAGCCGTGCGGCTATTCGCTGCAATTTGGCGACGCGCGCAAAGTCAGGCAGTTTGATTTCGCTGATATCATCTGCAACACCTACTTCACCCGCAACGCCAGGAAGAAGTTCACCGACGGCGACCGCGTGCGCATCGAGGCGCTCTATGCGAATCAGTATGTTTACCGGGTCTTCGAGGGCGCGGTCGTTGCGCAGCTGAAGCAGCTCCTTTCCGAAGGGCGCTGCAGCGAGATGATCTACCAGATCAGCACGCTGCCGAACCTGTTCGGCGTGAAGGAACTGCATGAGGAGCTGCTCAGGCGCATCGCCGCCGCCTCTGCGCCCGAAAGAGCCGTTTTCTTCCAGAATCTCGCCCTGCAGATCAGGCTGTATATCGACCGGCGGCTCTTCAGCGCCGGCATCGAATTCGCTGAGAATTATAAGAAATACTTCCTCTTTAGGCTGAGGGACGTCTCGGACGCGCTCGCACAGGAGGTCGCCTTCTGGATTTTCGACACGAATTTCTATATCATCACGCTGTACAACCACATCGGCAATGTCGCAAAATGCGCGGAGTACCTCGAAATCTGCAATCAGAGCATTCGTGTCATCAACCATTCGTGGGAGCACATCGACTATTATTTCAACTTCCGCATCCGTGAGCTGAATTGCCTGAAGGGCTGCTTCGCCTTTGACGCGGTGCTGGAGAAGGTGAACAAGCTGCTTGACGTGCTTTCCAGCGCGAAGGAGCTCTTCGATATGATTGACACGAGCGACGGCACGACCGGCGGACTGCGCTCGGAGCTGCTCGGCAAGGCGTACGGCGTGAAGCTGGAGACGTACATCAACCTTGTCGGCAGGCATCCGGAGCTGCTGGACGAGGCGATTAAAACGTCTGACCTTGCGATGGCGGAATTTACCGCCGCGAACGACCTGCAGCGGCAGTATCAGAACCGCAGCATGCTGATGCTTGCCGCCGGAAAGCCCGAAGAGGCGCTGGACTGGCTCCTGCGCGTCTACGATCTGAAAGCCTCGGAGGAGGGCGCACTCGATACGTTCCTTGCCTGCGTCTACCGGAAGCCGAAGGAGCCGATGCAGTTTCCGCTGTGGCACTACGCGGATGTCATGCTTGCGCTGGGGCAGGCGGGCAGCCCGCAGGGAAAGCAGATGTTTGATGCGCTGATGCGGTCGGATGCGTTCAGGAGCGATATCACCAACACGGAGGCGGATGCTTCGGGCGATGGCTATCCGCGCAACATGACGCTGTGGTGCCTCAGCCGCTGGTACCGCATGACCGGTTCCGTCAAGGCGGCGGAGGCGTACTACAATCGCGCCATGACCATCACGCAGAAGGAAAAGTCAAAGGTGACCATGTACACCTTCAGCATCAGCATGCTCGCCGACCACCTGCTGTGGGAGATCGAGAAGAACGGGCTGAAGGCGAAGCAGGCAGGGACGCAAATGGCACGCTGCGTCAGCACCTTCTGCGCACGGGAGATCCCGGAGCCGATGCGCCGTCACTTCGAGCAATGCGAGGACGCGGACGTGACGACCTACCTGACGAACTGCAGCACCGCGTATCTGAAATAAGCAGCACAGACAGCACCGGCCTTGCGCATTTCCGCACGACAGGTGCTGTTTTTTTGCCTTGACAAAACACAGCGTTGCGTCTATCATTATATGTGGTATTTTTCACAACACAGGAGGATGCATCAATGGCAGCGTTAACAATGGACAAGCTGGTTGCGCTCTGCAAAAACCGGGGCTTGATTTTTGCCGGAAGCGAGCTGTACGGCGGTCTGGCGAATACATGGGACTATGGTCCGCTGGGCGTTGAATTCAAGAACAATGTCAAAAAGGCCTGGTGGCAGAAATTTGTGCAGGAAAGCAAGTATAATGTCGGTCTGGACTGCGCAATCCTGATGAATCGCGAGGTGTGGGTGGCGTCCGGTCATGTCGGCGGTTTCAACGACCCGCTGATGGACTGCAAGGCGTGCAAGGCGCGTTACCGTGCCGACAAGCTGATTGAGGACTTCACCGGCGGCGCGGAAACGGGCGACGGCTGGACAAACGAAGAGCTGGAAACGTACATCCGCGAGCATGACATCGTCTGCCCGAAGTGCGGCAAGAAGGACTTCACCGGCATCCGCCAGTTCAACCTGATGTTCAAGACGCATGCAGGCGTCATGGAAACGCCCGAAAACGAAATCTACCTCCGTCCGGAAACGGCGCAGGGCATCTTCGTCAACTTCGCGAACGTCATGCGCTCCTCGCGCAAGAAGCTCCCTGCCGGCATCGCGCAGATCGGCAAGTCCTTCCGCAACGAAATCACGCCCGGCAACTTTATTTTCCGCGTGCGCGAATTCGAGCAGATGGAGCTGGAATTCTTCTGCAAGCCCGGCGAGGATCTGCAGTGGTTCGACTACTGGCGTTCCTTCTGCAGGGACTGGCTGCTTTCCCTGGGCATCAAGGAGGAGAGCCTGCGCCTGCGCGACCATGAGCCGGAAAAGCTGGCGTTCTATTCCAAGGCGACGACGGACTTCGAGTTCCTGTTCCCGTTCGGATGGGGCGAGCTCTGGGGCGTCGCCGACCGCACGGACTATGACCTGACGCAGCATCAGAACCATTCCGGCAAGTCGCTGGAGTACCTCGACCCGGTCACGAATGAGAAGTACATCCCGTACTGCATCGAGCCGTCTCTGGGCGTTGACCGTGCGGTGCTGGCGTTCCTGTGCAACGCCTATGAGGAGCAGGAGCTTGAGGGCGGCGATGTCCGCACGGTGCTTCACCTGCATCCGGCGCTGGCACCCTACAAGGCCGCCGTGCTGCCGCTGCAGAAGAACAAGCTGGGCGCGCTGGCAGGCGACATTCACGCGGAGCTGTCGAAGTACTTCCCCGTGGACTACGACGAGACCGGCTCCATCGGCAAGCGCTACCGCCGTCAGGACGAAATCGGTACGCCGTTCACCATCTGCGTGGACTTCGAGACCGAGGAGACGCAGTCTGTCACCGTCCGTGACCGCGACACCATGCAGCAGGAACGCGTAGCGCTCAAGGATCTGCGCAGCTACATCGAGGAGCGGATGCGCTTCTGAGGCACCGACAAACCGGTTTTGCCGCTTTGACGAAGGCCGGACTCACTGATCGAACGGCCAATTGTTTTACCGACCGTTCGCTCGCATAATGCGGCAATTTCACCGAAATCGCTGCGGCTTTCAGCGCATAGGCCGCTGAAAAACGGGTTCGGCTTGAAGGGGCTGCAAGCCCTCCAAAGTCATCCGTGGCTTACTGACTATCCTGTTAAACACGAAAGGATGCAATGATGAAACAATTGCGGTTTATGCTGGTGCTGTGCCTGCTGCTCTCTCTGCTTTGTCCCGCGCTTGCGGAAACGGCAAGCTACGATCCGCTGCCGTGGTTGGATGAGTCGGGCAAGAAGATGCTTGCGGCACCCTATCTGCCGAATCAGGACAATTATCTGCCGGATCAGGCGGGGTATCATGACGATTCGCTCGATATCCGCATCGAGACCACCTACTGGACGCAGGACATTGTTCAGATGGACGAGCCCGGCGACGGCACGACGACCGTCATGACGATCTATGTCAAGATCAGCGATCCGACGCAGGTGCGCACGGCGCTGGCTTACCCGTATCCCTCCAAGTACACCGCACGCGTGGAGAAAATGGCGAAGCGTGAAAACGCGGTCCTCGCCATCAACGGCGATTACTTCATTTACCATACCCAGGGCATCGTCTACCGCAACACGAAGAAGCTGCGCGAATACTTCTGCGAGTACCGCGACACGATGATCATCGACACCGAGGGTGAAATGCACATCATCCAGGCGACAACGCGCGAAAAGTGGAATGCGTACCTCGAAGCCGGCGGAACGGTCGCGCATGCCTTCTGCTTCGGTCCGGGACTGGTGATTGACGGCGTCGTCCGGGAGGAATTTGACCGCCGCCTCGACAACGGTCCCAAGACGCTTGCGCAGCGCATGATTTTCGGACAGATCAACCCGATGGAATTCGTGATTATCTGCACCGAGGGTCCGGAAAGCGTTTCGCCGAAGTCCGTGGGCTTTGACCTCGCCGGTGCTGCCAGGCTTGCCGCAGCGTTCGGTCTGAAAAACGCCTACAACCTGGACGGTGGATCCTCCTGCACGGTCGTGCTCAACAACGAGAAGATCAATTCCCCGTCCAACCCCAAGCGCCGCGAGGTGGGCGACTGCATTTACTTCGCCACGCTGATTCCCAACGAAACGGAAGAATAAGAAAACGCCTGTACACGTTGAAAAGCGTGTGCAGGCGTTGTTTAATCCTTCGGCAGCATGCTTGCGCCGCGCACGGGCTGATCCAGCCGCATTTCGACATACTGCCGCATCAGGCGGAGCGGCGCCTGCATTTCCGGCGTGTCCAGCCATTTCGAGGTGCCCTTCGTCATCATCTCCCGCAGCCATGCCACCTGCGCGAGCGACACGGGAACATGCTGCAGCTGATGGCACTCGCGGCAGACAAGTCCGCCTTCCGGCAGGTCAAACCACATCGATTCCTCATTGCCGATCGTCCGCTGACACCGCACGCAGTGGCGCAGCCTCGGCGCAAAGCCCTCGCACCGGGACAGATGCAGCAGAAAGCCCGTCACCAGCGGCCGCCACGGCTGATCCGAGAACGTCAGACGCGACAGCGTATACAGCAGGAGCATGAAGGTGTCCTGCGCCGGCACGCCGGGCTGAATGATGCGTTCGACAACGCCCAGCAGATACGTCCCGACAGACAGCCGGTCAAAATCCTCCCGCAGCGGATAGAACGTCTCCGTCAGCACCGCGCTGATGACCGTCAGATGATTGCCGCGCTCATAGAGCTCGTAGTCGCCCAGCGCAAACAGCTCGCTCGCGTTGAGAATCGGCGACCTTGGCTTCCGGCAGCCGCGTGCAAGCGCCTCGATACGCCCTTTTGTCGGGCTGAAGAGCGTCAGCATCCGGTCATTGTCGCGGTAATTGGCATAGCGGAGCACGATCGCCGTATTCTCTGTTTGCTTCATGGATGCACCCTCCTTGTCCTGTTCTTTTTCTGCAACCTTTGTTGATTTTCCTGCGAACCCCGTCTGTTTTCATGTCATCCGGTCGAGATTTCAGGCGCTTCAATGCGGCGGCATGTTTTTTGCACGTACTGATTGATTTTTGCACTATGTTTAATAAACAGCCTTATTTTTCCTGATTTTATTTATGCTTTCATCACTGATTTCAATCTCCTTAATTTCTCCAAACCGTATGATTTTTCTATAATCATTCCGATTGTTCACACATTTGCCGGACGATCGATGAAGAACATCGAAAAAACATTGACATCCACCCCTATGTGTGCTACAATTTTTGATGTAAACCTGATGAAAGGATGGAGCAACCGCCATGATCGCAGTTCTGGCACTACTGGTTATGATCGCACTGCTGATTAGCCTGCTGGTACGACTTATTCTGACGAAGCCGTTCCCTCACGCTGAAAGTTCTGCTCTGCGTTGCCAGTTTTGCCATATCTGCTGAGGTTCTTTCCTCTGAACACCTGCAAAGGCGCAGGAAAGACCGATTGGATGGACAAGCTCTTGCAAGCCTGCAGCCTGACTTTTAGGCGGCAGGCTTTTTCATACGCTAAGGCAAATGATCCGGCGGCAAGGATGCCGCGTCATCGCAAAGGAGGTTCTCACATGCAGTGTACCGGCGCGAAAATCCTGATGGAATGCCTTGTCGAACAGGGCGTCGATACCATCTTCGGCTATCCGGGCGGAACCATTCTCAACGTGTACGACGAGCTGTACAGCTACGAGGCGGACGGACGCATCCGCCATTATCTGACAGCGCACGAGCAGGGTGCATGCCACGCCGCTGACGGCTATGCCCGTTCGACAGGGCGCGTTGGCGTATGCTTCGCCACGTCCGGCCCCGGCTGCACCAACCTGGTCACCGGCATCGCCACCGCCTATATGGATTCCTCTCCCATCGTCTGCATTACCTGCAACGTCGGCACATCCCTGCTGGGCAAAGACTCCTTCCAGGAGGTCGACATCACCGGCGTGACGATGCCCATCACCAAGTGCAATTACCTCGTCCGCTCGATTGATGAGCTGGCGGATGTCATCCGCGAGGCCTTCGCCATTGCGCGCAGCGGCCGCCCCGGTCCCGTGCTGATCGACATTCCCAAGAATGTCACTGCGGAAAAGACGGAATACGAGCCGCTTCCCCGCAGCGCTCACGGCACGACCGGCCGCCTCGGCAAGCTGATTAAGCGCTCCAGCCAGGATTTCAAGGCGCCTGAACCTGACCACCGCGACATCGATAAGCTGGTGGACATGATTGCCGCATCGAAGAAGCCGCTGCTGATTTGCGGCGGCGGCGTTGTCCGCTCTCGTGCACACCGCGAATTCGAGGCGCTGGCGAACCGCATCGATTCGCCGGTTGCGATCACGCTTATGGGCGCCGGCGGCTTCCGCGGACGCAATCCCCTGACGACCGGGATGATTGGCATGCACGGCTCGCAGGCCTCCAACATGGCGGTGGACGCGTGCGATCTGCTGATTGCCGTCGGCTGCCGCTTCTCCGACCGCGTCGCACTCAAGCCCGCGACCTTCGCGCGCAACGCCAAAATCGTCCAGATTGACATTGACCGCAGCGAAATCAACAAGAACGTGCAGACCGACCACCATATCATCGGTGATGCGAGGCGCGTGCTGGAGCTGCTGCTTGACCGTGTGCCGGGCATGAAGCATGATGAGTGGAAGCAATACGTTTTCTCCTTCAAGACGGAGACGGAATACGACGCCACGGACGACCACCTCACGCCCAGCCAGGTGCTTTCCTCGCTCGCCAGCCTGACGCCGCAGGACACCATCGTTGCGACCGACGTCGGTCAGCATCAGATGTGGGCGATTCAGCACTTCCACTTCGATTATCCGGGTCAGCTGCTCACGTCCGGCGGCTTCGGCACGATGGGCTTCGGACTGGGCGCCGCTATCGGCGCGCAGGTCGCTCATCCGGACAAGGTCGTCCTGCATATCACCGGCGACGGCGGCTTCCGCATGAACTGCAACGAGCTGGCGACCGAACAGTACTACAAGCTGCCTATCATCAACGTGCTGTTCAACAACGGCACATTGGGCATGGTTCGCCAGTGGCAGACGCTGATTTACCAGCAGCACTACGAGGCGACCACCCTTGACCGTGCGCCCGACTTTGTGAAGCTGGCGGAAGCCTACGGGCTGTCCGGCCGCCGCGTCCACAACCAGCAGGAGCTGGAGGAAGCCATCGCCGAGGCGCTCCGCTGCGGTCACGGCTACATCATCGACTGCGTCATCGATATCGACGAGAAGGTTCGCCCGATGGTCGGCGGCGGCAGTCATATTACCGAATTTATGCTCAATTAACGAAAGGAGGCAGACCCCCATGAATCCCACGGCACGCAAAACACTCGCCGTCCTGGTTGACAACGAGGCCGGCGTCCTTTCCCGCGTGGTGCGGCTTTTCTCCGGCAAGGGCTACAACATCGAGTCTCTTGCCGTGGGCACGACGGATGATCCCACCGTTTCACGCATCACCATCGAAATCCTCGCCAGCGACGAGCAGACGCTGCTCATTTCCTCCCAGCTGCGGAAGCTGATCTGTGTTCATTCCGTCAAGACGCTCAATGCCGAGCACGCCATCCGGCGCGAGCTGGTGCTGATCAAGGTCAACGCCGCAACGAGCGAGACGCGCAACGAAGTCATCCAGATCGCCAACATCTTCCGCGCCGCCATCATCGACGTCTCCGTGGCGTCCTTGACCCTTGCTGTCATTGGCGATGAGAGCAAGGCTGAAGCTATCCAAAACCTCCTTCGGGAGTTTGGAATCCTCGAACTGGTGCGCACCGGCATGATCGCACTGGAACGCGGACAGTTCACCATTGACGAACAGACCAAAGTAAAAGGAGAGTACGACTATGGCAAAAATGTACTATGAAAAAGACTGCGACCTGAACAAGCTGACCGGCAAGACCGTCGCCGTCATCGGCTACGGCTCTCAGGGACATGCGCACGCGCTGAACCTGCGTGATTCCGGCGTTGATGTCATTGTCGGACTGCGCAAGGGCGGCAAGAGCTGGCCCGTTGCCGTGAAGGACGGCTTCGACGTCATGACGGTGCCGGAGGCGGCGCAGAAGGCTGACATCATCATGATTCTGATCAATGACGAGAAGCAGGCGGACATGTACAGGCAGGACATCGCGCCCTACCTGACCGAGGGCAAGGCAATCGCCTTCGCGCACGGCTTCAACATCCGCTATCAGCAGATTGTTCCGCCGGCGGGCGTTGACGTGTTCATGGCTGCCCCGAAGGGTCCCGGTCACACCGTCCGCAGCACCTATGTTGTGGGCAAGGGTGTGCCGTGCCTCGTCGCTGTGGAGCAGGATGCAACCGGTCACTGCCTTGACACGGCGCTGGCGTACATTGCCGGCATCGGCGGCGCGCGCGCGGGCATCATGGAGACGACCATGCACGACGAGACCGAGACCGACCTGTTCGGCGAGCAGGCTGTGCTGTGCGGCGGCATTGTCGAGCTGATGCGCTGCGGCTTCGAGACGCTGGTGGAGGCTGGCTACGAGCCCGAAAATGCTTATTTCGAGTGCATCCACGAGATGAAGCTGATTGTCGACCTGCTCAACAAGGGCGGCATCGCGGCGATGAACTATTCCATCTCCGATACCGCGGAATACGGCGAGTACGTGTCCGGTCCGCGCGTCCTGCCCTATGAGCAGACCAAGGCCAACATGAAGGCAGTCCTCAACGACATTCAGGACGGCACCTTCGCCGGCAAGTGGATTGCCGAGAACAAGAATGGCCGCTGCTTCTTCAACAGCCACCGCGATGCCCTTGCAAAGCACCCGATGGAAATCATCGGCAAGCAGCTCCGCGAGCAGATGCTCTGGAAGAACGACTCCAACCTCGATAATGCTTCTAATTAAGCAGAGGAGCTGTCCCTGAACCCTGCCAGAGGGAGTTCATCCTTTCCGGACGCCCTTTTCGTCATGCTGTTTGTACGAGGGGCAGGGGATTGGCGTTTACGGATGTGCATTTCCGCAGCAGGTTTGTAAGGCGGCGCATCCTATGGGTCGCCTAAGATCAGGAATGAACGCCTGTATGGCTCCGAAGGAGTCCGGGAAATCAGGCGAAGCCTGCGAGCGCAAAGCATCCGAACAAACAGCATTTTCAAACAAGCAAAATTTACCCGTTAAGATCGATGCTCATCATCCGGACAGCAGAAAGGCGCTTCAAGCCCTTCTGCTGTCCTGCCGCTAACGCTGGGGCATGACCCGGTCGCAGCGCTCACAAGAAAAAACATCAACACAACATCAGGAGGGAATCACATTGCTGTCTGAAAACATCAAAAACGGCGTTGAACGCGCCCCGAACCGTTCCCTGCTCTACGCGCTCGGTCTGACCGACGAGGAAATCCGTAAGCCGCTCATTGGCGTTGTTTCTTCCTATAACGAGATTGTGCCCGGTCACATGAACATCGACAAAATCGCTGATGCGGTTAAGGCGGGCGTCCGCGCGGCAGGCGGCACGCCGATCATGTTCCCGGCCATCGCAGTCTGCGACGGCATCGCCATGGGGCATATCGGCATGAAGTATTCCCTCGTCACGCGCGACCTGATTGCCGATTCCACCGAGGCGATGGCCATTGCGCACCAGTTCGACGGTCTCGTCATGATCCCCAACTGCGATAAGAACGTGCCCGGTCTGCTGATGGCTGCGGCGCGCCTGAATATTCCCTGCATCTTCGTTTCCGGCGGTCCGATGCTCGCCGGACATCTGACCGACGGCCGCCGCACGTGCCTGAGCCATATGTTCGAGGCGGTCGGCGCGTTCAAGGCCGGTACGCTCGACGACGATGGCGTGCGCAATTACGAGGAAAACGCATGCCCGTCCTGCGGCAGCTGCTCCGGCATGTACACGGCAAACTCCATGAACTGCCTGACCGAGGCGCTCGGCATGGGTCTGCCGGGCAACGGCACGATTCCTGCACCGTATTCCGCGCGCCTGCGCCTTGCCAAAAAGGCCGGTATGCAGATCATGACGCTGGTGGAAAAGAACATCCGCCCACGCGACATCATGACCCCTGCCGCCTTCAACAACGCCGAAACCGTTGACATGGCGCTGGGCTGCTCCACCAACACGATGCTGCATCTGCCCGCCATCGCCCATGAAGCCGGTCTGACCATCGATCTTGACCATGCCAACGACATCTCCGCGCACACGCCGAACCTGTGCCACCTCGCACCGGCAGGCGACACGTTCATGGAGGATCTTGACCGCGCCGGCGGCGTCCTCGCGGTGATGAAGGAGCTGACGAAGAAGAACCTGCTGGACACGACCGTTATGACGTGCACAGGCAAAACCATGGCGGAGAACCTCGAAGGCGCCGTCAACCGCGATGAAAACATCATCCGTCCGATTGACCGTCCGTATTCCGCCAGCGGCGGCATTGCCGTGCTCAGGGGCAATCTTGCGAAGGATGGCTGCGTCGTTAAGCAGAGCGCCGTTGCACCGGAAATGATGGTGCATGAAGGACCTGCGCGCGTGTTCGACAGCGAGGAGGATGCCATCGCCGCGATTTACGCCAGGAAGATCGTGCCGGGCGACGTTGTGGTCATCCGCTATGAGGGTCCTAAGGGCGGTCCCGGCATGCGCGAGATGCTCAATCCCACCTCCGCGATTTGCGGCATGGGTCTGGGTGAAAGCGTTGCCCTGCTGACGGACGGCCGTTTCTCCGGCGCAACGAGAGGCGCGTCCATCGGGCATATCAGCCCCGAGGCGGCTGCAGGCGGTCTGATTGCCCTGGTGGAAGAGGGCGACCGCATCGCGATTGATATCCCGAAGTGCAGGATTGAGCTGAAGGTGGACGAGGAGACGCTGGCGAAGCGCCGTGCGGCATGGGTCTGCCCCGAACCGAAGGTCAAAACCGGCTATCTTGCGCGCTATGCGAAGCTGGTTTCCTCGGCGGATAAGGGTGCCATTTTGGAATAAAAACGGATTGGAAAAGAGCTGAATGAAAGGGGCGAAGCTCCCTTTGATGCGGCGAAGGTTTTTGCGTCTGCGGATGCGGGCAGGGGCTTTCCGCCCGCCCCTGCACCCTTCGGGATGCACTCTTTAATAGCACAGTCCCGGACTGTTTGAAAGGATGGTTCCGCGCTCATGAAACAGATTCAGATTTTTGATACGACGCTGCGCGACGGGGAGCAGTCGCCCGGGTGCTCGATGAACCTCAAGGAGAAGATTGAGGTCGCGAAGTGCCTTGAGCGGCTGAAGGTGGACGTCATTGAAGCAGGCTTTGCCATTTCCTCGCCGGGCGACTTCGAGAGCGTCAGGACAATCGCGGAAACAGTGAAGGACTGCTCGGTCGCGTCGCTCGCGCGATGCACGGAGAAGGACATCGACTGCGCGTGGGAGGCAGTCAGGAACGCTGCGGATCCGCGCATTCACGTGTTCCTTGCGACGTCGCCGCTCCATATGGAATACAAGCTGAAAATGACGCCGGATCAGGTGGTGGAGCGCACCGGCGCGATGGTCGCGCATGCAAGAAAGTATACGAGCAACATCGAGTTCTCCTGCGAGGACGCGACGCGCTCGGATACGGAGTTCCTGATTCGTGTCGTCAATGAAGCGGTCAGGAACGGCGCAACCGTCATCAACCTGCCCGACACCGTTGGCTATACCACGCCGGATGAGATGCGCAAGCTGATTGAGGACGTGATGGCTGGCGTGGAAAACAGCGATCTGGTGGATTTTTCCGTGCACTGCCACAACGATCTGGGCATGGCGGTCGCGAACTCGCTGGCAGGCGTGCTCGGCGGCGCCCGGCAGATTGAATGCACCATCAACGGTCTGGGCGAACGCGCGGGCAATACCGCGATGGAAGAAGTCGTCATGGCGATGCGCACGCGTCCCGACATCTTCGGCGACATGCCCTGCCGCATCGACACGACGCAAATCGCCCGTGCCAGCAAGACCGTCTATAACATCATCGGTCAGAGCGCACCGCTGACGAAGCCGATTGTCGGCGTGAATGCCTTCCGCCATGAGAGCGGCATCCATCAGCATGGCGTGCTCGCCAATAAGAAGACGTATGAGATTCTGACGCCGGAATCCGTCGGCATTCACATGGATAACCTCGTGCTGGGCAAGCACTCCGGCAAGCATGCCTTCGCTGCGCGGCTCAAGGAAATGGGCTATGAGCTGCATGAAGAGGAGCTGGCAAGCTGCTTTGAGGAGTTCAAGCGCCTGTGCGACAAGAAGAAGAACGTCACCGACCAGGATATTCTCGCTATTGTCACGCATTCTGCCACGACGGATGAAGCCGAGGTGAACGGCTACAAGCTGGCATGGTTCGCCGTGCATACGTCCAACATGACGACATCGACCTCTGTCGTGCGGCTTGAGCTGGACGGACAGCAGTTTGAAGCAGTCTGCTCCGGCGACGGTCCTGTTGACGCGGCGTTCGAGGCGATTGACCAGATTATCCGCCCTGTCGAGCACACCTTCGACCTCTACCGCATCAATTCGATTTCTCCCGGCAAGGATACCATGGGCGATGTGTCCGTCAAGCTCAGCTGCGACAACCGCACCTTCTCCGGGCGCGGACTGCATACGAACATCGTCGAGGCGTCCGTCCGCGCATATATCAGTGCCATGAACAAGCTCCGCGCGTATGCCGCGAAGCGGGCGAAGGAGGCGAACTGACACATGGGCATGACCATGACGCAGAAAATTCTTGCCGCGCATGCCGGACTGGACAGCGTGAAGCCCGGCGACCTCATCGAGGCAAAGCTCGATCTGGTGCTTGGCAACGACGTCACGACCCCTGTTGCGGTCGACGTGTTCGAGAAGGCCGGCTTCGACCATGTGTTTGACAAGGACAAAATCGCCGTCGTCCTCGACCACTATACGCCCTGCAAGGACATCAAGTCCGCGCAGCTGTGCAAGACGGCGCGTGATTTCGCGCATAAGCATCACATTTCACATTTCTTCGATGTCGGACAGGTCGGCATTGAGCATGCGCTGCTGCCGGAAAAGGGCCTTGTTGCGCCTGGTGAGCTGATTATCGGTGCGGACAGCCACACATGCACCTACGGCGCACTCGGCGCGTTCTCGACCGGCGTCGGCTCGACCGATATGGCGGCAGGTATGGCGTCGGGTGAAAACTGGTTCCGCGTGCCGAGCGCCATCAGGGTTGTGCTGAACGGCAGGATGCGCCCATACGTGTCCGGCAAGGACGTTATCCTGCACCTGATCGGGCTCATCGGCGTGGACGGCGCGCTGTACAGGAGCATCGAGTTCACCGGCGAGGGCGTCGGCAGCCTGAGCATGGATGACCGCTTCACCATCGCGAACATGGCGATTGAGGCGGGCGGCAAGAACGGCATTTTCCCGGTGGATGATAAGACGATTGAGTATGTTTCCTCCCGCGTGAGCCGTCCGTGGAGAGCGTTTGAGGCGGATGCGGATGCGGAATACGAGCGCACGGTCGAAATTGACCTGTCCGAGCTTGAATCCACCGTTTCGCTGCCGCATCTGCCCAGCAATACCAGGACGGTCGGCGAGGTCAAGGGCATGCCCATTCAGCAGGTCGTCATCGGCAGCTGCACGAACGGGCGCATCAGCGACCTGCGACAGGCGGCGGAAATCCTCAAGGGGCATCATGTGCACGAGAATGTGCGATGCATCGTCATTCCGGCGACCCAGCAGGTTTCGCTGGACTGCATCCGCGAGGGACTGACGGAAATCTTCATCGAGGCAGGCTGCGCCGTGTCTGCGCCGACCTGCGGTCCGTGCCTCGGCGGTCATATGGGCTGCATGTGCGAGGGGGAACGCGCCGTTGCCACGACGAACCGCAACTTTGTCGGCCGCATGGGTCACGTCAAGAGCGAAGTCATCCTTGCTTCTCCGGCGGTCGCGGCGGCATCCGCCATCATGGGCTGCGTCGCAGACCCGAACGACATTGCAAAGGAGGCGCTGTGACATGGTTAGCGGCAAGGTCTACAAATACGGCGACAACGTCGATACGGACGTCATCATTCCCGCCCGATACCTGAACGCGCCCTCGCCCGAGGAGCTCGCCAGGCACTGCATGGAGGATATCGACGCATCGTTCGCACAGAAGGTGCAGCCGGGCGATATCATCGTCGGCGGTGCAAACTTCGGATGCGGCTCCTCACGCGAGCATGCGCCCATCGCTATCCGTGCCTGCGGCGTGTCGTGCGTCATCGCGCCAAGCTTTGCGCGCATCTTCTACCGCAACGCCATCAACATCGGCTTCCCGATTCTGGAATGTCCCGAGGCGGCTGCGGAAATTGCAAACGGCGATCAGGTCGCCGTTGATTTCGCTTCCGGCATCATCCGGGATGAAACGACCGGCAAGACCTATCATGCGGCGGCATTTCCGCCCTTTATCCGGAAAATTATTGCGCACGGCGGTCTTCTGCCTTACCTGAAGGCTCGCCAGGCATCGGAGGCGAAGTGAGATGGAGAAGCACATCGCATTGCTGCGCGGCGACGGCATCGGTCCGGAAATCGTCGACAGCGCCGTCAAGGTGCTGAAGGCTGTCGCATCGAAATTTGGTCACACGTTCACGTTCACGCGTTATTTGATCGGCGGCGCAGCGATTGATGAAACGGGCAGTCCGCTGCCGCAGGAGACGATCGACGGCTGTCTGGCATCCGACTCCGTGCTGCTGGGTGCGGTCGGCGGTCCCGGGTGGGACACGCTGCCGGCAAACATGCGCCCCGAAAAGGGACTGCTTGGCATCCGCTCCGCCATGGGACTGTACACGAATCTCCGGCCGGCGCGGCTCTATCCGGCGCTGAAGGAAGCTTGCCCGCTGCGCAGCGACATCGTGGCGCAGGGCTTCGACCTGATGATGGTGCGCGAGCTGACCGGCGGCATCTACTTCGGCGAACGCGGCCGCCGCGAAGGGCAGTACGGTCCGGAAGCATACGACACCGAGCGCTACAGCGTCATGGAGATCGAGCGCATTGCCCGTGCCGCATTCGAGGCTGCACGCAAGCGCCGAAAGAACGTCATCTCCATCGACAAGGCAAACGTACTGGAAACCTCCCGCCTGTGGCGCGAAACCGTGCACCGTATCGCGCAGGAATATCCGGATGTGACCGTCACCGATATGCTGGTGGACAATGCAGCCATGCAGCTTGTCCGCCGTCCGAGCCAGTTTGACGTCGTCCTGACGAGCAACATGTTCGGCGACATCCTCTCCGATGAGGCAAGCCAGATTACCGGCTCCATCGGTCTGCTGCCGAGCGCGTCCCTCGGTGCGACAACGCGCGGCCTCTACGAGCCGATTCACGGCTCTGCGCCGGATATCGCCGGTCAGAACAAGGCGAACCCCATTGCCACCATCCTGTCAGCCGCCATGATGCTCCGGTACGCCTTCGATATGAGCAAAGAGGCGGACTGCATCGAGAAGGCGGTTGAACAGGTGCTCGCGGACGGTCTGCGAACGGCAGACATCGTCGGCAATTCGGGCGTCACGCCGCTCACCTGTACGGAAATGACCGACGCGGTCATCGCGCGGCTGTAAAAGAGGCGCGGACATGCATCAAGTGATATCACGGCTGCTGCTGTACTCCAATCTCGGTGAGGACAGCATTCTCATGCAGCTCTCCGGCATTTTCGCAGACCACAGCCACAACGCCTGCGAGAAGAATGCGCTGATCTCGCGCATCAACAGGCAGGTCAAGCGTTTGCTGGATCTGGCGACGCTCTACGGCTTCGACCGCAACCTGTGGCATGATTACCTGACATTCCTGCTGCTTACAAACGAGAACAGCTTCTCCTTGACCTGCGAAAGGAACGGGGCAAGCAACGGAAGCGTCAATCACTTCGCACTGGCTGACTTTGCCGTCTTCAAGCAGCTCTTCGATTTTGACTTCGCGCCCATCGAGCGTGACCTCGGCATCGATTGCTTCACCGTCCTGACGCATTATACCGCCATCCCGAAAAAGGAGCAGATGTACTACCGCGCCGTATCCGAGCGCGTCCGAGCACTGTCAGACGCCATCGAACGCGCTTCCGGCGCGCAGGAGATTTTCGACCTTGTCACGGCGCATTACCGCGACTGCGGTGTCGGCATGTTCGGGCTGAACAAGGCCTTCCGCATTCAGGAGGAGGAAAACGGCGGCTTCTCGTTCGTCGCAATCAATAACCTCGATGCGGTGCGCCTGTCCGACCTCATCGGCTATGAAGCGCAGAAGAAGGAGCTCCGGCAGAACTGCGAGGCGTTCGTCAGCGGACGCAGCGCAAACAACATCCTGCTCTACGGCGATGCCGGCACGGGCAAATCCACCTCCATCAAGGCGCTGCTGAATGAATATTCCTCGTCCGGACTGCGGATGATTGAAATCTACAAGCACCAGTTCCGCCTGTTGTCAAAGATCATCGCCGCCGTCAAGAATCGCAACTACCGCTTCATGATTTTTATCGATGACCTGTCCTTTGAGGAGAATGAGGTCGAGTACAAGTTCCTGAAGGCGGTCATTGAGGGCGGCGTCGAGACGCGCCCGGCCAACGTGCTGATTGCCGCAACGTCCAACCGCCGCCATCTCGTCCGCGAAACGTGGAAGGACCGCGACGACATGGAGCACAATGGCGATGTTCACCGCTCCGATACCATGGAGGAAAAGCTTTCCCTTGCCGAGCGCTTCGGCTGCGCCATCTGCTATGTCAGCCCGAACCGCCAGCAGTATCACGACATCGTCAAGGGCATTGCCGCGCGACTGCCTGAGGGCATCAGCCTCTCCGAGGAGGAGCTGCTTGCGGCGGCGAACCGCTGGGAAATCCGCCACGGCGGCATTTCCGGAAGAACGGCGCAGCAATTCATCAATTATATATCCGGTGTGCAATAACCATTGTCAAAAAGGAGTCTTTCGTATGGTCACGCTCGATAAAATCTACCATGCCGCCTATGTGCTCAAGCCTGTCGCCCGCAAGACGGACGTGATTTATGCCGCAAAGCTCTCCAAGGGCTTCGACATGTACCTCAAGACAGAAAACCTCCAGCTGACCGGCTCCTTCAAGCTGCGCGGCGCGTACTACAAGATCAGCCAGCTGAACGAGGAGCAGCGCAAGGCAGGCATCATCGCCTGCTCCGCCGGCAATCACGCGCAGGGCGTTGCGCTCGCCGCGAGCCGCATGGGCATCCGCGCCATCGTCTGTATGCCGGACGGCGCGCCCATCAGCAAGGTCGAGGCAACCAAGGCGCTCGGCGCAGAGGTCTGCCTTGTCAAGGGCGCCTATGACGATGCGTACAACTACGCCTGCCAGCTGCAGAAGGAAACCGGCATGACGTTCATCCACCCCTTCAACGACGAGGAGGTCATCGCCGGTCAGGGCACCATCGGTCTGGAGATCCTCGATCAGCTGCCCGATGCGGACGCGGTTATCTGCTCCATCGGCGGCGGCGGACTCATTTCCGGCGTGGCCTGCGCCATCAAGCAGCTTAATCCCAACATCAAGGTGTACGGCGTGCAGGCAGAGAATGCGCCCAGCATGAAGCGCTCCCTGGAGGAAGGCGAGGCCGTCATGCTCGACAGCGTCCGCACCTTTGCCGATGGCATCGCGGTCAAGCATCCCGGCGATGTGACGTTTGACATGGTCAAAAAATACGTCGATGAGGTCGTGACCGTCAGCGAGGATGAAATCGCTGCCGCCATTCTCGCCCTGATGGAAAAGCAGAAGCTTGTTGCCGAGGGTGCCGGTGCCGTCACGGTCGCTGCCGCCATGTTCGGCAAGCTGCCCATCCAGGGCAAGAAGGTTGTCTGCATCATCTCCGGCGGAAACATCGATGTGAACATCCTCAGCCGCGTTATCACCCGCGGTCTGCAGCGCGAAGGCCGCAATGCCCAGCTGACCATTGCGCTGGATGACAAGCCGGGTCAGCTCCTCGGCGTGACGCAGATCATCTCCAGCTGCGGTGCGAATATCGTCGGCGTGACGCATGAGCGCTCCGATGCCAGCTACGCCGTCACGAGCTGCCTGCTGCGCATCAGCATGGAAACGCGCGACTTCGCCCAGATTGACGAAATCAAGCAGAAGCTCACGGAGCAGGGGTTCAACCTGATCTGAATGGCCGCTGCGGAATCGGGGAAAATGCGATCCGTCCCTTCACAATAGACTAAAATGCCTGCTTCGTTGCCGGAGCAGGCGTTTTGCTTTTCTGCCGGGTTGGCATGAGACGCTGACCGTTCATTTGTTCCCTGTTCACAGCGGGCACGACAAAATGCTTTCAGGCTCTTGACAATTGCTTTTCCTGTTTAGTATAATAAAGTTTCAGAATATCGGAAAATCAGCCTTAGGGAGCAAAAGAATATGAAAAGGAAACTAAGCTGCCGAGAGTACGTTTCGATTGCCAGCATGCTGTTCGGCATGTTCTTCGGCGCGGGCAATCTCATTTTCCCTGTGCATATGGGTCAGATGGCAGGCAGCAACGCTGCGCTTGCCGTCCTTGGCTTCTGCGCGACCGGCGTTGGTCTGCCGCTGCTTGCAGTCGCCGCGCTCGGCATCAGCCGTTCAAGCGGTCTGTTTGAGCTGGGAAGCCGCATTAGCCGACCATACTCGCTGTTCTTCACGTGTCTGCTTTACCTGACCATCGGTCCGTTCTTCGCGATTCCGCGCTGCGCAAGCACGTCCTTCACGGTCGGACTGGAGCAGATGCTGCCGCAGGACGGGAACACGTCGCTCTATCTGCTCGTCTTTTCCGTCCTCTTCTTCGCCGCCGCGCTGTATTTCTCCATCAAGCCCGGCAAAATCCTCATGTGGATCGGCAAGGTGCTGAATCCGTGCTTCCTGCTGTTTCTCGGCATTCTCGTTGTTGTCGCGATGCTCCGTCCCGGCGCATCAGTCGGCGCGGTTACGCCGGAGGACGCGTATGTCACCCAGCCGTTCTTCACCGGTTTCCTCGAGGGCTACAACACCATGGACGCACTGGCAGGGCTTGCCTTCGGCATCGTTGTTGTGCAGGTCATCCGCAGATTGGGCGTTGAGGACCCCGATGCTGTCGCGAGCAGCACCGTCCGCGCGGGCGTTTTCTCCTGCCTGCTGATGGCGGTCATCTACGTCGCGGTGACGGTCGTCGGCGTGCAGAGCCGAGGATTGTTCGAGACGTCTGAGAACGGCGGCATCGCCCTTGCGCAGATTGCCCGATACTATCTCGGCGATGCAGGGCTGCTTGTCCTTGCCATCACCGTGACGCTCGCCTGCCTCAAGACCTCCGTCGGGCTGATCACGAGCTGCGCCGAGACGTTTACCGGCATGTTCCCCAAGGGACCGAGCTACCGCGCGTGGGCAGTCAGCTTCAGCGTCCTGTCGCTGCTGATTGCCAACTTCGGGCTCAGCACCATCATCGAATACTCGCTGCCCGTGCTTATGTTCCTCTATCCGCTTGCCATCACGCTGATTGTCCTCTCGCTCTGCGGACGCTTCTTCCGGTATGACCGCACCGTGTTTGCATGGACGACCGGCTTAACGCTCTTCGCCGCGCTCTACGACCTGCTTGCCGCGCTGCCGGAGGAGCTGTTCAAGGCGCTCGGCGGCGAAGCCATTCAGGCCTTCTCGCTGAAGTACGTACCCTTTTCCAGCGTCGGTCTCGGCTGGATTTGTCCGGCGCTGCTCGGCTTTGCCATCGGCATGGTCATCCGCCTCATCCGTCAAAAAGCCGCTTAATTGCATAAAAAAGACCTGAGCGATGGCCGTTCAGGTCTTTTTATCATTCTGCCAGTTGGACGATGGCACCCAGCAGTCCGGGACCGGTGTGAATCGCCAGCGCAGGGCTGACGGGGCTGATGAAGCTCGACACCACGTCCAGCCGCTCCAGAAGACGGTCAAGCAGCTTGACGGCGTCGTCATAAGCCGCGCCGTGCACCACCGCCAGCCGAACCCTTCTGCCCTGATACCGCCGGATGATTTCGTCCACCATCGCCGTCAGCGCGTTCGAGAAGCCGCGCGCCTTGCACAGCGTGTTGTAGATGCCCTCTTCGTTGACGTAGATGACCGGCTTGATCTGCAGGAGCGAACCGAGCGCACCCTCGACTCTGCCGATGCGTCCGCCCTTGCGCAGGAATTCCAGCGTCCGGATGATGAACGTGCCAAGCTGATTCTCGCGGCGCTTTTCGAGCAATGCAAGCGTGTCCTCGATGCTCATCCCGCTCGACAGCGATTCCGCCGCCTCCAATACGAGCAGCCCCAACCCGCACGAGAGCGTCCGGCTGTCGAACACATGCACCTGAAGATCACCGAAATCCTCCGCCAGCAGCGACACCATGTTATACGTCCCCGACAGGTTGCCGCTGATGGACAGATGCAGGATGGCGGTCGCACCCTCATCGCGCAGCGTGCGGTAAAGCATGCTGACGTCCTCCGGCAACGGAAGAGAGGTCTTCGGCACCTCGGTTTTGAGGATTTCGTAGAGCTGCTCCTGCGAAATTTCCGTGCGGTCGCGGTATTCGCCCGTGCGGGTCGATACGCGCAGCGCCACGGTGCGGATGTCATATTCCGCCAGCTGTTCTTCTGAAAGGTCGCAGGACGTGTCTGTGACGAGCGCAATCCGCTCGTTGCCGATTTCAAACATGAAGCATCAGCCTCCAATATCAATCCATTTCAATCGTGCAGCCGCCGATAAATTCGCGCAGCAGGCTCAGCGGCGGAATTTCCTGCAGAATGCTGTCATCGATTTCGGGGAAATAATTCAGCGTCTTAATCAGCCGGCGCGATGCGAGATACGCCTCTCTTTCCGGCGGAATCTGCCTGAGGATGTCATACGCATAGCGGCGCAGCACCGGCAGCTCATAATGCAGCGCGGTGTTGAACATCCTGTCCGCGTTCTCCTGATACGGGAAAATCCACTTTTCCTCGCCCCTGCGGACGCTTGCCCACATGCTCAGCGTCTCCTCCGGCGGCGTTGCGCGGAACTGGCGGTCGCGGACGATGCGCCGCAGCAGCCGGACGTCTGTCGTGCGGATGCGGTTGTGGTCATCAAGGTTTATGCATGTCAGGGCGCTGACAAAGATGCGGTACAGCTCATCCTGCCTGAGCCCCTCGGACAGCAGGGGATTCAACCCGTGAATCCCCTCGATAACCAGCACGGAGTTCTCCGTCAGATGAACCGGCGTGCCGCCTTCCTTTCGGCGCCCGATGTCAAAGGCATACGTTGGCAGCAGGACCTCTTCGCCATCCAGCAGAGCGTTCATCTGCGTCCGGAACAGCGGTACATCGATGGTGTCAATCGACTCCAGATCGATGGTGCCGTCTGCCTGCGGCTTGAAGCTGTCGCGGTTGAGGTAGTAATTGTCCAGCGAGATGACCGCGGGCTGCAGCCCGATGACACGCAAATGCAGCGCGAGCCTCTCGGCGAAGGTCGTCTTGCCGGAAGAGGACGGTCCTGCAATCAGCACGATTTTGCGGTGCTGAGTGCTGATTTCCTCGGCAATTTCCGCAATTGCCTTATCGTGCAGCGCCTCATTCAGCCGGATAAACTGACGGAACCGGCGCTGCGCAATCATGTCCGCCACATCCGATGCGTTCGTTATGCCCAGCAGGGCGCACCATTCGTTGGACTGGTCGAACACCGCCAGATGCTTCGGGCGATGCACGTACGGCGCGGCAATCTGCGGATGCTCCGCTGCCGGCAGGCGCAGCACAATGCCGCGGTCGGGTAGCCACGTCAGCGCAAAGACCATCACCTGCCCTGTCCGGCTGACCATCGCGCCATAAAAATACTCCCAGATGCCGTCCAGACCGTACATCGTGAAATACGGCAGCTTGCGGCGGCTGAGCAGTGCGACCTTGTCCGCCTGTCCCTTCGCGGCGAAATAGGCTTTCGCGGTCTCGAGCGTCCACTGCTTCTTCTCAAACGGCAGATTCTGCTCCGCCAGCAGGTGCATCTGCTGTGCTATCGCCTGCGTTTCGCTTTCTGTGATATCATGCCCGGGCATTCGCAGCAGCACGCCGCCGCCCACGCTGTACTCGATGCGCACGCGCTGCCCGGGGAGGACACGATTCACCGCCGCCAGCAGCAAAAAGCGCACGGACCGCTCGTAAATGCGGCGTCCTTCCTCCGTTTCCAGCGTCAGGGGAATTAATTCGCCGTCATGGGTGACGAGCTCGCCGAGCTCCAGTACGCGCCCCGCTTGCTGAACAGCCAGCACACCTTCCGCAGGGATTCCCAGCTGTGCCAGGGCTTTTTCTGCTGTCATGCCTTCTGTCAGGGGGATTTGTCTGCCTTTCGATGCGATCATCCAACTTTCTCCTCTCTCGAATCCTGCATGAACAATGCAGGCGGCAATATATCCGGCGCGGAGATTCACCTCTGCGGACACGCAAAGGGCAAGAAAACGGACGAAGTCCGTGAGCGGAAAATTCCCTCAATCCTCAAAGGGCATCGACGTGCGCTCGGCATTCTCGAGCGCATATTCCAAATCCACCGGAGCGCCGTGCCGGACAAGATACTCCTCGTCGCGCCGGCGCATCTGCAGGCGCTTCGTATGCACATACGCCACATTCGACGGCGATGCCTTGGAAGCATTCATCATCAACCGCTTCCTGCCGTCCGATTCAAGGCGCAGCCGCGCACGAACCAGCATGTTGCCGTGCTGCGGACAGGCGGCAAGCATCATGTACTTGTCCGCCGTTTGCCGGACGTAGCCCTCCTGCTCCGCCTTCATCTTCTTGCCGCAGACAGGGCACCTCGGCACACGGGCAAAGTCGCTCTCAAACGCCTCCTGCACGGTGTCGAACGTCTCGCCGCCGGCACGCTCGCGCTTGTCCGCATGGCAGAGCAGCCGCGGCTTCTGCGGATACTTCAGCACGTCCTCGGGCTTCGGCAGGCTTGCGAACACAAGCGCCGTGTAATACGCGTCATGCAGGGCATTGTGGAAATACCGCGCGGTATCCTGCTCGATGCTGACCATCTCCATGGCGGTTTTGAGCCCCTTGCGGTCGCGGCAGCCGTGCACATCGGAGAAAAGCCGCTGAATATCGCAAATCGGCGGCAACTGCTCCGTATAGCCGAAGAAATCCATGTTTTGCTTCAGTACGCTGATGTCGTCGCAGCCCCATGTGAGCAGCGTGTAATCTGCGCCGCACCACGCGGTGAACTGCGCCATCGCGTCAAGAAATGTTGGCGCGTCAGCGAGCGTTTCGGCGCTCAACTGCGTCATTTTTCTGATGCGCGGATGAATTTTGATATAGTATTGCGGGCGAATCGGGATGGAAATGCTGTCAACCACCTGATAGCTTTCGTCCACCTTTACCGCGCCGATTTGAATCATCTCGAATACAAGCCTGTCGCCGACCTTTCGAAAAACGGCGCCCTCATACGACATCGGCTGATTCCACTCAAGGTCCATGACGATATAATGCAATGTGCTCTAATCTCCTCAATCGTCTTCTTTTGCTGCGCTTTCACCGGCTAACGCACCCGTTGACCACGCAATTTGCAGGTTATAGCCGCCGGTATGCGCATCGACATCCAGAACCTCGCCTGCGAAATACAACCCCTTGACAAGTCTGCTTTCCATGGTCGCAGGCGTCACTTCCTTCACGCTGATGCCGCCGCGCGTCACAATCGCCTCTTCGATGGGGGCAAGGCGCTTTAAATGAATCGGCAAGCCCTTGAGCATCGCAGCGATCTTCTCGCGCTCCTCGCGCGTCACCTGCGCGCAGACCTTGTCGCCGTCAATGCCGCACAGCGCCGGAAACAGCTCTGCGAAGCTCCCCGGCAGCAGGTGCGGCAGCATGTTCCGCAGCTGACGGCGGCTGTCCTCCGCGAGCTCGCGCTGAAGGCGTGCGTCAAGCTGCTGCACGGTCAGCCCGGGCTTCAGGTCAAGCGTAACGTCCGCGTCTGACAGCTTGTCAGGCAGGTGGCAGGACATTGTCAGCACGAGCGGTCCCGAAATGCCGAAGTGCGTGAAGAGCATTTCGCCAAGCTCCGAATACAGCTGCTTTTTGCCTTTTTTGAGTGTAAGCGTCACATTTTTGAGCGACAGCCCCTGCAGCTGCGCACACCATTGATCCTCCGTTTCGATGGCAGACAGCACGCCCGACTGCGGCAGCACCGTATGCCCGACCTGCTCGGCGAGGCGATAGCCGTCCCCTGTTGAGCCGGTCAGCGGACACGACAAGCCGCCGGTTGCAACGATGACGCAGTCTGCCGGAAGGCTTGTTCCATCCTGCAGGCGCACGCCCGTTACGCGCGTCTGTCCGTCAGGCGATTCCGTCAGCAGGGATGACACGCGCGCGCCGTACCTGACCGACACGCCTGCATTGTTCATCAGCCGCTGCAGTGTCCGCGTCACATCGCTTGCCTTCTCGGAGGATGGGAAAACGCGCCGTCCACGCTGCACGACAACCGGACAGCCGCCGTCCTCCAGAAGCTGCATCATATCCTGCGGCGAAAAGAACGAGAGTGCGCTGTACAGAAAGCGCGGATTGCGCGGCACCTCGCGCAGGAATTCATCCATGGTGCAGTCGTTCGTGACGTTGCAGCGTCCCTTGCCGGTGATGTAGACCTTTTTGCCGAGCTTTTCGCCGCGTTCAAGCAACGTCACCTGCATTCCGGACGCACCGGACGCACCGGACGCACCGGACGCACCGGTCGTACCGGTCGCACCGGCGCGAGCGGCGAAAATCGATGCCATCATGCCGGCAGCGCCGCCGCCGATGATGATAATGCGCTTCTCAGGCATGCATGTCCCCATGCCCTTCCTCCTCCAAATATACCTCGTAGGTTTCCCAGATGGATTCCAGCTGCCTGAAATGCTGGCTGAGCGCCTCCTTGCGGTGCAGACCCAGCGTTACAAGCAGCGCGTTGATGACGCTCAGCGGTGCCGCCAGCGAATCAACAAAGCTCGCCATATCCGTCCGCGCGGTCAGCGTCAAATCCGCAATTTCCGCCAGCGGCGACATCGGACCGTCCGTCAGCGCAACCACCTGCGCACCGCCGCGCTTGGCGAAGCGCATCGCCTCCAGCGTTCGGGTCGAATACCGCGGGAAGGAGATGCCAATCAGCACGTCCTTTTCGCGCAGCTTGATGATGTCCTCAAACACGTCCGTCGCGCCGGAGGACACGAGGTGCACGTTGTCGAAGATGTAGTTCAGATAGTACCCCATGAACTGCGCCAGCGGTGCCGCAGAGCGAAGCCCCATCACGTAGATGGCATTCGCCGACAGAAGCAGGTCAACCACCTGGTTGAACACGGGGCGTTCAATCTGCTCCAGCGTGTTGCGCAGATTCTGCATGTCGCTCTTGAGCACCGTTGTCAGCGCCGCCGCCGGGTCAAGCTCTGTCGCCATCTCGAAGCGCTGGTTTGCGGTCAGGCGATGGCTGACGAGCTCCTGCAGGGAACGCTGGAGCTGCGGATAGCCGTCATAGCCCATGGACGCAGCAAAACGCACCACGGTCGATTCGCTCACGCCCACGCTTTCACCAAGGCGGCTGGCAGTCATGAACACCGCCTTATCGTAATGCTCGACGATGTATTGTGCGATTTTTCGATGACCTTTGCTCAATCGCTTACCGGATTGATTCAAGCGGTCAATCATGTCCTGCATATCCTGCATATTTTACTCCCTCTTCCCAGGTGCCGGAGACTGCCGATAGGCGTTCTCCTGCAGTCTTCCTTCATTATATCGGATAAATGGCTGATTTGCAAGTGAATTCCATTCAGAATGCAGATTTTACGTCTTTTTTTCGGCTGACAGCGCAATTTTGCGAGGAAAACTGCAACCTATTTTGCAGAAGCAAAAAGGGTCAAGGGAGGAGCTCCCTTGCAGGGTGCAGGAACAGCTTCCCTGACGGGGTTTGGGGCATAGGTCCAATCAAACCATCACAACGTACCTCTGCGGAAAAGACCAAAGGGCAGGAGAGCGGACGAAGTCAGGGAAACGGACGAAGTCCGTACAGTCATGGCATGCGTGATGGAACTTTCCCGAACCGTACTGGACAAAACCTCGGTTGTAGTATAAAATGATGTGGAAAAAAGACGAAGGGAGGATGCATCATGCAGGATCTCACGGATCGTCACCGGCTGAGCGCAGCGGTTGTGCTCTATCATTCGGGTGTGGAAATGCTGCCCTGCATTCAGAGCTTTGTGGACAGCGATGTCTATCTCGACCTCTACGTGGTCAATAATTCGCCCGGGGATGCCTCGTTCTTCAGTGCGAACTGGAACTGCCCGGGCATGCACTATCTCGCTGCGGAAAAGAATCTCGGCTACGGCGCGGGCAATAACCTCGTGCTGCCGAAGCTGCGGAGCACCTATCATGTCATCTGCAATCCCGATGTAACATTCGCGCCGGACACGCTCCGGCGGATGATGGCGGCAATGGAGGAAAGCGGCGCGACTATCCTGACGCCGCGCGTGCTGAACCCCGACGGAACGGAGCAGCTTCTGCCTCGGCGGATGCCGACCGTGCGGCGGCTCATCAGCCGGCGGATGCCTGCATCCAGCAGGTATTGGCAGAGGATTCGGCAGGAATACACGCTTGAGGGGCTGGATGTGAATCAGCGGATGAATGTCGAGTACGCGACGGGCTGCTTTATGATGGTGCGTACGCGCGTGCTCGCGCAGCAGCTGCACGGCTTTGATCCACGCTTTTTCCTTTACCATGAGGACAGCGATTTGTCGCGGCGCGTGCTGAAAAAGGGCGGAACCATCCTCTATACGCCCGATATCACCATAACGCACACGTGGAAGCGCGACAGCGCCCATAATTTGAAGGGCATTCTCCGCCATATCCATAGCACCATCCAGTATTTCAACAAGTGGGGCTGGACATGGTAACCGCGCGTTCTGCGCCGATGGTGCTGCTCGCGGCGTATCAGGGTGAAAAATATCTGCCGGAGCAGCTGACCTCGCTTCGGGCGCAGACGATTCCCTTCACGGCGTTGCTGCGTGATGACGGCTCGGAGGACGCGACCGTTTCACTGCTGGCGGCAGCTGCGGCATCAGACAGCCGGTTCCGCATTGCCGCATCGTCCGGACAGCATCTGGGCGCGGTCGGCGCGTTCCGTGCGCTCATCCGCGAGGCATCATCGGCCGGCACGGACGCGGCACTGTGCGATCAGGACGACATCTGGCATCCGGAAAAGCTGCAAATTCTGCAGGGCGCGTTATCCGCCGCCGAGGCGCAGTACGGCAGGGATACGCCGCTGCTTGTGCACTGCGACGGGCGCGTCATCGATGCACAGGGAAACATACTCTGCGGGAGCTTTCGCCGCCATCAGGGGTGGAGCACCTCCGCCGTTTCACTGCCGAAGCTGCTCGTGCAGAACAACGTTACCGGCTGCATGTTGATGATGAACGCGCCTTTATGCCGCATTTGTGCCGAATACATGCCGGAAAGCGGCGTTTTTATGCATGACTGGTTTATCGCACTGACTGCCGCCGCCTTCGGGCACGTCATCCCCGTTGACAGGCAGCTGGTTGATTACCGGCAGCACGGCAGCAACGTCATGGGCGCAAGCAGTGGCGGGCTGATGTGCCGCGCATTGCATGCGTTCCGTCAGCCGGCAAGGATTCGCAGCCGTCTGCGGCTTTCCTACGACAACGCGGCGATGATTCGGGCGGCTTATGGAAGTGAACTGCCGCAGGACGCGCAGCAGATTCTGGATGATTTCCTGCGCATTCCGTCCGAAGGGAAGCTCAGGCGTATCCGCCTGCTGATTCAGGGGGATTTTCTTATGCAGAGTACACTGACACGCATCGCAGCGCTGCTTTTCGCCTGAAAACGGGTCAAGGGAGGAACTCCCTTGCAGGGTGCAGGGACAGCGTCCCTGCTGGGGCTTGGGGCAAAGCCCCAACCAAACCATCACAAAGCATCCGTGCAGAAGACGTCAAGCAATCAGGCGCAGGCAGCGAAGCGTCCCTGCCAGTAACGAAAAAGCAGCTGCTCAACCGAACAGCTGCTTTTTCGCGTTCATGATGGTTTTGCTTTTCTGCTCCGTTTCCCTTTACACTGCGCTTTTCCGTAGCCTCTTTTCATCGATTCGGCAGAAGCGTCAGGATTTCCCTGATGGACATGCAATATGGATCCGCCTCGAGGCTGCGTCCGTGCTTCAAAATCTCCTGCGCGGTCCTCTGCATTGCGGGGAAGGCGCTGCGAATCAGGTGATTGGCGTGGATGACAATGTTCACGCCGTGCGCTGCGAGCTCGTCCTCGGTCGTGGCGTTGTACGTCGTGGGGACAACGACAAGGGGGGTCTTTGCGTCATCCTTGCGGAAGGCATCACAGAAGGCGAAGATTTCATCCGGCGTTTTTGCCTTGGAATGAATCATGATGCCGTCAGCACCGGCGGCAACATACGCATGGCAGCGGCTGAGCGCGTCGTCCAGCCCCTGCTCGAGAATCAGGCTCTCGCAGCGCGCGATAATCATGAAATCCTTCGTTTTCTGGGCATTCTTGCCGGCGCGGATTTTCTCGCAGAAGACATCCGCAGGCGCCTGGGTTTGCCCTGCGCCGGTGCCGAAGAGGCTGTTCTTCTTCAGTCCCTGCTTGTCCTCGATGATGACGGCGCTGATGCCGGTTCTTTCCAGCGTCTGCACGTTGTAGACGAAGTGTTCGACCTGTCCGCCCGTGTCGCCGTCCAGAATAATCGGCTTGGTGGTGACCTCCATAATTTCCTCAAGCGTGTTGAGGCGGCTCGTCATGTCAACCAGTTCAATATCCGGCTTGCCCTTCGCGGTGGAATCGCACAGGCTCGATACCCAGATGGCATCGAACTGCCGGCGTCCCTTCTCCGTCTCGACAACGGTCTTTTCGACAATCAGTCCGGTCAAACCGTCGTGCGCTTCCATGACGGACAGGCACGGGCGATAGTGCAGCAGGCGGCGCAGGCGGCTCCGGCGCGTTTCCGGCAGCGACAGCAGCTGGTCAAGCGTGGAGAGCGTCTCCTCGGTCGGCGTATGCGTATAGGGAAATTCGACCAGCTCGCCGCCCCACTCGCACAGCGTTTCGATGACCTTCTGGCGGATGTTCGCCTGATAGCCCACAAGCCAGTCGTCGCCGTGAACGACGATGTCCGGACGCAGCTGACGCAGAATATCCGTGTAATCAAGGCTTTCCTGAATGACGACGCGGCTGACGTACCGGAGCCCCTCGAACATCGAGATGCGCTCCTCCAGCGGAATGAGCGGATAATGCTTGTAGCTCGCGACGACCTCATCCGTCAGCAGACCGACCGTCACCTCGCCGAGTTCGGCGGCACGCTGCAGGATGCGGATATGCCCGTTATGCAGAATGTCGGTGGAAAAGCAGATATAGACCTGTTTCATCGTCTGACCTCCTGTGCAAACCGGGCGCAGACGGCAGCCCGATCGTCCTGATTGTCGATTTCCGCGCAGAGCAGTCCGCCGCATTCATAGGGAAACAGCGGAATCTCGTCAGACACGGCATTGAATGCGTTTTCGGCGTAGCATTTGACCTCGCCGTGTTCGACAAAGCGCTCGATTTCCGCCATCCAACGTGCAAAATCGTCCGCACGCCAGTGGTACGCCGCCTGACACGCCGCGCTGCCCGGTTCAAAGCAGTCCACGCCGATTCTGCGGATGCGTCCGTCTGTCAGCAGCGCCTTGAAGTCCTTGTCCGGCAGCGGCAGGGTGGAATCGACCGCCATCGTGCTGATATCGGAGGATACGAGCGATCGCATCACCTGCGGATGAAGCACCAAATCGCCGTGCAGGCTCAGCACATCCTGCCCAGGAAGCGCCTCACGAGCCAGATACATGCTGTAGATGTAATTCGTTTCACGGTACCGCGGATTATGAACGAAATGCAGGCGGATACCGCAGTTCAGCCCGGTCAGGTATTCCGTCAGCATGTCGCTCAGGTGCCCTGTCGTGACGACTGCATCGGTGATGCCGCACGATTTCAGCAGCTTGAGTTGCCACGAGATGATGGTGTCGTATTCGTCCAAACGGCACATGCACTTCGGGTGCGCCTGCGTTTCATCGCCCATGCGCGAGCCGAGCCCCGAGTTCAGCAGCAGCGCGATCATTTCGCCCCGTCCTCCTTCAGCAGCGACATCAGTGCATCGCGGTTCTCTTTCGGCGTCGTTGTCGGACGGCCGAGGTCAGCGCGTGCACCGACCGCGCAGGCGATTTCCAGCAGCGTCAGCGCATGCCCTTTGCTGACAGCCTGAAGCGACGTGCACAGTGATTTTTCGTCCTCCGCCGATATTACCTGCGGATAACCGACCGCCGATGCGATACGGCTTGCGGACAGCGCGCCCTCGCACACCGGCATGCCGCCGACCGTTTCATGCGCGCCGTTGCTGATGACGACATGCACAAGATTCTCCGGTTTGCGCTGCGCAATGACCGCCATCGCGCCCAGATGCATCAGCGCCGCGCCGTCGCCGTCCAGACACCAGACGCGGCGTTTCGGCTTTTCCAGCGCGATTTCCAGCGCAATCATGCTTGCGTGCCCCATCGACCCGACCGTCAGAAAGTCGTGCGCATGACCCTGACCGTGCTTTTCGCGCAGCTCAAAGATCTCGCGGCTGAGCTTGCCGGTCGTCGACACCACAATGTCGTCCGGCGACATGGCGGACAGGAGCAGCTCCGCCGCCCGTTCGCGAAGAAGCGTATGGGCGTTGCCGTAGGAGGGCTTCAGCGTGCAGGACAGCGCGCCCTTACGGACGACAAGCGCCGCCGTCTGCTTTTTTCTCAGGCAATCCGCGAGGAAGGCGAAATCCGCCGTGAACTGCTCCCCGGTCGTGTCGCGGCTCAGCACGCGGTACGGGATGTCCAGCAGATCAAGCTGTCCCAGCGTGATCTGCCCTTGCTTGACGTGCTGCGGCTCATCATGCACGCCGGGCTCGCCGCGCCAGCCGACAACCAGCAGACAGGGCAGCTGATACACCTGCGCATCCATCAGCGACGCCAGCGGATTGACGGCGTTGCCAAGCCCGGAATTCTGCATATAGCACAGCGCAGGCTTGCCGGTCGCCAGATAATGGCCTGCCGCAAGTCCGATGGCATTGCCTTCATTCGCCGCGACGATATGATGCGGAGAATGAACGCCGTAAAGCGCATAGAGCGTGTCGCACAGCCCCTTGAGCTGCGAATCCGGCACGCCGGTGAAAAAGTCAATATCCGCCTGCTGACAGGCGTTCAAGAGAAGCTGCGCGTCCATATGCATACCTCGTTTTAAGACAACGCCGCACCCTTCGGCGGCGCCGCTGAATGGTCCCCTTAATCCTCCACGGCTTCCACCATTGTCAGGCTGCGAATATGCCACTTACCGCTTTCCTTGACGAGCACGGCGTTATAGCGGATGCTCTGCCAGTCGGGCGGATACAAGCCCGCAGAGCCCTTTTCCGCGACATACTGGTCGGCATAGGCCGCCTTGACGCGGCCGTCAATGCGCGGAATGCGCTCCACAATCGTCACGCGCGCGACCGTATCCCACGGCCAGACCCACATGAAGGACATCTCCAGCCGGTGGTCGATGCCGCGGATGTTGTAATCCCTGTAGGCGGATTCGCCGGCGATGGCGCTCTGCACCATCGGGTCGCGCTGGATAAAGCTCTCCTGAAAGTATTTCGTCAGCTCGGAGGAATCCTCCATCATCATGATGACCTTCGAGCGGAGCGCCATGCCATCCTTGAGCACGACATGAATGTTCGTCAGGTTCATGGCGTAGTAAAAGCTGACGACTGCCAACCCGATGACGACCAGCAGCACCAGCAGCCACGATGCGATATGCCAGATCAATCTGCGCAGATATTGCATGACGGTTCCCTCCGAAATCAGAGCAGCTGAATCAGCATCGTCTTCTGCTCATCCATTTCCACCTTGACAAGGCCGTCCTTTTCCAGCTGCTTCATGACGTCCGAAAAGCGCTTGAAGCCGATGCTCCGCTCGGAAAAATCAGGATAGGACGTCAGAATATCCGCCTTCAGGATGGACGGGTTGATGCGCTCGAAGCCGCCCTCCTTGTATGCCTGCAGCTGCGCGGCGAAGGCCTCGCGCCAGTTGTCCTTCGTCAGCTGCGGACGGCTTTCTGCCGATTCGGCGCTGTTCGGGCTGACCATCATGTTGAAATTGTCCGTTTTGACGCGGAAATCGCTGAAGCGCTGACTCAGGCGCGTCAGCAGCTTGCCGAAGGACGAGCAGCCGTATGTCTTCTCATTAAAGTCCGGGCGAAGGCGCAACAGCACATTCTTGAGCTCGGAGGCGTACATGCCGTCCGTGTCCGCAGATTCCTCCAGAATGGACATCAGCAGCTTGTTGAGCTCCGCTTCGTCCGCAGCCTCCTCGGTCGCGGCACGGTGCTTCTTCTCCGGCGACGGCACGGCGGCGGCGCTGACACCCTCCAGAAACTGGAACTCATTGCACGCGTTGATAAAAATCGTGCTTGCCGCCTCACTTCGGCTGATGCCCAGCACGAATTTCCCCATGCTCTTGAGCCTGCCGACAAGCGGCGTGTAATCGCTGTCGCCGGACACAATGCAGAAGGAGTCGATCAGCGGATTCGTGAACGCCACCTCAAGCGCATCAACGACCAGCTGGATATCAGCGTTGTTCTTCTGCGCGATGCCGTAACGCAGCGACGGCACGACCGTGAACGTGTTGCTCAGCAACAGCTCCTTGAGCGAGGAAAAATGATCCGTATATCCATACACCCTGCCAAGCAGGATATCGCCGCGGATTTTGACCTTCTCCAGAATCGAGTTGAGCGTCGGCACCTTCGCGCCGCAGTTCTCCAGATCAACAAAAATTGCGAATTTTGCCATAAATTTTCCTCGTGTAATGCTTAGATTCGGAACGTGAAGCGATCCGCACGGATGAACTGCGTTGACGTATGCAGCGGCAGCGCATGCTGGTCGTACATGACCTCATGCAGCAGCAGCAGCGCCTGACCCGGCTCGACCTCGAGGAGCTTTGCCTGCGCGGGCGTCGCATAGCACAGGCTGATGTCATGCAGTGCGCTCTCCGGACGCAGGTCATGCCGCTCCAGCGCTTCATAGAGTGATTCGTGCATGTCCTCCAGCAGCAGGAAGGTATATTTCGCAGGAAAGCGGTTCGTTTCAATCATCACCGGCACGCCGTCTGCCATCCGCAGGCGTTCGATTTCCAGCACGCGCTCATCCGGCAGCTGCAGCTCCGAGGAGGTCTGCGCATCGGCACGCGTCATATGCATGTGAATCAGCCGCGCACTCGCCTTCATGCCCTGCGCCTCGCAGCCCTCGTGAAAGCTGCTGACGCTGCGCAGGTCGCGGCAGATGCGCGGCTTGCACACATAGGTGCCCTTGCCCTGCATCTTGTGCAGGATTCCCTCACGCGACAGCTCGCTCAGCGCACGTCGCACCGTCACACGGCTGACGCCATAGCGGCCGCACAGTTCCCCCTCTGACGGAATCCGGCTCCCGGGCGGATATGTTCCATTCGAAATATCCTCCTGAATTTTCGCGATGATCTGCTGATACAGCGGATTTATGCTGGTATGCTGCAGCGCTGCCCTTTTCTGTTGCTCGGACATACATCTTTCACCCCCTGTGTTCTCTCTTCCTCAGTATACCATCATTTCAGAAAAAAAACCAGTCCTCATAGCCAATTAAACAGAACCGCATGTGACAAGCGTGTTCTTATGCTTGCTTTTTCTGCCGTTGTGCTGTAAAATAAAAGAGCTGTAAGGAGTGTGAAGATCATGGCAGCAATGCTTGCCGCGAGGCAGCGTAAAACCGAGTTCCTGCATACCGCGGCGGCAATTGTCCTCTTCGGCGTGATTGCGGCGACGAAAAGCACGTTTCTTGCCGGTGTGATGCTGGCGCTGATGCCCTTTGTCACCGCCGGAAGCGTTTCAAAAGACTTCTTCGCTTTGGGGGATGATCCCTCGAAGCGCGACTGGCTATGGCCGATGAAGGCGCTGCTTTGCATCCCGTTTGCGCTGTGCCTGCTTTTGCTCCCGAAGCTGTTCCTGCCGGCCGGGTGCGTGTGGCTGCTGGGCAGCGCGGTATCGCTGTTCCTGCCGGAAAGGGCGCTTGCCGGTAAGCGGACAGCCATGTACTGGGCAGCCGTGTGCACGGCGGCGATCGCAGCGATGCTGGTCATGCTGCTGGAACGGTATCGGGCGTACGGCGACATGTATGAAGGGCTGTCATATGACATCATGTCGCTGTATATGAACGACCTGACGCGACCGCAGCTGCTCTACAATGCGTATCTGTCGGGGCTTGCGTCGCTGGACGGCGAACGCGCGCTGGCGCTGACGGCGTGGATCAAGCTGACGGGGCTGGTTTCCCTGATTCCCGAGGACATCCTGTCGCAGCTGGAAAGCAGCTTCCGCACAACCATCGAGCTGGCGCTGCCGTCCGTTGTGCCGGACCTGATGGTCAAGGGAACGATGACGTTTGCGCTGATCATGATGCTCATCCGTCAGAAGCAGGAAACAACACCGAGCATTCCGCCGGCGACAGCATGGTATATGCCGACCGGCTTCGGCATTGGGATGGGCGTGTTCCTGGTGCTCAGCGCCATTCAGTACATGACGGACAATGGCACGGTCGCGATGATGACCTCGATGATGGGCAGCGTTGCTTTCTGGGCGTTTGCGATTCAGGGCGTTGCCATGAACAGCGCGATTCTCAAGAAGATGAACACCAGCCGGACGCGCCGCAAGGTGATTGCGGTGATCACCGTGCTGTTCATCCCGATCATCGCAGTGCTGTGGGGGATTATGGATCAGCTGCGCGACCCGCGGGGGCTCCGCAAGGATATGCGCAACGAGGACGAATAAAACTGTTTTGTACCCGAAACGGATTGCCCGGAACGGATTACCCGGAACGGGTTGCCCGGATCGGGCTGATGAAGGAGGAATTTGGTTATGAAGGTTATTCTGCTGGCGGATGTCAAGGGTGTCGGCAAAAAGGATCAGATCGTGAACGCCGCGGACGGCTATGCCCGCAACTTCCTGTTCCCCAAGAAGCTGGCGGTCGAAGCGACTGCCGGTTCAATGAAGGGCGTGGAAAAGATGCGCAAGGCGGAGGCTGACCGCGAAGCGCAGCGCCGTGCCGATGCCGAAAAGCAGGCGGCGGCCCTGCGCGGTCAGGCGATCAATATGTCCGTGAAGTGCGGCTCGCAGGGGCGCCTGTACGGCTCCATCACGAGCGCCGAGGTGGCTGAGCAGCTGAAGGCGCAGCATGGCGTCGCCGTGGACAAGCGCGATATCAAGTGCGAAAACATCCGTGCGGTCGGCGATGTGGAGATTGAGGTTCGGCTATACAAGGACATCTCTGCAAAAATGAACGTGCATGTTGAGGCTGCTCCGGCGAAGTGATCTAAGGGGGCTATGGAACAGGCTGTGCTCCAAAGAAAGGAAGTGATCAGCCGGAATGTCAGAATACAGAGCCGTCACACCGCCGAACAGCGTGGAGGCGGAGCAATCCGTCCTCGGTGCCATGATGCAGGATGCCAACGCCGTCCTGCAGGCAGTCGAGGCGCTTGTGCCGGAGGACTTCTATCAGCCGGCTCATCGCGCCATCTATGAAGCCATGGTTCACCTGAGCCGGAATCATAGTCCGGTCGACGTCGTGACGGTCGATACCGAGCTGACGCGCCGCGGAACGCTTGAGGGCGTCGGCGGCACCGAGTACCTGATGCGGCTGATGAGCTTCGTGCCCACGACTGCGAACGTCAAGGCGTATATCACGCTGGTGCAGGAAAAATCAACCCTGCGCAAGCTCATCAAGGCATCGCAGGAGATTTCACAGGAGTGCTACAGCCAGCAGAATCCCCTGCAGGAGACGCTGGGGCATGCGGAGAAGGCGATTTTCGACATCGTCATGAACCGCTCCTCCGGCGAAAGCCTGATGCACGTCAAAGAGGTGCTCTACAAGACCTATGCCAACATCGAGGAGCTTGCCAAGCTCAAGGGGCAGGTCTCCGGCGTGCCGACCGGCTTCACACAGCTGGACGGGCTGCTGACGGGTCTGCACGGGGGCGAGCTGATTATCGTCGGCGCGCGTCCGTCCATGGGCAAGACTTCCTTCGCCATGAATATCGCGACCCACGCGGCCTTGTACGCAGGCAAGAGCGTCGCCGTGTTTTCTCTGGAAATGCCGCGCGAGCAGATTGCGCTGCGTATGCTGTGCTCGGACGCGCGCGTCGACATGCAGAAGGTGCGCCGCGGCATACTCGCCTCAGACGACTGGATGCGGCTTGCAAAATCCATCGGCCCGATGTCGAACGCGCCGATTTACATCGATGACACGGCAGGCATCACGCCGACGCAGCTCCGTTCGCGCTGCCGCCGCCTGATGATGGACAGGGGACTCGACCTGATTATTGTCGACTATCTCGGCCTCATGCACGCCGACGGCAAGACGGAAAACCGTCAGCTGGAGGTCAGTGAAATCAGCCGCCAGCTCAAGGCCATCGCGCTGGAGCTGAAGGTGCCGCTGATTGCCTGCGCACAGCTGTCCCGCGCCTCGACGACGCGCGACAACAAGCGCCCGGCATTGTCTGACCTGCGTGACTCCGGCTCCATCGAGCAGGACGCCGACGTCGTCATGTTCATCCACCGCGAGGCGTATTACAACCCTGAAACAGAGGACAAGAATATCGGCGAAATCATCGTCGCCAAGCAGAGAAACGGCCCGCTGAATACCGTTAAGGTCGCGTGGCTGAGCGAATATACAACGTATGCGGATCTTCCGCCGGCAGCAGAGCAGGGCGGCGGATTCTGACACGACACAAACCGGAGGCAACGATATGACAGTCAGCGAGCTGTATAGCAACCTGCGCATCACGGAATTCCTGCTTGTCCGCTCCGCGGATGTCAGGACGGATAAGAACAATCGCCCCTATCTGGACATGATGCTGGCGGATAAAACCGGCGAAATCAACGCCAAGCAGTGGGAATGGAACGAATTGATGGTCGCGCCCAGGCAGGGCAGCGTCCTGAAGGTTCGCGGGACGGTGCAGGAGTATAACGGGCGCAAGCAGCTGCGCATCGAGCAGATGCGCGCCGCACTGCCGCAGGACGGTGTCGATATGACGAAGCTCGTTGCATCCGCGCCGGAAAAGCCGGAGGTCATGCGGAAGCAGATTGACGACACGGTCGATGCGTTCCAGTCGGAGGAGCTGAAGAAAATCGTCCGCGAAATGCTGCGGATGACCGGCGACAAGCTCGAATGGTTCCCCGCGGCGCAGCGGCTGCATCATGCCGAGCGCTCCGGCCTGCTCCATCATACGACGAGCATGCTCAACCTCGCCAGGCACGTTGTCGCGGCGTATCCCTTCCTCAATGCTGATTTGCTCTATGCCGGCGTCATCCTGCACGACCTGTGCAAGACGACCGAAATGATCAGCGATGAAACGGGCACGGTCAGCGACTACTCCGCAGACGGATTGCTCATCGGTCACCTCGTGCGCTGCGTCGCAAAAATCGAGGAGGCGGCGAAGAATGTCGGCGTGACCGGCGAAACCGTGCTTTTGCTGGAGCACATGGTGCTTTCGCATCACAGCATTCCGGAATACGGCAGCCCGAAGCCGCCGATGTTCCCCGAAGCCGAGGTGCTGGCGCGCATCGATGATCTGGACGCGAAGATGAACGAGATGCAGGGCATCCTGGCACGCATTCCGGCCGGCACGTTCTCCGAAAAGGTCTGGAGTCTTGACAGAAGGCTGTATCACCCGAACTATGACGCGCTTGGTTCAGACAATCAGGCAGAATAACAGACAAAGGTCGAACAAGGAGGGAACAACCATGAGAAAGACGCTTCGAATCGCCGCGATGCTCAGCGCGTGCGCCCTGCTGCTGGCTGGATGCGCAAGCGAGCCGCAGACGGAGTACTCCATCAACGTAAGGACATCCGGTCAGCAGACGGACGCTTCCGGACTGACGGATGGTTCCGGACTGACGGATGGTTCCGGACTGACGGACGGCGAGACGGTTTCCGATGACTACAATCCGGAATCGGAGGAGGACGATTATGTGCCTGAATCCGGGGAAGAGGCCGCCGAGGACAATGTCGTCGAGCTGCCGAGCCTCGTCACGCAGGCGCCGACCGACACACCGATTCCGGTCATTTCCGGTCAGTATGCCGGTGCGACGCCGATTGTGATCAACCCGATCGACAAGCCGACCGCTACGCCTGTGCCGGCGCTTGTGTTCTCCTATTCGACCTATACCGTTGACAGCCTCGGTCTGACCTTCGAGGCGCCGATGGGCTGGACGGCTGACACAACGCAGCTGAACACCTACATCCTGCGCAACCCTGACACGCGCGCGGATTACGCAGCGACGCTGACCATCACCTCGAACGGCACGAATGTCGAGTACACGACCGACATGCTGGCGGCGGAGGTCACCGCGATGCTCAACAGCGTCAAGGAGGCAGGCTTCAGCAAGTACAGCCCGTCCAATACCGCAACGCGCAAGGGACTGTTCATGGGTGCGACAGGCGTCTATGCCAACTACAGCGGCACGCTGACCGACGGCACGGAAATCGCGGGACGTCTCGCGGCGTTCTACAAGAATGCGGTGCTCTATACGGTTCATCTGACGTATCCGAAGGCGTACACGGATACCTACAAGGATAAGGTGTACGACCATCTGCGCGATACGCTCAAGCTGGTCACGGCGCAATAAACCGCATGAGCATTTCAGAGCGCGAAAAGGCGGCGGTTCGTCTGTTTGCATCCGGTGCAAACTGTGCGCAGGCAGTGCTGATGACGTATGCCGATGTTGCCGGACTGACCGGGGAGCAGGCTGCGCGCGTGTCGTGCGGCTTAGGCGGCGGCATCGGGCGGCTGCGGGATAACTGCGGCGCGTTTTCGGCGGCGGTGATGCTCTGCGCATCGCTTGAGGGCGAGGACGGCGCGAAGAAGGAGCATCGTCCGCAGACCTACGCGCGCGTGCAAAGGGTGTATCGGGAGTTCATGGCCCAGAACGGCAGCATCTGCTGCGCGGAGCTGCTCGGGCGAGAGAAGAAGCCGGAAAAGCCTGCGCCGGAGGCACGTACAAAAGCCTATTATCAAGGTCGTCCCTGTGCGCGAATTATTCGCATGACGTGCAAAATCATTGACGAAATGATGGCGGAGCAATCCGCCGGTCAGGAGGAATGATGAGAGCATTGATTCTGTCCACGCACACCGGCGGCGGACATGACACTGCGGCACGCGCAGTGAATGACGCATTGACTGTTCGCGGCGTGGAATGCCGGCTGGAGGACTGCGTGGCGTTCGGAGGTCAGAGGCTGTCAACGACGGTGTCGGATGCGTATGTTGGCTTTGTCAAGGCGGCGCCGAAATCCTTCGGCAGGCTGTACAAATTCGCAAAGGCCATCAGCACGCCCTATGTCAAATCACCCGTATACCTCTTCAACGCTGCCTACGCTGAGAAAATGGTGAAGCTGCTCGATGAATTCATGCCGGATATGGTCGTCTGCACGCACATGTTCGGCGGACAGAGCATGACGCACCTGCGCAGGCATGACGAGTACGGCGGTCTGCTCGCAATGGTCATGACGGACTATACGATTCACCCGTTTATTGAGGACATCGAGTGCGACCTGCTGTTCACGACCCGCTATGCGCTGCGTACGCCGAATCGGCTGCGTCTGCCGGAAGGCGCGTATCAGTTCACCGGCATTCCGGTCAGCCTCTCCTGCCGCCCCTGCAACGACAAGCACGCGGCAAAGGAAGCCGCAGGGCTTGACACGACAAAGCAGGAGGTGCTGCTCGTCAGCGGCAGCATGGGTGCGGGCGATTTGCCGGGGATGATTGGGCGGATTCTGCCGGTGCTGGGCAGCAATGACCATCTGTCGGTCGTCTGCGGCAGCAACGAGGCGGCCATGCGACAGGCACGCGAGGAATTCGGGCATGACGTGCGCGTGTCCGTCTGGGGACGTGTCAATCCGCTGATACCGCTGATGGCGGCGGCGGATGTGCTCGTCACGAAATCCGGCGGACTGACCTCTACCGAGGCGATGACCATCGGCACGGCGATTGTGATTGCGCATCCGATTGCCGGCTGCGAGACGGAAAACGCCCGAATGATGGAGGAAAAGGGGCTGGCGCTCTGGGCACATGAGGATGAAGAGCTTGCCCCGAAGGTAAGCCGGCTGCTTCGCAATCCGGCAGAGCGCGAGAAGCTGATTGCCTGTCAGCGCGCGTTCATCGACCCCGACTGCGCGCTGCATATCGCCGACATCCTGATTCGGAAAACCGCCGAGCGGATGGGCAGAAATCGGCAGTAAGCGCCGCAATCGAGAAAATGGTGGAAATCCGAATTATTGCCCCACACCGCAGCAGAAAATGCAAGGTGAGCGATCGAGTCATGTTTATAAGGAGAAAGCATGACTCTTTCAGCTTTCGATTAAGTCGGGTAGATAATCATTGTATTGATCATGAAAGGCCATATTGGTTCGGAAATGACGGCGGCGCTTTGGGCGCTTTTCAATCCTCCTCGGTTATTGCTATGGTAGCTCATAGCCCTCAATGTGGCACCACTCATAGCCTTTGCTGTCGATAAGACGAATGCCATTGAAAGCAAGCTGCGCATACGAATAGTTACACTTTTTAGGTCTTGCTTTTATTGGCGGTTCAATAGGTGCAATTATTGCCATGTATGCTTTTCGACACCAGATAAAGAAAGAATACTTCTTTGTTTGGTGTCGAAAATAATTATACCTTATCCCATTTAGGAGGTCAATGATTTAAATATGATGACGGTATTACAGGTTTGCGCGTACGGTGCTGATTACCCCGGGAATTTTATTGCGTCTTTGGAAGCATTAGAAGCTGCGTTAAAGGAAAAAGGGATCAAGACAATTTATGCATTTGTAGAGAAAGCAAGCGTAAAGCCGTGGTGCAAAAAAATTCAAGCCCGCACGAAAGTCTATTTTCTGCCGGAAGCCAAGGCACGTATTCTACCAAAAACATACAGCATATTTCGCAGAATATACTGTGAAAATGTCGTGGATATAGTGCATTCCCATTTTGAACTTTATGATATTCCTGCTACAATCACAGCACCCAAAGCGACAAAAGTTTTCTGGCACCTTCACGACCCTATTAATCCTGGCACAGGTGCGCGTCGGATTTTATGGAATCTTCAATATGGCGCCGTTGGAAAACGTGCAAGATTGATTTCTGTTGCAGATTATTATCGAAATGCTGTAATAAAAATGGGTTTCCCGGCAAACCAAACTATTACTGTGTTAAACTGCATCAAATTGGATCGAATTCAAGATTGCCGAAATAGCGCCGAAAAGGTTTATGACTTCCTAACCTTTGGATGGGACTTTCTGCGAAAGGGCGATGATTTGATTCTCAAAGCCTGTACTAAGCTTGCTAAGGAAGGTTATAGCTTCCAGCTGCTGCTCAACGGAAATGAAAAGACTTGGGTAGAGTTAGGTGCATATCTTGAAGGAGAGGAACCGAGCTGGCTGATTCGGGGTGAACCTGTCTCCGATGTAAATACGCTTTTCTCTGTTTCTGGCATTTTCATTCAAGCCAGTCGGCGAGAGACGTTTTCTTATGCTGTTTGTGAAGCCGCTTATGCGGGACTCCCGGTGCTTTGTAGTGATATAGCTGGACTTGAGTGGGCGCACGACTTGCCTTCGGTAACATTTTTTGAGAACGAAAATGTAGAGCAACTCTATCTTTTGATGAAAAAATACCTGGACGGGAAACGAGGCTCCGATGCTGACATTGAGCAGAGCAGAAAACTTATCTGTGAACGTTATTCGCTGCATGCGTGGGTAAAAGAAATTATGGAACAGTATCAATTGAGTTAGCGTGAATGATGTGGTAAACGTTCTGCCCAGAACGCACACCATCCGAGATGATCTTCTCTGTTCTGTAGAAGGATTCCCTGTTGAGAGGAATCCTTTCACGAGATTCTTTTAACATGGTTTCGTACCCATGCTGAGTGCGTTTTTCGACGTATAGCTTGTGCGGACATACGCAGCTGCAGTGATTGAATTGCTCGCAGCCGTTGCAGACAAAGGGCGGGCGAAGAAGCTTAGGGCAGGTTTCCTCTGCCATGGTGAAACGCTTCTCCTGCACTTCCGTGTGCTTTCGTACATCACGTGACACCGTTGTCGGATCTTTCCTGATTCGACATGCAATCGCCTTGAAGGTCATTCCACGGCTGACACACTCCTGCATTTCGATTCGATCCTGCAGGGTGAGATGCTTCTTGTACTGCTCATTTTTCATTTAGTCTGGGGTCTCCTTTCCCGGACTAAATGCTACTTTTAAATGCAGATGTGGCATGTGCTTTGGAAATTCACTGTGGACTCCCCGCATACAAATCGCCCTGCCGCTCGGATGATCTCCTCTGCACTTCGCTTTGCCATAAGGATGCTCCCTCCGGTGTAGTCTCGAAACTTTTTTCGAGTGTCTACTCCGGAGGGAGCATTTCAATCATTTTGAGGCAGCCCTCTTTTTTCAGCCTATATCCTGCGGTGGGTAAAAGGCCGATTGTCCATGCACGGCGCTGAAGGCAGGCAATTCGCCTTCCGCTCCTTACAGCGCCTTCATCCGGAAGGTGAACGAATACGCCCTGTCAGACGGATAGCAGAACTGCGGCAGCACCGGCGCGCCCCAGCTGTCATCGCCGCCGATGCCCTTGCGGAACATGGCTACATCCAGCACTGTTTTGACGGGGTCGCCGAGGTCGTCCGGATGTGCGGCTGCGGTAATTTCTTCCGGAAGATACGGCAGCACGCTGACCTCGAGGTTGTCGCCCTCGACCTGCACGCCGTGACCGTCCGCGTCCGTAACGGAAATGACCTGCACGCCCGTGCGGTTTCCGCTTTCCTGCGGACGCAGGTAGCGTGTCATGCCGTCGGCAGCGTTCCAGCCGTGCCAGCCCAGATATGCGCCCTCGCGGCGGTCGCAGTAGTTCTCCATCGGACCGTAACCATAGCAGCGCACGCGGTTGTAGCGCGGATTCAGCTGGAAGGACAGCCCCAATGCCGGCAGATCCGGCTGATGCTCGATGCCCGGCCATTCGACCGTGACCTCCACCTCGTCCTGTGTGCGGAAGGTGTAGCGCACCCTTACGGCGAAGTCGGGCAGCATGGGCGTCCGATAGTGATAGCTGACGGTCGTCCTGCCGTCCTGACAGTCGATTTCGGCGCGGCCGCTGTCGCTGTAGCGGCTGAGCAGGTGGTATACGCCCTGACGGTACATGTCGCCGTTGCCGCGGTCGTTGTCGGTGGGCGCGCGGAACAGGCTGAGCATCGGCGCAGCAAGCATCATCTCGCGGAGGACACCGTCGCGCATGGAGGACAGTCCGCCGTGATAGCCCTGATAGGCGCACATCGCGCCGAGCGATTCGCCGTGGAAGCCGACGTTGCAGTCGCCCAGCACCGGCTTGGGACCATTGTCCGGCTTGACAGGACGTACCGTTTCTCCCCAAATCGCCTGACCGTGGCTGAGCACGGTGCCTGCTTTGAGAATACCCTGCTGCTCGCGCAGCACGAGGAAGCATGTCGCGACGACCTGCCCATCGGGAATCTCGCCGAACGGCAGCTCCATGTGCAGCGACTTGCCGGGCGCAATCTCCGGCAGCAGCGTTTCGCCGGCACGGATGGGCGTGCGGTCGCACTCAAGCGTCCAGCAGATATCAAAGCCGTTCAGGACTGCGAAATTCTTCCGGTTCGTCACGGTCACGCCGGTTTTGTCCACCTCAAGGAACACATCGCGGAACAGATAGCGAACCTCCTGACTCTTGCCGGTCAGCGAGCGGTCGGCCAGCACGATGCCGTTGCCGATGAACTGCCAGTCCGTCGGACGGTCGCCGAAATCGCCGCCGTAGGCATAACGCGTCTTGCCGTTCGGATTCTTCACGCGCAGTCCCTGATCGACATAGTCCCAGATGAAGCCGCCCTGATACATCGGATACTTGTCCTCCAGCGCGGTATACAGGCTCATGCCGCCGCAGCTGTTGCCCATGGCGTGGGTGTATTCGCAGTTGATGAAGGGCTTGTCCGGATTGTTCTGCAGATATTCCTCAATGGACGCTGCCTTACGGTACATGTTGGAATGCACGTCGGTCGTGTCAGGATAACGCGGGTCAGCCGCCACGCCCTCGTAGTGGACAAGGCGCGTCGGGTCTTCCCTGCGGAAATACTGGCTGAGCTCATAGAGCGTCTTGCCGCCCCAGCTTTCGTTGCCGCACGACCACAGCAGGATACATGGATGATTCTTGTCGCGCTCAAGCATTGCCCTGCCGCGCCGCATGACCGCCTCGCGCCATTCGGGCCTGTCGTCCGGAAGGACATAGTCGTGCATCGGGGCATTCGTGCCGTGCGTTTCCAAATCGGTCTCGTCAATGACATACAGGCCGTATTCATCGCACAGGCGGTAGAATTCCGGCACATTCGGATAATGGCACGTGCGGACGGCGTTGATGTTCAGGCTCTTGATGTCGTGAATGTCGCGCAGGAGCAGCTCATGCGTCATCACGCGCCCCAGATCGCAGTTGAATTCATGGCGGTTCACGCCGTGGAACACGATGCGCCTGCCGTTCAGGCACATGATCTTGTCAATCATCTCGAACTGCCTGAAGCCGACGGCTGTCCGGCTGACCTCGGTGACAATGCCGTGCGCATTCGTCAGCGTGACGGTGAGCTGATAGAGGTTCGGCTCCTCGGCGCTCCACAGCTTCACTCCGGGAATATCGGCGGTGATGTGCGTCTCGTGATTTGTCATGGGCTTCTCCGCCTGCCAAACCACCGTGCCGTCCTTCTGCGTCAGACGGAGCAATGCCTTGCCAAGCGACACGCCGGTTACGCGCATGCGGACGTCAAGCGCCGCGCGGGTGTACTGATCCTTCAGCGGCGTGCGGACGCGCAGGTCACACAGGTGCGTTTCGGGATAAAAGTGCAATGTCACGCTGCGGTGGATGCCGCTGTAGCGCCAGAAGTCCTGATCCTCCAGCCAGCTGCCGGAGCAGCGCTTGAACACGCGAAGCACGAGGCGATTTTCGCCGGCATGGATGTAAGGCGTGATTTCAAAGCGGTGCGGCACGAAGCTGCCCTCTGCGTAGCCGACCTCATGCCCGTTCACATACACGAGCACAGCCGCCTCAACGCCGCCGAGATGCAGCACCGTGCGGCTTGTCGCCTGCAAAAGCGACAGCGAGAACGTCTTCACGCACGTGACGGTCGGGTTGTACGTCCTGCTGACCTCCGGCGGACGGAGCGCCTCATGTCCGTCCCACGGATACTGCACGTTGACGTACTGCGGCGGATCCCATTCGGGCGCAGCAAGCTGAAATTCGCAGGGGACGTCAATCGTCCGCAGCGTACTGTCGAGCGCGCCGCTCCTGAGCAGCGTATCCGGTGCCTCGTCAGGCGTCATGGCGAAATGCGCGCGCCACTCGCCGTCCAGGCTCTTCTCCAGCGACGAAATGCCCTGCGACATTTCCTCCTCGCTGGCATAAAATGCATGATCCGAGCAGTCCGGCAGCTCATTGACGCTGAAAATTTCGGGATTCTGCAGCCACGAAACATCGAATTGCTCTTTTTTGATTTGCTTCATAATACGTCCTTCCTTTCGCGGAGAACTTTCTATCCTGATTATACCTGAATGTGCGGTAATTGTCCACAGATGCGGCGGAATTTTCCTTTTTTCCGTCAGCTTATCCGCAACAAGGCACAAAGCTTTTTTTTCGTCAAGGGAATACCGCATAAATCGGCGGCGCTGCTGAATTGTGCGGTATTCCCTTAATTATTTCCTGCGCCGTGCCCGTTTTCCCTTGACAGAAGCGCACTTTGATTGTAAAATATTCATGACCGGCTGAGGTGCGTCTGTTGATGTGCCCATGCTGTTTTCGATAAAGCCTGAAAATCCCGTCCGCGGCAGGCTCGCCCGCTTCCTGCGGTGCGAATGTGACGCGCCCGGTTTCTTTAAGCAGTCACCCTTGTATTCATGCCGCTTCTGCAGCGTGTTCTCCTGCGGTCAGCCTGTGTTCCTTTTCGGCGAGGCGATTCCGCAGGCTTCCTATATTCGGCGATGATGCCCCTTCAGCGTCTGCTGAAACGGCAACGCTGTCTGTCCGTATGCACGCAGCATGCTTGCGCTTGTTTTCGCGTACCCTCGATGAAGGTCAGGGGGTACGTATGACTGATTCTGGTTTTCGCCCTGCCGTTTCTGTGCCGGAGTATGCCCTGCGGTACGGAAAGCGGGTCTGATATCGAATGAACAGCGTCCGGCCGTGTGGGATTTTTCATGTCCCGTACGGCTTTTTTGCGTCAGCCGGGTATGGATGAAAAAACTGAACATATGAACGAAAAACACTTTGAAAGGGGGATTTCAATCGTGCCGACTATCGTGTGGATTCTTCTGCTGCTCGTTGCTGCGGCAGGGGGCGGCTTTGCAGGCTATACCTACCGGAAGAACCTCGTCGAGGAGAAGATTAACCGCAGCGAAAAGACAGCCGCGCAGCTGTACGAGGATGCCGTCCGCAAGGCGGATGACTACAAGCGCAAGGCTGACGACTACAAGAAGGAAAAGGTGCAGGAAGCGAAGGCGGAGATTCTCAAGTCCAAGAACGAGATTGACCGTGAACGCGCCGAAAGTGCCCGCGAGATGAACGAAGTCCGTGAACGCCGCGCAGAGGTACAGCGGACGGAGAACCGCCTGCTGCAGCGCGAAACATCGCTGGACAAGCGCTCCGACAGCCTGGATGACCGCGAGAACGATTTGAAGAAGCGTACCGAGCAAATCGAGCTTCGCCGGGAGGACACGGACCGCCTGCATGACGAAGCGGAACAGCTCTTCAACAGGCAGACCGCCGAGCTTGAGCGCATCGCCGCCATGACGCAGGACGAGGCCAAGCAAATCATCATCGAACGCGTGCAGAAGGATGCCTTCCACGACGCCGCCGCCTCCGTGCGCGACATCGAAGCGCGTGCGAAGGAAGAGGCTGAGAAGAAGGCGCGCAACATCATCGCGCTTGCCATCCAGAAATGCGCGTCCGACCATGTCGCCGAGAGCACGGTATCCGTCATCGCGCTGCCCAATGACGACATGAAGGGACGCATCATCGGCCGCGAAGGGCGCAACATCCGTGCCCTTGAGACCGCGACCGGCGTTGACATCATCATCGACGATACGCCCGAGGCCGTCATCGTGTCCGCCTTCGACCCGGTTCGACGTGAAATCGCGCGCATCGCGGTGGAACGCCTGATTAACGACGGGCGCATCCATCCTGCCCGCATCGAAGAAATGGTGGATAAGGCAAAGAAGGAAGTCGAAAACCAGATCCGCGAGGCAGGCGAGGCCGCCGTGTTCGAGACGAATCAGCACGGCATCCATCACGAGCTCGTCAAGCTGCTCGGCCGCCTGAAGTACCGCACCTCCTACGGTCAAAACGTGCTCCAGCACTCCATTGAGGTCAGCCATCTGGCAGGTCTGATGGCGGCAGAGCTCGGCGCTGACGTTCAGCTTGCCAAGCGCGCAGGTCTGCTGCACGACATCGGCAAGGCCGTTGACCACGAGGCGGAAGGCACGCACGTCACCCTCGGCGGCGAGCTGGCCCGCAAGTACCACGAGAGCCCCGACGTCATCCACGCGATTCTGGCGCATCACAATGATGTGGAACCGCAGACAGTCGAGGCGGTGCTCGTGCAGGCGGCAGACGCCATCTCCGCAGCACGCCCCGGCGCACGCCGCGAGAGCCTGGAGAACTACATCAAGCGTCTGGAGAAGCTGGAGGAAATCGCGATGTCCTTCTCGGGCGTCGAAAAGTGCTACGCCATTCAGTCCGGCCGCGAGGTGCGCATCATGGTGAAGCCCGACGACGTGACCGACGACGGCACGAAGATTCTCGCCAAGGAAATCGCCAAGCGCATCGAGAAGGAAATGGAATATCCGGGTCAGATCCGCGTGAATGTCATCCGCGAAACGCGGTCGATGGAATACGCCAAGTAAAATAAGAACAAAATCGGCAGGAGCTGCATTGCGGTTCCTGCCGATTTTCTGTTTTCTCATTTGATATGCAGGTTTCACCGGTCTTCATGTCGAACCCCTTCACAACGTTCTTTTTCTTATCAGCAGTTTTGTATTGCAGCTCTTTAAATGGTTAAAAAAATCAACGATGGAATTGAAAACAGGTATGGTGCCGAAGGGGTCGGCGAAAACAGACGAGGTTCGCGAGCGCCCTTTGGAACTTCCGGGTCTTGCTCTTTTGCTTAATGATTGTTATAATGTAACCGTTGAAAAGGAGATGCGCCCATGAGCCATGTAAGAATCAATCTCTTCGGCAGCTTTCATATGGAAAAGGACGGCATGTCCGTCGATGAGCAGCTTTCCCACTCTCCCAAGGGCATTCTGCTGATGGAATACCTGATTCTCTCCCCGAATCAGACGGCGGATGCCAAGACGCTGATGCGCGTGCTGTGGCCGGAGGAGACCTCCGCAAGACCTGAGTCTGCGCTCAAGACGCTCGTCAGCCGTCAGCGGGCGCTTCTGCGCACGATTTCAGAGGAGCTGTCCGACTGCCTGACGACCATCCGCGGCGGCTACCGCTGGGTCAGTGAGCCGGGCGTGACGGTGGATGTGCTGCTGTTCGAGCAGCTGCTTGCGCCATATCAGCAGAACGATGCGCCTGCACCGTCAGACGAGGTCATGACGCAGATTCTGTCGCTCTATCAGGGACGGCTGCTGGAGGGGGACCGCCGGCTGACATGGACGAGCGGAAAGTGCGAGCGGCTGCATCAGATGTTCCTGCAGGCCGTCGACGCGCGGCTGCGGCACCTGAAGCAGACGGGACACGTGCACCGCTATGTCGCGCTGGTGCGTCAGGCGATTGATGCCGACCCGACGAACGAGGCGCTGCAGCAGCGGCTGATTGAAGGGCTCAACAGCACCGAGCGCACGACCGATGCCGCGCAGCAGGCGGAGCTGACCTCGCGCATCAGCGAATTTGCGATGGAGGAGCAGCTGCGCGACTACCGCATCCGCATACAGCAGGCGGTGCGGACGGTCGAGAACGATTTGTCCGCCCTGCGCGAGGAGCTGCTCGGCGAGGAGGACAACGGGCGCGCGATTCTCTGCGACAGCCGCGTATTCAAGGCGCTTTTCCGCATGCAGCGCCACTCCATGGAGCGCAGCGGCGGTCAGGCCGTGCTTGGTCTGCTGACGCTGACGGAGCTTGAACGCGGCAGCGTCCGCCACGATGCCTCGATGAACGGGCTGGTGAAAATCATCCTGCTGAACCTGCGCAGCAGCGACGTTATCACGCGCATCAACGACAGCACCGTCGCCGTGCTGCTGCCGAATGCAGATGTCGAGGCAGGCAACATCGTCATGGAGCGCCTGAAGCGGCTGTTTTACCTGCAGTTTCCATCGACCGGGCGAACCATCAGCACCGCCGTGACGGTCATCGGCGGCGGCAGAAAGAAAGGACAGCCGTAATCACCTCCGGGATCATGATCAGGATTGGAATACTTGCTCATATCTGTTTCTTGTCCTCGTATTCTTTTCTCTGGCTGCTTGACAAAACAAATTAAATACTCGTAGTCTTCAGAGACTCCGGTTTCAGAACGACTGTCCACCATCTGACGTCGTTTCCCAATAAGTGTTCCTACGCGTATGCTACGGGAGCTTTTCATCAGTTTCGTCCTCCTTGATTTTCTTTTCGGCTTCCGCAATCATGCGGTTCGGGATTTCGTTGACCGCCGGCTTGTGAAAGATGATTTTCAGCAGCGAATGCACATGGTCATCTGACAGCAATGCGGGCTTCAGAGGAAGGGCGTCCGGCATACCGCCATGAGTAAAAAAACGATGATCGCGGGCGTTCCTTACACGCTGCGCTTCCTCCTTTGCCTTCTTTTCCTGTGGTGTCAAACATCATCGCACGGGGAGCGTTGCTTCCGTGTTGGCATGGGGCGCTTACGTTCGTCAGGGCTGCCGGCGGACAAAAAAGAGAAAAATGGATGCTCTCTCATTTGCTGGCTGGCAAAAGAAAACATGGTAAAAGTCTATCGCTGCGTCTTCGAAAAGAATGAAAAAATTTCATACTTGTCAGAAATCATATTTAGATATAAAGTCATAACAAACGAAGCAATGTGTGATTTGATCAGCAGATGTTTGCCGGCACGGAGGCTGGATCAGGTCGTCACAGGACGAAGAAAAAAAAGGAGAATTGTCATGAAAAGGTATCTTTGCTTGCTTCTCTCGCTGGCAATGGTGATTTCCTGCTCCACCATTATTTCTGCGAGCGCTAAGGTTGAGGTTGATGAAAGCGCCATTGATGCGGAGGCGTTGACCTATGCTTATTGGGATCAGACCCTGAGCTATGAGGAACGCGCTGCGGATCTGATTTCTCATATGACGCTTGAAGAAAAGGCATCACAGCTTGGCTCTCATCCGGCCGCTGCAATTCCGCGTTTGGGCGTTGCTGAATACTGGTATCCGGGTGAAAACCTGAATGGCATTGCGAACATCTCCCTCTGGTATGGCAATGAAGCGGGCGATGCGGAATCCGCAGCATCTTCATTCCCGTCCACGCTCGCTCAGGGCTCTACCTGGAACACTGAACTGATTGGGAAAATGGCTGATGCAATCGGCGATGAAGCTCGTGCGTTTTACAACACCAGTTTAAAGGGGCTGTCTCACTGGGGACCGTCGGTCAATCTGGCTCGCGATCCCCGCTGGGGCCGTACCGGTGACTCCTTTGGTGAGGATGTCATTCTGTCCGGCGAATTTGGGTCCGCATTCGTGAAGGGCTTCCAGGGTGCACTTGATGATACAAGCGAATATCTGAAGGCGATCGCATGCATCAAGCACTTTGCTGCCAACAATTCCGAGAAGGTGCGCAGCAACGGTTCTTCCAACATGAGCGAAAGCGAACTTCGTGAATACTACCTCCGCCATTTTGAGATCATGGTTGAAGAATCGGATCCGGAATCTGTGATGGCAGCGTACAATGCCATTAACGGGCTGCCCTGCCATGCAAACTATACGATGCTCAATGACATTCTGGAAAAGACATGGGGCTTTGACGGCTGGGTTGTTTCTGATAATACCGGCGTTGAGAATCTGAATAATCAGTATGGCGTAAACGGCAATAATGCGGCAGCAGCGGCTGAATCGACCGAGGAGAACGATGCAGACGCAAGCGATCGTTCCCTGTTCCCTGTGCTGGACGGCACTGTGGAAAATGGTCTGGAAAACCCTGTTGTCAACGACATGACGGATGCTGTCGTGACGGCGATTGAAGCCGGTATTGACCTCGACCTGCGTGCAAACCGTCCTGCTCGTAATTCGTACAATGAATATCAGGCTCGCCTTGTGGATGCAGTCAATGAGGGCAAGGTTGATGAGTCTGTGCTGGATGAGGCACTGCTTGACCTCTTCACCAGCCGTATGGCGACCGGTGAATTTGACCGCACGGATGCTTATACCGAAGGCTATCAGTCTGTTGCACAGTTCATCTACGACCATCAGGATCTGGCAGAGGATGTTGCAAATCAGGCAATCGTCATGTTGGAAAACAACGGCATTCTGCCTGCAACCATCGGCGATTTTGAGAACATCGTTGTGATTGGTCAGTATGTGGAAGAACTGCTGTATTCGGATTACAAGTCCAATGCGGATTGGCGCCTTGCAAACGGCGTTGACATTTCCTTCAGTAAGGGTATTGAAGAGGCTGTAGCCGCTTATAATGCAGAGAACGGCAAGAATGTCAAGGTGACCACAATCTCGCTGGTTGAAAACGAAGAAACCGGTCTTGTAAGCTTCCCCGATGACGGGCAGGGCGGACAAGCTCATAATGCCTTGCTGACCAATAAAAAGAGCCTCGTCATTTATGTGCCTGCAACTCGCATTACGATGATGTCCAGCGGTGCAGATGCCGGCGAAGGCAATGACCGTGAAACGCTGACTCTGCCCCGCGGTCAGGATGCAATTGCGGAAGATCTGTGCCAGAATTGTGAGAACCTCGTCATTGCAATCCATGCACAGTCCATTGTGGACACCTCCTGCATGGAAGGCGCCGACGCTATTCTGTGGTCCTCTTATCTGGGCGAAAAGCAGGGTGCTGCGCTGGCCAATGTCCTGTTCGGCAAGGTTAGTCCGTCCGGTCGTTTGACCACAACCTGGTATGCTGATGAGACGCAGCTGGGCAATGTCGAGCATGACTATACCATCTATCCCACCGAAGATGGCTCTTATGGCCGTACCTATATGTACTTCACCGGCGATAAGACCTATTCCTTCGGCTACGGTCTGTCCTATGCAAGCTTTGCCTATGACGGTTTTACCGCTTCTGCACAGGACGCGACCGGCGATGACAAGGTCACCTTTACCGTCAACGTGAAGAATATTTCCGATGTGGATGCGTATGAGGTCGTCGAGCTTTATGTCACCGGTCCGAATGCTGCTGCATTGGATCGTGCTGACAAGGTGCTGGCTGGCTTCAGCAAGGTGTATGTGCCTGCCGGCGAAACGGTTTCCGTATCCATCGAAACAGATCTGTTTGACTTCTCCGTATGCATCAGGGCTCGGGTGGGTTATGATGATCAGAAGAAAATAAAACGACGGGAGGAACAAATATGTTAGTGCCGATGAGAACGATTCTGGAGGCGGCTGATCAGCATCGATACGGTCAGGCAGCCTTTAATGTGAATGGTGTATGCCAGGTTGAGGCGGCAATCGAAATTCATGAGCTTCTGCATTCCGGTGCAATTTTGCAAGGTGCAGAGGCTTCCAATGCATACATGGGCGGCGCAGAAGACTTCATGCACGGAACGCTGGAACAAAAGAAAAGGGGGGCAAAGGCGATCGGAGATGCCGTGAAGAAATATGGCAATGACAGTTTTATTCCGGTCGCGCTGCACCTGGATCATGGAAAAAGTCTGGAGTCTGTGAAGGCGTGCATTGATGGCGGCTATACTTCCGTGATGATCGATGGCAGCAGCTTGCCGTATGAGGAGAATGTTGCATTGACCAGAGAGGTCGTTAAATATGCGCATCCTTACGGTGTGACGGTCGAAGGTGAATTGGGCGTGCTGGCCGGCGTTGAGGATCATGTCTTTAGCAGACGCAAAGCGGAAGTATGTCGGAGAACAGCCGAATATCCTTGCACTCCCAAAGACCTTTACGACGGCGGCTGTCCACCTGTGCATGAAGAATCCGCAGGAAAACAGCCATTATCGCGATAACACGCCTGCCCATCCGTGCGGATGCTGAACGCAGAAACGAATATGGAGCATAAACAGGCAGGTACAATGGATGCACCTGCCTGTATGTCTGTTGCCTTAAGTCATTGAGGAGAGAAACGTATGCTTGACTGCCTTATCTGCTTTGCCGTGTGCATTTTCAGCACGATAATCGGCGCCATCAGCGGCATTGGCGGCGGCGTAATCATTAAACCGCTGCTGGACATGGCGCTTACAGGCTTCGGCACCCAAACGATCAGCCTGCTGTCTGCGTTTGCGGTGCTGTCCATGTCCCTGTTCAGCATCGGGAAAAATTACGTGCAGAAAAAGAGCCGGCAGAAGCTGTCCATGAAAATCGCTGTGCCGCTGGCCGTGAGCAGCACGGTGGGCGGCGTGGTCGGCAAATTGCTGTTCAATGCGCTCAGTCGCCTCGTTCAGGCAGATGCAACGGTCAAATGCGTCCAAAACGCGGTGCTGTTTGTGGTCATGGTATGCGTCCTGATTTTCACGCTCCGGCATAAGAGCTCGGCAATGAAGGAACGCACCGTGTTTGAAGGGATGCTTGCAGGCTTGCTGCTGGGGCTTTTTGCCGCTTTTCTGGGCATCGGCGGCGGTCCGTTGAACATGATGATTTTGACGGGCTTCTACGGCATGACACACAAGGAGGGCGCGCTGTACTCCCTGTTTATCATCGTGTTCAGTCAGACGGCAGGCATTTTAACAGCACTGCTTTCGGGCAGCGCTCTGCCGGCCCTGCCGATGCTTTTCATGGCCTGCGCCGCTGGTATTTCGGGCAGCATCATCGGACGGAAAATCGCAGGATTGACAAAGAATGATTTCGTAAGGACCTTGTACAACGCAGCAGTCGTATTCATCCTGCTGCTGTGTGCAATGAATATTATAACGACAGCCTGACCGGTGATATGCTCCCTCCGGAGTAGACACTCGAAAAAACAAAAGTTTCGAGACTACGCTGGAGGGAGCATCTTAAAATCAACCATGGAACGGATGAAGTCCGCGCCTTGACACCCATCCTGTATTTTGATATAATTTCCTTGAAATACAGTGATGTACAGCAGAAACGGAGGTGGACAGCATGAAGCAAAACCCGCTGATCAGCGTGATTATTCCCGTCTGGAACGGCGAGCATTATCTCGATGAATGCCTGAGCAGCGTCCTTGCCCAGACGATGACGGATTTTGAGGTCATTGTGGTCGATGACGGCAGCCGCGACCGCACATGGGATAAGCTGACCGCGTGGCAGAAGCGCGATGACCGCATTCATATCTACCATCAGCCGAATGGCGGCGTTTCCAACGCGCGCAATGCTGCCATGACCTATGCGACCGGCAAATTCTACCGCTTTGTGGACGCGGATGACCATCTGCCGGAGGATTCGCTGGCGCATCTCGTTTCACAGATGGAGGAAAACAGCAGCGACATGGTGATTGCTGCGTACACGGAGGTGCTGGGCAATATCCGCAGCGTGCGCGATCTCGGCAAATGCTGCGAAACCGTCGATAACGCGGAATATTTGAAGCGCCTGGAGCGGCTGAGCAACAGCTTCTATTACGGCGTGCTGTGGAATAAGCTCTTCCGCAGCGACATTATCCGCGAGCACGCGCTGACCTTCACGGCAGGGCTTGACTGGGGCGAGGACTTCGTGTTCGTCATGCACTATCTGCAATTCGCCGAGCGCATCACCTATACGACTAAGCCGGTCTATGACTACATCCGCAACATCAAGGGCGCTGTCATGCGGCAGACGCTGAACTGCATCATTCACCCGATCGCGTCCATCGGGGCGCGGCTGACGGTTTACCGCTCGTATGTGGCGCTCTATCAGGCACGCGGGCTTTACGGGCAGTATCGGCATGTGCTGTGGCAGTATCTGTTCAGGTTCACATTGAGAAATTGATTTATGTTTGATGACAGCTGTTATATGGAGCCGCTTCATCTCGCCGGGCGGCTCATCATGGAAAACGGCGGCGAGACGTACCGCGTGGAGGAAACCGTCCTCCGCATGGGTCATGCATTCGGCTTCAAGGAGGTCGAATGCTTTGCCATTCCAAGCGGACTGTTTGTCAGCTACCGCAAGAGCGACGGCACCATCGAGACCGCCGTCAAGCGAATCCGCCGGAAGGGCACGAATCTGACGCGCATCGATGAGGTTAACGCCGTGTCGCGCAGGCTGGAGCATGAAAAAATGTCCTGCGCGGAGGTTCTGTCGCTGCTCAAGAAGATTGAGCGGACGCCGCCGCGCCTGTCGCCCCTTCAGATGGCATTTGCGGCGGCGCTGTCCACGGCAGGCTGGTCGCTGATGTTTGGCGGCGGCGTATGGGATTCAGTCGCAGGCTTCCTTGTCGGGCTGGTAATTGAAGGGCTGGCGCTTCTGCTCGACCGCTTTCATATGCAGTCGCTCGTTTCGACGCTGCTCGGCGGATTTCTCGCGGCATTCGTGCCGATGGCGGTACACCGTTTCACGGGGCTGCTTGTCGTCGAAGCGACCGTCGCCGGTGCGCTGATGCCGATGCTGCCCGGGCTCGCAATGACAAACGCCGTTCAGGACACGATGCGCGGTGACATGGTGTCGGGCATCTCCTCTGCCGTCAGTGCCGTAATGACCGCTGTTTTGCTGGCAATCGGCGCACTTGCAGGCACGGCGTTCCTGCATCTGCTGACAGGAGGTGCCGCATGAGCTTCGCTCTGCTGGGTCAGGCGGTCTGGTACTTCCTGACCTCTTTTGTCGGCACGCTGGGCTTTGCGATGCTGCTCCACGCTCCCAAACACGCGTGGCTGCCTGCAAGCCTGATTGGTGCGCTGACGTACACGCTGTATTGGACGATGACACAGTTTTCCGTGTCGGACGGCGTCGCCGTGTTCATCGCAGCGACATTCGGTTCGCTCCTGGCGCATTTCTGCGCGAGGAAGATGCGCATGATCGCAACAGTCTTTCTGCTGCTGTCGGTCGTGGCGCTGGTGCCGGGGCTCGGGCTGTACCGCTGCATGGCGCAGCTCGGTCAGAGCGAGTATGCCGCCGGCGCACAGACGGGCATCCTGACCATGGCGGGCATCCTGATGCTGGCGCTCGGGCTGGGCGTGGGCAGCTTCCTGTTCCGACTGCTTCTCAGCGGCACGGAAAAAATCACGCATGGAGGAAATCACGCATGAGCATGACCGTCATGGCGATGGGCAAGATGAAGGAAAAGCCGTATCGGCAGATGGCGGATGAGTATCTGAAGCGCCTGTCGCGGTTCGGCAGGTTTGAGGAGGTTGAGCTGCCCGATTTGCCGGAGCCCGCAAATTCCTCTGAGGCGATTGAACAGCAGCTTCGCAACCGCGAGGGCGAAATGATGCTTTCGCGCCTGAAGCCGAATGATTACGTCATTGCGCTGACGATTCCGGGGAAAATGATGGATTCGCCTGCGCTTGCCCATCATCTGGATGATTTGATGACGCGCGGCGAGAGCAGCATCGTGTTTGTCATCGGCGGATCGCTCGGGCTGGGGGATGCGGTTGTCGCCCGGGCAAACGAGGAGCTGTCCATGAGCAAAATGACATTTCCGCATCAGCTGGCACGCGTGATGCTGCTCGAGCAGCTCTACCGCGCCATGAAAATCCGTGCAGGAGAGAGGTATCATAAATGAGTGAGAAGAAAAACAACAAGCAGGGCAAGCCGCGCACGCTGCCGGGGCTGCTTGCGGTTCTGGTTGCGCTGGTGCTGGTGGTGCTTGGGCAGAACGGCACATTGCCCTTCGGGGAGATTCTGTCCGAACTGACAGGTCAGCCAACGGTGACCGAAGGCATTACGGATACAGAAAATCAGGCGAGCCCTGAAACGGAAAGCATCGAAAATGATGCCGAGACCGGTGCAATCACTGCGCCGCAGGCGGTCGCGGATTACATCTTCGAGCACGGGACGCTGCCGGACAACTACCTGACGAAATCCGAGGCACGTGCACTCGGCTGGGACAGCGGCGAGAATTACGTCAGCGACGTTGCGCCGGGATATTCTATCGGCGGAGACCGCTTCGGCAATTACGAGGGAATGCTGCCTGACGCGGACGGACGCACCTGGTACGAGGCGGATGTCAACTACACATCCGGCAGCCGCGGCGCCGAGCGCATCCTGTACTCCTCGGACGGTCTGGTCTACTACACAAATGACCACTACCAGACATTCACGCAGATGTCCCCATCCAAATAAGCGCATAGAAAACGACCGGCATACGGAGATGATCCATGTGCCGGTCGTTTTTCATTGGCATTTTTCGTGATCAGCCGCCCCATCGGTACAGCATTCGGGGCGTCATCGAACGACGCGGTCATAGGGGGCGGATACGCTGCCTTTTTCACTGCCTGAACTCGGGGTCAGTGGTAAAGCCTGAGGAACCGCGACATGAAATCCAGCCACCAGGTCGGCGTCAGCACACCGCTGGCGTAGGGGAAGTATGCCACAAACAGGATGAGGCAGAGCGCGAGGAAGCTCCACAGGATAACCCTGCCGAGCTTCGGACGCCATTCACACAGGTCGTGCAGGAGCACCGCCACGCATAGCATCAGGAACGGCGTCGTCGCGAAATAATGGTAGATGTATGTGCCGCGCGGCACCAGCACCCACGGCAGGAACTGCGACAGCGCCGCAATCAGCAGGAAGGCAGGCATGATATCCCAGCCATCGGCGGAGAGGTGCAGCGTTTCGCCGCCTTCGCGCAGGGTGTAGCGGTGGCGCTTGAGGCAGACGAAGAGCACATACGCGATGCCGAAGAGCCCTGCTGTCCAGACAGCCGGATTGCCGAAGCACCAGAGCGCATAGCTCCAGCCGGGCGTGCTGACGTAGGACGGCGAGGCATAGTACATCGGGCGCTTGTTCAGCGGCCATTCGTACCACGGTGAATAGAACGGATGGTCCATCCCTCGTCCCGGCTCGGAGTGGTAGGAGAACATGCTGACCTGCGCGTTCCAGACGGCACGGAGGTAATCGCTCAGGCGCGTGTAGTGCGCATAAGAGAAATACGGGATGTAGGAGAGCAGGTAAATCGCCAGGGGAATCGCGACGAAGAACAGCACGCACCAAAGGCACAACACCATCACGCGCTTGAGGGTCGTGTCGGCGCGGAGCGTCAGCAGCTGCCGATCCTCCCCGGACAGATTCTTTTCGGTCTCAAGGAGCTTTTTGGAGGCGTTTGCCATGCGCAGGTGGCGGAACATCATCCAGAAATAGACGATGGCGAGACCTGCACCGGAGTAGATGCCGATCCACTTGCTGGCGATGCCGCAGCCCATGAAGAAGCCGGCCAGCAGCAGGTCAGGCAGCAGCTTTTTCAGCGGCTCACGGACGATATCACGCTGCACAAACCGGAGCATGAACAGCCAGCTCAGCAGGATGAAGAACACAGGATAGGAGTCGATGGTGGCGATGCGCGTCTGCGTGAAGTGCTGGCAGTCCAGCGCAAGCATCAGCATGGCGGCGAATGCGCAGGTGGACTTTTTCATCAGCTGCTTGGCAAGCAGGTACATGACCGGCAGCATCAGGATGCCGACAACAGCGCCCATGAAGCGCCAGCCGAACGGCGTCATGCCGAAAATCGCGATACCCAGGCTCATGATGACCTTGCCCAGCGGCGGATGGCTCGTCTCATAGGGCTGCGTGCCGTTCAGGTGCTCATAGGCCGTGCGCGCGTGGTAGATTTCGTCGAAGTAGGTGCCGTTATACCAGCTTGGTTCGCCCTCGAGCGTGTCCTGCTCATCGAGCAGATTCGCGGCGTCGGAGTAATTCGGCGAATTTTCGCGGGCGTTGAGCTGCTCGACGACCGTCGCGGGGATGGGGCTGCCGTCAGCGTCGCGGAAAATCACCTCGTCGATAATCAGCCCGATTTGCTGCGCGGTGATGCGGACATAGCGTCCGGACAGCTTCTGTACGTCACTGGTCGTGCTTGCGGAGACGTAGCTGTGTGTGCCGTTATATTCGTAGCTCGGCACGAGGTACTTCCATTCATAGCACTGCCCTTCCGCCATCTGCGCCCAGTATTCGTCTGACCACGTTTCACCGTCATCGGAGGTCGCGACGGAGAAATCATGGTAGCTGACCTGGCAGAAGTACAGCATGGACACATCGTCGTAATGTTCGCCGAGGTCAATGATGACCTGTTCGTCCGATGCGGTGGATTTCCACGGGTTCTGCGGCGCCCTGGTCGAGCCGAGGTTCGTCAGCGCGACGACGGCGTAAATCAGCGTGACGCTCATCATCAGCACCCAGTCGCGTCTGCGCCAGTGCAGGGAGGCATCGCCTGTGAAGGTGCGCGGATCGCCCGGCTTTCTGTCGAGCCGCCTGACGGGCAGAATCGCCTTGTGCGGCTGCTCCTCCGGCGCGGTTTTCGTTTCCTCCCCGCCGAGGCAGACATCGCGGCACGTCCACAACCCCGCGCATGCCATGACGACGTTGGCAAAGGCAAGCATCGATGCCAGCGTCTGCGTATCATTGTTCAGATGTCCCATCGAGGAACCGAGGCGCAGGCTGTTGTCCAGCACGATGCCCTCATTGACGAACACGGTTGCGCTGAAGGCAATCAGCAGCGTCAGAATGCGCCAGTCGCGGCGGTAGGCGTATGCCATGCCCAGCAGGAAAAGCGCCGGGAACAGATAGCGCTCATGCATCTTGATGCCGAAGACATACAGCAGGACGAAAAGGATGCCGCCGCACAGCGCGAGGTTCTCAATTTTCCCGCTGCGGATGAACAGCGGCAGCACCAGCACAAACGCGTATGCCATCGCCGCGAGGCCGATGAGCGTGAAGCTCGAATACGTGAGAGACAGACCTGCGAAAATCAGCGCGAACACGGCGGACGCGGTCAGCTCGGCGGCAGCCCAGTCCGCCTTTCTGCGGTGAATCAGCAGCGCAGAGGCAACGACGGCGACTGCCAGCCCAATCAGCCCGATGACCAGCAGCGATGTGCGCGTCAGCATGATTTCGCCGCCGAAGCGGAACATGATGCTGTGCGTCCAGCTGGATGCAGTCGACAGACCGCCGCCGAGCCCGAAGCCGGCAACGATCACGGCAACAGTCGGCAGGGCAGTCAGCCAATCAAACGTTCTGAGCGCCTTCTGTTCGCGCAGGGCGATGTGCGCGCACCACACGAGCGTCAGAACGAGCAGCGTCAGCGGAATCATCACCGGCGCGGTGTAGGCGATGGAATACCAGTTGCAGTCAAAGAGATAATACAGGTTTGCCGTGTTGACGGTCGCATAGGAGTAGGAGGAAAGCGTTTCGGCGTACTTGTCAATCAGCCACGAGATGCCGCCCTGATGGATGCTGAACGGCATGACAATGACGAGCGCCGTCACGAGCGCCGCGCCGAGCCCGATGAGCATCTGCTTCCAGCACTTTCTGTCGCGCACGAGCGCCATGATCGCCGCCGCCACGCCGAGAAATCCGGTCATCAGCGCCTGCGGCTTGACGAGCACGGCAAGCATGTAAATCGGCAGCGCGACGGCCCATTTGCCGCAGACGGCGAAGTACACCACCAGCATCAGCAGCAGGCTGAGCACGCTGTCAATCTGACACCATGCGGCGCTGTTGAGGAAAATTGCCGGATTGAAGGCGACGAGCAGGCAAAGGATGCCCGCCTGCTTCGGGCTGAAACGCTTTTTGCAGGCGATGCGGTAAATCAGGCATGCGGCAATCAGATCGCACGCCATCGGGATGAGCTTATGCACCGCCGCGGCAGACAGCGGCAGCACATTTGCGAGCGCCGCGTTCAGCCCCATGATGTACACATATGCCGGCGGATAGTCGCAGAAGCTCGTTGACTGGTAGAAATCAGCCGGTCCGACATGCAGGAAGGTGTTGCCCCAGGACAGGAAGCAGTTCACGTCCACCTGATAGCCGGAAACGTTATCCGCAACAATCAGCCGCGCTATGACCGACGCGATCAGCCCGATGAGGACGAAAACCGGCATGGACTGCTTCCCGGCATCGGCAGGCTTTCCGCCTTCTGCGCGTTGGAGGCAGCGGAGCATATACAGCCCGATGGCGGCATACGCAGCGGCAGCGATCAGCAGCCACGGCCATGCGGCGGAGGAGTCCTTCGAGGATAATGTGTCCGCCTCCTGCACGGTGGTCACCTTGTACCAGAGGTTGAGCGCCGTACCATCGGGCACCTCATCGACCTCGGTCAGCGACAGGTCATCGAAGCGCGCCACGCCGATGCTTTCGCCGCTGTAGCCGCCCAAACGCGCAAACACGGTCAGCTGTGTCTGATCCTCGCCGGTCATCCCATATGTCTCGATATACACCCACTCGTCCTCGGACTCGTAGACGCTTTCGGAAAAAACATAGACGTCCGCGATGGACAGGTTCGCGCCGCGCCCCTCATCCAGCGTGTCCCAGCCCTTGACATAGCCGGACAGACGGTAGATGGTGCTCGGCTTGACGGTGACGGTCTGCAGGAAGCGTGCATCGTTATAATCGAGATTCTCGATCTGCACGCTGTACTGACCATCCGTCGCGTCATCCGCAACAATGCTGTAGAGCGTCAGTCCGACGGTGGTCAGATACGCATCGGTATCCCAGTCCGTCGGCAGTCCGTCGCTGCCCAGCTCCTCGAAGCTGGCGTTGTGCAGCAGGTTGATGCCGTCCTCCTCGGCGGAGGAAACGCCGCATAAGAGCAGCAGTGTCAGCAGGAGCAGCAGGAATTGCCGCAGGATGTTTTTCATGCTGATGCACCTCGATTTGTGTTAGACTTTCGCAGGAATGAAAACCTGATTCCCCTTATTCAATAAATGCAAAGGCATTCGCGATATGCAAAATCCCATCCCTTGTGATTTCCACCACATCGAAGCGAACGGGTGCGCCCAGCCGCTCCGTTTCGACGAGATATCGCATGGCGGCATGACAAATCCGCCTTTGCTTCGCCGGAGTGACAGATAGCAGCCCCTGCCCTGCGCGGCTTTGCGGACGTGCCTTTACCTCGACGAAAACAATCGTGCTGCCGTCCTGCAGAATCAGGTCGATTTCGCCGTCCTCGGCGCGGTATCTGCGCGACAGAACAGTCATGCCCTTGGCAAGCAGGGCGCACTCCGCTGACTCCTCGCCGCGCAGACCCGATTCATACTGCCTCATGGCTGATTCACCGGCACGAAATGCCCGATGAAGCTCCGCCGATGTTCCGGGGTCGGTCCGTACTGCCTGAGTGCGGCGATGTGCTCTGCCGTGCCGTAGCCCTTGTTGCGCACAAAGCCGTATTGCGGATACTGCTTGTCGAGTTCAATCATCTGCCTGTCACGGGTGACCTTCGCGACGATGCTTGCGGCGGCGATGGCGTAGGAAGTCGCATCCCCCTTGATAATGGGCACCTCACGGCCGTTCAGCCCGAGATTCGTGACTGCGTCAATCAGAAACACGTCCGCAGGCACCTGCGCTGCCGCCTCGCGCATGGCCTTTTTTGTCGCCTCGAGGATGTTCATCCGGTCGATTTCCTCCGGTGTTGCCTGCCCGATGCCGACAAACAGGGCGCATTGCATGATTTCCTCATAGACGAGCTCGCGACGCTTTTCGGAGAGCTTCTTGCTGTCGTCAATCCACAGGATGACAGGCTCCCTCGGCAGTACGACGCATGCCGTGACCACATTGCCGACCAGCGGTCCGCGCCCGGCCTCGTCCATGCCGGCGGTCACGAATGCGCTGTACTGCGCGTCATGCTCGAGCAGCTGCCGGACGCGTTCTGCGCGGTCAAGCTTCGCCATGAGGCGCCTCCTCCGGCTGCTGAGCATTACCGGCACCGGATATTGTCAGCCGCGGCTTCTTTTGCGGAAGCTCAAGCGTCATTCTGCCGAGCTTCCCTGCGCGGAATTCATCCAGCACCACGGCACAGCAGCGGTCGTAATCGCACACGGCGCCCTTCATCAGGAAGCCGCGCCCGCGGCAGACCGCCTCGAGCAGCGCCTCGCCGCGCAGCGTCGGATCGTCGAAGCGGAAACGCTGCATGACCGCCTCCGGCTGCACCTTGAGCATATCCTGCAGAAGATGAATCGTCAGCATCGGCAGGTCGACCACGTCATCCTTGACCGTACCGATGTAGCACAGGCGGCGCGCAGCCAGCTGATCATCGAGGCGCGGCCAGAGCAGACCGGGCGTATCCAGCAGGTCGAGATACGGCGTGATGTGCACCCACTGATTGGCACGCGTGACGCCGGGACGGTCGCCTGTCCTGGCGATGTTGCCGCCGTGCAGCTTGTTGACGAACGTGCTCTTTCCGACATTCGGCACGCCGACGACCATAACCTTGACCGTCTTGCGGATGCCGCGCTGTGCGGCGCGCTCGACAACCTCCTTCGCGGCGCGGTCGATGACGGCGAGCGCGTCTTTCGCCCTTCCGGTGGAGGCGGAATACGGCGCGGCATCGATGCCCTGCGCACGGAAGGTATTCAGCCACGCGCTTGTTGCCGCGGGATCGGCGAGATCCGCCTTGTTGAGCAGCAGGACACGCTTCTTGCCTGCGAGCAGCCTGTCCAGATCCGGATTGCGGCTGGAATAGGGCAGACGCGCATCGCACAGCTCGACGGCTGCATCGACACGGCTGAGCTGATCTGCCAGCAGCCGCTTTGCTTTGGCCATATGGCCGGGATACCAGTTAATGTCCATTGCCTTGACCTCATGCACGGCGCATGGCAGAGATATCACACGAAGGAAATCGAGCGAAGAGCGCGTGCAATTTTTTCTATAAAATAGGATAAATCACCATGCTCCATTATGCCATGAAAAAAGGGAAAGAGCAACCCCTTTCCCCTGATTTTCAGGCAAGCGTCACGTTGTGAATTGTAACATTTCAGGCAGCGCCGTACAGTCCGGCGGAGACGCTGAATCGTTCGGCGCTGCCTTATGCCTTACCTGCCGATGTTCCATACGCTGCGCACACGAACATGCGCCGCCGTGCCGCGGAGAACGCGCACCTCCTTCACGCCGGGATTCATGTCAAACGCATTGTCATCAAGCAGCAGGTCGCCGTCCTCGGATTCCAGCCAGACCTGACGGGCGTAGGAGCGCGACGTGACAAGAAGCGTATCGCCGTGCGCTTCGACCGTCAGGCAGGGGTTCAAAAATTCAAAGTGCTTCGGTGCGCAGAAGATGCACGTGCCCTCGGAAACGGCTTCTCCGTTCACGATAAAGGCAAAGCTGACGTAATGCCCTGTCAGCGATGCATCCTCGCAGTCGATTTTATCCAGCCACACGGCGCTCATCGCCGGGACGGTCAGCGGCTGATTGCCCTGCCGGACGACGGCACCGTCAGGCGCACGCAGCGCCCAGACAACCTCGCCGGTCACATCCTGCATCGTTTCGTTGCACACGTTCAGGCGGAAGCTGCGTTCAACCGGCTCGGGATGATACGTGATGATGCGCGGATGCTGGTCGAGCTCGCCGTGCTCCTCGGCGGAAATCATCACCGGCGCGAAGAAGCGCTTCGCCGCATAATGCAGCGCCTTCCACCGTCCGAAATAATCGATGCTCGACCATGACGCGACAGGCCAGATGTCGTTGAGCTGCCAGATGACGGCGCCCATGCACCGCCCGCGATATCGCCGCCAGTGCTCCACGCCGTAGCGGATGGCTTCCGCCTGCATCAGCTGGGACGCGAGCAGCAAATCATCGAAGCTGTTCGGATAGCGAAACGTCTGCGAAAGGTACGAGAGGATTTTGCCGTTTGCCGCCTCATTGCGCTGATGGCGCTCCATGACGCGGCTGAAGATGTTGCGATCCTCCGGCAGGGTGAAGGACTCGACCGTCTTCAGGCACGGGAACGACTGGAAACCAAATTCCGATGCATAGCGGAAGAAGTGCTTCCGGTAGTCCGTGAAGGGCTTTTCGCCGTGCCAGACGTCCCAGTAATGCGCGTCGCCGCGGTTTTCGTCATTCGGGCTGTCGAAGCAGCCGCCGGATGAGGGCGATGCCGGCCACCAGAACGTCTGCGGCGCGTTCTCGCGGACAATCGGCGGCAGGACGTATTCAAACAGCTTGACGTAATCGGTGATGTGATGCGGATATGTCGGCACAAACTCCCAGGTGCGATGGTTGATGAGCGCATTATTCGCGTTCGCCACGAACATCTCCATCTCGTTGTTGCCGCAGATGAGCGCCAGGGATGCGTGATGGCGGATTCGGGCGACGTTTTGCACTGCTTCGAGGCGGACGGAACGCTCGAAACCGTCCGTGAGGTCATAGAAGGCGCAGGCGTATGCCAAATCCTGCCAGACCATCAGACCGAGCTCGTCGCATGCGTCAAAGAACGCGTCATCCGGATAATAGCCGCCGCCCCAGACGCGGATGGTGTTGAAATGCGCAGCCCTGCAGTCCGTCAACAGGCGGCGCGTGCGGTCGGGCGTAACTCGCGGGAGAATGCTGTCCTCCGGCACATAGTCCGCGCCCATCGCGAACACCTTCACACCGTTGACCACATGGCAGAATTCCTCGCCCCATTCGTCTTTTTCGCGGCTGATCGTTATCGTGCGCAGACCGATGCGCCATGCCCTGCTGTCCCCATTGGACAGGCGGACAGTCACACGATACAGCGGCTGACTGCCCAGCCCGTTCGGCCACCACAGCTGCGGCCGGCCGATGCGCACGGACTGCTCTGCCGCGGAATTCTCCGCGACGGTCAGAATCGTTCCGTCCGGCGCGGTGATGTCGGCTGACCATGCTGCCTTGCCGAGGATTTCAGGGCGGATGGTCAGCGTGACGGCATCGTCCTCATGGTGCTGCAGGATCAGCGCGTTTTCGAGCCTTGCCGTATCCCATAACCGCAGATAAACAGGTCGCCAGATGCCGGCATCCGGCAGACGGGGACCCCAGTCCCACCCGAACATGCAGTGCGCCTTCCTCAGATGCCGGAAGCCGGGCGTCGCATCGGATGTTTCCCAGCCGGGCGATTCCTCCGCGCGCTTCAGGCAGTACAGAAGCGGCGAAGCAAAGCACACCTCCAGCGTGTTTTCGCCCACGTGCAGAAGGCGTTTTACGTCGAAGCACCACGTGATATGCATATTATCCGCGAAGGCGATTTCCTGCCCGTTCAGGAGGATATGCGCGAGCGTATCAAGCCCCTCAAAGACCAGCTCAACATGCGCATGCGCCAGATCATCCGCCGAGGCATCAACCGTGCGCCGGTACACGTAATCCTGCTTCATGCGTTCAAAGGCATCCGGCTCATTGTCGCGCCAGAACGGGTCGGGCATCGTTCCGTCCGCCATCAGGTCGGCATAGACGCTGCCCGGGACATGCGCGTCATGCCATTGTGATTCGCCGACGGCATGCATGCGCCATGCGCCGCCCAAATCAATGCGTTTGGTCATTGGTTTCTCCTCCGGATGGGGATTGATGCGCTATTATAGCATGCAGGAATCAGGCGTGTCAACGCGCATCCGCACGCCACCTCATTTGTGCGGCATTGCCTTAACTTTCCGCTTGTTTCGCCTTCGGTATTGTGCTATAATGCAGGATGGTGTTTTTTGCACCGAAGAATGAACAGATTGGAAATACCTGAATGCAATTTGACAACTTGAACCTGATGCCCCTGCTGCTCAAAAATGTCAAAGCGGCAGGCTATGAAAACCCGACCCCCATTCAGCAGAGCACCATTCCGCTGGTGTTATCCGGCAGGGACGTGCTCGGCTGCGCGCAGACCGGCACCGGCAAGACCGCCGCGTTTGCGCTTCCCATGATTCAGCGCCTTGCTAAAAATCCCGTGCGCTTCGGTCAGCCGCGAACCATCCGCGCACTGATTCTCACGCCGACCCGCGAGCTTGCCCAGCAGATCTATGACAACTTCGTGCTCTACGGCAAGGGACTGCCTGTCTATCCGGCGGTGATTTTCGGCGGCGTGAACCAGCAGGGACAGGTCAACGCCCTTCGGCGCGGCGCGGATGTGGTCATCGCCTGTCCCGGACGCCTGTGGGACTTGATGAATCAGGGCTTTGTACACCTTGACCATGTTGAAACCTTTGTGCTGGATGAGGCGGATCGTATGCTGGACATGGGCTTCATCCACGATGTCCGGCGAATCGCCGAAAAGCTGCCGGAGAAGCGCCAGACGCTGATGTTCTCCGCGACGATGCCGGAGGAGGTCGAAAAGCTTGCGATGGATCTGCTCGATTCGCCCGAATCGGTCAAGGTCGACCCTGTGTCATCCGCCGTCAAGAAAATCGACCAGTACCTGTATTATGTGGACAAGGTGAACAAAAAGTACCTGCTCGCGCAGATTCTCCGCGGCCCCGATGTTGAGAACGCGCTCGTTTTCAGCCGCACAAAGCACGGTGCAGACCGCATTGTCCGCGAGCTGAAGCGCGAGGGCATCGAAGCGGTGTCCATCCACGGGGATAAGAGCCAGAACGCCCGTCAGTCGGCGCTGAACGCCTTCAAGAGCGGCGAATGCAAGGTGCTGATCGCGACGGACATCGCTGCGCGCGGCATCGACATCGCCGGACTGAGCCACGTCATCAACTACGACATGCCCATGGAGCCCGAGGCATACGTCCACCGCATCGGCAGAACGGGTCGCGCCGGACGCGATGGCACTGCCATTTCCTTCTGCTGCATCGACGAGGTGAAGCAGCTCGGGCAGGTCGAGAAGCTGCTCGGCAAGCGACTGCCGCTTCGGGAGAGCGACTGGCCGATGGAGGTGACTACCCCCAGCGAGCCCAAGCCGCGCACACCCAGGCCGCAGAAGCTGACGCGTCAGGGAAACCCTGTGCCGGAGCGCAAGCCCATGCAGCCTGCCGGAAAACCGGTTGTCGGGAAGAAGCCGGTTCCTGCGGCGGAGCCTGTTCCGCGCTTCGGACCTGCATCTGCGCGTCCTGCGAAGAGCGGTCAGCCGGTCATCATCGGGCGCGACGGCAAGGTGCATTTCAGCGCCACGCCGGCAAAGCCTGAAGCCGCATCGCGGCAATCCGCATCGCGGCAATCCGCATCGCGGCAATCCGTATCACGGCAATCCGTATCACGGCAATCTGTATCGCGTCCATCCGATGCGCATGGTTCTGCAAAGGGCATGGGTCAGCCTGTCCGCCGTGTGAACCGCGCACGCGGGCGAAATGGAGAAAGATAAGCAAACGGCAGCGCCTGCCCGAACGGGTGCTGCCGTTTTTGTCGGTATGATTTTTTCGGCAATGCCGCACCGTTCGGCGGCGCTGAATGTGCCCTTTGACGCGGCAAAATATTTCCATCCAGTAAACCTTCAATTTCTGCAATCGCATCTGCCGCAAAGCTCATTTTTATCGTATCGGCTCATTGGTGCGGGAGTGCCATACAATCATTCCAGGGAATGGACGAGCGCAATCGGGTCGGCGAAGGGAAACTTCACCTTTTGAAGAACCTTGCGTGGAAAATCAAATGCTTTGAGCGGATTTTCGCCCTGCAGCGCTGTGACGACGACATGATTCACCGGCAGGACGGCCAGCAAATCGCGGGCGATCCGCAGCGACATGGTGCAGACGTAGCGCTCGCCGTCTGCCTGATAGCGCGCCTCCTGCACCGTCCAGCATGCGGTCAGCTTGTCGGCGTTTTCCGGCTCGACGGAAATGCTGTCGGCGTACGGCAGCAAATCATTCAGCGGCTCAACAGCAGCCAGCACCGCACGGTACGCATCGAGATCGCCTGACAGCACCTGTGCGGCATACTGCCGGTACAACGCCCACTGTGCCTGCGGCGTCAGCCCGTCCGGCGATTCCGGCGAAGCGAGGACCTCCGTCCAGTCAATCGGCTCATCGGCAACCGTCCACATTTCCTCCAGCGGAGGAGCCTTCGGCGCTTTTTTCTCGTTTGTTTTTTCTTCCGTTTCCTCGGAGCTGAGGGATTGAGGCGAAGCCTCCGCTGCCGGGGGATTCCCCCACAGGTCGTGCGCGATGTCGGACATGCTCTTCCTGAATGAATCGCCCGCATTGCGGCGGGAGTTATAGCTTGTCATGCCTGCTCCTCCTTCTCAATCGTGCAGCGCAGCGCCGGCGGCTGTGCGGCGGCGTCAAACGCATCCACCGTCACGGTCGCATGCTCGGTCACGCCGCTGTCAAACAGCGTCCTTGCCAGCGGATTAATCAGCAGCGCCTCGACCTGATTGCCGATGCCGCGCCCGCCGTTGCTCAAATCCGCCAGCGCCGCGTCGGACAGCTGCGCATAGCTCTCGTCCGGAACGACAAGCGTCAGGCTCTTTTGCTCCTTCAGACGGCGAATCAGCTTATCGACCTGTCCGCGGAGAATCGCCCTGCCTGCCTCCTGCCGGATGAAGTCGAAAATGACGATGTTCTCGCCGATTCGGTTGAGGATTTCCGGACGACCCAGCTCAAGCTTGAAGTAATCTTCCACTGCTGCGCGAAGCCGCTGCGTGACCTCCTCATACGGCATGTCGTACGACACATTTTGATGCCGCTGACCGAGCGCGTCCTTGACGTACATGCCGAGGTTGGAGGTGAAGATGATAATCGTTTCGGAAAAATAGACCGTATGTCCCTGACCGTCCGTCAGGCGGCCGTCCTCGAGAATCTGCAGGAACTTGTCGAAGATGGACGGATGCGCCTTCTCGATCTCGTCGAACAGCAGGATGCAGAAGGGGTTCTTCTTGACGGCGTTTGTCAGCTGACCGCCGGCCTCGTAGCCGACATAGCCGGGCGGTGCGCCGAGCAGCTTCTGGTCGGAGTGGCTCTGACCGTATTCGCTCATATCAAAGCGCACGCAGGCGGATTCATCGCCGAAAATCTTCTCGGCAAGCGCCTTGGCGGTCTCTGTCTTGCCTGTACCGGTCGGACCGGCGAAGAACAGCACACCTTTGGGCTTGCCTGTACCGGAGGAATTGGCGCCGTTCAGACCTGTTACGGCACGCTTGATGACGTCCAGCGTGCGCTCCAGCGCTGCATCCTGTCCCTTGATGCGCTTCTGGAAGTCGCTCCTGGCGGTTTGAAGGCTCTCCATGGACAGCTTTTCCCATGGATTTTCATGGATGCCATACTTATACAGATCGACAATGCCGCACAGCTCGCGGATGGCGCCGCATTGCGCACGGGACATTCGCCGCAGCGCATCCAGCTCGGTAAACGTCATGCCATCGGTTACGCCTACGAACTTTTCACGCAGCTTCCGCAAATCATCCGGATGCTCCTGATAATAGGGCATGTCTGTGCGGTACACCGATGCGTCAAAGAAGGACGGCCACGCGCTGCCGCTCAGGAAGCGCATACGCTCGTCGCGGTCGGGCGCCTCAAGGGTGATGGTCTTGCAGACGGGGTTGTCCAGATAGAACCATGTCGGCAGGTCGTTGAGCTTGCTGACCAGCAGAATCAGCAGATTCGGCTTCTTGCCCATTTTCGTGCGGACGGTGGCGGATGAAAGCGCCGATTGCAGCAGCAGATTGAAGCTGTTGACCTCCTGCTGGTCGAGCCTGTCCGGCGAAACGACATAGCGGCTTGCCATTTCCAGCACGATCGCGGTGGAATGCTGTCCCTGCATCATGGCGCGGCGGATGAGGTTCGGCGCGGTATTCGCGTCGTTGCCCTTGAATTCTGCCGGAATCGCGCCGTTTGATGTCTGTACGCCGTATGTACCGGCGAACCGCTCCGTCATTTCCTGCGCATACGGATTCATCAGCCCGACGAGGTTGGAATAAAACACCACCTGCTCATAGCCTGCATCCGTCAGGTAGCTGTTCAGAAACGCGCTCAGCGGCAGCAGCGTATCCTCCGCCAGCGAGCCTGTTACCGGCACGCGCACCTGATCCATCACGCGCCCCTCTAAAACAAGCATCGGCTTCACGGCGCAAAAGAGCTCCAGCTCCCGATACCATCTGGGAATCAAGCTGTTCACGGTCATCCATCCTTCCGCAGCAAATTGTCAGCCTATTATAGCATATTTTTTATTATACGAACAGAGCAAAACGCGCAGAAGCAGCATAGGGATATACAGAAAAAACGGCTTGCATTTACGCCTTCGCTGGTGTATAATCGGGGCAGAAGCGATGAACGGCTCAGACGCATTCATCCTCCTCTTCAGCGAGTGCGCGGCGGTGGAAGGCGCACAGGAGCGGATGCGCCATCCCAACCGTGAGCAGCGGCCAATCCCCGCCGGTTCGTTCCCGTGATCGGACGTTGAGAGAGAGCGGCAAATGCCGTTCTAAGCCGGGTGGTACCGCGAAGCTATGCCTTCGTCCCTGCAGGAAAAGCAGAGGCGAAGGCTTTTTCTTTCGCCTCGGGTCAACAAAGTGAAGGAGGAATCACACCATGCCTAAGGAAAAGAAGCAGGAATTTGTAACCCACATCACGCCGCGCGATGAGGACTTCTCGCAGTGGTATACGGACGTCATCCTCAAGACCGAGCTGTGCGACTACGCGCCTGTGCGCGGCTGCATGATCGTCCGCCCGTACGGCTATGCCATCTGGGAGCGCATCCAGGAGGAAATGGACAAGCGCTTCAAGGAAACGGGGCATCAGAACGTGTATTTCCCGATGCTGATTCCGGAAAGCCTGCTGCTGAAGGAAGCGGAGCATGTCGAGGGCTTTGCACCGGAGGTCGCGTGGGTGACGCAGGGCGGCACGGAAAAGCTGCAGGAGCGTCTGGCGGTTCGTCCGACGTCCGAAACCATCTTCTGCACCATGTACGCGAAGTGGGTGCAGACGTGGCGCGACCTGCCGATGAAGTACAACCAGTGGTGCTCGGTCATGCGCTGGGAGAAGGCGACCCGTCCGTTCCTGCGCACGAGCGAATTCCTCTGGCAGGAAGGGCATACCATCCATGCAACGCCCGAAGAGGCGCAGGAAGAGACGATGCAGATGCTGCACGTCTATCAGGAGGTCGCGGAAAACGTGATGGCGCTGCCAGTGTATGTCGGTCAGAAGTCGGAAAAGGAGAAGTTCGCCGGCGCACGTGCGACGTACTCCATGGAAGCCATGATGCAGGACGGCAAGGCATTGCAGGCCGGCACGAGCCACAACTTCGGCACGAATTTCTCCGAGGCATACGGCATTCAGTTCCAGAATAAGGAGGGTAAGCTGACCTACGCGCAGGAAACGAGCTGGGGCACGTCGACGCGCCTGATTGGCGCCATTATCATGACGCACGGCGATGAACGCGGTCTGCGTCTGCCGCCGCGTGTCGCGCCGATTCAGGCGGTTATCCTGCCGATTGCGGCGCATAAGCCCGGTGTCATGGAGGCATGCGAAAAGCTGAATGAGGAGCTGAAGGCGGCAGGCATCCGCACGAGGCTTGATGACCGCGATACCGTGTCCGCCGGCTACAAGTTCAACGACTGGGAAATGAAGGGCGTTCCGGTTCGGCTCGAGGTCGGACCGCGTGACCTGGAAAACGGCGTTGTGACCGTGTTCCGCCGCGACCTGTGCGAAAAGACGACGCTCGCGCTGGACAACATCGCCGATGAGCTGAAGAAGCTGCTGGATGACATTCAGCAGACGCTCTTCGACCAGGCAAAGAAGTTCCGCGACGAGAAGACGCATGTCGTCCACAACATGGACGAGCTGGCCAAGGCGGTTGACGGCGGCTTCGCCAAGGCAATGTGGTGCGGCGAGCAGACGTGCGAGGATGAAATCAAGGAGAAGTTCAACGCCTCCTCGCGCAACATGCCATTCGACCAGGAAGGCGAATGGTTCGGCGATACGTGCGTATGCTGCGGCAAGAAGGCCAGGAAGGTCATGTACTTCGCCAAGGCGTATTAAGGCAACAGCGCACGATCCGGCGCTCTGCTTCGTGAAGAAATCCTGATTTTCATCCCGTAAACCTTCGATTTTCTCAATTGTATCTGCTGTAAAATTTGCTGTTCATCATACCACCTCGTTTGCTCAGCGTTATATTAACAGAATAAGGAAATGTAAAATTCGCCATTCCCGTTGAAATAAGAGGAGCAGACATTTACAAACTGCGGAAAATCTGATACAATGATAAACGGCTTGTGAACCGCCCGCGCGGACGCTCGAGACTCCGACGGCGTGCTGCGCGGACAGGCGATTGCCGAATAATAAAATGGAGGAAAGACCCATGACCAAGAGCGAAATCATCGCCGCTTATGCTCAGCATGAAGGCGACACCGGCTCTCCCGAAGTGCAGATCGCACTGCTGACCGACCGCATCAACCACCTGAACGAGCACCTCAAGAACAACCGCAACGACCACCATTCCAACCGTGGTCTGCTGCTGATGGTTGGTCATCGCCGCGGCCTGCTGGAGTACCTGAAGAAGACCGACATCGAGCGTTATCGTGCGCTGATCGCCAAGCTGAACCTGCGCAAGTAATTTCGCAGCGTCAAGGCGGCTTTTTGCACGGAAGCCGCCGTCTGGTGGAATGCCGGAGCAATTCGGCAGGAAGCCTGCGGCGGCTTTCACTGCAAAGGGCAGGGAAAAGAAAAGCAACGAAGTTGCCATGGCGGAGATGTTATCCGTTGAAAATCCCGAATCGCAAGCCGATGCCGGGGGTTTTCATATGATAGCATCTCCGCGCGAGACTTGAACGGGGCGAAAAAGCTCCGTGGACTGACAAGCAAGGAGATTGACTGATGGAAAGCAAAAAGTATACGATGGATCTGGCAGGGCGCGAGCTTACGCTGGAATTCGGCAAATACTGCGAACAGGCGGCAGGCTCCGTCTGGGTGCATCTGGGCGACACCGTCGTGATGGTCAACGCGACCATGGCGCCGACGCCCCGTCCCGGCGTGGACTTCTTCCCTCTGGCTGTGGACGTGGAGGAAAAGCAGTACTCCGTGGGTAAGATTCCCGGTGGTTTCATCAAGCGCGAAGGTCGCCCGACCGAAAAGGCAACTCTGACCTGCCGCCTGATTGACCGTCCGCTGCGCCCCCTGTTCAACAAGGGCATGCGCAATGACGTGCAGGTGGTCGTGACGATTCTGAGCGTTGAGCAGGATGTTCCGCCGGAAATCCCCGCGATGATCGGTTCGTCCATCGCGATTGCGGTCAGCGAAATCCCGTGGAACGGTCCGACCGGCGCTGTCGTGGTCGGTCGTGTTGACGGTCAGTATGTCATCAACCCCGACGAGGAGCAGCGCGCCAGGAGCGACATGCATGTTTATGTCGCCGGCACCAAGGAAGCCATCATGATGGTGGAGGCCGGTGCAAACGAGGTCAGCGAGGCCGCGATGCTCGATGCTATCCTCTTTGGTCATCAGTATATCAAGCAGCTGGTTGAGTTCCAGGAGAAGATCGTCGCGGAAATCGGCAAGCCCAAGGTCGAGGTGCCGCTGAACGTGACCGGCGACAACGTGAAGCACGCTGTCCGCGAATTTGCGTATGACAAGTGCGTGTGGGTGTTCGAGACCTACAACCGTCAGGAGCGTCAGCAGCGCGAAGCGCAGGTCAAGCAGGAAACGCTGGAAGCGCTGGCGGAGCAGTTCCCCGAGCGCGAAGCCGAAATCGCCGATGCGCTGTACTACCTGAACAAGGAAGTCATGCGCAAGAAGATTCTCGAACAGGGCATTCGTCCTGACGGCCGCGGCGTGACGGAAATCCGCCCGATCTGGTGCGAGGTCGGCGTGCTGCCGCGCGTGCATGGCTCCGCCGTGTTCACCCGCGGACAGACGCAGGCGCTGACGGTCACCACACTGGGTCCCACCAGCGAGGGTCAGGTGCTTGACGGTCTGTCCAACGAGGACTTCAAGCGCTATATCCACCAGTACAACATGCCGCCGTATGCCACCGGTGAGGCCGGCCGCCTCAAGAGCCCCGGCCGCCGCGAGATTGGTCACGGCGCACTGGCTGAGCGTGCGCTGATGCCTGTCATCCCCACCGAGGAGGAGTTCCCCTACGCGATGCGTCTGGTGAGCGAAATCCTTTCCTCCAACGGCTCTTCTTCCATGGCGTCCGTGTGCGGCTCGACGCTGTCCCTGATGGATGCGGGCGTGCCGATTCATGCGCCTGTCGCGGGCGTTGCCATGGGTCTGATCAAGGACGCGGAGACCGGTAAGGTGGCCGTCCTGACCGACATTCAGGGTCTGGAGGACTTCCTGGGCGACATGGACTTCAAGGTCGCCGGCTCCATGAACGGCATCACCGCCATCCAGATGGATATCAAGATTGCCGGCATCGACCGTGTGATTCTCGAGACCGCGCTGGCACAGGCGCTCAAGGGTCGCCTGTTCATCCTGGAGAAGATGCTCAGCTGCATCGGTCAGCCGCGTGCGGAGCTGAACAAGTATGCGCCCAAGATCATCCGCTTCACCATCAATCCCGAGAAGATCCGCGAGGTCATCGGACCCGGCGGCAAGATGATCAACAAGATTATCGCCGAGACGGGCGTCAAGATTGACATTGAGGACGATGGCCGCGTGTTCATCTCCACGCCCGACGCGGAGGCTGCCGCAAAGGCGCGCCGCATCATCGAGGGCATCGCGAAGGACATCGAGGTCGGCGAGGTTTACACCGGCAAGGTCGTCCGTATCATGAACTTCGGCGCGTTTGTTGAGCTGCTGCCCGGCAAGGACGGCATGATCCACATCTCCAAGCTGGCGGATCACCGCGTGGAGAAGGTCGAGGACGTCGTGAAGATCGGCGACACGCTGGAGGTCAAGGTCGCAGAGATTGACGCGCAGGGTCGCGTGAACCTCATCCGCAACGATATCAGCTACGACAACAAATCCGGCGCAGCGCCTTCCCACCGCGCGGAGGGCTTCCGTGCACGTCCGCCGCGCCGTGACGGCCGCAATTAAGGGGCTTTGTCCCGTTTGGGAGGCTTCCTTACAGAATCGTATTGTTCAGGCATCATCGCAATTTCACAAAAACCTGTGAGCATCTTGGCAACCATACAGCCCGGGGGATAACACGAAAAGTGCGATGAGTCCTGCTGCAAAACTCGCAAAACCCCTGAAAAATCGGGTTTTGCGAGTTTTATTTTTCAATCCGACAGAGCAGAAAAGGAAAAAGAATTTATGTCCCAGAGCAAAGCTGCGGCAAATGAATGCATGCGCGACGAGTGGGTGCTGCCCAACGGTCTGCGCGTACTGGGAGAAAGAATGCCCCACCTGCGCACCGTTTCCATCGGCGCGTGGATGCATGTCGGCTCGATGATGGAGAGCGAAACGGAAAACGGTTTGTCGCACTTCATTGAGCACATGATTTTCAAGGGCACGGAAAAGCGCACAACGCGCCAAATCGCCGAGGAAATGGACGCGGTGGGCGGTCAGCTCAATGCCTTTACCGGCAAGGATTGCACGTGCTGCTATGCGAAGGTGATTGATGAGGATATCGCGCTGGCGATTGACATCATCGGCGACATGGTGATGAATGCCACCATCGATGACGGCGAGCTGCAGAAGGAACGCGGCGTCGTGCTGGAGGAAATCTCCATGGACGAGGATTCGCCGGAGGATCTTGTGCATGACCTGCTGGCAGCGGCGCAGTTCGGCACGCAGTCCATCGGACGTCCGATTCTCGGCACGACCGCGCTCGTCAGCGGCTATACGCGCGATGACCTCGTTGCCTACAAGAAGCGGCACTACTGCCCGAAGGAAACGGTCATTTCGCTCGCGGGCAGCTACGACCCGGAGCAGGTGCATCAGATGATGCTGGACACCTTCGGCAACTGGTCGAATGAGGGCAGCGCGCTGGCACTTCCGCCGCAGCAGGTGCTGACGGGCGCGAGGCTTGCGAAGGAAAAGGACACCGAGCAGATGCATCTCTGCCTGGGCTATCCCGGATTCGCGTACGGCGAGCGTGAAATTTTCGCCGCGTCCGTGATGAACAACGTGCTCGGCGGTGCCATGTCTTCGCGCCTTTTCCAGCGCATCCGCGAGGAGCTGGGCATGGCATACACCATTTACACATTCCCGAATTCGTATCAGGGTGTCGGCACGTACGGCATTTACGCAGGCATCAGCCCGAGGAACGGCAGGCGCGTGCTGGAGGAAATCGACAAGGAGGTCAAGCGCTTCCTGAAGGACGGCATGACGGACAGGGAGTTCCGCGACAGCAAGACGCAGCTCCGCGCAGGCTACCTGATGGGGCTGGAAAGCACCGGCAGCCGCATGCAGGCGATGGGCCGTCCGACGCTGATTAAGGGCATGCCGTCCGATTACGAGCGATCGCTTCGGGAAATCGAGGCAGTAACGCCGGAAATGGTGATGGCGGTTGCACGAAAGGTGCTGACGGCTGCACCGTGTCTGGCTGTTGTCGGCAAGGGCGCGGAGCAGTTTGCGGAGGAAGTGCGATGAACGAAAGAATCGTTGCGCTGGACATCGGCGATGCGCGGATTGGCGTCGCCGTGTCGGACGAATCGCGGCTGATTGCCACGCCGATTGACACGATTTACCGTGTCGGCTATGGCCCCGATGTCCGCAAGGTGCTGGAAATCTGCAAACAGCACGACACGACGCAGGTGCTGTCCGGCTGGCCGCTGAATATGGACGGGACGGCAGGCTTTCAGTCCGCGAAGGTCAAGGCGTTCTGCGAGCAGCTCGAAAAGGCGGGATTGACGGTGTTCTATCAGGACGAGCGCCTGACGACCGTCACCGCGACGAACGCGCTGATTGAGGGCAACATGCATCGTGCGGAGCGCAGGCACAATGTGGACAAGGTCGCGGCGGCGGTCATCCTGCAGCAGTATCTCGACACGTGCCGGAATGCCGCGCAGACGGCAGAAATCGAGGAATCAGAGCTTGGCGAGGAGGAGCCGCTCGTGACGCTGACGGCGCCGGATGGCTCGGAGGCTGCATTTCGTTTCGGCGCGGTCGTGCCGTATGATGAAAAGGAATACGCCGTGCTGCTGGAACTGGAGGACAATCCCGATGGCGAGGAGCAGGTGCTCATTACGCGGCTTGAGCCGACCGACGACGGCAGCATGACGTTCGTGGTCGAGGAGGATTCGCACGTGGTCGAGCAGGTGTTCAATCAGTATGAAGGCCTGCGCGCGCAGGAAGGTGAAGCATGAAGCGCTGCATGAGCAGCTATCAGGTCATTGACCGCTGATTCAGAGGACGGCGGAGGCGCGTGACCGAGACGGCGAGGAACCTGCCCAAGAGCGGCTGCGTCATCATGATGCACGACATCAAGGGCAAGACCGCATAAAACCCTCGATGCATTGTACCGCCTCCTTTGCGCAGAAAATGAGTTTATCAGAAAGGAGAACTCCGATGAAAAGGCTCCTATCAGGCTTGTTGCTGCTGGCGCTGCTGTTGACAGCCTTGCCGGCAGCCTCCGCCGAGGGCGGTATGCAGGAATGCCACCGCGTCACCGCCTCCTATGACGATACCACGCAGAGCAATAAGAGCGGCATCCGGCTGTGGAAGGTCGAAACAGCGCTCAAGAGCGTGGATGAGGAGGTCAACGCGCTGGCGCAGGCGTATGTGGATGAAATCGCACCGACGCTGCAAAAGGGCAAGGCAACCGGCGATAAGAACAGCCGTCTCGATGTCGCCATCCGCTACAGCAAGACCGGTCTGACATGGATGAGCTTCATGGTGCAGGCGCGGACGACGTATCACCGCGACCTCATCGGGCAGGAGTTCACCACACGAACATATGACATGACCACCGGCGAACGTATCATGCTCACCGACATCTTTGACGAGGACAGCGCGGGCTGGGATATCCTCCGCTCGGAAGTTGAGGAGACGGTTCGGTACTACTTCCCGGATGAAGAGCCGGACGAAACGGCGCTGGCCGCGTATCTGACAGATGAAGGGCTGCGCAATCTCGAATTCACGCTCCACGGCATGTCGCTCGTCATCCATATTCCGGCAAGCAGCGTCTATCCATCGCACCTGACGCTGATTGAGGTCACGCTGTTCTATCCGGACATCCGCGAGTACATGACCGAAAAGGCGCAGATTGAAACGGACAACATGTCCTACTACAAGACGGTCGCGCTGACGTTCGATGACGGTCCGACGCGCACGAATACCACCAAGGTGCTCAACAGCCTGCTGACGGTCGGTGCACCGGCGACGTTCTTCATGGTCGGCAAGAACATGAAGAGCTACGACGACCTGGTGCAGCGCGCACACGACGAGGGTCATGCCATCGGAAGCCACAACTGGACGCACGGCGATGCACGCAAGACGAGCGCGTCCACGCTCCGAGCCATGCCTGAAAAGGTCAACAAAGCGCTGTCGTCCATCATCGGCATTCCCGTGCGTTATGACCGCGTGCCCTATGGCGTCTATCCGGCGATGATCAGCGCGAAGGTTGGCTGGGCGTACATCCAGTGGTCGGTCGACACGTACGACTGGCGCGGACGCAGCACGAACACCATCATGAACAACGTCAAGAAGCAGTTCACCAACGGCGATATTGTGCTGATGCACGATATCAAGGACAACACGCCGAACACCGCGAAGGTCATGGCAGACTGGCTCTATGAGCAGGGGTATATCCTGCTGACGATAGACGAGCTTTTCGCGTCCTGCGGCGTGACGCTCGAGGCGGATACAGTGTATTTCCGCTGCGATGACGGTGTCACGACCATGAAATAAGCGCATCCCGTGCGGAAGCACGTGATTCATACAGCATACACAAAGAAAGGAAGTAAAAAACAATGAAAGCAATGAAACGGATTCTTGCCTGCCTGCTGCTTCTTTGCCTGACGCTTTCTGCCGCACTTGCAGAAACGACGATTAATCCACAAGAGAAGAGAAAGATCAAGCTGACGAAGGTGGGGGACAACGAGGTTGTCGACGGCATCAGCCCGACGACGGGCCTTGAGCTGGACAGCCTTGATGTGCCTGACGGCGCTGCGGGTCTCGCGGCAACGGGACGCTACATGCCCGTGCTGGTGCAGATCGGCAACGATGAGGGCGGCATCGGCTACCGTGCCCCGTGGGGACTTTCCTATGCGGATATCATCTACGAGACGCCGCTGGTGCGCAGTCATGTTACCCGTCTGACGGCGGTCTTTTCGGACATTATCCCTGATTCCGTCGGCTATGTCCGCTCGGCGCGCATCGGACACGTCTGGCTGCGCGAGGAGTGGAACGGTGCGCTCATCTACTACGGTCAGCAGGAGAGCGACGGCAGCAACGTTAAGACGGAAATCAGCAGGCTCAAGGCGAGCAGCATGGCGTTCAGCGGCATCGGCTCCAGCACGCCCTACAAGAAGTATTTCACACGCGTGAGCGGCCTGAAGTCACCCTATAACGTGGACGTGAACGCCGCCGCCATCGCTGAGATGGTGCCGGAGGATGAGGTCGCGGTCAACCACACCTACAAGTTTACGGATGAAGCGCCCGAAGAAGGCGACAACGGCAGCCGCATTGCCATCAGCTGGGGCAACAATTCGGCGGCGTACAATTCCGTGCTCCTCTACAGCGAGAAGTACAGCGGCTATCTGCGCTATCTCGGCGACGAGGTGATCGCGGATAACCTGTACATCGACAAGAATACGTCCTCGGCGATTGTCTTCCAGAACGTGATCATCCAGTTCACCGATGTGGACTACAACCACAACAACAAGAATGAGCCGCTCATGTACGTCATCGGCAAGAAGGGCGCCTCCGCAGAGGGCAATGCGGACTTCTTCATGTGCGGTCAGCATATTTCGGGCTACTGGAAGCGCGACAGCATGACCTCACGCACGGTATACTACGATGCGAACGGCGAGGAGCTGGCGCTGCAGCGCGGGCATACGCTGATCGTCATCTTCCCTGATGATGCGGCAGATGCGCGCAGTGTGGTATATGAGTGAAACAAGGGGGCAACAGAACAGGCGAAGCCTAATCGAACAGGCGAAGCTTAACAGAACAGGCGAAGCTTAACAGAACAGGCGAAGCCTGTATTGGCTTAAAGTGAATATAACAAAACGCACGAGCTGTGGCATCAGTGGCTCGTGCGCTTTGGCGTGTCAGAAATTGCGGGAGAGGTCGTATTTGGCGTAGAATTCCTTGCGGAAATCAAGGAAGCAATCGTTTGCGATGGCTTCGCGGATCTGCTCCATCAGGTGCAGCAGGAACCGCAGGTTGTGAATCGACGCCAGTCGTCCGCCGGTAATTTCGCCGGCCTTGAACAGATGACGCACATAGGCGCGAGTGAAGTGCCGGCAGGCGTAGCAGTCGCATTCGTCGTCGATGGGGGAGAAGTCGTGCGCGTACTGCGCGTTCTTGATCACTACGCGGCCCTTGCTCGTCAGCACCGTGCCGTTGCGGGCGATGCGCGTCGCCAGCACGCAGTCAAACATGTCCACGCCGCGCAGCACGCCCTCGAGCAGGCAGTCCGGCGTGCCGACGCCCATCAGGTAGCGCGGCTTGTTGACCGGCATGTACGGCGCGATCTCATCAAGCATGTCATACATGACGGGCTTCGGTTCGCCGACGGACAGTCCGCCGATGCCGTAGCCGATGAAATCCATGTCTGCCAGTGCCTTTGCGCATTCCACACGCAAATCCTTGTAAAACGCGCCCTGCACGATGCCGAACAGCGCCTGGTCCTCCCTGGTGTGGTACTTCCTGCAGCGCTCTGCCCAGCGGATGGTGCGATCCATGTTGACTTTTGCCGTGTCGTAATCGCAGGGGAAGGGACTGCACACATCGAATGCCATGCAGATGTCGGAGGCGAGCTTCTGCTGGATGTCCATCGATTCCTCCGGACCGATGAAGTGGCGCGAACCGTCGATATGGCTCTGGAACGTGACACCCTCCTCGCGGATGGTGCGGATGCCGGCGAGCGAGAACACCTGGAATCCGCCGGAGTCGGTCAGAATCGGCTTGTGCCAATCCATGAACCGGTGCAGACCGCCTGCCTCGGCGACAAGATCCTCGCCCGGACGCAGATGCAGGTGATACGTGTTCGACAGCAGAATCTGCGTGCCGATTTCCTCCATCTCGCGCGGCGTCATTGCCTTGACGCAGGCAGCCGTGCCGACCGGCATGTAAATGGGCGTCTGGATATCACCGTGCGGCGTATGGAGCACACCGAGGCGTGCGCCGGACTGCTTGCAGATGTGCTTCAGCTCGTAAGAAAAGGGAGTTGTCACGTCTGGTTTCCTCCGTTGTCAGAATTCAGAATGAACTCCGCAGAATTCGCGAAGCGAACAGCCATGTCCGTCAGCTCCTCGGCGAACACATTCCAGATGGAGCCGCAGGGAAGATGCTGGAAGGTCATGATTTCATGGCGCGTCGGGTGCTCGAACACGAGGCGGTAGCCCCAGAGTGCGATCTGCTGACCGGCGATGCCGCTGCCGTAGCGGTTGTCGCCCCAGAGCGGTGCGCCGAGATTCGCCAGCTGCACGCGGATTTGATGATTTCTGCCCGTTTGCAGCTGAATGGCGCAGAGCGACAGCGCCCCCCTGCGCGACAGGCACTGCCCGGTGAGCATCGCCAGCTGTGCGCCCTTTTCGTCCGCATCGCAGATTTCGACCTTGTTCAGGTACTCATTTTTCTTGAGATAGTCGATGCAGGTGAAGCGATCCTTCACCGTGCCTTCGACCACGCAGAGGTATTCGCGCCCCATGCTGTGCTCACGCATCTGCGCGGACAGGCGCGACGCCGCCTTGCTCGTGCGGGCAAACACCATCAGTCCGCCGACAGGGCGGTCAAGCCGGTGTACCAGACCGAGATACACCTGGCCGGGTTTGTTGTACTTGACCTTGAGATACTGCTTGAGCAGAGTCAGGATGTCCGTATCGCCTGTCTTGTCTGCCTGAGAGAGCATGTTGGTCGGCTTGACGGCGACCAGCACATGATTATCCTCGTACTGGATATCGATGTTGGCCAGGTATTGCAGCTGATCTTCATTCATTGTGCCGACCACCTTCCGCTCGCGCCGCAGGGCAGCACGCCGCCTGTTGTTACCGGCAGGCAAAGCTCCTGCGCGTCAATCACGCCGCCGTGACGCGAGGAGACGCACTTCATGAGCATGTTGCTCAGCACGCTTGCCTGAAAGCCGGTCGTGTAGCTGTTGATGAGGAAGAACAGCGGCTTGTCGGACAGCACCTGTGCACACGTGTCGACCAGCCCGAACAGCTCATTTTCAAGCTTCCAGACCTCGCCGGACGGTCCGCGCCCATAGCTTGGCGGATCCATCAGGATGCCGTCATAGGTGTTGCCGCGGCGGATCTCGCGCTGCACAAACCGGAGCGCATCCTCCACGATCCACCGGCTCAGCTCCTCCGGCAGCCTTGACAGTGCGCGGTTCTCCTTGCCCCAGAGGATCATGCCCTTCGCCGCGTCTACATGTGTCACGTGCGCGCCGGCGGACATGCAGGCGAGCGTGGCCGCGCCCGTGTAGCCGAAGAGGTTCAGAATGCGCGGCTGCGTCCGGCCGCTGTGCCGGATGATGTCCTGCATCCAGACCCAGTTTGCCGCCTGCTCCGGAAAGAGACCGGTGTGCTTGAAGCCGGTCGGACGGACATAGAACTGCAGCTCCTGATGGCGGATGACCCACTTATCCGGCAGACGTGTCAGGAACTCCCACTCGCCGCCGCCCTTATCCGAACGGTGGTAATGCGCCTGCGCCTTCATCCACAGCGCGGGATCCGCCTTCGGCCAGATGGTCTGCGGATCGGGGCGACGGAGGATTACATTGCCCCAGCGCTCCAGCTTTTCGCCGTCGCCGGTGTCCAGCACCTCATAATCCTCCCATGTCGTTGCTAAGAACATCGCAATCTCCTTTACAGGTCATCTCCGTCATCGCTCAGGCGTGACAGAACATCGCCGTTGAGCTGCACGAGCCGCCGCACAACCTCCTGAACGTACAGCCGGTCAAGCCCCTCCAGCGCAGGGTCAACCTCCACGCACTCGCGAAGAGATGCCCAGTCGCCGGCAGCAGCCGATGCGCTCAGACGGTTCGTTTCATCGATGTCGTACATGATTTCATACAGCGCGGGCGGCAGCGTCAGCCTCTGCGGCTGCATCACACCGTCTTGCAAAGGCAAATTGCTCTCGATGACGGCGTTTGCGGGCAGCTGCGGCAGCTCGCCGCGGTTCTGATGCGTGACGGCAGGGATGACCGCTGTTTCCCTCCTGAGAATTGCCAGCGCAAGGCGAACCGGGCGCACGGACGGCGTATCCTTGAGCAGGAGCAGCTGCGCCGTCTTGCCGTCAGTCGTTTCGGTGCCCTGCTGACCGATGGTGTTCATGTGTGTGAGGCGATCCTTACGGCGCTCGATGCTTTCGCTGAAGGACGGATTCTCCTCGGGAATGTAATCCTCCTCCTGTGCAAGCAGCTCCGCATGACGCACAACGTCGCCGAACGCTACCGCACCGTACCAGCCAAGCCAGCGCTTTGTCAGCCGACCGAGCTTTTCCTCCTCCGCCTGCTGACGGAGCGCAGGGAGCAGATCAAGCCCGCTCTTTTTCTCATGAACCGACAGGAGGAACGAGAAGCCGGGAAGACCTGCCGCGACGCCCTCGATGGCGTCTGCCTTGCGCATGAGAGACCGTGCAATGCGCTGCCACGTGTTGCCGCGGTAGTATGCGTCGTCCAGCCCATAGCAGGTGAATCCGGCATTCAGGAACATCTGCGCCGTCCGTGCGACCGGCTGCCCGAGCGTGATGACAAGCGCCTTCGGACAGCACGTGCGCATCGCCCGACAGAGGTTCAGCACGTTTTCGCCCTGACGCAGCGTGTGCATCAGTCCGCCGATGCCGCCGTGAACGCGCGCCTGATCCTTCAGCCCGGGATCGCCGTCCTTCACGCCGGACAGCGCGTCCTGATCCTGCCGGAAGCGTGTCGCCGCCATGCAGTCCCCTGCATATACGACGCAGTCCGCGCCCATGAGCACCTCCTGACGGCTGCCGGACGCAATGAGCTTCGCTTTCCGTCCGCTGCCATGGATGATGGCATCGCCGTAGCGCTGCAGTATGCCCTGCATCGATGGATTTTTCTCTTCGACGGCAAGCAGCCCGTCCTCATGGCTCGCATAGAGGAAATCGACAAGCAAAAAAGGCAGGTGCATCGGAATATCCTGCCCAATGAACGCAAATTTGTACGGCATAGGCTTTCCTTTTGGCAATCAGCAATTAGAAATGAGCAATTTGAAAATGTACGCTGCGAAGGAGTCAAGGGAGCGATTGCGGCTATCGTCCGTTTCGTGCCCCCTTGAGAGCCTTCAGCAGCCATGAGATCAAGGATTCATCAAGGGAAAATTGCTTTATGCGTGCACCCGCACCGCAAGCGTGCAAGGCTGACCGTTGATATCCCACTCGCGGGCGATGAACGAATCATCCGCCTCGCCAGCCTCCACCGTTTCGGCAAGCGTGCCGAACTTCAGCATCTCCATGCCATTCACGATGGCATTGGCAAGCACATTGCCGCAGATATACCGCACATCAACGCGGTCGGTCACGTCGAAGCCGGCATCCTTGCGCATCGTCTGCACCTTGCTGATAACCTCGCGGACGTAGCCCTCCTGAATCAGCTCGGGCGTCAGGTTCGTGTCCAGCACGACCGTCACGCCCTTGTCCTCCTGCGTCAGGAAGCCGGGCTTCTGCATCGGGGCGGTCAGCACATCGTCCTTGGCAAGCGTAACAGCAGTTCCGTCCAGCTCGAAGGAGATGCTTTCGCCGCGCGCAAAGGCGTCAACCACATCGTTGCCGTCGAGCTGCTGGAGCTTCTGACCGATCTTGCCCAGGAGCTTGCCGTACTTCGGACCAAGCGTGCGCATCTGCGGCTTGAGCTGGTAGGTGGTGAATTCACGTGCGGATTCGGTGAATACGACCTCCTTGACGTTCAGCTCGTCCTCGCAGAGCACCTGATAGCTCTCGGAGAAGCTTGCCCCCTTGACGTAGAGGCGAGCGGCGGTCTGACGCGTCTTGATGTTCGCGAGATTGCGGCAGGCGCGGCCGAGCTGCACGACCTCGACGAGCGCTTCCATCTGCGCTTCCATTTCGGAGTCAATCCGGCTGGTGTCCGCGGCAGGGAAGTCGCACAGGTGCACGGAGTCAACCGCACCCGGCACATTGTTGACGACGAGGTTCTGGTAAATCTCCTCGGTCAGGAAGGGGATGAACGGCGCGGCAACCTTGCTCAGCGTCACGAGCACATGATAGAGCGTCGTGAAGGCGGCATCCTTGTCCTCGGCGTCGACCTTGCCCCAGAAGCGTTCACGACCGCGGCGGACGTACCAGTTGCTCAGCTCATCCACAAAGTCCTGAATGGCAAGCGCGGATTCGGTGATGCGGTAGTTCCACAGGTTTTCATCGACAAACTGAATCAGCGTGTTCAGCTTGGAGAGAATCCAGCGATCCATCAGTGAGAGCTTTTCGCTCCTGATGTCATGCTTCGTGGGGTCGAACTGGTCGATGTCGGCGTACATGGCGAAGAAGGCGTACACGTTTTGAAGCGTAGCGAGGAACTTGTTCTGACCCTCGCGGACGGCTTTCTCGGAATAGCGGCTGGGAAGCCACGGCGCACTGGTCGTGTAGAAGTACCAGCGGAGCGCGTCAGCACCGAACTTGTCCAGCTCCTCGAACGGGCTGACAACGTTGCCAAGATGCTTGGACATCTTTCTGCCCTGTTCATCCTGTACATGACCGAGCACGATGCAGTTCTGGAACGGCGCACGGTCGAACAGAAGCGTTGAGATGGCCTCCAGCGTGTAGAACCAGCCACGCGTCTGGTCGATGGCCTCGGAGATGAAGTTCGCAGGGAAATTCTGCTCGAACTCTTCCTTGTGCTCGAAGGGGTAGTGCCACTGTGCGAAGGGCATGGAGCCGGAATCGTACCAGCAGTCGATGACAGCCTTGTCGCGGATCATTTCGCCGCCGCACTTGCCGCAGCGCAGCTTGACCGCGTCGATGAAGGGACGGTGCAGCTCGAGGTTCTCGCCCGGATCCTCCACCGCCAGCTCGCGCAGCTCCGCACGGGAGCCGACGACATGCATGTTGCCGCAGCTGCACTTCCACACGGGCAGGGGCGTGCCCCAATAGCGCTCACGCGAAAGACCCCAGTCGTGGACGTTCTCCAGCCAGACGCCCATGCGGCCTTCCTTGATGTTCTCCGGCATCCAGTTGATGGTGCGGTTGTTGCGAACGAGCGCGTCCTTAACATCGGTCATGCGGATGAACCACGTCGGACGGGCGTAGTACAGCAGGGGCGTATCGCAGCGCCAGCAGAACGGATAGTCATGGGAGAACTGCAGCGTGCGGAAGAGCAGACCGCGATCCTCCAAATCCTGGAGCACAAGCGGATCAGCCTTCTTGACGAACACGCCGGGCCATTTGGTGTCAGATGTCATGCAGCCCTGCGGATCGACGAAGTTCACGAACGCAACGTCATTCTCGCGGCAGACGCGGTTGTCGTCCTCGCCGAATGCAGGCGCGATATGGACGATACCGGTGCCGTCTGTCATGGTGACGTAGCTGTCGCAGATGACGAACCATGCCTTCTTGTCCAGCTTGCCGACGGCAAAGTCGAACAGCGGCTCATATTCCATGCCCTTCAGGTCACTGCCGAGCATTTCCGCCTGAATTTCAAACTGCTGCTCCGGAAAAACAGTCGTCATCAGTGCCTTTGCTATGATGTAGACGTGCCCGTCCTCCGCCTTGAAGCGGCAGTAGGTGTCCGTCGGGCTGACGCACAGCGCCATGTTCGACGGCAGCGTCCACGGGGTTGTCGTCCATGCGAGGAAATAGGTGTTATCCTCACCCTTGACATGGAAGCGCACGTAGGCAGAGGTTTCCTTAACGTTCTTGTAGCCCTGAGCCACCTCGTGAGAGGACAAAGCGGTGCCGCAGCGCGGGCAGTAGGGGACGATCTTGTGTCCCTGATACAGCAGTCCCTTCTCGTAAATGGTCTTGAGGCTCCACCACTCGGATTCGATGTAGTTATCCTCGTAGGTGATGTACGGATGCTCCATATCGACCCAGTAGCCGACCTGCTCGCTCATCTTCTCCCAGTCGTGCAGGTACTTCCAGACGGACTTCTTGCACTCCTTGATGAACGGCTCGATGCCGTACTTCTCAATCTGCGGCTTACCGTCCAGACCCAGCGACTTTTCGACCTCCAGCTCAACCGGCAGACCGTGCGTATCCCAGCCGGCCTTGCGCAGCACGGAGTAGCCCTTCATTGTCCAGTAACGCGGAATCAGATCCTTGATGACGCGCGTTTCGATATGGCCGATGTGCGGACGGCCGTTGGCGGTCGGTGGACCGTCGAAGAAGGTCAGGCGCCTGGCGCCGTCCCTGAAATGGAAGGAGCGGCGGACGATGTCCTTTTCCTTCCAGAGCTGCGTGATTTCTTTTTCCCGCGCGGGGAAATTCAGATCCTTGGCAACCTTGCTGTACATACCATTCCACCTCGTTCTTGTTACTTTGCCGGGAGCAACAAAAACCGCCCCGGCGCAAAAATGCACTGGGACGGATCAAAGCGCTTTGCAAAAATCCGCGGTACCACCCAACTTGACGGGACAAGCCCATCCGCTCTGTGCAGGCGTCACCCTGCCGTCTCTGTAACGGGAGAACCCGACCTTCCCTGCGATATACGGTCAGGAAGGCTCGCTCCGGGGTGATTTGCCATCAGGCTCCTTCCGCCGGCTTGCACCATCTCCGGCTCGCTTGAGGAAAAAACGCCTGCGCCGTCCCCATCACTGCGCTGTTTCCTATTATAGCGCTTTTTTGCTCTCTTTGCAAGAGGGAACGGTGGCTGTTCACGGAAATCAATTCTGTGAATATCCATGCACTTTGAGCTTGTGCCTGCAGTATAAATCGCCGAGAAACAGCTCTTTACGGAATAAAATCATGGATTTTAAGAACGCATCCGCTCCGGATGAAAAAACCTGAAACCCCTTGCTGTATTGCGGAGGCGACCAGAGGGCAAGAAAACGAACGAATTCCGCAGAAATTTTTTTGCAATCGGGATGAATGCGTGCTATAATGGCGTCACATCGCTCGGGCAAGGCAGATGGCATTCTCCTTCACGGCGGATCGAATGCCGTCAACATCAGCGCCGAGGCTGTCATGCCCTTCGGCGGCAAGCACGATGAGGTCGGCATCCCGAAAGCAGCGCGCGAGTGCAGGCGTGCGGGAGCTTTCACCGCGGATGCAGCCGTGAACAAACAGGATTTCCATCCCTCAATGCCTCCAATCAGGGAAAGTAATCCCAATTGTACCCCGATTCGGACGCGATTGCAAGCAAAGGAGCGGCAAGACCATGCGGAGAAGCGACAGGAGTATCACGGAACTTCAGCAAATCGAGGACATCCTCGCCGGTGCGCGAATCCTGCATCTGGGTATGCATGACGGCGAATATCCGTATGTTGTGCCGATGCATTACGGCTATCGCCTTGCGGATGGTCGGCTGACGCTGTATGTCCATTGCGCAAGGGAAGGACATAAGCTGGACTGCCTGAGAGCGAACGACCGCGTGTTTGCGGAAATTGACTGCGGCGAACAGCTTGTTCCCGGCGAAGCTGCCTGTCAGTACGGCGCAGTATATAAGTGTATCATGGCACGCGGCAGGGGCGTCATCCTGACGGAGCTGGAGGAGAAGTGCGAAGGGCTGCGACTGCTGATGAAGACGCAGACCGGCGGTGATTTTACGTTTGACGCGCACATGGCGGAGGCGGTCGCGGTCATCCGCATTGATGTCGAAAGCTATACTGCAAAGGCAAGGGTAAAATAAGAGGATATCGTCAATCTGACGCGTAAGGCAACACCGCACAATTCGGAGGCACCGCTGAATATGCCTTTGGCAGACTTGGAACCCCCTTCGGGTTTCCAACCGGCTTCTTGTGGAAATCTCGATTTGCATCCGGTAAACCGTTGGTTTCTGCAATCGTATCTGGCACAAGATTCAACAGCCCTCGTACCATCTCATTTGTGCGGTGGCACCTTAAGATCGAAATGTTTACAATTTGATGTTCTTGTCCTCTTGACAATGAAACAATTTTGTAATAAAATCAGCTTGTACAGGAAGGAGTGACTCCCATGATACCTAAAGGATTGCGCCGGCTGCTTTGCGGTACGCTTGCGGTGATGATGATCGGCAGCGTCTCTGCGCTTGCGGATACGGCGACCGTTACCGCGACAAAGCTGATGCTGCGTGAAAAGGCTTCCTCTGCCAGCGATGCCCTGCAGACGCTGCCCAAGGGTACCACGCTCGAAATCATCGGCACAAGCGGGAACTGGTATAAGGTCACCTACGGCAAATATACCGGCTATGTCTATAAAAGTTATGTGCAGGTCACCAAGACAAGCTCATCCTCCTCGGGTGCGCTTGAGAAGGGAAGCATCGGCAGCGCTGTGCGTGACCTGCAGACGAAGCTCAAGAAGCTCGGCTTCTACAACGCAACCGTTGACGGCACCTTCGGTGAAACGACCGAGAAGGCTGTCAAGGCATTTCAGAAGAAGTATAGCCTGACGACGGACGGCGTTGCGGGCACCGCGACGCTCAAGAAGCTCGACAGCCTGTATTCCGATGCGACAAAGAAGTCTGACAGCTCGTCCTCCTCATCCACATCGACTGATGACGGCAAGATGCGCATCGGCAGCACGGGAAGCGCAGTTAAGCAGGTGCAGACGCTGCTCAAGCAGCTTGGCTTCTATTCGGGCAGCATCGACGGCAATTTCGGCTCCGGCACGTACAAGGCAGTTGTCGCGTTCCAGAAGAAATACGGGCTGACGGTGGACGGCATTGTCGGATCCGCAACGCTCAAGAAGCTGCAAAATGCCTCATCGGGCAGCTCGAACAGCTCCAACAGTACGACGGAAAATGATGACCGCCTCGAAAAAGGCGCCATCGGCACAAAGGTCAAGACGCTGCAGACGAACCTTAAGACGCTCGGCTTCTATACGTCAAGCGTTGACGGCTCCTTCGGCACCGTTACCGAAAATGCTGTCCGCGCGTTCCAGAAAAAGTACGGGCTGACGGTGGACGGCGTGGCAGGAACTGCGACGCTGGCGAAAATCGAAGCGGCGCTGAAGGAAAGCTCGACCAAGTACACGACCGAGCGTCTTGACTGGTTCAACGGCGGCAAGAACGTCATTCCCAGCGGCGCGACCTTCCAGGTGAAGGACGTCGGCACGGGACTTGTGTTCAGCGCGAAGGAGCAGAGCTGCGGCAATCACCTCGACGCCGAGCCCCTGACCGCCGAGGATACCGCCATCCTCAAGAAGATTAACGGCGGCTCGTTCTCCTGGCGCCGCCGCGCGGTGCTGGTGAAGTACAACGGGCATGTATACGCCGCATCCATCTATTCTGAGCCTCACGGCGACAACACCATCCTCGACAACAACTATGACGGTCAGTTTTGCCTGCACTTCTACGGCAGCAAGACGAACGGTACCGACCGCGTCGACGAAGACCATCAGAAGTGCGTCGAACAGGCGATGAAAGCAACATGGTAATGCAAAGCCGATCTGATGATGAATCAGGTCGGCTTTTTGTGATGCGGAGGGTTACAAATCCTTGACAAATCCGGCAAAATCCTTACAATGAAACCTGCAGCCGATTCATTTTTCTGATATTCATCGATTTGTATCTGTCACATGGCTGCAGACAGAGGAAAAGGGGGAACGTCATGTTTGGATTCAGACCGGACGGACGGCGCGTTTCGTCCATCGATCCCATTGTCGGCATTACGCCTTACCTGATGCCGATGCGCTGCGACGCGCAGGTCTTCCTGCAGCACCGCATCGACTATGAGCTTCTGACGCGCTACATCGCCGCGCAGGCTGCGAAGGGGGAAAAAATCACCTTCATGCAGATCATTATCGCGGCGTTCATCCGCTCCATCTCGCAGCATCCGGAAATCAACCGCTTCATTATGAACAAACAGTTCTTCGGGCGGAAGATGTGCGCCGTGTCCTTCACCATCCTCAAGGATCCGCAGGATGCGTCCAAGGGGGAAACGGCGGTCAAAATCAAGTACGACCTGACTGACACCATCTACGATGTCCGTGACCGTATGAATGACGTTATCGAGGCGAACCGCGGCGCTGACACCAAGAATTTTGCCGATAAGCTTGCGAAGGCGGCGCTGGTCATTCCGGGCGTTGCGTCGTTCCTCGTGATGATTGTCCGCCTGCTTGACCGTTATGGGCTCTGCCCCAATGCCCTGCTCGATGAGCTGCCCTTCCACACCAGCATGTACATCACCAATAACGCCTCCATCGGGCTGCACCACGTGAACCACCACATTTACAATTTCGGATCGACAAGCCTGTTCTTCGGCATGGGCACGGTCGAGAAGGTGGCCGTGGTCGAGAAGGGCGAAACGCGCATGAAGCGTTTCCTGCCCATCGGCATCACGGCGGATGAGCGCATCTGTTCCGGCGCGCATTACGCGGGCTTCTTCGGCACCATGTCTCATCTGCTCAGCCATCCCGAGGAGCTTGAGACGCCGCCCGAATCCGTCCGCTTTGATGAAAAATGCGAATACCATGTGCCGAAGCTCGCCGAGCAGAAGGCTGCCAGGGAGAAAAAGAACAAAAAAGCATAAGCAGGAAAAGCAAGGTATCCTGTCGAAATCCTCCGTTTGTAGTGCAGATTTGATTTCTGCGGAAGAACGGGGGATTTTTTGTATGCAAACCATCGGTATTGTTGGGCTCGGTCTCATCGGCGGTTCACTCGCGAAAACCATCAAGCTCCATACGCCGTATACCGTCTACGGCTACGACATCAGCGCGGAAACGATGCAGCGCGCCTTCCTGATGGAGGCGATTGACGGCGAGCTGACGGCAGACAAGCTGCCGCAGTGCGACGTTGTGCTTGTCTGCCTGTATCCGCAGGCGATCATCGATTATGTCACGGCGCACAGGGATGATTTCAAGCCGGGCAGCCTCGTGATTGACTGCGGCGGCGTCAAGCAGGTCATCTGCAGCGCGCTGTATGCTGTCAGCGAGGGTCGGGAATGGCATTATATCGGCGGGCATCCCATGGCAGGGCGCGAGCACAGCGGCTTCAAGTATGCTCGGGACGATCTGTTTGATCATGCATCCATGATTCTCTGCGGACGGCCGGACGAGGATCCAGCCGTGCTGCAGCTTGCACGCGACTTTTTCCTGTCGCTCGGCTTCCGGCGCGTGCAGTTCACCACGCCCAGGGTGCATGATGAGATGATTGCCTACACATCCCAGCTGGCACACATTGTTTCCAGCGCCTATGTGAAATGTCCGCTCGCGGACAGGCACCGCGGTTTCTCTGCCGGCAGCTTTGCTGACATGACGCGTGTCGCACGGCTGAATGAAGCCATGTGGACGGAGCTGTTCTTTGACAACCGCGAGGCGCTGCTGCCCGTGGTGGAGGATCTTGTTCAGCGCGTGACGGAATACCGGGATGCCCTGCGTGATCGGGATGAGGAAGCGATGCTGCGCCTCCTGCGCGAGGGGCGTGAAACGAAGGAACGCTTGACGGAAGCTTAAGGCAATACCGTACAATTCGGCGGCGTTGAAGGGGTATAAAGCGCTGTATGATAAAGCGGCACGGATATCGACCAAGCTGGTTGAATATCCGTGCCGCTTTTGATGGGCTACATCGTTAAAAAGGGAAAGCCTTACTTGTTTGAGACAGCCGCTTTTTTAGTACCATGCGCTGCGCTGAAAGCGTTCCGCGGACTGCGTCCGCTTCTCTGTTCAGCGCTCGCGGGGCACAGTTGGCAACATCTACATGGTTGATTGTGCCCTTTAGGTTGGGGCGTTGCCCCAACCCCCACAAGGGGCGCTGCCCCTTGACCCTGCAAGGGAGTTCCTCCCTTGACCCGTTGCGCGATTGGGTTAAGCGCATTTCCATACAGGTTCCGCGTGCTGCTTTTCAAGCACCAGCAGGGGCGCTGCCCCTTGACCCGTCTTTTTAGGTGGTGGGATACATCCTCCTGCGCAGCTTTGCGATACAGGTGAAATAGCAGGGGAAGAGGAACAAATCCGCCAGCACCCATGCGGCAGGATTCGCCATACAGGCAGCGGTATAGCCGAACGGCGGCACGAGGAGCATCGCAACGATAGCGCGCCCGACAAGCTCCATCAGGCCGGCGATCATGGCAATCATCGTGAAGCCAACGCCCTGAATGGAGAAGCGGACGATGTTGACGAACAGCAGCGGAATGTAAAGCATGCTGTTGATAATCAGGTACTGCTGCGCCATGCTGATGACGGCCGCACGGTCGGTGCTGTCCTGACTGATGAACAGCCCGACAAGCGATTCGCCGAAGAAGTAAATTGCCGCAAACGCTGCAACGCAGTACAGGCAGCCGATGATGGACGATGCCTTCAGGCCTTCGTTGATGCGGTCGAGCTTCTTCGCGCCGACGTTCTGCCCGGCGAAGGTCGCCATGGTTGAGGCAAGCGCATCGAACACGCAGCAGAAGAAGGCGCTCAGCTTGCTGCCTGCGGTGACGGCGGCGACCGCAATCGTGCCGATGCCGTTGACGGCGTACGTCACCATCAGGGTGCCGATGGCGGTGATGGAATATTGAAGGCCGAAGGGAATGCCCATGTTCAGCAGGCGGCGCATGAACGGCGCACGGATGCGCAGGTCATCCGGCTGCATCTTGAGCACCGGGAAGCGCTTGAAGATGACGTACAGGCACCATACGCCGCTGACAAGCTGACTGATGACCGTTGCCCATGCCGCGCCGTCCACATCCATGTGGAAGAGGAGAATGAAGGCGTAGTCAAGCACGATATTCAGCAGAGCGGCGATGGTGATGGCAATGACAGGCGTCCGGCTGTCACCCATGGAGCGCATGATGCCGCCGCACATGTTATACAGCACGGTGACGGGAATGGCGTAGAACACGGGCTGAATATACGCAACGGCGCGGTCGAGGATGTCCTCGGGCGTGTCGAGCATGCGGAGCAGCTGCGGCGCAAAGAAGCCGGTCAGCGCGCCGAGCAGCACGGAAATCACCGCGCACAGGTACACCGAATGCATGACATAACGGCGCATTTCCGTTTCGTCCTTTGCGCCGAAAGCCTGTGCGATCGGGATGGCGAAGCCTGAGCAGATGCCCATGCAAAAGCCGTTAATCAGGAAGTTCAGCGAACCGGTGTCGCCGACAGCCGCCAGCGCTTCCGTGCCCAGCACGCCGCCGACAACCATGGTATCCATGAAGCTGTAAAGCTGCTGGAACAGGAAGCCGCCCAGCAGCGGCAGTGAGAAGGTCAGAATCAGCTTCAGGGGCGAGCCCTGCGTCAAATCGCGTGCCGCGTTTTTCTGCGCCATGGAAATGATCCTTTCTTACTTGCTCAAATGGCAGAGGAGATACTTGTTGACAGACGCTATTTATAGCACGTTTGCGCGCACTTTGCAAGGGGGTTTTTCACGGAATTTTGGCTGCCTCCGTGCTGAATTTTCGGGTACTCAAATCCGGTCAAAAAACGGCGGAAATGTGCATGCGCCGGGGTTTGCAACGGCTTTTCCGGGCATGGAAAAATCAGCACAAAAAAATCGTTCGTATGCTATTGACATGATGCGATTATTTTGCTATAATGCATCACGTTTCAAGATAAGAAGGAGGTGTACCATGGGTAAGAAGGTGCTAGGATTCGGCTGGTATATCAAGCGCATCAGCAACGCATTGGCGAGAGAGGCGAGCCGCAACTTAGCAACACATAATCTGACGCTGCAGCAGAGCAACCTGCTGTTCTGCCTGTCCGATACGCCGAACCAGACCAAAACGCTCAAGGAGCTGGAGGAGCTGTTCTGCTGCGCTCAATCGACGCTGGCAGGGCTGGTATCGCGCCTTGAGAAGAAGGGGCTGGTCGAGGGCTACACCGACCCGAGCGACCGTCGCATCAAGCATGTCCGGCTGACGGAAAGCGGCGCATCGATGCTCGAATGCTGCTTTCAGGATATCGTTCATTCCGAGGAGCGCCTGACGGCGGGAATGAGCGACGAAGAGCAGGCCATGCTGTTGGAATACCTGAAGAAGGTATATGTCAATTTGAAGGATGACATGGAGGAGCTGCCGTCATCCGGGGAAGAGGTTATCAAATAAACTGTACAGTAGGAAAGGAATGATTCCATGCTGAAAACACTTGCCGCGCAGATTAAGCAGTACAAGAAGGCAGCATTGCTGACGCCGCTGTTTGCCGCGCTGGAGGTTGTGATGGAAGTGTTGATTCCGATGGTAATGGCGCGTCTGATTGACGAGGGCATTTCCGCGGGCGATACCTCCGCTATATTGAAATACGGGCTGATTATGGCGGCGATGGCGATGCTGTCGCTCCTGTTCGGCACGGTCTGTGCCCATACGGCGTCGTATGCGTCCACCGGCTTTGCCGCGAATCTGCGCGAGGGCATGTACCGTAACATCCAGCGGTTCTCCTTCGCCAATATCGACAAGTTCTCCACTGCGGGTCTTGTCACGCGTATGACCACGGACGTCACAAACGTGCAGAACGCCTTCCAGATGATCATGCGAATCGCCGTCCGCTCGCCGCTGACGCTGATTTTCTCCATGGTCGCCGCGTTCTCCATTTCGCCGAATCTGTCTACGGTGTTCCTTGTGCCGTTCGTGTTCCTCGCCGTCGTGCTGGGCATCCTCATCAGGCTGACGATGAAGCTGTTTGATCAGGTCTTCCGCAAGTATGACGACCTGAACGCGTCCGTCCAGGAGAATGTCGGCGGCATCCGCGTCGTCAAGGCATTCGTTCGCGAGGACTATGAAAACAATAAGTTCAAAAAGGCTGCGGAAAACGTCTACCGCATGTTCGTGAAAGCGGAATCCATCATCGCACTCAACGGTCCTGTCATGATGCTGGCCATTTACAGCAGCGTGCTGGCGCTGAGCTGGCTTGGCGCAACCGCCGTCACGAACGGCACCATGCCTGTCGGCGACCTGTCCGCTATGTTCACCTACATCATCAACGCGCTTTCCAACCTGATGATGCTTTCCATGATTTTCGTCATGCTGACGATGTCCGCCGCATCCGGCCGCCGTATTGCCGAGGTGCTGCAGGAGGAACCGTCGCTGTCGAATCCGGAAGAGCCGCTTGAAACCGTTGCGGACGGCAGCATTGACTTCGACCACGTCATGTTCAAGTACCATGCGGACGGTCAGGGCGACCCCATCCTGAACGATATCGACCTGCATATCCGTTCCGGCGAGACCATCGGCATTATCGGCGGCACGGGCTGCGGCAAATCGACGCTCGTCAGCCTGATTTCGCGCCTGTACGATGCCACTGAGGGCACAGTGCGCGTCGGCGGCGTTGACGTCCGCAAGTACGATATGGAAGCGCTGCGCAATCAGGTAGCCGTCGTGCTGCAGAAGAACGTGCTGTTCTCCGGCAGCATTCTGGATAACCTTCGCTGGGGCAACGAAAATGCGACGCTCGAGGAGTGCAGGGAGGTCTGCGCGCAGGCTTGTGCAGATGAATTCATCGAGCGCTTCCCGGACGGCTATGAGACCCACATCGAGCAGGGCGGCACGAACGTTTCCGGCGGACAGAAGCAGCGCCTGTGTATTGCGCGCGCACTGCTCAAGAAGCCGCGCGTGCTGATTCTTGATGACTCCACCTCTGCCGTTGATACCGCGACGGACGCGAAAATCCGCCGTGCCTTTGCCCAGCGCATTCCGGGCACGACCAAGATCATCATCGCGCAGCGCGTTGCTTCCGTGCAGGATGCCGACCGCATCATCGTCATGGACAATGGCCGCGTTGAAGCGTTTGATACCCCTGAAAAGCTGCTGAAGGAATCGCAGCTCTACCGCGAGATTTACGAGATGCAGACCTCCGGCGGCGGCGACTTCGACAGCCCCGACCAGCAGAAGGGAGGCGACGCGCAATGATGGGAGGACCCCGCCGCAGAGGCGCACCGATGCCCCGCATGTCCATCAAAGGACAGGGACATACCCTCAAGCGCCTGCTCAAGGTTGTTCTTGAAAAGTATCTCTGGCATGTGATTGCCGTGGTGATCTGCATTTGCTGCACGTCGTATGCCACCGTCCTTTCCAGTACGTTCACGCAGGATCTGATCGACGTTTACATCGCCGGTATCCTGAACGGCACGAAGACGCTGGGTGATCTGGCTGCCGCCATGGTGCCGCTGGGCTGCTTCCTGTGCCTGGGCATCGTTGCGAATTACATCCAGCAGCGATTGATGGTCTATGTCGGTCAGGGAACGATGCTTCGCCTGCGCACTCAACTGTTCACGCACATGGAGTCGCTGCCGATCAGCTATTTCGACACGCATTCCCACGGCGACATCATGTCCATCTACACCAACGACGTTGACACCTTGCGCCAGCTCATCGGTCAGAGCATTCCGCAGATTCTCAGCAGCGTCATTTCCATCGTCATGGTGTTTGTTTCCATGCTGATCAACTCCGCGCCGATGACGCTTCTCTCGCTCATCCTGCTGGCAGTCCAGATGTTCTTCTCCTCGAAGCTCACCAAGCGCTCTGGCAAGTATTTCACCGCACAGCAGAGCAACCTCGGCAAGGTCAACGGCTATATCGAGGAAATGATGACCGGTCAGAAGGTCGTCAAGGTCTTCTGCCATGAGGAAAAGGCAATTGAAGGCTTTGTTGCGCTGAATGAGGAACTCCGTTCCTCCTCGCACGAGGCAAACCGCTGGGCGAATACGCTCGGTCCGATTAACAATAACCTCGGTCACTTCTCTTACGTCATCTGCGCCATGGCAGGCTCCGCGCTGTCCATCGCGACAGGCGGCGCGATGATGTCCACCGGCCGCCTGATTGCCTTCCTGACGCTGAACCGCAGCTTCTCGCAGCCGATTTCGCAGGTCATGCAGCAGATGAACTCCATCATCATGGCACTCGCCGGCGCAGAGCGCGTTTTCGCCCTGCTGGACGAAAAGCCTGAGACGGATGACGGCTATGTCGAGCTGGTCAATGTCGAAGAAAAGCCCGATGGCACCATTGCCGAGACCACAGAGCACACCCGCCTGTGGGCATGGAAGCATCCGCATGCTGCGGACGGCACGGTCAGCTATCGCAAGCTCGCCGGCGCGGTCACATTCGATGATGTGGATTTCGGCTATACGCCCGAAAAGATGGTGCTGCACAACATCACCATGTACGCCGAGCCCGGACAGAAAATCGCCTTCGTTGGCAGCACGGGCGCCGGCAAGACGACCATCACGAACCTGATTAACCGCTTCTACGACATTCAGGACGGCAAAATCCGCTACGATAATATCAACATCAACAAGATTCGCAAGGCGGATCTGCGTCGCAGCCTCGGCATGGTGCTGCAGGATACGCACCTGTTTACCGGCACGGTGCTGGACAACATCCGCTTCGGCCGCCTTGACGCCACCGATGAGGAATGCATCAACGCTGCGAAGCTTGCCAATGCCGATGAATTCATCCGCAAGCTGCCGGAAGGCTATCACACGATGCTGACCGGCGACGGCGCAAACCTCTCGCAGGGACAGCGCCAGCTGCTTTCCATCGCACGCGCTGCCGTTGCCGACCCGCCTGCGCTGATTCTCGATGAGGCGACGTCCTCCATCGACACGCGTACCGAGGGTCTTGTGCAGAAGGGCATGGACGCGCTGATGAAGGGCCGCACGACGTTCGTTATCGCGCACCGCCTGTCTACCGTCAAGAACTCCGACTGTATCATGGTTCTTGAGCAGGGACGCATCATCGAACGCGGCACGCATGACCAGCTGATTGCGCAGAAGGGGCGCTACTACACGCTCTATACGGGCAACGCAATCACGGAGTAACACGCAAAAGGGTCAAGGGACGAAATCACCCTTGACCCATTATTATTCCCGAATCCGCCATTGACAGGCGCTTCCTGTCATGCTATAATGACACTCCAATCTATATTGACATCTGCAGGCATGCAGCGCTGTCCGGAACCGCAAATCTGCGGCAGGACGGCGCTGCTTTTTTGCATCGGACAGGACAGGAGGGAAGAACTTTGGAACACGCAGACTGTCAGCCTTTCATCCGGACGAATGGACTGACAAAGACCTATATCCGCCGCGAGCGGTCATCCACGGGCGGACTCATGCATCTGTGGCGCAGGGAAACGCATGAGGTGCAGGCGCTCAGAGAGGTGTCGCTGACTATCGAACGCGGCGAGCTTGTCGGGCTGATTGGACCGAACGGCGCGGGTAAGAGCACGCTCGTCAAGCTGATGACGGGTATCCTGACGCCGACGGGCGGAACCTGCGTCATTGATGGGCGTACCCCGTGGGAGGAGCGCAAGGAGCACGTTCGGCACCTCGGCGCGGTGTTCGGACAGCGGATGCAGCTCTGGTGGGACGTGCCGATTCGCGACTCGTTTGACCTCCTGCGCGATATCTACAGCATCGATGAGGCGCGCTATCAGCACCGGCTGTCGGAGCTGACGGACGCGCTTGACCTCGGCGAAATCCTGCATTCACCGCTGCGGCAGCTGTCGCTCGGTCAGCGGATGCGGGCGGAGCTGTGCGGCTCGCTGCTGCATGAGCCGGCGCTGCTGTTCCTTGATGAACCGACCATCGGCCTCGATGCGGTCAGCAAATTGAAGCTTCGCGAGTTTCTGCGGCAGGAAAACGAAACACGCCGGACGACCATCCTGCTGACGACCCATGACATGGAGGACATGCGCGCGCTGTGCAGCCGCGTGATGGTGCTCGGCCACGGGCAGCTGCTCTATGACGGCGCTTTGACGGAGCTGCTGCACCGCTATGACACATCGCACACGCTGAAGGTCACGTATGACGGCGCGGTCAACCCTTCGCTGCTGCCGGAGGGGACAACGCAGGACGGCGACGCGTGGCGGATTCTGCTGCCGAAGGATGCAAATGTGTCCTTCATCATGCAGCAGGTGACGTCAGCCGGAAAGCTGCATGAAATGTCGATGGAGGAGCAGAACATCGATGAGCTGATTGCGCGGATGTATCGGGAGATGCGCCTATGAAAGAGCGTTTTGCAGCATGGCGGCCCTATCTGTCGCTCTACCGGCTCAAGGCGCTGCAGGAAACGCAGTACCGTGCGGCGGCGCTCGGCGGGTTGGTGACGCAGGGATTCTTCGCGATTCTGTATGTGTTCCTGTACACGGCGCTCTTTCAGGGCGAAAACCAGCAGGAGCTGGCAGAAACCATCACATACGTCTGGATTCAGCAGACGTTTTTCCGCATGCTGCTGATGGATGACGCCGAGCTGAATCAGCAGGTGCTGACGGGCACGCTGGCATACACGATGCTCCGTCCGGTTGACCAGTACCGCTTTGCGTTCGTGCGGACGATGGCACAGCGTCATGTAAACGCACTGATGCGCCTGCTGCCGATGGTTGCGCTGCAATTCGTGCTGCCGTTCTCGTGGCGCATGCAGCCGCCTGAAAGCATGCTGGCGCTCATGCAGGCGGTCGTGTCATTCCTGCTCGGCGTGCTGAATCTGTGCGCCGTCTGCGGCATTTCCGACGCGATTCTGATGCAGACGCTCGACAGCCGCGGAATCATCGCCATCATTATCTTCATTAACAGCGCGTTTTCCGGCAATATCATTCCGCTGACGCTGTTTCCTGAAAGCATGCAGACCATTATCCGCTATCAGCCGTTTGCGCAGGCGCTCGATGCGCCCATCCGCATGTACCTGCACGCGCAGACGCTGCCCGAATGGCTGCTGAACATTGCCGTGCAGCTCATCTGGCTGATTCTGCTGACCGCCGTCGGGCGCGCGATGTGGAAAAGGCAGATGAGCCGGTTGACCATTCAGGGAGGTTGAGCAATGAAGTACGTGTTTCACGCGTTCCGGATGCAGTGGCGGTGCGCGACGGAGTACCGGATGTCTTTCTGGATGCAGACGCTGGCACAGCTGGCGATGTCCGGCGGCGAGCTGCTGGGCGTGGCGGTGCTGCTGAACCGCTTTACGTCAGCAGGACAGTGGTCGGCGGACGAGGTGCTGTTCTTCTTCGGCATGATGCACCTGACATTCGCCGTCACCGAGTGCATCGGGCGCGGGCTGACGATGTTCGCGCGGATTGTGCAGGCAGGAGAGTTTGACCAGATGCTGCTGCGTCCGCGGAATCTGCTCGTGCAGGTGCTCTGCTCGCGTACCGATCCGCGGCGCCTCGGTACGGCCGTGCTCGGTATCGTGCTGATGTGCATTTCGGTCGGCCGCCTGCAAATTCCATGGACCTTTGCGCGAACCGTCCTGCTCCTGCTCTCCGCGGCAGGGACAGTGATGATGCTGCTCGGGCTGTTCCTCATCGAAGCGACCGCCGCATTCCTGTCTATCCAGTCCATCGAGGCGGTCAATGTGCTGACCTACGGCGGCAGGACGGCATGTGAATATCCGCTGGACATCTACCCGAAGCCCCTGCGCCTGTTGTTCATGTACATCGCACCGTTCGGGCTGTGCATGCACTGGCCGGTCAGCGTGCTGCTGCGCCATCCGATGCTGACATGGGCAGAATGGACGGCATTCATCGCGCCGATGTCGGGTGTGGCGTTTTTCTTCCTGATGGCGTGTGTCTGGCGGAAATTCGGTATCCGGCGCTATTGCTCAACGGGGACGTAAGGCAACGCCGCATAATTTGGTGGAACCATAAAACGGGTCAAGGGAGGAACTCCCTTGCAGGGTCAAGGGGAAGCGCCCCTTGTGGGGCTTGGGGCAGCGCCCCAACCAAAGAACAAAATCATCAATGTAGATGTCACCAACTATGCTTCGCAAGCGCTGAACAGAGAAGAGGACGCAGTCCGCGGAACGTCTTCAGCGCAGCACAGGTAGAAAAACAGCAGCTGCTCAATCCGGGCAACTGCTGTTTTCAATTCCATATTCGCGAAACGAAGGGCGCATTCACCTGACAAAGCTTGCCTAAAAGACGGGTCAGGGGACTTCATCCCCTGACCCGTCTTTTAGACCAGCGTTTTGGTTTGCCATTTTCCGCCCTTCCAGCGGATGATGAAGCATACGATCCGGAACACCCAGTCGATCTGCATCGCCAGCCAGACACCCAGCACACCCATGCCGAAGCTCTTCGCGAGGATGAATCCGAACAAAATCCGGAATGCCGCCATGGAAAAGGTCGAAATCGTCATGGTATACCGCGCATCACCGGCGGCACGCAGGGCATTCGGCAGGACGAAGGACATCGGCCAGAGCAGCACGCAGCCCGCGCCGTGCATGGCGACAATCTGCCGCGCGAGCACCGTCGCCTCGTCGGAGAGGTTAAAGGGCTTCGTGATGATCGGGTTGCACAGGAGCATCAGGATGTTCAGCGTGCCCATGCACAGGTAGGCAATCTGCATCAGCCGCCGCGTGTAGAAGCGCGCCTGTTCGTATTCGTGCGCGCCGCAGCACTGTCCGACGACGGCGATCATCGCCAGTCCGATGGCGTTGCCCGGCAGGCACTGGAATGAGCCGAGCGTGTTGCCGACGGCGTTCGCGGCGGTGCTTGCCGTGCCGAACGTGGCAATCATGCTTAGCAGAAGCAGCTTGCCAAGCTGGAACAGCCCGTTCTCGAAGCCGCTCGGCAGCCCGACAGAGAGAATTTTCCTGACCTCGCCGAGATCCCAGGCAAACGGCAGCATACCCGGATACGGCACACGGCATTTCGGACTGCGCAGCGCACGATTCGTCACCCATGCGCCGACCGCACGTGAAATCAGCGTCGCCAGTCCCGCACCGATGACGCCCCAGCCGAACACATAAATCGTCAGGCTGTTGCCGATGAGGTTGACGATGTTCATGATGAAGGACGAGTGCATGGTCGCACGCGGATTACCCGTGCAGCGCAGCAGGGCGCAGTATGCGTTGTAAATGGCCATGACGGGATAAGAAAGCGCGGACATCAGGAAGTAAGACCGGCTTGCGTCCATGACCTCTTCCTCGACATCGCCGAAAATCAACGTCAGCAGGGGATTGCGGAAAATCAGGCAAATCGCCATAATGACGACCGAAACTGCCAGCACGACATAAAACAGCATCTTTTCGGCAGCCTGAGCCGCTTCAATCTGTTTTTTGCCGAGATGCTGGCTGACGAGCACAGCGCCGCCGGTTGCAAGAGCGGAGAACACGCCAATCAGCAGTACGTTGATGCTGTCCACCAGCGAAACGCCGCTCATCGCCTGTTCGCCGCAGGAGGACACCATGACCGTGTCCATCATGCCAATCAGCACGACCAGAAACTGCTCCGCGAGCAGCGGAATCAGCAGCTGCTTGAGGTCATAGGCGGAAAAGAGCATCTCGTCCTCTTGCTTCGGCGCGGTTGCTTTCAAAATGTTCATGATACCCTCCTGCAGTTATGAGAAAAGCTGCATCAGCGGAAGAATCGCAATCGGAAGGAACATCGCCGGCAGCATGTTGCCGACGGCAATGTGCTTGTCGTAAATCATGTTGAGCCCGACGCCGGCGACGAGCAGCCCGCCGACCGCGCCCATCTCTGTGACGACCGCGTCCGTCAGCACGGATTGCAGCAGCCCGGACAGCAGCGTAATCAGCCCCTGATACAGGAACACGGACACTGCCGAGAGTGCCACGCCGACACCCAGCGAGCTCGCGAGAAACACCGAAATAACGCCGTCCAGCAGCGCCTTCGCAATCAGGGTGCTGTGGTCGCCGTGCAGACCGCTGTTCATTGCGCCGACAATCGCCATCGCTCCGACGCAGTACATCAGCGTGCCCGACACGAAGCCGCGTGCAATGCCGCCGCTTTCCTCCGTCTTGCCGCGGAGAAGGCGTTTTTCGAGTCTCCTGCCGAGGTCGTTGAGCCGCCGCTCAATGTCAAGCCCGGCGCCGAGCAGGCTGCCCAGCACGATGCTGAGAATCATGCAGAGGGTGCTTGTCGTCTTGAGCGCACCGGAAAGTCCGATGAGCACGATGCACAGCCCCTGTCCCTGCATGACGGCATCGCGGAGCCGCTCGGGGATGCCGCGCTTTGCGAGCACGCCGCAGAGGGTGCCCAGCAGAATCGCCGCGGAATTGATGATCGTTCCTATCATAGTAAAGTCCTTCCCGAAGGGGGTTAAGGGAGCGATTGGAAAGCTCCCCTGATGCAGCATGAAAGCTCGATGATGAAAATTGCTCGCCCGAAAGAGATAAAGAACAAAGGACAGATCAAAGTCATAGAAATCAAAACACCTGATGACGCATCGCTGCGGTCATCAGGCGGATGAACCAGGGGAATGAGTGCAGTTTACTCCGCCACAGGATAGACGGAAACCTGCTTCTTGTCGCGGCCGAGGCGCTCGAAACGAACGACGCCGCTCACCAGCGCGAACAGGGTGTCGTCCTTGCCGATGCCCACGTTCAGACCGGGATGAATCTTCGTGCCGCGCTGACGAACAAGGATGTTGCCAGCCTGGGAGAACTGACCGTCTGCGCGCTTCGGTCCGAGGCGCTTGGATTCGCTGTCGCGTCCGTTACGGGTAGAACCCATACCTTTTTTATGAGCGAACAGCTGAAGATTAAGCTTCATCATGGTAATACCCTCCGTTTATATCAATCAAGGTCGGCGGCTCATGCTGCCCGGCGGACAGAGAGCCGGAAAAATGCCGGATACTGTTCAGCGATGGCTTCCAGACCAATGCGAAGCGCCCCGAAGAGCAGCTGCGCCTGTTCTGACTGCTTCTCTGTCAACTCCGGCGGCAGCCAGACCTCCACATAGCCGTCCTCACCGCCCCGTTCGATGGGCGAGAGACCGACCAGACGGCAAAGCGCCTGATCCGTCGTGACGACGAGCACGGAAATCGCTGCGCACACGATATCGCTGCCTTCCTCGGCATAGCCTGAATGACCCTTCACGGAAATTCCCGTGATCTGTCCGGCAGCGTTCTCAAAGAAGACCGCGCGTGTCATTACGCGTTGATCGCGGTAATTTCCACCTTCGTGTAGGGCTGACGATGACCGGCACGGCGATGGTAGTTCTTCTTGGACTTGTACTTGTAGATGCGGATCTTTTCGCCCTTGACCTGACCGACGATCTTGCCCTCAACGGTCGCGCCCGCGACAGTGGGGTTGCCGACCTTCACGTCGCCGTCGTTGACGATCATAATGGCATCGAAGGAAATGGCGGAGCCATCCTCCTGATTCACCTTGTCGATGTAGATGGTTTCACCCTGAGAAACCTTGTACTGCTTATTGCCAGCGCTGATGACTGCGTACATGACAAAAAGCACCTCCTAATATGTACTCGCCGGAATCTGAGGTTGCGCAGATGCGCATTTAGGCATACCTCTCCCGTGCGGCTCAAATGGCAGTATAGCACAGAATTGAAGCTGTGTCAAGGATTTTCGCGATGGAGTCACGGAAATCAATTTTCAGAATACTTATTCGCTTGGCATAGAAATGTTCGCAAAATATTCCGTTTTTTGCGGATCCAATCCGCCATCCGACGGCTTACACACCCGTGAAGGAAGAAAGAATGTATGACTATGCACAAAATTGATTTCCGTGCGATGGAGTCACGGAAATCAATTGTAGGAGTACAATACATCTTGGACAAGGAGAAGAAAAGAGTAGAAGGATAGCGC
>CAVIHU010000006.1:0-97046 GCA_963642705.1 Bacteroidaceae bacterium
TGTTGCGACTCCATTATACCATATCTCTAATGAACTTCCTTTTCTTTTTGAGGGGTCATATCATTTTAACACATACATAAATTGATAAAAATTGATGTTTTTTTTGCATGTTTTTGAATGGCACACGTTTCTTTTTCACCGACAACATGATATAATACCTTCACATCCCTGTTTTTCGGGATGTTTACATGGTCTGTAGCTCTTTTTTTGAAGGAGGCTTCGGGATATGGGAAAAATTCAGGCGTTCATGAAGCGAAAAAACGTCCTATTCTCCGCGAAACGATACGGCATCGACGCAATGGGCGCCATGGCGCAGGGGTTGTTCGCTTCGCTGCTCATCGGCACCATCATCAAGACGCTCGGTCAGCAGTTGAACATCAGCTTTCTTGTTGATGCAGGCAACTTCGCGCAGGCTGTTTCCGGTCCTGCGATGGCTGTTTCCATCGGCGCGGCACTGTCTGCACCGCAGCTTGTACTGTACAGTCTGATTGCGGTCGGTCATGCGGCGAACTCCCTCGGCGGTGCAGGCGGTCCGCTCGCTGTGTACTTCATCACCATCGTCGCGGCAGAATGCGGCAAGCTCGTCAGCAAAGAGACGAAGATCGACATTCTCGTGACGCCCGCCGTGACCATCCTCGTCGGCTGTGCGCTATCCGTGCTCTGCGCGCCGGCAATCGGCTCGGCGGCAAGTTCCGTGGGTGACTTCATCAAGTGGGCAACGAACCTGCAGCCGCTGCTGATGGGCATTCTCGTTTCTGTGGCAGTCGGCGTTGCGCTGACGCTGCCGATTTCCAGTGCGGCGATTTGCGCAGCGCTTACGCTGACAGGTCTGGCAGGCGGTGCAGCGGTCGCTGGCTGCTGTGCACAGATGGTCGGCTTTGCGGTCATGTCCTTCAGGGAGAACGGTGTCGGCGGACTTGTCAGCCAGGGGCTCGGAACGTCGATGCTGCAGATGCCTAATATCATCCGCAATCCGCGCATCTGGATTCCCCCGACGCTCACCTCGGCAATTACAGGTCCGATTGCAACGTGCATTTTCCATCTGGAAATGAACGGACCTGCCGTGTCCAGCGGCATGGGCACATGCGGTCTTGTCGGGCAAATCGGCGTCTATACCGGCTGGCTGAATGACATTGCGTCAGGCATGAAGAGCAGCATCACCGCGATGGACTGGATCGGGCTGGTGCTGGTGTGTTTCGTACTGCCGGCAGTTCTGAGCTGGCTGTTCGGGCTCATCCTACGCAGATGCGGTTGGATTAAAGACGGCGATCTCAAGCTGATGGCATAACAAGAAGCAGCTGCTTCCGTATTTGGAAGCAGCCGCTCATTTTTTATTGGATGAATCAGGATTTGCCTGTTTAGCTCAGGCCTTGCCTGCGCAGCCGAGGACATCGACGATCTTGTGGGTAACCATGGCCTTCACCGCAGCGCGGGCTGGCTTCAGGTACTGACGGGGATCGAAGTGATCCGGATGCTCCGCGAAATACTTGCGGATGCTCGCGGTCATGGCAAGCCGGATATCGGAATCAATGTTGATCTTGCAGACAGCCATCTTCGCGGCCTGAGCCAGCTGATCCTCCGGAATGCCGATGGCATCGGGCATGTTGCCGCCGAACTTGTTGATTTCCGCAACAAACTCCTGCGGCACAGAGGAAGCGCCATGCAGAACGATCGGGAAGCCAGGCAGACGCTTGGAGCACTCCTCGAGCACCTCGAAGTGCAGCTGCGGCTTCTGACCAGGCTTGAACTTGTATGCACCGTGGGAGGTGCCGATGGCGATTGCCAGGGAGTCGCAGCCGGTGCGGCTCACGAACTCTTCAACCTCTTCCGGACGGGTGTACATTTCCTTGCCGGATTCGACAACGACTTCATCCTCAACGCCAGCCAGCGTGCCGAGCTCAGCCTCGACCACAACGCCATGGTCATGCGCATATTCGACGACCTTGCGGGTCAGTGCGATGTTGTCATCAAAGGACTTGGAGGAAGCATCGATCATGACGGACGTGAAGCCGCCGTCGATGCAGCTCTTGCAAAGCTCGAAGCTGTCGCCATGGTCAAGATGCAGCGCAATCGGGATATCCGGGTTCTCGATGACGGCTGCTTCCACCAGCTTCACAAGGTAGGTGTGGTTGGCATAAGCGCGCGCGCCCTTGGACACCTGCAGGATAACGGGAGCCTTCAGCTCGCCGGCAGCCTCGGTAATGCCCTGAATAATCTCCATGTTGTTGACATTGAAAGCACCGACCGCGTAGCCGCCGTCATACGCCTTCTTGAACATTTCCTTCGTCGTTACGAGTGCCATTGGAAACCCCTCCTGATGATCAATAATCTCATCCTTTGCCGCAAGGAAGCTGTTCCAAAGCGGCTCGGACGGCAATAATGCCTTAGTCTTCCGGAACATTGTTTATTATATCACATTATTTCAAATTAGAAAAGAGCTTTTTTCATCCATTCCTCTTTTCTTTCATGCTTCTTACATCGAATTGCATCCTTTTATGTTCCTTTTTCGGTTGACACACCTGTTTATTCCGCTTATAATAACAATGACCGTGTTGGAGAACTTTTCATTTTTTCTGCGCGGCACTGTTTCGGAAAATCACTGCGCCGCATGGTTTTTCAGCGTTGATTTTCCTCCACTCCGGTATTCGCGGCAAATTCGGAGTCATCATGAAAGGAGCTGTTTTCCCATGAAGAAGTTTCTGGCTCTGCTGCTGGCGGCAGTCATGTGCCTGAGCTGCATGGCGTTCGCGGAATCCGCGGATGTCTACGCAGTTGGCTCTCCGCTGCCTGATTTCACCTTCACCGCGATTGACGGCACCACCTATACCCTCTCCGAGGTTCTCAAAGAGAAGGAAATGGTGCTCATCAACCTGTGGGCGACCTGGTGCAGCCCGTGCGAATCCGAATTCCCCTACATGGAAGAGGCTTACGAGCAGTACAAGGACAAGATCGAAATCTTCGCCCTGTCCATCGAGGAGACCGACGATGACGCGACCCTGACCGAGTACGCCGAATCCCACGGCATGACCTTCCCTATCGGTCATGATGATACGGATATCTTCGGCAACTTCGGTCTGAACGGCATCCCGACGTCCATCGTGGTCGACCGCTTCGGCAATGTCGCGTTCCTCGAGACAGGCAGCCAGGACTCTACGAGCCGCTTCGTCCGCCTGTTTGAGTTCTTCCTCGGCGATGACTATACCGAGACGACCGTGCTTGATGCCATCCCGGCTGCAAAGCCCACTGTCGAGGCGATTTCCGAAGACGACCTGAACACCGCCCTGAATGTTGAAGGCGGCACGCTTTCCTTCACCAATCCCACGGATGAGTACACCTGGCCGATGCAGATCAGTATCGACGGCGAGCATCAGGCGCTGGTTTCCTCCAACGCAGGCGAGAACGGCAGCACATCTGCTGTGTTCACCACAGTAACGGTCGAGGCTGGCGACGTGCTTGCTTTTGACTACAAGGTATCCTCCGAAGCAAGTGCAGACCTGCTGACCCTGTACGTCAACGGCACCGTGGCAAAAGTGTTCGGCGGCGAACGCGGCTGGGCAACCTATGGCTATGAATTCACCGAGGCCGGCACCTACGAAATCGAGCTGGCTTATGTGAAGGATCAGTATGAATCCTCCGGTGATGACGTTGCGCTCTTTGACAACGTCCGCATTGTGTCCGGCGATGAAGCTGCATCTGTGCTGGCAGGCAACCCTGTCTATCCTGCAACCACGAAGTCGACAAATATCGAGGTGAAGGATGGCAAGCAGCTGTTCTTTATTGACCCGAAATTCAGCCTGATGTCTTACTTCGGTCTGTGCAGCTACTATGTGCTGGATGATGCCCAGGAAGTCACGCTCAAGATCACGCTGGACAACACCGTTGATCCTGACGCTGCCTTCGTTTACAACCAGGCGGATGGTTTGCAGTACGCGCTGTGCGATGCTGCCGGCGAGGATGCGTACTATCTGACCATGCCGATCGACCGCAACGCCACGACTGGCTATTCCTACACCATGTATTCTCTGTATGCCACCGCCAGCGACACCAATCCGACGATCTACACCGTCATGGCGAGCGAAACGAACGTCAACGCGACCATGGCTTTCTTCAACGAGTATGACTTCGGTCTGACCGGCTGGAAGTACGCGGACGGCACGCTGCCGAGCACGGACGAGTGCGAAGAAGCTGTTTCCTACGGCGCAACCTACGTCATCTCCTGTGTTGACCAGAACGGCGATCCCGTGACCGGCGTGACGATCAACGTCTGCACGGACGAAGCCTGCACGCCTATGCCTGTCGATGATGAGGGTATCCTGACCTTCACCACTGATCCCTATGCTTACGTGCTGCACGTCCTGGTTGTGCCTGACGGCTATGAGTACGACACGGACACCGAAATCGTTGCTCCCGAAGAGGGCGGCGCAATCACCTTCGTGCTGACGAAGCTGTAATCCAGTCAAAAGAAGAGGACTTCACCGCGCATGGCAGTGGAGTCCTCTTTTTGATTGGCGTGATTATTCTATTTCCTCCGTCCGTTCAAGCGTACCGACGTAAATCACTTCGCTCTTAGCCTTGTAAGTATCCGTATAGAGGTACGTGCGCTCGGTTTCAACACCGTTGACGTACTTCACGCGGTAGCTTTCCACCACACAGCCTTCTTTTGCCTTGCGGTAGACGTATTCCTGGTCGACATAAGTCGTATATTCGTGCTTTGTATCCTTGACATATTCAGGCGTCTCCGGCGCTGCAAGAATTTCGACCGTGTTTGTCACGATGTCGTACGTCACGCCTGTGCCGAGGTTTTCCCCGTAAACCGACACGAGGCAGACCTTCTTGGACTTATCGTAGCGGGAGTCCTTCGTGACCGTGCAGACAATGAAAATCGTGCTGTCCGTGTCGTTCTTGAACTTGAAGTCAATGCGTTTGTCCGAAACCGTCGCGTCCTTGCCGTAATCAGTGTAACCAACTGCATCAGAGTGTGGCTCGCGCTTCACAATGGTCAGGTTTGCCTTGACTGCCGCCAGATACAGCGTCGTGCTGACCTGACAGACACCGCCGCCGTAGCCCATTCGTTCCGAGCCGTACGCATACTCAATCGCTTCGTAGAATCCGTTTTTTTGCGTTCGTTCGCCAACGACCGTGTTGAAGGAGAATGTTTCGCCGGGCTTGAGCATGTAGCCGTTAATCTTGTCGAACGCCAGCTGAATGTTCTTGTTGCGGTTTTCCGTGCTGGTGGTGGAAATGGGCGTGTAAGCTGTTGCGCGAAGCTGAATCTTCGGCTCAAGCATCGCCTTTGTCGTTTCCGGCTGAAGCTCCTGCGTTTCCAGCGCGATTTCGCCGCTTTCCAGCGTGGATACCATCCGGTACAGCTGATTTTTCGCCTCAGTCACGTCCATGTACCGTCCGACCGTCTCGGAAGCAATGCTCAGCGGACTGTTGAAATTGCTGGGATTGAAGACAATTTGCGCATCGATTGGCGCAATGTACGCCTGATTGGCTATCGTCGTCAGGATGTTGTCGATTTCGGTATTGTCGCTGCTTGGGGTCGCGGAATATCCCTCGTACGGCGATTCTGCCAGCGCATCCATTTCCGCCTTTCGCTCATCGATGTTGCCCGTGTGGCCGACTTGCCATGCTTCCTCCAGCGCCTCATCCACGTCGACCGTCATGTTCAGGTCGCTGCTCGTCACCTCGCGGACGAGCTGCCCCTGATACGTCAGGCGTACCTTCCATGAGTCGCGCTGCTGATTCGCATGCTCCGTCACGGCAGTTGTCGCTTCCTCGCGCGTCATACCGCTCAGATCGATGCCGTCAACATGCACATTGGGAACGTACCGGTCGTTGTATGCAGTGACAGATGCTTCAAGCGCGTTGCGTGCATTTTCTGCAGCGATGTTCTGCGCGATCGCACGTACGGCAATGACCAGCACGACCACCGCCGCAGCCATGCCTGCGTAGAAAAGAATCCGCCGAAGGAATGACCTGTTCTTCGAAGGCTTTTTGTGCGGATGACCGCCGCTTTTCCTGCCATTCGTTCTGGAAAAACCGTCCCTGCCGGACGGAGGTTTTCGTCCACCTCCATCGTCATATTGCACCGGCGCTGCCTGACGCTGCATCTGCTGATTCGTTGCAGGTTGATACGGCATCGGTTGTTGTGTCGCGTTCTGATACCCCTGCGGATACATCTGCGCGTTTCCAGTGTAAGATGGTGAAGAATAACCAGGTGAAGTGTTATAACTAGACGAATTACTGACAAAAGGTGAATTGTTGACAACAGGCGAAGTCTGCTGATAAGCGGAACTGCTCACAGGGTAAGAAGGAAAATCATAGCTGTACGGGTTGGGCGAAGTGTTATAAGAGTAAACCTGCTGAACACCCTGATTCCAGTTCTGCTGCGGCAGAACATTTCTGCCCTGTGATGATCCGACCCTGCCTGTTGGCTGTGTTCCCTGCCTGTTCGCATTGGTCTGGAAGCCTGTATTCTGCAGTTCCGGCACCTGTGCGATCGGCTGCTGCTGCGCCGTGCTCTCCTCTTTCGTGTGAACAAGCGGGATGCTGTCGTTCTGCGTTTGCTGCCATGAAGCGTATTCATCTGCATACAACTGCGTTCGGCGTCTGCGCGGCGTGCTGTTGTCTTGCGCCATGTCCACATCCCCTTTCATATTATTCCATCGATTCCATCAGCCGTTCGACGTCCTTTTCGACGCTTGTCCACATCGCTGCGGTGCAGCCGAGCATGCCGTGTCGACCGCTGTCGCCGTGAAAGTCGCTGCCGCCGGTAATCAGGAAGCCCATGCGTCGAGCCATTCTGTCCAGTTGCGCCATGTTCCGTCCTGCTGACGGATGATACACCTCAACACCCATCAAGCCCTGCTCCTGCCATTGTCCGAGCAGGTAACGAATGGCGGCATCCGGCTTTTCCAGCTCCACTGGGTGTGCAATCACCGGTACAAAGCTGCTCTCATGCATCAGCGGCAGCGCTTCGGCCATGCTGAGCCGTTCGCCGCCGACATACGCTGGTCCGTCATCGCCGATGAAGCGGTCAAATGCCTCCGCGACATCCACGACATAGCCTGCATCCACCATGGCGCGCGCAATATGCGGACGCCCGATGCTACCGTGCGCTTCCTCTGAAATCCGTTCCATGGACAGCGGATAACCAAGTGACGCAAGCTTTTGCACCATCCGCTCCGCCCGCGAAGCACGCTTTTCCGCCAATTCCTTCACCTTCCGGTGCAGCGGCGTATCCGTTTTCCGTCCGTATCCGAGCAGATGCAGCCCATGCATGTCACGAAGGGACAGCTCAACCCCCGTCAGCATCTGCATCAGCGGCTTCGCCGTTATCTGCTTCGCCGCCATTATTTGTTCCACACCGTCAAACGTATCGTGGTCGGTGATAGCAAGCACCGTAATCCGGTGATGTGCCGCCAACACCACCAGCTCCTCAGGCGAATAAAGCCCGTCAGAGCTGGTGGTATGCGTATGCAGATCAGCCTTCATGCGGTTCAGACTTGTCGTCTTCAGCAGACTTTTCTTCTTCCGCAGGCTTCGCGGCATGATCAGCCGACAGTTCGTCCTTCATGTCCTCCATGAGCAGGTCGCCTGCGGTGCGCTTTTCAGGGTTGAGCACTTCAGGCATCTTGCCAGTTTCCATCAGCGTCACGAACTCGCGGCGGCTGATGGTTTCATACTTGAGCAGTGCGTCAACCAGCTCCGTCAGGCGTTCGTGATGATCACGCAGCACCTGTTCCGCCAGCGCATAGCATTCATCGAGCAGCCGCTTAACCTCCGCATCGATGCGTGCAGCGACTTCCTCGCTGTAGCCGCGGCTCTGACCGAACTCCATGCCGACAAAGACCTCCTGGTCGCTGTCCAGATACATCGAGCCGATTTTCTCGCTCATACCGAACTGCGTCACCATACGGCGGCAGATTTCGGTTGCTCGCTTGAGGTCGCTCGTCGCGCCAGTCGTGTATTCACCTGTTTCAATCATCTCGGCGACATGACCGCCAAGGCACATCGCGATCTCATCTTTGAGCTGGTTATATGTGTTCAGGTCATCCTCTTCCGTTGGCAGCGACAGCGTATAGCCGGCCGCTCGTCCGCGCGGAACAATGGTAATCAGATGCACTTCTTCGCAGTTGGGCAGCACGTGACCCACGATGGCATGACCGCTCTCGTGGATGGCAACAAGCCGCTTATCGCGCTCGGTAACCTTGTGGCTGCGCTTTTCGGGTCCCATCTGAACGCGCGCAATGGCATCCACAAGCACCTGCTGGGTGATGGCCTTCATGCGTCCGCGCGCCGCGAGAATTGCCGCCTCGTTCATGATATTCGCGAGGTCAGCGCCGGTGGAGAAGGGCACGCGCTTGGCAATATTGTTGAGATCAACATCATCCGCGAGCGGCTTGCCCTTGGCATGTACCTTCAGGATTTCGACGCGGCCGCCCATATCGGGGTAATTGACCGTGATGGTGCGGTCAAAGCGCCCCGGGCGTAACAACGCCGGGTCAAGAATATCGCGACGGTTCGTTGCCGCCATGACGATAACGCCCTCATTGATAGCAAAGCCATCCATCTCGACAAGCAGCTGATTCAGCGTTTGCTCGCGCTCATCGTGACCGCCGCCCAGACCTGCGCCGCGGTGACGGCCGACAGCATCAATTTCATCAATGAAAACGATGGACGGCGCCGCCTTCTTGGCCTGATCGAACAGGTCGCGCACGCGGCTTGCGCCGACACCTACGAACATCTCCACAAAGTCAGAGCCTGAGATGGTGAAGAACGGCACGCCTGCCTCGCCTGCAACCGCCTTTGCCAGCAACGTCTTGCCGGTGCCGGGCGGACCGATCAGCAGAACGCCCTTCGGGATGCGTGCACCCATGTCAATATACGTCTTGGGGTTGCGGAGGAAGTCCACCATTTCGCGGAGTTCTTCCTTCTCCTCCTCAGCGCCTGCGACATCCGCGAACGTCACCTTGTTCTTGCTCGGGTCATTGACGCGTGCGTGGCTGCGTCCGAAGCTCATGACCTTTCCGCCGCCGCCCGTCTGCGCACGCATGACCAAATAGAACATGACGCCGCACGCAACAAGCGACAGCAGCATCGGAATCAGCTCATACCACCACGGTGTCGTCAGCGCGGCGCGGTAAATAATGGTGAACGACAGGTCATTGACAGACACCTCATCGAGCGTCTTGCCGAGCTTTTCCGCCTGCATCTGACGCACCGTGACGATAAAGTCAGCGCCGATGACCGTCTCAAAATCGTAATTCTTGTCGGGAAAGTCCGCCACAGCCACCTTTGTATCCGTAGTGATGCCGACAAGCGACGTTCCACGGATGGCGACAGAGGACACCTTGCCCTCGTCAATCATCGTCAGCAATTGGGGATAAGTGATCGACCGGTCGCGCGTATCGCTACCAAAGCCATTGAAAAGCATCGATATGGCAAACAGCAGCACTGCCAGCACAATCAGATAGCCGACCATCCCGTGCGATTTCTTCAAAACGTACGTCCTCCTTCGAGCGTCTTACTCGTGTACGGCGCCATACACGCGGCTGTCCAGCACACCGATATCCGGCAGGTTGCGATACTTCTCAGCAAAGTCAAGCCCATAGCCCACCACAAATTCGTTCGGGATCTGGAAGCAGTGATAATCCACCTGCAGGTTATGCTCCGGATTGCGGCGTTCCGGCTTATCCAGCAGCGTCGCGATGCGGATGGAGGCAGCGCCACGCCCCATCAGGTACTTGCTCAGGTAGAACAGCGTGTTGCCGCTGTCAACAATGTCCTCAACAATCAGCACATCACGTCCCTTGATGGACACAGACAGATCCTTCTCCAGGTTGACCACGCCAGAAGAGGTCGTTGCGTTGCGGTAGCTTGACAGCGCCATAAAGTCCACCGTTACCGGCAGATCCACCTCACGGAGGAGGTCGGAGAAAAACACGCTCGCGCCCTTGAGGATACAGACCATGACAAGATCCTTGCCCTGATAGTCCGCGGTGATTTCCTTGCCGAGCTGCTCAATCGCCTTGCGGATGTCCTCGCGACTGACAAGAACCTTGGTGATGTCCTGATAGAGCCTTGCACTTGTTTCCATGATAATTGCCTCCTATTTATTATATTGGATATTGTTGATACGTCGTTAGTCCGTTCTGCGCGGCGCTCCGCAGGAATTGCACTGCTCCAGAGAAGCATACGGTTCATCGTTGATCTGCGAGAACTTAAACGATGATGTCAGCGGCTTATACTTCGCATTGATGCTCGGGCAGTTCGGGTCGATGTGGTACTTCGTGCCGCCGTCCGGATTATAATACAGGATCAAATCCGGATGGCTGGTATACAACGGCGGCTGCGTTGCCTTCGCGTTCGTCGGCGTTGCGGTGCTGACCTGCTCGTTGCTTTCCAGTGTTGCGGGATCGACGTACCACACGCCATCCTCCTTGACCATGCGCACCTTCCACTGGTAGACGCTCTCGCCCAGCGTGTTGTTCTTGTTGATGACAGCGCGAACCGTCACCACGCGCGCAATATCATCGGTTGTGCCGGTGATGGCGGTGAACTCCCAACTGACAGGCGTACGATTGTTCAGAATCTGCCCGAACAGTGCCTCCGTCAGGTCGCCGGAAATCGTCTTGCGCCACGACGGCGCGGTCAGGCTGACCATATTGCTGATGGAATTGTTCTTCCAGAGCGTAAAGAAGGAATGCAGCTGATCATAGCAGTCATTCGTTTCATCCGTCGGCGCTTCGGTCGCAGTCGATTCACTTGTCGGCGAATCAGTCGCTTCGAGCACAATGCCGAGCGCATCACCGTCCTGACTGCTGTTTCCACTTTGCTGCTGAGCGGTTGTCCCCTGCTGGGTACTCGTTCCCTGCTGGGCAGTCGTCTGCGACTGTTCCGGCGAGCACGCCACGCAAACGCCAATCAGCCCGATGCAGAACAAGACAAGCGTCACAATCACGCGCACATTCGGCGTAAACAGCTGCTTAACCCACAGCCCGACCATGCTTGCCGCCGCACCGACCGCCACGACCCACAGTCCGATCTTCCACGAAAAAATCAGGCTGAGCACGAAAATCAGCGGCAGCACGCCGAACATGAGACCCATCATCAACGTGTCCCACGGAATCTCCTGCTTCTCTGACGGCTGCACGCGGAAGCCGCTTCTGCCGGACTTCTGATAGACGCGTTGTCCGTCCGGCGTATAATGCGGCAGCTCCTGCTGGTCGTTCGCCGGCTGCGTGCCATACGACGGCTGAGATTCATAAGAAGTTTGCTGGCCATATTCCGTCTGTTGACCATACAACGGCTGTGAACCGTGCAACGGCTGTGAACCGTACAACGGCTGTGAACCGTACAACGGCTGCTGGGTATAACCCGTTTGCTGCTGCGTATACCCATTCGGCTGCACAAAGCCCTGCTGGTCATACGTCTGACCTTGCGCCGGCTGCATCCCATACGATGGCTGCTGTCCGTAAGACGGCTGCTGTCCGTAAGACGGTTGCTGCCCATACGACGGCTGGGTATTTCCGTTCTGATAACCGGCTTGCTGGTACCCGGCCTGCTGATTCCCCTGATAAGGCGTTTCCTGAGAATACGTGCCCTGATAGGCGGAGGATTGCTGTGCTTTCCCATAATCCGATGGGCGATTCTCGTTCATCCTGATTCCTTTCCTTTCTTCCGCCAACAACTGACGAACAAAGTCCGGTGACAGACCATGTCCGCAGGCAGATCCTTCATGTCCTGCCATAAGTCTGATAACACATTTTACAGTATATCACAAAATGCGCGCTTGTAAACAACAGCGCGCAAAAATTTACGTTTTCTTCTTGATGAAAGAGTCTTCAGAGAGCCGTCACCGCATCAATGAATGCCGTCACGTTCCGCTCAGGCGTTGCCCATGATGTGCAGACGCGCAGAACGACACGATGTTCATCCAGGCGCTCCTGAAATTCCAGCACAAACTGCTCTTCGAGTTTCTCTGCCTGCTCATTGGTGAAAATCGGAAACAATTGATTCGTCGGTGAATCAACGCGGAATGGAATCTTCTTGTCCATCAGCGCCGTGCGGATTTTCATCGCCCGGTCGACTGCCTTCTTGCCAAGCTGGAAATATAAGCCATCTTTCATCAGTGCCGCGAACTGCTCACCAAGCAGCCATCCCTTCGCAAGCATGCCGCCCTGATGCTTCATCATATAACGGAAATCCTTTTTCAACGCCGAATTCGTAATAACAACCGCTTCGCCGAAGAGCGCACCCATCTTCGTACCGCCGACGGTGAACACATCGCAGTTTTCCGCAATATCCTTTGCCGTTACGTCGCAGGTTGGCGCCGCCAGCGCATAGCCGAGCCGCGCACCGTCAATGAACAGGTACAGTCCAAGCTGTCTGCACGTCAGGTATAGGTCGCGAAGCTGCGCAATATTGTAAATCGTTCCCAGTTCAGTGGACATGGAGATATACACCATACCCGGCTTCGCGATATGCTCATCATGCCCGAGCATCGCCGCCGCCACGCTCACCTGACTCGCGCTGATGCGTCCATCCTTGCCCTTGAGCGCAATGCACTTATGCCCTGTGGACTCCACAGCGCCGGTTTCATGCACGTTGATATGTCCCGTTTCAGCGCAGAGAACAGCCTCATAGGGACGGAGGATGGAGGCAATAACCGTCATGTTCGTCTGCGTGCCACCAACCATGAAATGCACATCCGCATTCGCGCAGGAAAATGCCTGACGAATCGCGTCTGCCGCCGCCGCGCAGCTGTCATCCGTGCCGTAGCCGGGATGCTGGGTCAGATTGATTTCATTCAGTCGCAGGAGGATGGACGGATGACAGCCTTCGGAATAATCGTTGTTCAGGCGAATCACAGGGGTACTCTTCCTTTCATTCACAAATCCACTGACTATTATAGCGCCTTGACAGGTGCTCGTCAATGAAAAAGTTGTCCTGCTATTGGTCAATTTCAACAGAATGACCGGCGGATGCGCTTTCAGATGGCTGAAGCGCACTTTTTCGGTACTGCAGCGGACTTTGTCCGACAGCAGCGGAGAATCGCGCGGAAAAGTGACTTGCATCCCCGAAGCCGACAGCCCTGCCGATGTCGCTGACGCTGCGGTCGGTCATCGCAAGCAGTGCTTTCGCCTGTGTAATCCGCGTGTGAATCAGGTAATTGTACGGCGTCGTGCCCATATACCGACGGAACAGCCGCAGGAAGTAGCTTTTGCTCATGTGCGCCTGACGTAACAAGTCGTTCAGGCATAGCTCCTGCTCGTAGCGTTCTCGGATGGTCTGTGCCGCCTGAGCGATCACCTGCTGATTGCTCTCCGTCTGCTCCTGATGCAGCATGCCCTGTGCGCAGAGCGTCAGCAGTTGATGCAGCGCCAGCGATACCTGCAGCATGCTGTCCACCGTGCCGCTCTCAAGCTGCGCAAAGATGGTGCGGTACTGCTCCTCGGCACGCGCCTGTGCCAGCGTCACGGGTGTGAGCTTGCCGCCGGGCATCAGCCATTCTGCCATCGCTGCGACCCCTGCGCCGTCCAGATGCACCCAGTCGTGATGCCAGCAGTGCTGTCCCGGCGCCGTCGCGTACCTCTGCGGTTTGCGGCAGTCCATCAGCAGCGCCTGACCCGCACTGAGCACCACGCGGTTCTCGCCCTGCTCAATCAGACCCGCGCCGCGAATCGTGTAGAAGAGTATGTAGCTCTCCTTATGCGTCCGTGCAGTGGAAAAATGCTGCCGCGCCAGGAACAGCCCTGCCTCGGTGCAGATGTACGGCTGCTGCATTGCTGCAGCGCCGGGCGTTGTCCTCAGCCAGATACTTTCCGGCAAAACATCCATTGTGTACGTCAGCATTTTTGCTCACCTTCCTGTTCTTTTGTCCATATTATACACCAAATTGTGTGTGATTTACAGCTGTCTCCGAAAAAAGCAAGAGTAGACTTTCCGCAAAAAAACGGCTACCTTTATGCATGGCATACAGCCGATGATTACGTTATAATAGGAGAAACAAATGCAAAGGAGGTTTCTGCATGCAGCGCACCTTTCTGGCCATCGACATCGGCGCATCATCCGGCCGGCATATCATCGGCACGGAAACGGACAGCAGCTTTCAGACCGAAGAGGTCTACCGCTTCCCGAACGGCATGAAGCGTGAAAACGGCCATCTCATCTGGGATATTGACGAGCTGCTCAGGCAGGTTGTCGAGGGCATTCGGCAGGCGTTTCTGCGGTATCCGCACATTGACAGCCTGTCCATTGACACGTGGGCTGTTGATTACGTGCTCCTCAAGGACGGCAAGCCGATTTACCCCTGCTACGCCTACCGCGATGAACGCACGCAGACCGTCATTGGGGACGTGCACCGCATTGTGCCGTTTGAGACGCTATACCAGCATACCGGCATCCAGTTTCAGCCGTTCAACACGGTTTATCAGCTCTATGCGGACATGCAGTCCGGCCGCCTTGCGCAGGCAGATGAGCTGCTGATGCTGCCGGAATACCTGCTGTACCGCCTCAGCGGCGTGAAAAAACGCGAGTACACCAACGCCACATCCACCGGTCTTGTCAACGCACAGACGCAGGAGTTCGATTCTGGATTGATTGACGCGCTCGGGCTGCCGATGCGTTTCTTCCCTGCCCTGACGAAGCCTGGCACGGTACTTGGATCTCTCACGGATGACATCTCGCAAATGGTCGGCGGACAGACGAAGGTTGTCCTCTGCGCCACGCACGACACTGCCAGCGCAGTCGAGGGCATCCCGATGCAGGAAAACGCACCGTTCCTTTCCTCCGGCACATGGTCGCTGCTCGGCGTGAAGCTGCCCCAGCCGATTACATCAAAGGAAAGCATGGCGTGCAACTTCACCAACGAGGGCGGTGTCGGGTACATCCGGTTCCTCAAGAACATCATGGGACTGTGGATGATTCAGTGCATCCAGAAGCAGCTCGGCATTTCCTTCCCTGAAATGGTTGAGCTGGCGAGAAACAGCAGCTATTCGCAGACGTTCGATGTGAACGACCCGCGGTTCATCGCGCCGGAGGACATGATGGCGGAGGTGCGTGCCGCGCTTGACCAGAAGCCCGTGACCAACGGCGACCTGATTCGCAGCGTGTATGTTTCCCTGGCAGAAGGGTACGGGAAGGCCGTCCGGGAGATGGAAGACATCACAGGGCAGAAGTGGAAGAAGCTGTATATTGCCGGCGGCGGCGCGAAGAATCAGCTGCTGAATGAGCTGACGGCGCAGTATACAGGCAAAGAGGTTATTGCCCTTCCAATCGAAGCAACCGCACTGGGCAATCTGAAGATTCAACGCTCGCTAAAATAACGGCTCAAGGGAGGAGCTCCCCTTGCGGAGTCCAGAGTCTGCGTCTCTGGCAGGCGTTTGTGCAAAGCCCCAATCAGTCATTCGCAGCCAAGCGAACCGACGGCTGCGGAACGCTGCGCAAAGGCACGGCATCTTTTTAATCAGCAATCTGAACCTGCTGCAAGGATACGCGTCTGCGAACGCGCCAAAGTGCTTTTCGATTACAGACTTCGTCTGTTTTCTTGCCCTTCGCAGCGTACTCTTCCATGCGCGATCTTTTTAAAATCTTTCAAAAAAGTCAGGAGGGAACATCATGAGCTATCAGGAAGCAAAGCAGAAGTACGCCGCAATCGGCGTGGATACAGAAGCGGCAATGACGCAGCTGAAGACGGTGCCGATTTCGCTGCACTGCTGGCAAGGCGATGACGTCCGCGGATTCGATACCGATCCAAGCAAGCCGCTGACCGGCGGCATCCAGACGACCGGCAATTACCCCGGACGCGCACGGACACCGGAGGAGCTGATGGCAGACATCGATGTCGTGTTGACGCTCTGCCCGGGCACGAAAAAAATCAACCTGCATGCGTCATACGCCATTTTCGATGAGGAAAACCCCTGGGTCGACCGCGACCAGCTCGAGCCAAAGCACTTCCGCAAGTGGGTGGAATTCTGCAAGGCGCGCGGTCTGGGTGCGGACTTCAACCCGACGTTCTTCTCCAGCCCGAAGTGCGACCCGCTGACGCTGTCCAGCCCGAACGAGGAGACGCGCCGCTTCTGGATTAACCACGGCAAGGCGTGCATCCGCATCAGCGAATACCTTGCGAAGGAGCTCGGTCAGCCGTGCACGATGAACATCTGGACGGGTGACGGCTTCAAGGATGTGCCTGCCGACCGAAAGGGTCCGCGCGACCGCTATAAGGCGAGTATTGACGAGATTCTCAGTGAGCCGTATGACTTCAAGCTTGTCAAGCCCTGCATCGAGAGCAAGGTGTTCGGCATCGGCGTTGAGGCGTACACTGTCGGCAGCGCCGAATTTGCCCTCACCTATGCCGCCTGCAACCGCGATAAATGCATTCCGCTGATGGACAACGGTCACTATCACCCGACCGAGGTCGTCAGCGATAAAATCCCCGCGCTGCTGACCTTCTTCCCGGAAATTGCGCTGCACGTCACGCGCCCGATCCGCTGGGACAGCGACCATGTCGTGCTGCTTGATGACGAAACGAAGGAAATCTGCAAAGAAATCGTTCGCTGCGGCGGTCTGGACGGACGCGTCAACATTGCGCTGGACTACTTTGATGCATCCATCAACCGCATTTCCGCATGGACGGTCGGCTTCCGCAACGTGCAGAAGGCACTGCTGTCCGCCCTGCTGACACCGAATGAGAAGCTCCGCACGCTGCAGGATGAGCAGAAGTTCACTGAGCTGATGGTGCGTCAGGAGGCGCTCAAGACGATGCCGTTCGGTGACGTGTGGGACGAATACTGCCGACGCTGCAATGTGCCTGTCGGCGCTGACTGGTATGAAACCGTGCAGAAGTACGAGCGCAATGTGCTCGTGAACCGCATATAATAGGAGGAAATGACATGAGCATTCTCGATTTGGACATCATGAAGGGCTATATCCGCATGTGCACCGACGGCTGGGATCTCGGCTGGCACGAGCGCAACGGCGGCAACCTCACCTACCGCATGAAGGATGAGGAGGTCGAGCAGTGTCGTCCGTACTTCCGTGCAGTGCCCGGCGACTGGGTCAGCATGGGCGTGCAGGCGGACAACCTTGCCGGCGAATACTTCATCACGACCGGCTCCGGCAAATACTTCCGCAATGTGCAGCTTGACCCCGAGCACAACATCGGCATCGTCGAAATCAACGCTGCTGGCGACAGTTGGCGTATCGTTTGGGGACTGGAGGGCGGCGCGAAGCCAACGAGCGAATTCCCGAGCCATTTCCTGAACCACAGCGTCCGCAAGGCAGCAACGAACGGCGCGAACCGCGTCATCTACCACTGCCACGCCACGAACCTCATCGCCATGACGTACCTCCTGCCGCTGACTGACCGCGACTTCTCCCGTGCCCTGTGGCAGAGCGCAACAGAATGTCCGGTGGTGTTCCCTGAGGGCGTTGGCGTATGCCCGTGGATGGTGCCCGGCGGCGCGGCGATTGCGGTCGCCACATCCGAGCTCATGAAGCACTATCAGGCTGCCGTCTGGGCGCATCACGGGCTGTTCGTTTCCGGTCCCGATTTTGACATTACGTTTGGTCTTGCACACACCATCGAAAAGAGTGCCGAGATTTACATCAAGGTGCTGTCTGCCGGTCAGGGCAAAATCCGCCAGACCATCACGGATAATGACCTTCGCGCCATCGCGCATGATTTCGGCGTAACGATTAACGAGAACTTCCTTGGCTGACCAGATTCGCCGCCTCCCAAAGTCCCCAAGGGAGAAAGAAACAGGACGATGTCCCTCCTTTGACCATTCCTGCGATTGAGGTGCGGCATCTGCATACAGGTTTCGCGTGTTGCACATGAGAGCGCTGTCGATTGACAGGACTCTTTTTCTTGGCATGCTCAGCTCGCCTCTGTGCCGGAAGTGCGGCTGTGTCTGTGTATTATTATATCATGTCCTCCATGAGAATTGCAAAAAAACGGGACTGTCCTACTCGACCTCTCCGGTCATCTGAAGGACAGTCCCTTGCGTATTCACTTGATTGCTTCTAAAAGAAAGCGCGACATGGTTGAATTATTCCTCGTCGTCCTCCACCTTGTCCGCGCTTGCGATGATCTTCTTCGCGACATCCGCCGGCACTTCCTCGTAGCGCTCAAATGTCATCGTGAAGCGACCCCACGCCTGCGTCATGGAACGCAGCTCCGTCGCATAGCGGAACATCTCGCTCTGCGGTGCCTCGGCGATAACCTTCTGTCCGCCCTCGCACTGTTCCATGCCGATGATGCGTCCGCGGCGCTTGTTCATGTCGCCCATAACATCACCCATGTAGTCATCCGGTACGATGACCTCGACATGCATGATCGGCTCAAGCAGGACGGGGCTTGCATCGGCACACCCCTTCTTGTAGGCGATGCGTGCAGCGGTCTTGAATGCCATTTCAGACGAGTCAACCGGATGATAGCTGCCGTCGTAGAGCTTTGCCTTCACGCTGACCATCGGATAGCCAGCCAGTACGCCGTGCACCATGCACTCGCGCAGTCCCTTCTCGACCGAGGGAATGAAGTTGCGCGGAACAACGCCGCCCACGACCGCGTCCTCGAACACAATGTCGGTCGAGCCGTCCGTCAGCGGGCTGAACTCAATCCACACATCGCCGAACTGTCCGTGACCGCCAGTCTGCTTCTTGTGGCGTCCCTGCACCTTGACAGTCTTGCGGATTGTCTCACGGTACGGAATCTTCGGATCCTTCAGCACACAATTCGCGCCGAACTTGCTGGCCAGCTTGCTGCGGATGACGTCCAGATGCATTTCGCCCTGACCGGACAAGAGCGATTCCATGGTTTCCGGATCCTTCGTCAGCGTGACGGACGGGTCTTCCTCCATCAGGCGCTGCAGACCGGAGAACACCTTATCCTCCTCACCCTGCTTTGCGGCATAAACGGCCTTCGAGATGCACGGCGCCGGATATTTAATCTTCGGGTAGATAACCGGATTGTTCGGGTCACACAGCGTATCGCCGGTCGAGGTGTACTGCAGCTTCGCCATCGCGCCGATGTCGCCTGCATGCAGCGATTCCTTAGCAACCTGCTTCTTGCCGCGCAGGATGTAAATACCGCCGCACTTTTCAGTCTTATCTTTGCCGGGGTTATATAGCGTCGTCTGACCACTGAGCATGCCTGAGAAGATGCGGAACAGCGACAGCTTGCCCACGAACGGGTCAGCAATCGTCTTGTACACGAACGCCGAGAAGGGCTGGTCATCCTTGCAGATGCGCGTAATCTTTTCGCCGGTCTTGGGGTTCTCGCCTTCCCAGTACAAACCGTTATGCGCGGGCGATGGGAAATATTTCGCCACCAGGTCGAGCATACGCGCAATGCCGACACCTGTCGTTGCAGACACGGCAACGACCGGCACAATCGAGCCGTCCTTCATGCCCTTGCGGAAGCCGGCCTTAATCTCCTCAAACGTCAGCTCGCCAGTCTCAAAATACTTCTCCATCAGCTCTTCGTCTGCCGCTGCCGCCTGTTCAATCAGGTAGGAATAGCATTCCATCAGCTGCGGCTTCATGGCTTCAGGCATCGGCACTTCAACGCTCTTCTTATATGCGCCTTCATACGCCTTGCGATCAAGGACGTTAACCACGCCGCGGAAGGACGGTCCCTTGCCGAGCGGCAGCAGAATCGGTACGACGCATGTGCCGTACTTGGCACGCAGCTGCGTCGCAATCTTATCGAAGTCTGCATGGTCGCGGTCCATCTGGTTGATAATAAACATGCGTCCCAATCCGTTCGCACCGGCATAATCCCACGCCTTCTCTGCACCAACGGACAGGCCGTTCACCGCATCCACCACAATAACGGCCGTCTCCACCACGCGCAGAGGGCCGATCATTTCGCCCACGAAGTCGAAATAGCCGGGAACGTCCACCACGTTGATAATCTTGCCGTTCCAGTCAACAGGAGCGGTCGCCGCGCTGATGGAGCACTTCCTGCGCACCTCTTCGGGGTCGAAGTCCGTCATGGTTGTGCCGTCTTCGACACGTCCCTGACGATCCACTAATCCGGCAGCGTAGAGCATGGCCTCAGTCAGCGTGGTCTTGCCCTCGCTGCCATGACCTATGAGGGCGATGTTCCTGATATTTGTCGTGATATAGTCTGCCATGATACTTTCCTCCGTTTCGATGATTTGGTTGGGTGCATTACTGGTGTCACCCTGAATATGAAACCGCTTGTTTCCGAATTTATTTCGGATGTTAGGTGTATTATATCATGACTTTTAACAAAAGGAAAGAGGATTTTTTGCTCATTTTGTATCTTTGTATAATTTCAACAAATCGTAATTGGCTTTATTGGCTATTCAAATCCCATTTTTGCCATTTTGACGTTCCGCTTTTCAGCTTTGCCATTCATGCACACGCTTCTGGACAAAAAACACCGCATGGCCTGCGAATCACAGAACCGTGCGGTGAATCTTTCCTTTTTGTTTGTCAGAAAATCAGGTCGAGATCGCGCAGCCGTTCGCGCAGATACGATTGCGAAAGCCCGGAGTGACGCGCCATTTCCGCAACCGTTATGCCGGACAAATATGCATCCGCCAGCACCTCATCATCGCGCAGATTATCCCAATCCACAGGCTTTGCCTGCTCAGACTCCGTCTGGTTACTTTTCGTCCATGCTTCAGACTGCGCCTGATTTTCAGACTTCGTCTGGTTTCTTTTCGTCTGACCGGAAACCTGCAAAGCCGATGCATTGCGGAATACAGACGACTGCGCCCGTTCCGCAAGTGCCTTGATATCAGCCTTCATTCTGCGCTCCTGCACCGCGTAAGGACGGATAACCTGCAGGAATGCTTCGCCGTACTTCTCCGTCTTGACCTCTCCCATGCCGCTGACGGTACGCATGCCCTCGAGCGTTTCCGGCTTGCGCTGCACCATCGCGGACAGGGTTGCATCGTTGCAGATGACGTACGGCGGTACGTGCCGCTGCTTCGCCAGAGCCATCCGCACCTGACGCAGCTGCTCGAACAGATTGCCGTCATTCGGCGCGGCAATCTTCCCTGACTTGCGTTCTGTGATCGGAGGTTCCGAGGCGGTGCAACGCATACGCCTGACTTCCGCCTCGCCGTAGCGGTTGCCGCTGCACGCGCTGCAATGTCCGCAGGCACCGAATGCATTCTCGCCGAAATAGCGCAGGATAAACGTCCGCAGGCAGCCTGACTTCGTGCAATAATCAATCATCTGATTCAGCCGCTGCAAATCCTGTTGCCGGACAGCCGACTGTTCTTCCGCCGTCATGTTCTCGTTCGGTTCACTGTGCTCAATCATCCACTTTGCCGTGAAGATGTCCGAGCCATTGTACAGCAGGATGCACTCCGCCGGCGCACCGTCGCGCCCTGCGCGACCTGCCTCCTGATAGTATGCCTCCATCGAGCGCGGCATCTGGTAATGCACGACATATCGAACATTTGATTTGTCGATACCCATTCCGAACGCGTTTGTCGCGACCATCACCGACGAAATATCGTACTGGAATTTTTCCTGATTCCCCTTGCGCTCCTCGGCACCAAGTCCGGCATGATAGCGTGTTGCCGCAATGCCGGCGCGGTTCAAATCCTCGCAGACCTGTTCGACCGCCTTGCGCGTAGCGCAGTAGACGATGCCGCTTTCATTGCTTTTCCGGCGGACGATGGACAACAGTGCCGCGTCGCGATTTTTCGGACGGACAACCTCAAAATACAGGTTCGGCCGATCAAAGCCGGTTGTCAGTATCTCCGGCTGACGAAGTCGCAGCAGGCGAATAATGTCGTCCCGGACACGCTCGGTCGCAGTTGCGGTAAAGGCGCCAACCGCCGGACGAACCGGCAGCGCGTCAACAAATTCCGCGATGCGAAGATACACGGGGCGGAAGTCCTGCCCCCACTGAGACACGCAGTGTGCCTCATCGACCGCAATGAGCGAAATGTTCATCTGCTTCGCTGCACAAAGGAAGGATGTCGTTTCGAGGCGTTCCGGCGCAACGTAGATGATTTTATACGCACCCTGAAGCGCACGCTGCATGGCAAGCTCCATCTGACGCGGCGTCAGCGAGCTGTTGAAATATGCCGCCGGAAAGCCTGCTGATTTGAGCGTCGCGACCTGGTCAGACATCAGCGAAATCAGCGGTGAAATAACGAGGGACACGCCCGGAAGCATCAGCGCAGGCACCTGATAGCACACGGATTTGCCTGCACCTGTCGGCATGATGCCCAGCGCGTCCCGATGATGCAGCAGGGCATTGACCATGGTCTCCTGACCCGGGCGAAATTCGTCATGTCCGAAGGTTCGCCTGAGAATTTCGCGTGGATCCATGGATACACTCCTTATATCCGCTTAATTTGCACCGAGTGGGGCGTTTCGGGCTGCTCCTGCTCCTCCGTCAGGACAAGGATTTCGATACGGTAGAGGCGCATCAGCTCCGGCAGGGTCAGTCGTTCCTTCTCCAGCTCCAGGACACGGTCAACGCAGCGCAGCGCCAGCAGTGCATAACGGCGCATCTTACTGTCCTGCCTGCCCGGCGTGAGTGCAGCTGTCAAGTGACCGCCCATTTCCTTGGCGCGAATCAGGAAATCTACCGTTTCGTAGGACAGATTCTCGAATTCTCCGATGACCATGACGCGATGCATGACGCCGCCGGAAATACGGCGCATCATAGCATTTTCGAAGCGCAGCGCCAGTTCGCTCTCGCGCACCTCGCTCGTCTTATCGCGCGTCATGAGGATGACCGCCATCTCCTGCGCGCTGATTTTTCCCTGTACGATGGCGTTGACCGCCTTCGCGATGGGCATGTCTACCTGATAGCGCTCCATGAGCTGCATCGCGGCAGGCAGCGCGTTGATGCCCTCGACCGTACCGACCTGCTTGACCGCCTCCATCGGCGGTACGCCCTGACCAATCAGGATGCCGCAACGGTTGTTGCGGCTGTGCATGGAGGTCGCCGTCACGATAAGATCGCCGATGCCCGCCAGTCCGCCGAACGTATATTCCGCACAGCCCATCTTCAGCCCGAGGCGGATGATTTCGGCGATACCGCGCGTAATCAGTGCCGCACGGGCATTGTCGCCGTTGCCGAGCCCCGTTGATATGCCGACTGCCAGCGCATGGACGTTCTTCATCGCGCCGCAAAGCTCAACGCCGAGGATATCCGTGTTCGTGTACGTGCGCATGCAGGTGTTCATGAACACATCCTGCACCAGCTCGGCGACCTTCAAATCCGTGCAGGCGGACACAATGGAGGATGTCATGTCCAGAGCGACCTCCTCAGCATGTGTCGGGCCGGAAAGCGCCACCAGCTTGATGTTCTCATGCTGACCATCCCTGCCGATTTCGTCGCGGATAACCTCCGTCATCGTCATCAGCGTCTCCGCCTCAATGCCCTTCGCGACATCGACAATGACCTGTCCGTCCGGGATGAATGCACGCGCTGCCTTTGCCGTTTCGCGGATCGCCACCGACGGCACGGCGAAGAGCAGAATATCCTTATTGACCGTGACCGTTTCCAGCTCCGTCGTGAAGCGGATCTCGTCCGGAATGACCATGCCCGGCAGCGCGGGATGCTCGCGTGTCGTGCTCAGCTGCTCAATTTCCCCGGGGAATTTCGACCACACCGTCACATCGTGCCCGTTGCGGTACAGCAAACGTGCCAGCGCCATTCCCCATGCGCCGGAGCCCAAAATGCCAATCGATACCTGCTTATTCATGCGTTGCTTCTCCTTCCGGTTCGTTTTCGACCTGCGCCGCCAGCGCTGCATAAAATTCCGGCTGCTCGCGCTTCAGGCGGAGAATCCGACCCTCGCGGTTCAGGAAGCAGTGCTGCGAGGAGCCGGTGAACACATGCTTGCCGTCCTGATTGCTCATCTCGTACCCGACCGTCAACACAACACCGTTGAAGGCAATCACGCGCACATCCACCCGAATGCGGTCATTGAAGGTCGTTGTCGCCAGATACCTGCAGTTGACGGCGGTCACGGGCGATAGTATGCCGCGCCTCTCCAGCTCCGCATAGGGGAAGCCAAGCTGCTCCAGATAGTCAACGCGTGCCTCCTCCATAATCCGGATATAATTGGAGTGATGCGTAATACCCATGCGGTCTGTTTCATAATATTGAATCCGATGCGTCCATGCGCGCATAGATGCTTCACCTGCGTCTGCCCAAAGCAGCAGACGGCTTTCTGTCTGATTTCTTCGGAGGAAACGTGCCTGAAACAGGCACAGAAGCCTTCCTCTGCTCCCATTTTACCACTTTCGGGGATTCGTTTCAAGTCCATGCATAAAAAGGAGCCGCACCGCTCCTGTATGCAGGATTGGTGCAGCTCGAATAATATCGACAAGGTGGCAAAGCCTCTTTGACGATGTCTGAAATCAAGTGAAGCCTGTCAGCCCTGACCGTCGTCAATCGTGGCCTTCCATGTGAATTCAGGCTGACTGTTCGCAGGGATTTCGTAGTGCTCGCCGCCCTCGATATCGTAGGCGTTGATGCGCATGACAACCTGACCGACGCCGTCCGGCTTGATATACTCCTTGCCGAAGGAGAACTGACCGTGACGCGTTGCCTGACCGGGTTCAAGCGTAAAGTTGTACGTACCTGTGAAGGAGAAGGAGCGTCCGTCCGTGTTGCAGACGAGCGGCTCACCGAACGCGTTATAGAGGTAAATCGTGTAGTAGAACTTTGTGATGGTCAGATTGCTGACGTTGTAAACCACGATCTTTGCCGCATTGTTCTCTGCCCACAGGTTCGTGATGCGCAGCGCGTCCTTCTTGCTGCCGACATTGACGGTGTACGTCACGACATAGCCGCCGTCTTCCGTCACGCCGATGATGGTCGTTGTGCCCCATCTGCGGCCGGTGACCTTCGGGTTTACGCCTGTGCCGGACACGGTTGCGATGCTTTCATCCTGGCTTGTCCACTTGATAGTCTTGTTATTCGCGTCGGACGGCTCAAGCACTGCCGTGTTCGTGACGTACTTGTTCAGCCCGACATTCTGCTCGGTTTGCTTCATTGTGATACCGGTGACCGGCTGAGTAACCGTTACCTTGACGGTCGCCTTCTTGCCGCTGCCGTCGTTCGCAGTCGCATAGACGTAGCATTCACCGCGTTTGAGACCGGTGACAATGCCGTCATCGCCGACAGACACAACATCCGGCTTGTTCGTCGAGAAAGTCACGGACGAATCCGTCGCGTCCAGCGGCTTCACCGTCCAGCTTAGCGCGATGGTGCGCCCGACAGATACCTTCGGGTTCTTCTCGTTGAAGGTGATGGATGTGACAGGCGCGTAAACCGTTACGTCCATCTGCACATACACGGATGGATACGTCTTGCTCTGGCAGGTGATGGTGCACGTGCCGGGCGCAATGCCCTTGACGTAGCCGTTTGCAGACACAGTCGCGATGCTCGTGTCGCTGCTCGTCCACGCAACGGACTTGTCGTTGGTGGTATTCGGCAGTACGGTCGCCTTAATGGTTACGCCGCCGCCGACCTTGATGCTGCCGTTCACGCCGCTAAGCGTGATGCTCTCCGGCTGCTGACGAACCGTAATGCTGATGGTCGCACGCTGACCGCTGCCGTCCTTTGCCGTCGCACGGATGGTCGCGTTGCCTTTGCTGATGCCGGTCACAATGCCGTGTTCATCCACAACAGCGACCTTCTCGTTCAGGCTCTCCCACGTGACGCCAGTGATGTCCGCATCGGCAGGCTTGAGCTCCGCCGTCATCTGTGCCGTTTCGCCGACAAAGATGGTCTTCGTGTCTGCCGTCAACTTCACGCTTGTCACCGGCGTAACGACCAGCACGCGGTACACGACATTGACCTCGGGATTCTGCGTGCTTGCCACGGTCACGGTGCATTCACCTGCCGCGCGGGCCGTCATGGTAGCGTTGCTGATACGGACAATGTCCGGATCAGATGAGGTCACCGTGAAATTGCGATTGCTCGCGTCAGACGGCGAAAGCGTTGCGCGGATGGTCGCCTGCTTGCCCTTGCGCAGCAGCAGCACGCGGTCGCCTGTGCCGCCGGTCAGATGGCTGATCAGCGGATCATTCGCCTCATAGAACGTCAGTGCAGACTCGTTGACCTCGATATCTGTCACGCGACGCGCAACAGTCACTGTCACCGTCGCCTTCCACGTGCGCTTTTCAGTCTTGAGCGTTGCTGTGATGGTGGCATTGCCCTTGCTGATGCCGGTCACAACGCCGTTGTCATTGATGGTCGCGACGTTCTCGCGTCCGCTGGTGAACGTCAGCTCACCCTCCTCCGCGCAGTTGCCCTGACGAACCAGCGTCAAATTGAGCGTATCGCCTTCAAATACAGTCAGATTGGTCTTGTCAAACTGAAAACGGTCTGTTTCCGCCAGCGCCGTTACGCCCAGCAGTGCCATGCACAAAACCGCAATCAAAATCCTCCAAAGGTGTTTCATCAATGCGTCCCCCTTCCCTTGCATCGGGTGCTCACCTATATAACGAACGAACGCCCTGCATTCTTCCGCATCAATCACATTTTTTGATCATAATTTTCAGATAATGCGACATTGCTGCTGCCGAGGCGAAGGTCAGCCGGTATAATGCACCCGGCCAACTCTGCATCATGCGCGCATCGGTAACAGGGATCTCCTCCACTGCAGGGATGATCTCCGGTTCACTTGTCATCGCCGCATGTTCAAAGCGGATGATATTCCCCTGCACTTCCGGCTTTTCGCGTGCCATCAGGACGAATGTTACCGGCTGGGGCGATTGCAGCGTAATGTCATCCGTGAGCTGCACGCTGTCCTCGGTGACGATTGCCGTGCGCTTTGCTGACAGCACGCCTGCCTTCGCAGGATACGCTTCCGCCATATCCAGCGTCGCGCCCCCCTCCAGCGGACAGAAGTCCTTTGCGGCATACTGCACACCCTCGTGCTGCTCATACGTGCCGATCATCGGAACAGAATGGTACATGCTCCGGCAATTCCATAGCGTATAGCGTGCGTCGGAAAAAGTCTTTGCCGTATAGCACATGTTACCGGCGTCGATGAGAAGCGGATGCTCCCCTGCATATACCATCAGCGTGCCGACATCATTGTGATTGTGGCTTTCGCCGTTGCTGCCGCCCTTGATACACAGCGTGAATTGACCCTTCGTCACGATGCGCACCTGCAAATCAGGCAGCAGGACATCCCTGCGGACAGGCGCCGTGCCGATGCTTTTTCCCGCCTTGTGGAACAGCCGTTGCAGCATGCGCGAAAGGTGCGGCACATCTGCCACGCTGTCGGTGACGCGCCCGCGGAGCTGCTGTCCCATCTGCCGGAGCGCCTCGTTGCGCGTCAGCTCTCCAGCACGCTGCAGCCGTTCGCCGTACATCACCGGACGTGCATCGCAGTCCGCGAAATTCACGAAATAGCCGCCGCCGAGGTTCATCTTCAGCGGAAATTCCAGCATATTGCGCAGCTTCTCGTCGTCCCACAGCGACAGCCCCGCCTCTTCGAGCAGCTCCAGACAGTCCAGCAAACTGCCCGATGCCATATTCCAGTATGCCACGCCCTCATCACAGCCGCCGTCCGCCGGAATGCAGCGCAGATATGCATCCAGCATGACGCACGCGCGGCGATACAGCGGAATCGGATTCTCGAGCAGCGCACGCGCGGCATACATCACGTTCGACACAATCCACGGCGTCCAGTTGCACAAATCCCTGCGTGTGAAACCCATCCACCAGTCCGTGTCGCGCGTCATGAACGGCGATAGGATACGGCGGTCGATTTCATGCCGGACACGCGCCGCCAGTGACTGCTCAACCGCATCACCCAGAATCGACAGCGTGAACGCCAGAACCATGCCTGTCTGCGCAGCAAAAAGGTCGAGCGTCGGCTCCTCCTCTGTTGGGAACGGGCGTTCCTTCGTCAGCCCGATATGTGCGCTGATTGCCCAGGTCGTTTCCTCGCAGATGCACCACAGCCCATCCTCCACCTGCGGCATACCGGAAGGATCGTCACTCATCGCCACCGACAGCATTGCAGCGATCAGCTTCCGTCGACGCGCAAAGTACGGGTTTTCACAGCGGCTGCGGCTGGACGTGCGCACATAGGCAGCGTAATCGCTCAGCAACAGCATCGGGTACGGCTGATTTTGCCACGCCTGCACATACGCGCTCAGGTCGGCACGATCAGTCTCATCAATGCTCTCCCATGCCCTGCGGTCGGACATCGGCGGAAACAGCGGCTTCCTGTCCTTCGGCAGCGCATGAAGGCACATTGCCTTTTCTGTCAGCATACTTTCGGCTCCTCCTCAATAAAGAACGAACGGAATTTCTTTGAAATCACACCGATAATCGGTCCTAAGCAGAAGCCGGTAACAAGCGTCACGACTCCGACAGTGCTGCCGAGCATGTAACCGATGGAAAGCACCATGATATCATAAAGCATGCGTATGACGGCAAACGGCACTTTCTTCACGTACTTAGCAACAATTTGCGAAATGGCATCATACGGCGCCGTCCCAAGCTCGACGATCATGTAGAACGACACAACGACCATGAACACGCCCAGCGTCGGGATAAGCCAGCAGATGCGCACAGCCATCGTCAGCGAATCCGCCTGAAGGATGTTCAAGGCATCGAAGATGACGTCGAACAGGTCCTTTGCATAGCCGACAATCACCATGTTGGCAATTGAACCGATGCCGATGACCTTCCATTGGCGGCAGGCAATAATAATCAGCAGCAGAAAGGTGTTGAACAGCACCTGATACGTCCCGAACTGCATACCCAGCATCCGCGAAGCACCCAGATTCATCACAGATGACGGGTCTGTTCCGAAGCCAATGCGGTCAAAGACCGCAACGCAAGCGCCCATCGCCGTGACGCTCAGCAGCAGCACGATTGTCCGCCTGACCATCCTCGGCTGGCAGAACAGGTGATGCATGATTTTTCCGAGCATAAAAAGCCTCCTCATCTCATTACAAAACCTATGTCATCATATCACAAACGCGCCATGAAAGAAAGTGTTACATTTCACAATTTGACATTGCTCCGCAAATGCGGTATGATGAGCTTGAACCGTATGCTTCTGGAGGTGCTTATTTGATGCGTCATGCTGCTTCATGGCTGAGCCTGCTGCTCATTGCCTTGCTGTTTTCCGCTTCTGTATCCTTCGCTGAAGACATTGCCACTTCATCCGACACATCTGCCGAGCCCACTAAAGCATCCGTCCTGACTGAGGTGCCTGCGGATGCGCTGCTTCCCTTTTCACTGACGTTGCCTGAGGACGCGCATGTCGAGCTGACAGACGGCAGAACCGTTCTCGTGTCCGGCAACGCACGCGTTGTGGCAATGGTGATTGCCCGTACGCCTGATGACGACCCGTCAAACACCCTGCCTGAGCTGATGAGTCAGTTTGACGCGAACACCAATGAGCTGATTGAATTCACCGCAGAGGACGGCTTCCACATTCTCGGCGGCGTGGTCACGGACGCTTTCGGCGAGGGCGAAGACAAAATCACGCTGATGGTGCTTTCGAACACCGGCGACCTGCTCATCCTCTCCGGCTATCATCTTGAAAGGGATCATCAGGCGCTCTACACGTTCCTGACCGACCTGCTTGCGCGCGTCACTGTGGACGGAATGCACGTCTATGTGCCTGATGAGGACGTGTCGGCGGATTAACCAGCTCTGCATTCAATAAGGGCGCTCCATCCTGCGTGGGTGATATGCTCCCTCGAGAGTAGACACTCGAAATAACAAAAGTTTCGAGATTACACAGGAGGGAGTAATATGATGCCAAAGCGAAGCGCAGAGGAGATCATCCACTCAGTTGAGCAATGCATACGCGGGGAATCAAGGCGGCTAAACCGGTTTTCATTTTTCCCGTGTCTACTTGACAGAGAGCGTTTCACTCTGCTGTAAATCACAACGGAGCCTCGAAAGCCCCTTATTTCAAGCCTTTTTCAGCGGTTTTGACCCCGGAGAAGGCTTTTTCTATTGTATCAAAATCAGCAGGAACATTGAACCGTCTTGCGGCAGGAGGAATCAACCAATCCACAGCATCCCTTACAGTGTAGCACAAGCCCTTGGAGAGGGGCTCTAAAAACTACTACTCTGTGATACAAGGAACAACGTTCATTGTTACGCTGCCGAATCAAACGAGCAAATCGCAATGAATCCCGTCGTGATGACTTTACGCGGCTGTCATCGTACCATCATTAGTCAATCATTAATCAGCAAATTTACGGCTTGAAAGTCATAGGAAATTTGCAAATAGGCATTGACGAGTTGACGTTCTTTTGCTATAATGAACATACGGTTCGCCATCCGTCTGTCTATGTGGCTGATGTCAAGGCGAGATGAGCGAAAGGAGGGATAACAGTGTCTGAGGTACGCGTCCGTGAGAATGAATCCCTGGAGAGTGCTCTGAAGCGCTTTAAGCGTCAGTGCGCCCGCAGCGGTGTGATTCAGGAAGTTCGTAAGCGTGAGCATTACGAAAAGCCCAGCGTTAAGCGCAAGAAGAAGGCTGAGGCTGCCCGCAAGCGCAAGTATTGATGATTTTATTCATCCTGCGCCGTGGTGTATGTCAGTCTGAAGGATGACCGTCCTCTATGCGGTTCATCTGTCGTGCTGAATTTCGCACATGGTTGTACCCCCTTCCGGGTTCATCTCGGAAGGGGATTTTCTTTTGTAATCCTCTTGCATATCCGAATATTTTTTGATATACTACAAGCAGCAGCAGGCTCTTCATCCATCTATATATGAGAAAGCCATTGATTTCTGCTGGGTGATTGAATGATTGCATTCTATCCAATCATCATTTTCTGACAAGGAGTTCATTTTTTAATGCAATTCTTTTTACAGCTTACACCACACCCGAATATACGATACAGGGAAGAGCAGGTGCGGCTTGGTCAGTCTGAGCTATCCTGCCTGTTGCGTTCACTGTCGCTGCCGGATGTGGTCGAGGCGAAAATGCTCGGTGATGTGCCGTTTTTGTCGTTCACTGCTGACGCGCTGTCACCCGAGGCACTTCAATGCATCAGCCGTCACAGCACGCGTCTGATGCTCTTTGAATGCATAGCTCCAGACTTGCTTCGACCGATGATTTGGTCGGGCAACCCGTTTTTGCCGGATGATCTGTCCGAAATTCTCAAATACAAGGGTAAAACGAATGCAGCGTTCACGCGCATGATGCTCAACTGTGCACGTGCCGCGAGTGATTTTGCACAATCATCCTCAGCGCTGACTGTCCTTGACCCGATGTGCGGCAAATGCACAACCGGCTTTGTCGCGCTGCAGGGCGGCATGAACGCCGTCTGCGCGGATATCGACCTGCGCGCACTGCAGGAGGCGATGGGCTACTTCAGCAACTACCTGCAATTCCACCGCCTGAAGCACAAGCTCGAGCAAAGCAGCCGCACCGTCGGGCAAAGCGCCGTGCCTGTTGCACAGTATACGCTCAGCGATACGAAGGAGCACTTCTCCGCAGGCGATGTCCGCACACTCACCGTTGCCCACTGCGACGGTGCGCTCATCGGCAGCCTGCTGAAGAAGCATCAAGCCGATCTGCTTGTCTGCGATCTTCCCTACGGCGTCCAGCATGCACCGCAAAACGGCAGGAAAACGGAGAGCTTTTCCAGGCTGCTTGAACGGATTCTGCCGTCATGGCGAAACGCGCTTAAACCGGGCGGTGCCGCGGCAATTTCGTTCAACACGCTGACGCTGCGCAAGGATCAATTGCTGACGCTGCTGGAGCAAGCCGGCTTTGCACCTTTGACCGAGCCGCCGTATGACGACTTCTCCCACTTTGTCGAACAGGCTGTTCACCGAGATTTCATCGTTGCCCGAGTTCGCTGACAACATTCTATATTCAATATAAATAATGAAGAACCACTGCGCTGCATGCGCATAAGGAGGCAAGCTTCTTTATGTCCGAATGGGAAAACAAGGATTTTAACGAGTATACCGTGCTGGAGCTGCGCAAAGTTGCCAAGGCAATGGGTGTCATGCTAGGTGCGAACATTTCAAAGGCCGGAATTGTCGAGAAATTAAACCGTGCCCGCGATGCCAAGAAGGCTGACACAGCCGCTCAGCCCGCCGCCGTAAAAGCATCCGCTGAATCTCCTGCAAAGCCCGTTGCCCCTTCCCATGCACCGGCAATGCCGCCTACACAGTCTGAACCGGTCACACCGGCTGAACCGGTCACACCGGCTGAACCGGTCACACCGGCTGAACCGGCCGCATCGGCTGAGCCGGTCGCATCGGCTGAGCCGGTCGCATCGGCTGAGCCGGCCGCATCGGCTGAGCCGGCCGCATCGGCTGCTCAATTATCCGAGCAAACCGCTTCTCGTCCGATTCACGGCAACTACCGTCCTGCCTATCAGGCTCCCACAACGCCGCCGCGCTTCAGCACCAAGCCTGCCTATCAGGCATCATCCAGCAGCACGTTCGGCAGCCGTCCAACGCGTCCGCCAATGCAGCAGAATGATTATCCGCGTCCTGTCACGCGTCCTGCCAGCTATACGCCGCGCTTCGGACCACCGCCCCAACAGGATTCCCAGCGCGCTGACGATTCTTACTATGCATCCTCCTCGACGGACTACAGCCGCCCCGCGAGCACATGGAATGACCGCCGTCCGACATACGCCACGCCGCAGAGCGATCGCCGTCCTGCCGCCTATAACGACAGCCGTTCACAGCGCAGCTATGATGCTCCCGCGTCCTATGGTGCACCGCAAATGCGTCAGTCGTCATACGGTGCGCAGCGCGACATGACGAGCGACTACCGTCCCATGAATCAGCAGAACGACATGCTCGCGCCTGCGGATTGCCAGGACGGCTGCGGCTATCTTGACCTGCATCCCGACGGATACGGCTTCCTGCGCGGCGTATCCCTGCTGCCTTCCAACCGCGATATTTATGTGTCCATGGCGCAGGTTCGCCGTTTTTCGCTCCGCACGGGCGACTTCGTCAGCGGCAAGGTGCGTCCTCAGCGCGATGGCGACAAGTATTCCGCCATGCTTTACATCACCGAGGTCAACGGCTGCGCGTCCGACAGCATTGCCGAGCGTCCGTTCTTCGATGACCTGACCCCCTGCTATCCGCACACGCCCATCACCATGGAGTCAGAAGGCACCGGGAACAATCTCGACATGCGGCTCATCAGCCTGATTGCACCGATCGGCTTCGGTCAGCGTGCGCTGATTCAGTGTCCGCCTGCCGCCGACCGCGCTCGCCTGCTCACGTCCATCGATAACGCCGTCAGCATCTGCCATCCTGACGCGGAGGTTATGACGCTGCTGCTCGGCGGCACGCCCGAGGATGCAACCTGCTTCCGCGACCACGCGCATGGGCATGTCATCGCCTCGACGTTCGACATGACGCCTGAAAATCATCTACGCATCGTCGATTTGACGCTCGAGCGCGCCGAACGCCTTGTCGAAATGAAGAAGGATGTCGTCCTGCTTGTGGACAACCTGACGTATCTCTCCAAGATTTACACCACTGCCGCCGTTCAGCAGGGTCGCCAGTCCATCGGTATGGTGAATCCGGCCAGTCTGCAGAAGGCGAAGCGGCTCTTCGGTGCGGCTCGCTGCACGCGCGAAGGCGGCACGCTGACCGTGATTGCCGTTATGAACACCGAAACCGGCAACCGCGTCGATGACTCCATCATTGAGGACTTCAAGGGCACGGCAAATATGGAGCTCGTGCTTGATCAGGCGACTGCACGCGCCGGCATCTATCCGCCGATCAACCTGACGCTCTCCGGCACCAGGCGCGCCGAGCTGATTGCCACTCAGGAGCACCTGAACGGCATCCAGCTCATCCACGACATGCTCGGCAGCCTTCGCAGCATTGATATGATTCCCCAGCTGCAGTCTATGCTGGAAAAAACGACCAATAACAGCGAGCTTCTCCAGCGGATTAAGGACTGGGCATCTCTTATGAAGAAGTAATCGTCAGGAAAAGTTTTGGGAAATTCAAAAAACACTTGCAATCCGGCAATAAGTATGATAAAATAATCATTGTGGCTGAATAAGCTGATCATTGCATGCGCGAAAGAGGTGAAATCGCAATGAAGGAAAAGATCCATCCCAACTACGGCAAGTGCATCGTTCGCTGCGTGTGCGGTGAGACGTTTGAAACCGGCTCTACTAAGAAGGAACTGAGGGTAGATATCTGCTCCAAGTGCCATCCCTTCTACACCGGCAAGCAGAAGCTGGTGGATACCGGCGGACGCGTCGATCGTTTCAAGAAGCGCTTCGGGCTCAACTGATTTATGGGCTCAGCTTCCCACGAGCTATGACAAAAAAGCAGGACATCGTCAATTCGGTGTCCTGCTTTTTTTGTGGTGTTGTTGCTGGCGATCATTGTGCTTTGCTCAGGCTGAGCGGCTTGAGGACAACCAGCTTCGGCTGACATACCAAATCGCCGCCCGAAACGCGAAGCAGCGGCAGTTCCTCCGCCTTGTTCTGATAAAGGCTCAAGAATTCGCTCACCGGCGCAATCGGCCAGGACGCATTCGCCGCCGTCCTGTAATGCATTGGCAGGATTACCCGCGCATGCAGCGATTCCGCGACTGCCTTCGCCGTTTGCGCGTCAATCGTGTAGTAGCCGCCGACAGGAATCATCAGCACATCGGCATGACCCAGCAGAAGTCGCTGCTCTGCCGTCAACGGATGTCCAATGTCGCCCAGATGCAGCACGTTCACGCCTTCCGCGTTCAGCCGAAACATCAACGTTTTGCCGCGCAGACTCCCCTGCCGGTCATCGTGAAACGCCTCGATGGCATGCACAACCGCGCCGCCGCCTAGGTCAAACGCACCTGCACGGTCAATCACGCGTGGCTTACCGGGAATGGTATCGACGGCATTGTGGTCGTGATGCTGATGTGACACGAGCACGACATCCGCCGGATTCGCCGTCACCGGGTAGCCGCATGATGCGTCATACGGGTCGGTCACAATTCGCAGACCGTTGCCCAGCTCAATCAGAAATTTCGCATGTCCGATGCACGAAATAATCATATTGCGTCCTCCCCTTTCCTTGCGGCCACGCATAAATACGGCAGCAATGCGCCCGGCAGCGGCTGATGCATCCGCAGTATCGCGGCAAGCTCCTGATGCATCTGACGGCACAGACGCTGCATTGGCTGACAGCCTGCCTCGTCCGCCTTAACAAGTGCGCGGATAAACCGTGATGCGTCGCCCGATTCCGGATGACGGGTCAGCAGGCTGATGCAGCAGCACAGCTCGACGTCCGCATGATCCGATATAGAAGCCACGGAAACCGTATCCGGCACTGGGAGTGCCTTGTCTAGCATCAGCCAGCCCTTGTCATTCCAGACGCGCCAGCCTTTTTCCTGTGCCATGCAGCAGAAGCGCCGTGTGCTCTCTTCATCTGCAATCAGCGGAAAATCCGTCGCCAGCAGCGCCAGCTCGTTCGATGCGCGGCGAAGCGCAGGTTTTCGGTTCTTCCCATTCCAAACTGCCGCCATCATATCCTGTGCCTCGCGGCGGAGCGTCGTCAGCACGGTTGCTTTCCGTCTGTTGCTGCGTAATCGATATGGATGGTGTGCATTGCGGCGCTATGTCCCTGCATATCAAGCTGATACTCCAGGTGCACCGTGCCGCGATCCATGCCCGCCTTGCAGCGCACCTGCGTGGGAAACACTGCCATCGCCATGTCCCCGAAAGGCGTATGATATTCGCCCTCGAAGCGCTGATCCTTGACGAACACCATCGTTGTGCCGTACTCGCCCGGGCGGCTCATCGTCACGCGATTGTCAGAGAGCGACAGAATCACGTCATTTGTCACCATGTCACTGTTATCCTCATTCGGGATGGATTCCTGATAACGAATCAGATAGCCGCTCGGCGTTTTCTTCAGCTCGCCGCGGCAGAAAAGCTGCATCGGCAGCTCCGGCTCGCCTTCCTCTTCCCGAATCGTACTGACCAGATTCAGCAGAACCGGTCGTTTATCCTGTTCCTTCATTTGTCTCCTTTGCGGCGGATGCATCCGCCATGCCATAGGTTTGCCCTTGTTTTCAGGCAAGGATAGTATAACACATTTTTTTGTCTTGCACAATCATTCTCTTTGGCGTATGATAAAGGCAGCAATTTCTTGGAGGCGATGCTCATGGCGACGCTGCACCTGCTTGCGCGCGCGAAAATCAACTGGACGCTCAACATCACCGGTCAGCGCGAGGATGGCTATCACCTGATGGACATGCTGATGCAGTGCGTCACGCTCAGCGATGAAATCACCCTGACTTTGACGAATAACGCTTCTATCCTGCTGACGACCGGCGGATCGCCGCTGTTGCCTGCGGATGAGCATCATCTGGCTTATCGCGCAGCTCGAGCGCTGCAAGAGGCGACCGGATGCACGCTCGGCGCACGTATTCACGTCGAAAAGCATATTCCTGTCGGCGCAGGCATGGGGGGCGGCAGCAGCGATGCGGCGGCGGTGCTTGTCGGGCTGAATCGGCTATGGCAGACGAATCTATCTACCGCTACACTCGAGAAGATCGGACTGACGCTCGGTGCAGACGTTCCCTTTTGCATCCGCGGCGGACTGACGCGCACGGCAGGCATCGGCGAGCAGTTGATGTCGCTCCCCTACCGCCGGACATTTCCGCTTGTCGTGATTCAGCCGTGCGAAGGGCTTTCCACACGCGATGTTTTCGCCGCCTATCACGCCAGCGCTGTCTCCTGCCGTCCTGACAACGATACCGCGCAGGCTGCATTGTCATCGGGTGACCTGCCTGCGCTCTGCCATGCGCTCGGTAATGTTCTCCAGCCTGTCAGCGAGCGGATGCGCCCTGCCATTGCCCATGCGATTGATGAGCTCCGGCAGTCCGGCGCAGCTGCGGCGCTGATGACCGGCAGCGGCTCGGCAGTTTTCGGCGTGTTCAGCACAGATGGGCAGGCCGATCAGGCATATGATGCGCTGCGTTGCCGATATGATCGCATTTTCCGCTGCAACACCTGCAGTGAAAGCGTAGTCGAACAAAAATAGCGCACGGAGCCTGCACGTCATGTTGCTTTCGTCTGCTTCCGTGCTTTCCCTGTTCATTGAAACAATTTCAGCTGCCAGATCATCTGCTCCCGCTCGCGCGAGGTCTGAATAACCTGCCTCACATTGACCTTGCGCCGCTTGCCGAGAAGCATGCGCACAACATACCGCGCCGGATAAAATGCACCGAAGAGAGCAACCCACACGAAGTTCTTCGCCCACGGGTGTTCATAGCGGAGACGGTTGCGAACAAATTGGATGTAACTTCGGATCACAGAGGTTTTTCGGCGATCCTCAGCATTATAGCCATCCGTCAGCACTCTGCTGAGGGGGCGGGCATTGTACTGCGCACGAAAGTTTCCGCCGTCAAGGATGTCGCTGAACAGCGTGTCCGCAGCCGTTTCATCGGCATCCGTTGCCCAATCAATCACCGGCAAACCGAGGTATTTCACGCAGAGCCTTGTCATGGTTTTTGCGAACACGAGCAAGCCGCAACGATCAAGCAGCTGCAATTGTTCCTCGCCTATTTCGTTGCGCATCGCATTCACCGCGACCGCCCAGTCGCAGAGCTGACGCAGCCCGATGCCGGAATCAGAAATATGCTCCGCCATATGCAGCAGCAGCGAAATCAGCTGGTCGATATCCGGCAGAACAGGAAACTTCACGCCGTTCAGCGTCGCCTGCACCGCACGCTCCGGCGCACTGCGCATGTATTCCCTCGTGAAATCTCCCTTCTCGTTGTCCGGATAGCACGCAATTTTCCGGTGCACCTCCACCGATAAATCACCCTTGTCATAGCACACATGCTTCTCCTGATCGTGTGACCATGAAAACCCATCCGCAAGCATCAATCTTCCGACTTCATCGATGTTTTCCTCGTCAACAAGGATATCGATATCGCCGGGTGCACGCAGCTCCGGATGCGGATACATTCTCGCAATGCTCATGCCCTTCAATATGACGCATGGAATATTGTTCTCTGTTAGCAAATCAATCAGTTTTCGTTGACGTTCAAGCATCACTTCGAGTGACTGCGATGTGGACATTGCCGCATTACATGCTCTGCCGAGCGCATCATCCGGCACGCCCCGCAGCTGCATCATTATCGGGAACAGGAGCGCCGTCACCACGTGCCGATCCGCTTCCGTGAGCGTGAACGACCAGTCTGCCTCATTTATCTCTTTTTCCCGCCCAAACAGCTCCCTTTGCAGCAACGACAGCAGCGTGCCGTATGCTTTCACGTCAATCTTGCTCATGCAACGCCTCCATTTTTCACTTCGACAATACCATCCATGATTCGACATCGAAATCAAGCCAACTGATTTGTTTTTTACCTTGCTGATTGCTTCATTGAAGCATTGATAGCCCCAAATGGACAACCGGTTTTGAGGATACCGATCAAAAACATCACCGGGAGAAACCGGATCTTAAGGCATCACTGCACAATTCGGACGTCGCTGCTGAATGTGCCTTTTGCGCCATCTGCGGCAAAAATTACCATTCATCGTACCATCTCATTTGTGCAGTATTGCCTTCGCTGTTTTTTTGATTTGCGCCCATTCCGAACGATCGAACACAACCAGCGCGTGAAGAAATGCGCCGATAGCGGTGCAAAGCAGCGCAACCGCAATCAATCCTGTCCATGAGGACGGGTAATGCATCCTGCCGATGAGCGAGAAAACAGCGACAAGCAGGATGCTGCTGAGCGTGTGCCTTACGAGCGTCGGATAAAAGGCTGTTTTCCTAATCTGAAGGCAGTACGATACGTACAGCGGATTGAAAACGAAATTTACCAGCCACGATAGGACAGTGGTGGTCAGCACGACCGCGTAAATGTCCATGCCGCAATACCGGATGAGCACATACATGCCTCCGACATTCAGCAAGCCGGAAAGAATCGTGATGAAGCAGGGAATTTTGACCTTGACCGTCAGATTATAGCCGTAATAGAGCGGAGAGACCGCGCCCTCAATGACGCAGCCGATGATGGTGACAATGGTAATGCCCTGCAGCAGACTGATATCCTGATTAGGTATCCACAGCTGATAATATGCTGTACCGAACACGGCTAGCCCGGCAAAAGCAATGTTGGACACCATGCCGTTCAGTTTGATTCCCAACTTGAAGGACGAAATCAACGCCTCTTTGTCGCCGCTGGCGTAATATTTGAGCTGCATCGGCTGAAACGCGGTCGAAACAAGCTGGAAGAGCGTCGAGAAGATGGTCGAGAACGTCTTGACGATTGCCAGTTGACCGGCAGCCAAAGGTGACAGAAGCATGTTCGTAATCAGCAAATCAAGCCCCGTATTCAGCGTGTTGCCAAGACTGTTCATTGAGCTCCAGATACCAGCGCTCAGCAGCTGCTTCACTGCCCCGAAGGAAAAGCAGCCTTTCTGCAGCCTGAGCTCCGGCGTATAACGGTATGTCAGTCCGATGTTCATCAGGAGGATGACGGCGGAGGAGACGATCAGCCCGATGCCCACATAGTAAACATGCGGCGTGAGCATGGAGAAGGCAATCAACAGGAATGCTGCCTCCGCAAGATAGGAAATTGCACGTGCAAGGCTGCTTATTTCAAGGCGGTTTCGAATGGTCGTTGCCGTCTGAAAGACTGTGCTGCAGGAGAGAATCAGGAAATTCAGCACGTCCAGCAGGAAAAGCTTCTTGACATCCCAAAGCAGATGGGTCGGAATCGTCAGGAATGCATCAAGCCTTGCGATGATGACGCCTGCCAGAATGAAGATCACAACCGCCAGAAGAAGATCAGCGGCAAAGACTGAATTGAAGTAGATATTCGCCTGCTTCATGTTGCCCTGATGATATTCAATCGAAATGTACCGGGCGGAAAAGGAATTGAGCGCGATGGTGAAAATCAGCGCATAATCGGCGAATGTCTTTGCCAGCGAAACGAAGCCGTATGCCTCCGTGCCGATGGTTTCGGTAATCATCGGCGTCAGCACCAGCGAAATCAGATAGTTCAGTGCGACAGCAAAGAACGAGAAGATCACCGAAATAATCAATTGCCTGCCTGTGCTTCTTGATGCCATGAGCTTTCCTTTCCTGATTTGCAAGGTATTTTTCCGTCAGGCATGGGCTTCCCGTTAGGTACAGGCTTCCCGGTAGGCACGGGCTTCCCGGTAGGCACGGGCTTCCCGTCGGATTCGGGCCTCCCGTCGGAAAAGACAGCGCTCAGCACAGCGAGGTCGTAGAAGAACATGGATACTGCCTGACCAAAATAGTTTTCCATCATACTCATGATGAAGAAGAGCAGCTGCACGTAAAACGAAAAATCAAGAGCAAGGCTTGAGCAGCTCCTTTTCTTTTTGAACGTCCGTATGAAAATCCAGAGGATGGGTGCAAACCAGATGACCGTACCGATTATGCCGCGCTCGACAAGCACCGTCAAATACGCGTTATCAACCAGGGAACCGTCGCCTGCCTCAATCGCCTGACCGACGCCGTAGCCGAAAAACGGATGACTCCAGAAGTTGTCCAGCGCAGTGCGCCAAATCTCCTGCCGACCGTTGAGCAGATTGCCCGAAAGCCGGGAAAATTTATCCAGCAGACCCTGCATACCCGGGATCCTTTCAATGCCGAAGGACAGCAGAAACACGATGCCTGCAATCAACAGCAGCACGCGTGACAGCTTGCTGCGGCTCGTATCAAAGTATACGACCATGAGAATCAGGAACAGCGCAAGTATGGAGCCGCGGCGCGTCGTGAACAGCACACCGGTGATGAAGAGCGCAATCAGCACAATACTGATGAGCCGCTGTCGCTTCCGCTTTGCATATCGGGCGAGAACAGCAGCGGTGATGGCTCCAATGGTCATGTACATCGCCGTCATGCTGGTCTGCACCGTAAAGCCGTAGTAGGATGCATTGTAGGTCATCTGGAGGATGATGTCGCTGTGCGCATAGGACGGCAGCAGGGGCAGGATCACCGCTTTGTATACATCGGGCAGCAGCACCTGCAGGTATATGCACAGCAGATGGACGATGCAGAATGCCAGCGTGAATTTAAGCAGCCGCTCAGTGGATACATGACGCGCCATCATGGCAGCAACGCCGAGGTAAATGAAGAAGTAGAGCGCACCGATGACCGAATCCCATGCATCCGCGGCAAAAAAACACAACGGAAGACCAGCAAGCAGGCTCAGGAACAGAACCGCCTCCGTTTTCTTGACCGGTTGCTTCTTCCAGAGAAGGCTGACTGCAGCAATGCAGAGCATGACGGGCCAGAAAATCTGCGGATTCAATCGCAGCACAAAGGAGGATGCGAAGAAAAAATGCCATAGAATGATGAAAGCCGCCAGTTCAAACAGCCTCGATGATTTGAAAATGCTGCATGAAGATGTCATCCGCTGTCCTCCTTTCCTGCGACTCTTATGCGCCAATCAGCCTGTCAAGCAGATTCCGTATATTCCTCTGCCAATCGTATGTTTTTTCATAGTATCTGCTAATGCGCGGGTCGGCCGCCGCGGTTCTTTTCTCTGCATATATCTGCAGAAGCTGTCGCAGCTGCGCTTCGTCCGCAAAGACATCTCCTGTCAGTCCCTGCACAATTAGCTCCTGCAGGCCGTTGATGGCAGAGCCGATGACCGGCTTGCCGAATTTGTATGCAATTGGCAGCACACCGCTTTGGGATGCCTCACGGTACGGCAGGACAACCACGCTGCAATGCTCAAACAGCCAGATCATTTCGCCGTCGGTGATGAATCGGCAGATGCACACGGTCTGATTCTCCGCCGAGGTCACGTAGCTTTCGCCGGTCAGGTTGACGCCGGCAATAACCACGGGCAGACGATAGGCAGCATCGCGGCAATTCGCCGCCTGTGCCTGCATCAGCCGGTCAACGCCCTTATAAACGTCGATGCGCCCGAAGAAAAGCGCGAAGCCATCCAAATCATCAAGCTGCGCCAGCTCCGCCGGCATGACGGGCTCGGCAGGCATCACATGCGCACCCAGCGGAAACAGCACCGCCTTATTGACGTACTGTGGATATTTTTTGCGGAAAAGCTGAAGAGAATGCTCCGACAGCAGAATGATTGTCTGAACGTGACGATAAGCACGCCTTGCCATGAATTGGCGGAACTTTTCGGACAGCTCGCTGTAAAGCGTCGGATGATGCGGATGCGGGGTCACGTCATGGATCACCATGGCGCAATGAACACGCCCTGCAAGCGCGTTCATGATGGCAGCGCATCGAACCGTATCATCCGTTGCAATGACGCAGCGGGGCTGCATCGCCGTGATTTGCTTTGCCAGCTCCTGAACATGCTTCTCCAGACCATGCACGAATTTGGGAAAGTGATATTCTCTGATTGCATCGTGAAGGATTTCAGGACACTTTGCCTTCGTCCCTTCAGGCACGAAAAGCACAAAGGGCACGTCCATCTTCATGAGCGTCATTGCCATTTGATTCGTGAACTGCAACAGCCCTCCGTGATTGAGCGCCGTAAACAGAACGATTTTTTCATGCATGCGGTTTCTCCACCTTTCGCGTACACTGCTCATACACCATGTCGAGCACCGCCTTGTACGCATTGCAGTCAAGCAGCGAAGCAGCCTTGCCGATTGCCGCATCATGCAGACGATTACGCAGCGCGGCATCCGTCAGAAGACGAACGGCGGCATCAGCAATCTCGTCATTGTCCTCGCGCAGGAAACCGGTGCAGCCGTCCTCAATCAGCTCCGCCAAACCGTCTGCGGGAGTGCAGACAATCGGCACGCCGAGCGCCATCGCCTCCAGTGCACACATCGGCAGCCCTTCCCATCGCGAGGTCATCAGCATCAAACGGGCACTTTGGATGATCTTGTATGGATTTGCGCAGTAACCGAGCAGGTCAACACAATCCGTCAAATGCAATTCCTGACGTTTTTTTTCGACCGCATCAAGCAGTTCACCCGTGCCGATGATGGCAGCCTTCATGGTCGGGCAGCGCTTTGCAACTGCTGCGAGAACGTCCATCAGCCGTTCCGGGTTCTTGGCATAGGTCAGCCGACCAACATAGACGATATCGTAGCGGTATTCAGCCGTGTCCGCCGCTGCTCTTTTCCGAACCTCGTCAATGTCGATGACGTTGTACAGAATGCTGCTTTTTTTCGCAAATCGGCGATGAAATGCGTAGCCCTCATAGGATGATTTCGACACCCAGAAGATGTGCGCGGCCTTGTGCGCAGCGATCGTATACGCCGCAGCCTTCAGGGAAAGAATACGCGAGTCATAATTGTTGTTGTGGATATGGGAAATCAGCGGGATTTTACCGCATGTCAGCGCTGCGAAAAGGCTTGCCTTCATGTCATGCGCATGAATGATATCCGGCTGTGTTTCGCGGATGACGCGCGCGACTTCCTTCGGCGAACGAGCTGCAATCGGAACGAAGGGGACGCGTCTGCATTCGAGCGCAGCGCGGATGTTTTCCCCTTCAACGCCGCAAAAAAGCATTTCCGTGTCGAGATCATCCCGGTACATCGCAATGATCTGGCAAACGACATTTTCCGCGCCGGAAAAAGCATCCGCCATTGTGATGTGCAAAATTCTTCTCATCGCTTTCTCCTCAGATCGACTCGTAAATCGCCTGATAAGCCGCCACAACATTCGTAATATCATAGTGCGCCACAGACTGTCTGTTCATTGTTGCCTGAGCCGCACGGAATTTCGCATCCGTCATCCGGCGCATCAACTTTGACAACGCATGTACATCGTTCGGCGAAAAAAGGCATTCGTCATTGCGCAGCAGATCCGTGTTGCCGCGGATTTTGCTGGCAATGCACGGCAGTCCGGCAGCCATCGCCTCCATCAATGCGCATGGCAATCCCTCGCGGCGGGACGGAAAAATGAAGCAGTCGCAGGCGTTGAGGATCATCGGGATGTCGCTGCGAAAGCCGAGAAACAGGACACGATCCGCTACATGAAGGCACTGTGCAGCCTTGCGCAGATGATGTTCCCGTTCTCCCTTGCCGCAGATAACATAATATGAATTGGAAATATCCGCCTCAGCAAATGCGCGGATAGCGGTCATGTGGTTTTTATTGTCATCAAGCTCACCGACAGACAGGAAAATGAACGCATCCGCCGGAATGCCGAGCATCTGCCGGAATAAAGCAGGTTCAACCGCCTGCTCCGTGAATCGACCGATGTCCACGCCGACCCCTGGCACCTTGATGACTCGTCCGTTCTGCTTCAGGCGGAAGCGTTGCGCACGCTCGAAATCCTCGTGGTTGATCGTCAGCAGCAGATCGGTGTCATGGGCGAACACACGCTCCACAGGATAATAGCAAATCCAGTTGATAAGCGGCGCACCCTGCCAGAAATGAAAGCCGTGCGCCTGATAGATAACGCACGGAATGCCGGCTTTCTTCGCGCAGATCCTGCCCAGCACGCCGCCAATGGGTGTGTTGCAATGGACAGCATCGTATTTTTCACGCTGCATGAGTGCAAGAAGCTGCTTTTTCGCCTGCGTGTAGTTGCTTATTGCCAGCGGATTCCGCACGAAATCAATGTGCTCTGCCGTGATGCCATAGGTCTGACAGTCCTCGCGGTAAAGCGCCTGATCTGCATCATTCATATTGCAGGCGATTGTGAAATCAATGTTCAACCGCCGCGCAGCAAGAATTGCTGAACGCATGAAGGCGTTGATTCGCCGTCCGGACAGGCTGGTGACATATAGCAGCTTCATGCAGTTTCCTCCTGTTAGTCAATTCAGCATAATCCAAAGCTATTATATGGTTTTCCATGAAATGTGTCAATGGCATTTTCCTGCACAGCGTGCCGGTTATGCCATCTTCACAATCTTTGCCGGACGTTCGCCCGCCTCGTGCATTTTACGGAGCAGCAGCTTTTCCAGTTCATCGCGGATGGATGCATAGGTTGGGTCGCCAACGAGGTTATGCAGCTGAAACGGGTCATTCGCCATATCATAGAGGAAGTCATCCGCGTAGATGTCGGAATCCGGGTGTTCGCCGCCGTTTTTGCCAGGCGCGTACACGCTGTAAAGGTAGCGTGGCGTACGGACGCACCGTCCGACACGGCTTTCGCTGATTTGCGCGAAGATGACGTTCTCACGGTCAGGAAGCGCACCGTCTGCCACCTGATGCAGGTCTTCGCCGATCATGTCTGCGGACACTCCTGCCATGGCAAGGAACGTCTTCGGCAGACTTGCAGTGCTGACAAGACCGGTCATCCGCCGACCGCCGCGGAAGCCCGGTCCGCGGATGACGAGCGGCACGTGCAGGCAAGCATCATGGCAGGAGCGTTTGTAGTCATCGCCTCCGCATAAGTGCACATCACGGTTGCGCGTCTTGAAATGCGAGCCGTGATCGGACGCAAAGACAATCACCGTATTGTCGAAGATACCCATGCTTTTTAGCTTACTGACCAGCCGCGCGAGGTTGTCATCGAGCCGCCGGCAGCAGCCGAGATAGTCCGGATACTCCTCCACCGCGTTGCCGGCGAGGGCTGCCAAATCCTGCGGAAGAGTGAAGTCAGCAAAACGCTCCTTTGAACCAATGGGTCCCTGATAGTGCCCTGCATCGTTCTGATGATGCGGCTCGATCTGCGAGACGGTCAGGAAAAAAGGGCGCTTGCCGTCATAACCGTTCAAAAATTCCAGCGCGAAATCGGTGATGCAGTCCGCCCGATAGCCGGTGAAGGCGCGCTTGTTCATATGCTCATCGAATACGTAGCCATCGTAGCCGTGTGATGTGAATTCCAGCACATCCGCCGCACGCCAGAAACCGCGATAGCCACCCCTTCGCTCCGGCGGAATCGCTGTGACGGTATAATCGATATCAGGCTTTTGGTCGAGTGCGCCGCTGCTTGCCAGATGCCACTTGCCGACATAGGCGGTTTCGTAGTCGGATTCCTCGAAATAGTCTGCCAGCGTTTTGACATCTTCCGGCAGGGCGAGATTGTTGCGGAAGCAGCCGATCTGCGTTGCCCACTGACCTGTCTGGAACATGGCGCGGCACGGACCGCACACGGGCTGCGGACTGTATGCCTGCTCAAAGCACACGCCATCCTCTGCCAGCGCATCAAGGCATGGCGTAACAGGCAGCGGCTGACCCATGCAGCCGAGCGTATCCCAACGCTGCTGGTCAGTGAAGTAAAACAGGATGTTCGGACGCATGGAAATTCCTCCTCATTTGATGATTTGCTTTCGGAGCATGGCGGCAATTCCCGTCAGCGGCGGCAAGGTTTCGTGCAGAAAGTCAGCATAGCCGCAGAAATCCTCGCAGCGAATGCACATGGTATCGCGCATTCTTGGACACCCGCCGCCGCACAGCCTCCGATACGCGCATTTGCCGCACATGGACGGCAGCACCCTTTGCAGGCGTTTTGATACAGACGGCTTGGCCAGCACCGATTCGAGCGAATCCGTCAGCAGGTTGCCGCTGCGGAAATCATCCGTGCAGTAAAAGTCACAGGGATACACGCTGCCGTCCGCTTCAACCACAATCTGCGGAAGACAGCGTCCGTCCAGCCCACAGGCAGATGTCCGGCCTGTCACCAGCAGCTCAATCAGATCATCGAACAGCTTGACGCTGCATGGGTTCCTGCCGCCAAGCTCGCTCGCCCACAGATAGAAAATCACCTTGTAGAACGATGCAAATCCTTCCGGTGTCAGATGATGCGGCGAAGGCGACCCATCAAGCGCACCTATGCACGGCGTGAACTGGATGTACGGAATATCCATCATCCGGAGCGCCTTCCAGACTATTTCCGGCTGAGCAGCCGCCTCCTTCGTGAGCGTGCTGAGCACATTGAAAGGCATGCCGTGATGGCGGAGGAGTGCAATTGCTTGTCGCACGCGTTCGGAGGTGCCGTTGCCTGACGCATCCTTTCGGAGCGCGTCATGTGCCGCAAGCGGAAGGTCGAGCGACACGCCCATCAGCAGATTGGGACGCCTGAGCAGCCTGCACCAGTCGTCATCCAGCAGGAGACCATTTGTCTGGAAAGCATAGGAAACGCGCAGTTCATGCTCCCATGCTGCCGTGATGCTGAAGAATCGGCGGTAAAAGGGCAGTCCGGCCAATGTTGGCTCGCCGCCCTGAAACACGAAGCATACCGCGTCACCGGATGACAGCGAAGCGCGGATGTTTTCCAGCAATCGGGTCAATGTGCTTTCCGTCATTACGGGCAGGCAGCGGTTTGCCCTATGCGCGCTGACATCCGCATAGAAGCAGTACCCGCAGTGCATGTTGCATGCCGACGAGGCAGGTTTCATCAGAAACGTCAGTGCCTTCACGAACCGATCCCCTCGTCCCTTTCGTTTGCGCCGGTATATTTGCCCGGGCTTGTGCCGGTCAGCCGCTTGAATGTCTTGATGAAATGGAAGTAGTCGTTGAAGCCAACGCGGTCACACACCTCCGCAATAGACAGGTTGGTGGTGGCGAGCAGTTCTTTCGCCTTCTCCACGCGCAGCTCCGTCAGATATTTGCGGTAGGTCGTGCCGGATTCGCGGCTGAACAGCCGGCTGACATAAGCTGATGTCATGTGGAGGACATCCGCGAGGGTGTTCAGGGACAAATCGTCATCGTAATGCCGGTGAATGTAGCGGATGATTTGCAGAAAGTGGATGTTGCTGCTCTCGAACGCCGGATCCGCAGGCGACGCAGGTGCCGCCGCAAGCCGGATGAGGTCGCTCAGCATCTCCTGCACGCTGCCGTACATGGACAGCAGATGGCTCAGGTCGTACGCATAGCCGCTTTCGTCCTCCTCAAAGGATGGATCGAAGCGATAGTTGTGCACCATGTTGCTGATGCGGAATGCGCAGCCGATGCTGATGTCCGGCAAATGCTCCTGCATGTCCCGAAGCAACTGCGTCAGGCGCGCGTCATCGCGGTCGGCGATCGCATCCTGCAGCCTTGACAGCACGGCGCGGTCGTCTGCTCCGCAGGTGCAGATCGCCTGATGTCTGCCTGTGATGAATCGATTAAGCGCCATCGCAACCGCCGTGCGCAAATCGGACGGCAACGTTCCGGCACTGCTCGGCGAAGTCAGGTAGCCAAACCCGTTCAGCTGATAGCGGCGAACAGTTTCATCCGCCTGCATTTGTGTCAGCGGATGGTCAAGAAAGAAGCAGGGACGTCCCTTCCAGATGCGGACGCTGCCGCGCCCGAGACGAATGTGCTCGGCTCCGCCGCCGTCCGCTACAGCGATATAGAAGCAATCCGGATTCAGTCCGAAGCTGCGCAGTGCATTCCGGACGACATCGGTCTGTTCCTCCGCAATGGCAGCTGCAAGCTGTTCCTCGCGGCTCGGTGCGGCATTGCGTTCCAGATGGAGAACCGCCTTCTTGAGGCACGCGCACAAATCTGCCGTATCAACCGGCTTCAGGCAGTAACCGATGACGCCGCACTCAAACGCCTTCTGCGCGTAGGCGAAATCCGCATGACCGCTGATGATAATACCCTGCGTGTCCGGTGAAAGCTGCGTCAGTTCGCGGAAGAGCTCAAGTCCGCTGCCGCCCGGCATTTTGATATCCGACACGACAATGTGGAACGGCCGTTGCCCTGCAAGCTTGAGCGCCTGTGACATGCTGGATGCTTCACCGGAAACCTCCAGATTCATCGACGCCCACGGAATGCTCTCCTTGAGCGAAACAATCACGTTCTCCTCATCGTCTACAATCAGCACTCGATACATGATGTCTCCTCCTTTTGTGCCTCTTCCGCATACCTGACCGGCAGACGAACCGCTACCTTTGTGCCGCTGTCCGGTGCGCTGTCAATGGTCAACCCATACGCTGCACCGCAGGACAGCCTAATGCGGCGGTGAATATTGCGCAGCCCGATTTGTCCGCCTTCCGGCACTTCGCCGTCCAGGGAACAGCGGATTTCTTCGAGACGTTCGGCGTTTATCCCCTCGCCGTCATCCTGCACGGTAACAAGCAGGTCGTTTTCTTCTATATGGGCGCTGATGTACAGCGTGCCTTCCTCTTTATTCTCCAGTCCGTGAATAACAGCATTCTCCGCCAGCGGCTGAAGCAGCATTTTCGGCACCGTCAGCATCCGGCAGCTTTCCGGAATATTCATGATGGCATCGAAGCGATTGCCGAAGCGCGTTTTTTGGATGCGCAGATATGCGTCAGCAATTTCCATTTCCTCTGAAAGCGTGACAGTGACAGCACCTTTGATGCTGTAGCGCGATATTTTTCCGATGGCGGTTGCAATGTCAGCAATTTCCAGCACGCCGTGGCGAATTGCCAGCCCCTTGATGGATTCGAGCGTATTATAAAGGAAGTGTGGGTTGATCTGACTGCGCAGATGGGCGATTTCCGCCTTTTGCCGCTCAATATCCGCAGCGTAGAGCGTTTCGACTGTTTTCACGAGCCGCTCCTCAAGAGAGAGAATCTGTGCGAGCATACCGTTGAATTCATTGCTCAGCTCACTGATTTCGCTGCATCCTGTCAGCCGCAGCTGCTCCTGCATGGCTTGCCGGTCACCACTGCGGATGGAATGGATGCGAGCGTGGAAGGTTCGCAGCGGCAGCACAACGCCGCGCAACAGCAGCAGGAAGGCCGAGAGCAGGAACAGGGTGAACAGCACAATCGCAAGCAGCACATACAGGCGCGTTCCGTCCAAATCGGACGCGGTTTCCCACTTGTCGATGGCGCTGACGATGTAAAAATCGGAATCCGGCAGGAGCAGGCACACGTAGTCATACCGCTCGGTGGACATGTTGACCGGAATGCTGCTGGAACCATTGAACAGCTCGCTGTGGGCGCGGATGTCCGCCTCCACCGCATGGGCAGCATCGTCATCACTGCGGAAGGGATATAGTGACGTCTGGCTGACGCCAAGAAAATGATGCGCCGTCAGGCTCGTCTGTTCCGGAAAAAGTGCGCTGTCCGCCGTGAAATGCGATAAATTCACCGACAGGAACAGGCAGCCGCTCGGCTCCTGACTGCCGCTTGAAAACACGTTGCAGGCGAAAACGAGGAACGGCATCGGCTTCTCGTTCTGCGTCAGCAATCGCGTATCGATCATGCCGAGGCACTGCACGCCGCGGCGATTGCCCATCTGCGTCCAAAGCTGCTCCAGCATTGCAGTGGAGTAGATGACGGAGCGATGCGAATGGCGCCCGACAATCGAAATGTCCGGTATGTCGGGATTTGTCGCGACAAAGGCAAAAAGCGTATCGGACAGCCGCCTGACAAGCGCAACCGTGTTTTCATTGAGTGGATCGCTGAGAAAGGACTGCACATCGGCATTCGACGCCAGCAGACCGCTGATGTTCGTCACGCGCAGGAACAGGTCGTTCATGCTGTAGGCATAGGACAGGCTGCTGTTCATGGCATAGCCGTGGTTCTTCGTGTTCAGCAGGTCGCTCATCCCCTGATACGCCGCCAGACTGAGCGTGGCAAAAGAAAGCGACAGTACAACGACAATCGCCAAAAACTGGGTTTGGATGCTGTGTCTGCCCATGCGCAGCCTCCTTCCGTACAGGTAACGGAGTGCGTGAAAACGATTGATTGAATGATGGTTTTATTATACCACAGCCGATGCGCATTGGCTATATGGAATTCTTCTGCAGGAAGCAAAAAAAAGACAATAATTTGGAATAAACGGACAAGCAATGACATAAAAGGAACAAATCAGACCATTTTCTCCATGTATTCTTCGGGTTATAATGGAGTTACGATGAAAACGAACGCAGAACATACATCCGGCAACGGAAGGAGCGAACGCAGCATGACGGTAATCAACCGTACCCGGCGTACTGGCAAACTATGGCGGCGAATTTGGAATTGCCGCGTGTTGTACCTGCTGATTCTGCCGTTGATTGTCTGGTATGTGATGTTTTGCTATGTGCCCATGGCCGGTTTGTATCTCGCCTTTGAAAAATTCTCCTACAAGGGCGGCATCTGGGGCAGTACCTTTGTCGGGCTGAACAACTTTAAGGACTTCTTCACCGACAGGGAATTCATCCGTGCACTGCGCAACACCGTCATCTTCAGCCTCGGCAAGCTGGCGCTGCAGTTTCCGACCGCCATCATTCTGGCACTCGCACTGAACGAGCTGCGCCAGCCGCGCATCAAGAAGCTGTACCAGACGGTGTTCACGTTCCCGCACTTCATCTCATGGGTCGTCATGGCAGGCATCCTCAAAAATATGTTCGCCTCGAACGGCGTTATCAATCAGCTGCTGACGGTTTGGGGCTTCGAGACGATTTCGCCGCTTCTGAGCCAATCGGGCTTCCGTCCGTTCATCTGGCTCTCGAACATCTGGAAGGAGGCCGGCTGGGATACCATCATTTATATGGCGGCGCTGGCCGGCATCGACCCCGGGCTGTATGAGGCGGCAGAAATCGACGGTGCGAACCGCTGGCGGAAGATTTGGCACATCACGCTGCCCGGCATCCGATCGACCATCCTCATCATGCTGATTCTGGAAATCGGCCGCATCATGACGACAGGTGCGAGCTTCGACCAGGTATTCAACCTGTATTCCTCGCCGGTGTACGAGGTTGCGGACACCATTGACACATACATCTACCGCACGTCCTTCGGCGGCACGAAGAATTTCGGCTACACGACGGCTGTCGGCTTAAGCAAGTCCATCATCGGCGTGCTGATGATGCTCGGCGCGAACAAGCTGGTCACTGCCTGCGGCGAAGACGGACTGTTCTGAGAAAGGAGTGAGGTGCCTTGACGAATGTCCGCAAAAAGAGGCGCGTTCACGCCTTTGATATCATCCTGATCCTCATTCTTGGCGTCCTTTCCCTGATTACGATCTATCCGTTCTACAACGTGCTGATCCTCTCCTTCTCCAACATTGCTGCGCAGGCAAAGCACACGCCGTACATGTGGTTCTGGGCGCTTGATCTGGAAGGATACAAGACCATCATCGGCGATCAGTACTTCTTCATATCGCTTGGCAACACTTTTTTCGTGACGATTGTCGGCACGACAATCAACATGCTGCTCTCCGTTACCGGCGCGTACGTGCTGTCCAAGAAGCGGCTGCCGGGACGAAACATCCTGCTGACGCTGGTCGTCATCCCGATGCTGTTTTCCGGCGGCATGATTCCGACCTACCTCGTCATGAAGAGCTATGGGCTGATCAACTCCATCTGGTCGATGATTCTGCCGTGGGCAGTCAGCTCGTACTACGTCATCATCATGAAGAACTACTTCAACTCGATCTCGCCGAGTCTCGAGGAGGCGGCACTGATCGACGGCGCGGGCGATCTTCAAATCCTGGTCAAGATCATTCTGCCGATTTCGATGCCCTTCACGATGACATTCCTGCTCTTCTATGCGGTTGAGCGCTGGAACGAATGGTGGAATGCATACCTGTACATCAACGAAAAGACGCTGTACCCTCTGCAGATTTATCTGCGCGAGGTGCTCATCAACATGAATAACCAGCTCTCCCTGATGGCGCAGATCACGTCCGGCAAGAAGATTCCGGCGCAGTCCGTGCAGATGGGAACCATCATCATCACCGCGCTGCCAATTCTCTGCGTGTACCCGTTCGTGCAGAAGTATTTCGTTAAGGGCGTGATGATTGGCTCCATCAAGGAGTGACCGTTTCAGGCTTCGACCGCCGGATGGATGGCGGTGGAATAGATTACCTAACGACAAAAAAGGAGGATCCCCATGAAGAAACTGCTGAGCTGCCTGCTGCTGTTGGCAATGGTGCTGACGATGATCACCTCCGCGCTGGCGGACGACGTTGTGACCATCCGCATTGCCCACTGGGATGTGGAGTCTGCGCTTGGCGTCGGTGAAGACGCTGTGCGCGGCATCATCGAGCAGAAATTCGGCATCCGCCTCGAAGCGATGAACACCACCTGGGACGACTATGTGAATAAGATTCAGGCGTGGGCCGCGGCAGACTCCCTGCCGGACATCTTCTCCATTGACGCCATCTGCACGCCGAACTACTATGCGTGGATCAACGATGAAGTCGTTCACGCACTGCCGGCTGACCTGAGCGCCTATCCGAACCTGATGGCGTACCTCGATGTGGACGACATTCAGGCACTGAAGATTGACGGTCAGCTCTACTGCATCCCGCGCAAGACGTATCCGGACAACTACTGGAACATCTGCGACCGCGTGATTTGCTATCGCTGGGATCTTGCCCAGAAGGCCGGCATCACCAAGGAGCCCGAAACGTTCGACGAATTCCGCGAGATGATTCAGGCAATCATCAAGGCTGACCCGGAAGGCAAGCAGATTCAGGGTCTGACCGCGCTGCAGGCCAAGCAGCTGGACGGTTTTATCTTCGCATACAGCATGCCTGCTGCGATGTCCGACGGCAGCGGCAGCGACTACAAGTGGTCCAAGGGTGCGGACGGCATCTATCGTCCGACGTACTTCACCACCGACATGGTCTCCGCCTTCCAGCTCGCACGCGACATGTACGAGGAAGGCACCATTGAAAAGGACTACGCGCTGACGACGTCCTCCACTGCATCCGAAAAGTTCCTGACCGGTCAGTCTGCAGCTCTCCTCGGCGGCGGCGGCGTGGCGGCGTGCTACGGGCGCTTCGGCAAGGACTGGGCAGCAGCAAACGACGGCCGCGACTTCTTCGATGACGTCCGCATTCTGGGCGTGCTCGAGGGCAAGGACGGTCTGCGCACCTTCCCGATCTTCCGTACCTCCTGGTCGGAAAGCTACATTTCCTCTCACGTGGACGATGTGAAGCTCGAAAAGATCCTGCAGCTCTACGATTTCCTGGTGTCCGACGAAGGTCAGATGCTGGTCAACTGGGGCATCGAAGACGTTGACTACAAGATGGTAGACGGCAAAGCAGTCTCCCTGCTGGAAGACGGCGTGACGCTTGGCACCAAATATCCATCGACGAACCTGCTGATTGGTCTGGCAAGCTGGGGGCAGTCCAATACGAACCGCACCTATCCCGCGAGCGCACCGACCGAATCCTATCGTGACGGCGACTTCGCCCTCTATGAGCAGGCGAAATCGACGGGCGATCTGCCGGATTACGACATGCGCATCACCTACATGTCCACCCCGCTCAAGGATCAGTTCATCATCTATCAGGCGGACGATCTGATTTCCATCATGATGGGCAGTGAACCGGTTGAGAAGATGGTGGAGGATCTGCTGAAGTCCTATGAGGAGAAGGGGCTCAGCGCCATGATCGATGAAGTGAACGCAAAGGTGGCGGAGCTGGGCTATTAAGCTCAATCCGCGCACAACATCCGAGGGGAGCGCACGCGCGCTCCCCTCTTGTGTCAGAAAGGAACCGGAAATGGCGGAACAATTGAATTTTGACTGGATGGCAAAGGAGTTAGGCATAGAAGCGGCAATTCGCTTTGTGTCCGGCGGCAGCGGCATCAGGCTGAGCAAGGAAAAGAATGGCTGGTCGGTGCAGGTGGAGCAGCCATGGATGGCAGGGCGTGCCATCGGACTGATTCGGGCAAATGCAGATGTGCCGGATGGCTTTACAATGCACGAAACGCCTGTGTTCGACCATTTGGGCGTCATGCTGGACTGCTCGCGCAATGCCGTGCCGCACGTGGAGACAGTTAAGCACCTGCTGCGCATCCTTTCGCGTATGGGCTTTTCCACATTGCAGCTGTACATGGAGGACGTGTTTCAGTTGACGGAATACCCCTATTTCGGCTACGGGCGCATGGGCTATACCGATGACGAGCTTACAGCGATGGACGATTACGCCGCATCGCTGGGCATTGAGCTGGTTCCCGCCGTGCAGACGCTGGCGCATCTGATGCAGACGCTCAAGTGGGATGCCATGCGCGATTATGTGGACGTGAATGACATTCTGCTGGCGGATGACGAAAAGACACTGCAGATGATTGAAGCAATGTTCGCAAAGATGCGCAAATGCTTCCGGACAAACCGCATCAACATCGGCATGGACGAGGCGCACATGCTGGGGCTGGGCAACTATCTGCAGAAGCACGGCTTTACCGACCGCACGCAGCTCATTCTGCGTCACTTTGAGCGTGTCCACACGCTGGCGAACACGTATGGCTTCCGCCCGATGATGTGGAGCGACATGTTCTTCCGGCTGGCATCTGGCGGCGAGTATTACCAGGCGAATTGCAAAATCGATGCATCTGTCGGCGAACAACTGCCCGGAGACACAACGCTCATCTACTGGGATTACTACAGCTTCGATCAACAGCATTACGATGACATGCTGAACGCGCACCTGCAAATCACGCCGAACATCGCCTTCGCCGCCGGCGCACGTAAGTCCAACAGCCTTGTGCCGTGCAACAGCTTCAGCATCGAATGCGCGAAGCATGCATTTCCGGCATGCAGGTCATGCGGCATCCGGGATGTTTTCGTGACAATTTGGGGCGATAACGGCGCAGAAGCCTCGCTGTTCGGCGTTCTGCCAACGCTGCAGTACTGGGCGGAGCTTTGCTGGCGCGGTCAGGCAGAGGAAGGCGTTCTCCGTACCGCCTTTGCCGCCTGCACGGAAGGGAATTGGGATGATTTTCTTGCGCTGGGCGAACCGGTCTTTACGCCGGACAATCCCAAGCCCGGGCGCATCGCTGTCAATGCCTCGAAAACGCTACTGTATGAGGACATCCTGACACCCCTGTTCTCCCATCAGATGGATATCCCAACTTATACAGCACATCTGGCGGAAAATATTGCGCGGTATCCGGCTGAAAGCGGCATTTGGCATCCGCTGTTTGACTGCGGCGAAGCCTTCACCCGACTGCTGCTGAAAAAATGTACGCTGACGCACGCGCTGCGCACAGCATGGCAATCGAAGGATCATGAAGCACTGCTGCGCATCAGCGAAAGCGACCTGCCAGCGCTGTGCGATCTGCTGGACGCTTTTATTCGCACGCTTCATGCGCGCTGGCTCTGGGAAAGCAAGCCTGCCGGAATGGACGTGCTTGACCTGCGGCTCGGCGGCATGCGTCAGCGCTTTCTGACGGCGCAGGAGCGGCTGCGCAGCTACCTGAACGGGAAAACCACAACCGTCGAAGAGCTTGACATCGCGCTGCTGCCGTTTTCAGCGGTTGCCGCAGCGCAAGGGCACTGCGAAGGTCCTGCCCCCTTCTGGCACAGAATCGTGTCAGCCTCCTCCGTCGCGGAAATATAAGGATACATCATCAAAAGCAAAAAGGGCTACTGCGAATCTGATATAATATGCTCCCTCCGGTGTCGTCTCGAAACTTTTTGCTATTTCGAGTGTCTGCTCTGGAGGGAGCATATCAAATCCTGGTAAACCAGTTTTCGTTTTTTTACGTGTCTACTTGACAGGGAGCGGTTCAATGCTGATTGCCTCCTCTTTTTCGCTTCTTGAAAAGACAAGATGATGGAGTTCTTGAACATTGATTTCCGTACAATGACGAAAATCCGAAAAAAGCGAAATGCGCACAAAAACAAGGGAAAAGCAACAGCACGCGGAAAATCCGCCGAATTGCTTGCAATTGCGGTTGGTGTGGCTTATAATGATGAAGTATTTTCAATGAAGAAGGAGCTTCCGCGTGAAACGAAACCATTTATTTGCGCAGCAGGGTATTCGCACGGCGCTGCTGATGCTGCTCGATGCATTGCTGCTTTCGGCATCCCTGCTGATGGGGCTTCAGATTTACTATGATATGCATGCGCCTGCCGCCCATTTGACGCACGTATGGCGGAGCCTGCTGCTGCTTCTGCCATCGACGATTGCGCTGCTGTACGGGATGGGCTTCTACAAGAGTATCCTCAAGTATGCGGGCGTTGATCTGCTTGTACAGCTGGGGCTGGGTACGCTCGGCGGCACGGGTGTGACGTATCTGATGTCGCTGCTGTGCTATTCCTTCATTCACGAGCTGAATGTGTTCCTGATGCCGCGTTCAGTGTATCTGGTGCAGTGGCTGTTGGCAATGGTGATGATTGCGGCGGCGCGTTTCGTGCTGAAGGTCGCAGGCGGCGAGGGTATCGGGCGTTTTCTCGGAAGACAGAACAAGAAGACACGCCGCGTGATGGTCATCGGCGGCGGCTGGGGCGGCGCACAGGTCATCCGCGACATGCTGGCAGGTCGCTTCGGCGACTGTGTTCCGGTGATTGCTGTGGATGACGATGAGTCGCGGCGAAATACGAAAATCGGGCGTGTGCCGATTGTGATGGACACTGCGCGCGTTGGAGAGTACGCCAGACAGTACGCCATCGACGACATTATTATTGCGATTGCGACGCCGAGATCCGACCTGACGGGGCTGCTGCATGACTGCATGGACACCGGCTGCCGCGTCAAGCGCTATACGGTCATGCAGGAAATGGACGGCGGTCAGGGGCAGATGCGCGACGTGAATATTGCCGATCTGCTTGGGCGTGATGAAAAGCATCTGGACATGTCCGGCGTGGAAAAAGTGATTGCAGGACGTTGTGTGCTGGTGACTGGCGGCGGCGGCTCCATCGGGTCGGAAATGTGTCGGCAGATGATGCGCTTCGTACCGTCAAAGCTCATACTGTACGATATCAGCGAAAACTACATGTATGATTTGCTTTCCGAACTGAAGAATCAGTACGGTGAAATCGTCAAGAACACGGTGGTCCTTCGCGTCGGTTCGATTCGCGACAAGGAAACGCTTGATCAGGTATTCGATGAGTTCCATCCGGAGATTGTGATTCATGCCGCTGCCCACAAGCATGTGCCGCTGATGGAGGACAGCCCTGAGCAGGCAGTGCTCAATAACGTTTTCGGCACGTACAACGTCGCCGAATGCGCAAAAAATCACGGTGCGAAGCGATTCGTCATGATTTCGACAGACAAGGCAGTCAACCCAACGAACGTCATGGGCGCATCGAAGCGCATGGCGGAAATCATCATCGAGGCGATGCAGAAGCAAAGCGATACCACGCAGTTCACTGCGGTTCGCTTCGGCAATGTGCTTGGTTCGAACGGCAGCGTCGTGCCGCTGTTTGAACGGCAGATTCGCGCAGGAGGTCCCGTGACGCTGACGCATCCGGATATTATCCGCTACTTCATGACGATTCCGGAGGCGGCAAGCCTCGTGCTGCAGGCGGCATCCATCGCCAAGGGCGGCGAGTTGTTCGTGCTGGACATGGGCAAGCCGGTCAAAATCCGGGAGCTGGCAGAACGGATGATTCAATTGTATTCCGACCCGATGAAGCCGCCGGTCAAAATCGTCTATACAGGGCTTCGCCCGGGTGAAAAGCTCTATGAGGAGCTGCTGCGCGATGAGGAAACCGACACTGCGACCAGTATGGAGAAAATCTTCATCGCAAAGCCTGAGCAGTTTGCGTGGGAAGAGGTTGAGCGTATGCTGGCAAAGCTCCATGCATGTATCGAGGCGCACGGCGACATCAAGGCGTGCATGCACGAGCTTTTACCGTCCTTCAAGACGCCTGAAGAGGTCAACAGCCACGCGAGAACATAAAAAGTGCTTTACGAATCGCACGTACATCAGTATAATGGCAGTGTGAAATGAAATATGGGGGAGGTTATGAGCATGCGGTTTACGAAGATGCACGGCATCGGCAATGATTATATTTATGTGAATTGCTTCGAGGAGCAGGTGGACAATCCGTCCGAACTGGCGAAAAAGATGAGCCGCCGCCATTTCGGTGTCGGCAGCGATGGGTTGATTCTGATTTGCCCATCCGATGTGGCGGATTTCGAGATGCGGATGTTCAATGCTGACGGCTCTGAAGGCGAAATGTGCGGCAACGGCACACGCTGTATCGGCAAGTATGTCTACGATCGCGGTCTAACGGACAAGACGACCATTAGCCTGATGACGAGAGGCGGATTAAAAACAATCAAGCTGAATGTGAAGGACGGCAAGGTCGAGACGGTTCGCGTGGACATGGGCATGCCGGAACTGTTTCCGCCGAAAATTCCGGTTGATTTGCCCGGCGAGGTTGTCATGGGGCATCGTCTGAGCGTCGGCAGCGGTCAGTATGACATCCATTGCGTGTCGATGGGCAATCCGCACTGCGTTATTTTCGTTCGCAACCCGGATTATGTGGACATTGAGACGGTCGGTCCGCTGCTGGAGAATCACCCCATTTTCCCGCGCCGTGCGAATATCGAGTTCGTGCAGGTGGTCAGCCGCGGTCATCTGCGGATGCGCGTCTGGGAACGCGGCGCGGGCGAAACACTGGCATGCGGCACAGGCGCTTGTGCGTCGATTGTCGCAGCAGTCATGACCGGCAGAGCGGATCGCCATGCAGTGATTGACCTGCCCGGCGGCTCGCTGACGCTGGATTGGTCGCCTGATGACGGACATGTCTATCAGGAAGGCAAGGCATCATTCGTGTTTGACGGCGAATGGATCGGCGAAGAATAAGAAAGTTGGAGAGTGCAATATGTTTCATATCAATGATGATTTCATCCGTCTGCCGGGTTCGTACCTGTTTGCTGAAATTGCGCGTCGCGTGAAGGTGTACAGCGCCGAGCATCCCGATGCGGACATCATCCGTCTGGGCATCGGCGATGTGACGCGTCCGCTGGCGCCGGTAGTCATCGATGCCATGCACAAGGCAGTCAGCGAGATGGGTGTGCAGGAGACCTTCCACGGCTACGGTCCTGACTACGGCTATGATTTCCTCGTTAATGCCATCCGTGAGCATGATTATGCAAGCCGCGGCGTGTCCGTTGACTACGATGAGGTGTTCATTTCCGATGGCGCGAAGTGCGATGTTGGCAATATTCAGGAAATGTTCAGTGGCGATGCCGTGATTGCTGTGACCGACCCGGTCTATCCGGTGTATGTGGACTCGAATGCTATGGCTGGTCGCGCGGGCGATTATGTCAATGACCGCTGGACAAAGCTCGTGTATCTGCCCTGCAATGCGGAAAATGACTTTGTACCCGCGCTGCCGGACACGCCGGTAGACGTGATTTACCTCTGCTACCCCAATAATCCGACCGGTACAGTGCTGAATCGTGAGCAGCTGACGAAGTGGGTGAATTATGCACGCGAAAACGGCGCACTCATTATCTACGATGCAGCGTATCGCGCGTTCGTCTCCACGCCGGACATTCCGTTGTCGATTTACGAGATTGAAGGCGCGAAGGAATGCGCGATTGAATGCAATTCCTTCTCCAAGACGGCTGGCTTTACCGGCACGCGCTGCGGCTACACCATCGTACCGCATGCGGTGAAGGGTTTGAGCGCAAAGGGTGAAAGGATCGAGCTGAATGCATTGTGGAAGCGCCGCATGTCCACAAAATTCAACGGCGTCAGCTATCCGGTGCAGCGTGCGGCAGCGGCTGTCTACACTGAGGATGGGCAGAAGCAGATTAAGGAAACGATCGCTTACTACATGCAGAACGCCAAAATCATCCGCGAGGGTTTGACAGCGGCAGGTATCACTGTATTTGGCGGCGTTGATGCACCGTATATCTGGCTGAAGGTGCCGGCTGGCATGGACAGCTGGACGTTCTTCGATCGCTTGCTGGATGAATGCCACATTGTCGGCACGCCCGGTTCCGGCTTTGGTCCGAGCGGCGAGGGCTATTTCCGCCTGACCGCCTTCAACACGCTGGAAAAGACGCAGCAGGCGATTGAACGCATCCGCAATTGGAAAATCTGAGGAACAGGAAAGACCGAACGGTTCGGGCATGAACCGTTCGGTCTTTTATTTGATGATGATTTCTTCGCCGTTCTGATGGACGATGCAATGATACGGCTTGCAGGATGTGCTTTCGCAGTGAAAGCCGTCTGTGCCGCAGGAAGCGCGGTAGCGGGTACCGTCTGCAAGGATACACGCGGCAAATTTGTCCGGCTGAAACCAGTGCAGCACGAGTCGGTCTGCATCATCCGCATCAGCAGTGCGGTCGTTGACGCCGATGGGCAGCAACGTGTTTTCGCGGACAAACACCGGCAGCTCCTGATAACCGTGCATCCGCCTGAATGAACCGGTGCAGCATTCGCCGCTGTGCAGCATCGTCCAGATGCCATCGGGCAAACGGACATCCTCGGTGCCGTCGTCCGATGGTCGCAGAATCAGCAGACTGCTACCGAGCATTATGCCGCCATCGACAGGAACTGCGGTGAAGCCAGGGCGGAAATATGGGAGCAACGACAGTTGAAGGCATGTGTAATGACGGAGCACGTTGCCGGGCTGTGCATCGCCGGAAAGAAGTCGGACGAGTATGTCAGCCGGAATAGGTTGACCGGGCTGCATCAGCGCAAAGGCAGCACGGAACAGGAAAGCCCGACGGCTGTCGGCTCCGTCAAAAAGCGGCGCAGGCACAACGGTGAAGCCGCCGAAGGGTATTTCTTGCGAATCAATCAGCGACGCAGCCTGGTTTCGGAGCGCATCGTCATTCGATGGGTCGGAAGCAAGCAAACCGTATGTCATTTCATATCCTCCAACAGTCGGCACAGCTGACGAAATTCGCGTCTGCGCAGGCGTTTCCCGCGATGCAGAATCAGAAAACGCAGGCGGAAGCGGTTGCGGCGCGTCAATACGGGTGTTGCCCGATGCGTATGGAAACGGTCAGCAAGCCTGACTTCCGTGCCTTCGCGGACGAACAGCACACATTTCTTCACCGGCGAAGGGACGCCGCCGTCCGCAACGGCACGGGCAAGCGTCTGCGCATGAGTTGCGACCTGCATAACCGGGTTATAGAAAGTGAGCGTATCGCCGTTCTTGCGCGTGAGCAGCAGGTCGTGATCGGAATAATCGCCCGTTACGCATCCGGCGTGGTTCTTGACCTCGATGACGGTTGCGCCGCGGCGCGTCAGGGCAACGAGGTCGCATTCGCTGCGGTTGCCGGCATGGACGATGCGGTTAGGGTAGACATGGACGGAATTCGGCAGACGCTCAAGCATTGCGCGAGCATCCTCTTCACCGTGTATGCCGGAGGATACAAGCGTTGCAGCATATTTTGCCCCTCTTGCACGGCGTTCGAGGCGAAAAGAAACCAGCACCGGTGCGGACAGCAGCACGGCGAACAGCGCGATGATGACCCATGCACGGAAACGCACGTCGGCAGATAAAGCGTCCTTCAGTGAGGGAAACCACCACAGCGCGGTCAGCACGGAAATCATCCAGCAAACCGGCGGCAGCAGCCGCGCATGGAATAAAAGCAAATGTTGTCGGCGGCGCAGGACGGTCAGCTTTTGCGATTGTCCCTCGTTGCCGGAATGAAAAATGGCCATAGATCTCCTTCGGCATACAGAACAAGTGTATGCAAACAATGAACAATACGACAAATCATGTGGAAAATCCTGCTCACGGAAATCATTTTTCCAGGATCAAAGAAAGGCGCTCTGGTTCAAGGAGGCAATCCAGCATCAGTTTGGACATTGGTCTGCCGGAAGAGATTCATGCTTTGTATTGTTTTAAGAGGTTCTTCTGTCGTCTCGTCCTCTTCAAAGCAGTCAATGATATTCATTTTCTCCAAGGCTGCGTTCTATCATGTTTTTCGCCTCCTGCAAGGACATCCTGAGAAAGTTTTTGAAAATTTTTCCGTGTCGTCATCATCCTTGCCCTTGTCTTTTTTTTGATAAAGTGATATGATTATTTTTTGGGTGGCAAACTGCTTTTCTTAATGAGTGATGCATGCATTTGCCGTTGAAACCCTTTCAAATGTGAGGAGGATTTCCATGCCTACGACATCCTTTGATAAAGACTCGATTAAGGCTTCCATTATCGGCAAGCTGCAACGCTATAACGGTCGAACAATCGAAGAAGCTTCCAATGGGCAGATCTACCGTGCCCTTGCGTCGACTGTCCGCGACCAGATCATGCAGAAATGGATGGTTTCCCGCGAGGAGCGCAAGACAAACAACAGCAAGCGCCTGTTCTATCTTTCCGTTGAATTTCTGATGGGCAGAAGCCTGTATACCAACGTTCTGAACCTCGTGTCGCTCGACGCCTACAAGCAGGCACTCGATGAACTGCATGTCGATGTTGACAAGGTGCTCCGCGAAGAGCCGGAACCCGCGCTGGGCAACGGCGGTCTCGGCAGACTGGCTGCGTGCTTCATGGACTCGCTGGCATCGCTTGATCTGCCGAGCATGGGCTGCTCCATCCGCTATGAATACGGTCTGTTCCGTCAGAAAATTGTCGACGGTCAGCAGGTTGAGCTGCCAGACTACTGGCTCGGAAACGGCAACGTGTGGGAAATGCCCGTCATGGAGGATGCCTGCGAGGTACACTTCAACGGCTCCGTTGAGATGGTGAATGAAGATGGCCGCACCACCTTCCGTCATGTCGGCTACAACACGGTCGAAGCAGTTCCGTATGACATGCCGCTCGTCGGCTACGATACCTCGACCGTCAACAGTCTGCGCCTGTGGAGCGCCCGCGCACCGAAGCGCATTGACCTGAGCGACTTCAATCACGGCCATTACGTGCAGGCCACCGAGGAAAAGGAGCTTGCCGAAGCCATTTCGAACATCCTTTACCCTGAGGACAACCACTATGAAGGCAAGCTGCTCCGCCTGAAGCAGCAGTATTTCTTCACCTCTGCCACGCTTCAGTATATCCTGAAGGACTTCAAGAAGCTCAACGGCACAAACTGGAGCAAGTTGCCGGAGAAAGTCGTCATTCATATCAATGACACGCATCCCGGTCTGGCAATTCCGGAGCTGATGCGCCTGCTGATGGACGAGGAAGGTCTCGGTTGGGACGAAGCGCAGCAGATTGTCAGCCGTACGATGGCGTACACCAACCACACCATTATGGCAGAAGCGCTCGAAAAGTGGCCGGAGGAAATGGTCAAAACGTTGCTGCCGCGCATCTATCAGATTCTGGTTGAGATGAACAAGCGCCTCTGTGCGCGTCTGTGGAATTTCTTCCCCGGTCAGGCAGAGCGTGTTGGTCACATGGCCATCATCGCATACGGCTACATCCACATGGCAAACCTGTGCGTCGCGATGACCTTCTCCACCAATGGCGTCAGCCAGCTGCACGGCGACATTCTCAAAGCAGAAACGTTCCATGACTTCTATCTTGTCATGCCGGAGAAGTTCAGCGCCATCACGAACGGCATCACGCACCGCCGCTGGCTTATGGCATGCAATCCCGAACTGACGAACCTTATTTGCAACACAATCGGTACGAACTGGATTAAAGAGCCTGAGCTGCTGCGCGAACTGGCGCCGTATGCCGATGACGCTGCCTTCCGCGAGAAGTTCGCCGTCATCAAGCATCACAACAAGGAGCGCCTTGCCGCATTCCTCAAGGATCGGCAGAATGTAATTGTTGACCCGGACTTCATGTTCGATGCACAGTCCAAGCGCCTGCACGAATACAAGCGGCAGATGCTGAACGCCCTGCACGTGCTGGTGCTCTACAACCGTATCGTCAACGACCCAAACTTCACCATGCAGCCGCGCGTGTTCATTTTCGGCTCGAAGGCGGCTCCCGGCTATAACCGTGCCAAGCAGATCATCCGCTTCATCAACGGCATTGCAGCACTGATTGCCAAGCATCCGCGTGCCAGCAAGATGCTGCAGGTTGTATTCCTGGAGAACTACGATGTTTCCAGCGCTCAGGTTCTGATTCCCGCGACAGAGGTATCCGAGCAGCTGTCCACCGCCTCGAAGGAAGCCAGCGGCACCGGCAACATGAAGTACATGATGAACGGCGCAGTCACCATCGGCACGATGGACGGGGCGAATGTCGAAATCTCCGAACAGGTCGGCATGGACAACATCTACATTTTCGGCATGCGTTCCGACACTGTGCTGGACATGTACCGCGAACGGAACTACAATCCAATGACGATCTTCGAGACGAACCAGGAGCTGCGCCTTGCCATGACGCAGATGATCGATGGGACTGTGCTGCCTGATGCGCCCGGTGTGTTGCAGGATCTCTATCATAGCCTGCTCATCGGCGACTGGGGCAACATGGCAGACCCGTACTTCGTCCTCAAGGATTTTGGCTCCTACTCCATGGCACAGCGCCGCATCAACGCGGATTATGCCGACAAGGACAAGTGGAATCGTATGGCAGTCATCAACACCGCGATGTCCGGCATCTTCTCCTCCGACCGCACCATCCGCGAGTACAACGATCGCATCTGGCATCTCGATCCGCTGAGGGGAAAGCGCTAATTGACGGATGAACAGCAAAAAGTCCGGAGAAATTCGGACTTTTTGCCGTGCTTATCTATTTTGTCGTATTTTTGATGAATGGGTGGTTGACACCATGATCCTGCACAATTCCCACGATGCATTTTACCGCGATCCATCTGGTCCCGCGCCTGCCGGCGGCAACGTTCTCATCCGCATCCATTGTGACGAGGCAACAAGCGTCGTTCTCCGCACGTGGATGACGGAGGAGCTCTGCTATGCCATGCTGCCAACGGCGGAGCACGTCTGGGAAATTGCCATTCCCCTGCCAAAAGAGCCCGGCCTATTCTGGTATTACTTCATTATCTACCGCAAGGACGGTCGGACGCTGCGCTATGGCAATCAGCCGGACAAGCTCGGCGGTGTCGGGCTTTGCTGTGAGCACGGCGAGCCGGAATCGTTCCAGATTACGGTGTACGACCCTGCTTACAGGACACCTGAAGCATTCCATGGCGCGAACATCTATCAGATTTTTCCTGACCGTTTCCGCCGTGCACCGACGCAATCCATTGACTCGCGGCAGGATCGCTATATTCACAAGGACTGGAACGAAGAACTGCTCAGCGTCGGCGACCTGCGCGGCGGCAAATATCAGGAGCTTGATTTCTACGGCGGAACATTAACCGGCATTCAGGAGAAGCTCCCCTATTTGAAGAGCCTCGGCATTGACATCATCTACCTGAATCCTGTCTTCCGTGCACGCTCCAACCATCGCTACGATACCGGCGACTACACGCAGATTGACCCGCTGTGCGGCACGAACGAAGAGTTTTCCGCACTATGCAAGGCAGCGAAAGAGCAGGGTATGCGCGTCATGCTCGACGGCGTCTTCTCCCACACAGGCGAAGACAGCGTGTACTTCAACCACTTCGGGCACTATGAGACGCTTGGCGCATATCAAGGACAGTCCTCCTCCTATTACGACTGGTACACCTTCAACCATTATCCAGATGACTACAAGGCCTGGTGGGGCATCCTGTCCCTGCCGGAGCTTCGCAAGGAGAATCCAGACTATCAAAAATTCATGTTCCGGCCGCACGAGGGCATTGTGCCGCGCTGGATTGAGGCAGGCAGCTGCGGTTGGCGGCTCGATGTCGCCGATGAGCTGCCGATGGATTTCCTGCGTAAGCTGCGCATTGCTGCAAAGAGTGCCAATCCCGAAGCAGTCGTGCTTGGTGAAGTCTGGGAGGACGCAAGCAACAAGATTTCCTACGGGCAGATGCGCTGCTACTGCACGGGCGACACGCTTGACAGCGTCATGAACTACCCTGTCCGTCAGGCGATTCTGGACTTCGTGATGGGTAAGGAGTCAGCTGCTAACTTCGTGCGTCTCATCCGCCACCAGCAGGAGGTCTATCCGGCACAGTTCCGTTACGCGCTGATGAACCTCATCGGCAGCCATGATCGTTGCCGCGTGCTGAATATCCTCGCCGGACGTGAATGTCAGGAGCTGAGCAAGGCGGATCAGCAGCATGTCCGTCTGAGCGTTGATGAATACGAGACGGCAGTTAAGCGCTACAAGCTCTGCATCGACCTGCTGTGCGCCCTGCCTGGCTGCGTCACCATCTACTACGGCGACGAGGCTGGTCTGACCGGTTGCCATGACCCGTGGAACCGCCGCGCCTTTCCATGGGGGCACGAGGATCAGTCACTGACAGCCTATGTCAGCAACAAGCTGCGCCACCGTCAGCATTCGCTTCTCCTGCGGCTGGGCTGGTGCGACATCGAAGCACGCAATGATGACACGCTCGTGATCACGCGCACCATGAAGAATGGTCTTGACGCGCTTGGTCAGCCAACCGATGTGACCGGCATGGAAATCATCCGAATCTGCAGAAATCTGAGATAAAATAGCCTCCGGCTGCTGATGCAGTCGGAGGTCTTCTTGTTTTTGTGCTATTAGCCGATAATTTCGCCCTTTTCGTTGAACAGCGGCAGCTTCTCGAGGTAAACGAGATCCTTGCGCTCCTGCGCATCGCCCTCTGCCAGAATCGCCATGCGTCCAACGATTTCACCGCCTGCCTGATTGACAAGCGCTTCGAGCGCATTGAGTGATTCGCCGGTGGAAATCACGTCGTCGACGATCAGAATACGCTTGCCCTTCATCATCTCGGCATCCGCACCATCAAGGCAGAGCTTCTGCACCGCGGCAGTCGTGATGGACTTCACCTCAACGCCGACAACGTTCTGCATATACACCTTCACGCCCTTGCGCGCAAGAAACCACTTCTTGTCGCCGTGCTGACGAGCCATTTCGTACACCAGCGGAATACCCTTTGACTCCGCCGTGATGAGGTAATCGTATTCGGGTGCGCGCTTGAGCAGCTCCGTCGCGCAGGCGATGGTCAGCTCGCAGTCCCCAAAGATCACGAAACCGGCGATATAAAGGTCATCATTTACGCGGCAAATCGGCAGGGCGCGCTTGAGTCCTGCAATAGTCATTTCATGCGCTAACATGTTCGTATCCCCTTTGTCTTCAGACAGATTGTAAGGCGCCCTTTTCAAACGCTTTTACATCATATTTTACCGCGAATGCAGTCGAATGTCAATCATTTGCAGGCGGATTTACAAACTAATCGGCTTGGAAATTCCATTCACAACATGCTCGGGCAGTCTGCCTGCCAGCGCATCCAGAATCTGCCGTGCACACTCCTCCGCCATGCGTCTGCGAACCTCCTCGGTGTTCGCGCCGACATGTGGCGTCATCACCACATTCGGCAATGTGCGCAGACATTCCGGCACATGCGGCTCATCGGGATACACATCCAGCCCTGCTCCCGACAGTTGACCGCAGCGAATCGCTTCCGCAAGCGCCTTGCAATCCACCAGCGCACCGCGCGCCGTGTTAATCAGGATTGCGCCGTGCTTCATGGCAAACAGCACATCCCTGCTGACCATGCCGCGCGTGTCATCCGTCAGAGGACAATGCAGCGACACAATATCCGAGCGCGTCAGCAGTTCCGCTTTCGTTACGCTCTCGATGGACGGATGATGCACACCATGACGGCTGAAGCCCACCACGCGCATGCCGAATGCAGATGCCATCTCCGCCGTTCGCTGTCCGATTTTGCCGCAGCCGAGAATGCCCATCGTCTCTCCGCGCAGGCTATGCCCCATGTTGCGCCCCATACCAAACAGCCCTTCCGGTGCTTCGCTGTGCATGCGGATGGTGCTTTCGCCGATTTTCCTGGATACGGCCAGCATCAGCCCGAAGGCAAGCTCCGCCGTGCTTTCCGCCACCGTATCCGGCAGATTCGTGACCGGCACGCCGCATTCCGCCGCTGCATGAATGTCCACGCCGTCATATCCAGCGCCGTAGTTCGCGATGATTTTCAGCTTTCTCCCCTTGCGGATGAGGTCACCCGTCAGTCGGCCACCGGCAACCACCGCATCCGCCATGGGCATATAAGCAGCAAGCTGTTCGTCCGTAAAAGAGGTCAGCAGTGCCGGAATGATGACCGTATGCCCACGCAAAAGCGAAAAACCATCATTCGGCACGCCATGCGTCACCAGAATCGTCGCCATCGGCTCCCTCCTTTGCAAAAAAACGCCCGTCATATGGACGAGCGTCGATTTTTCATTGGAAAACTGTTTCTTCCTCGGTGAAATCAGGTTCAGCCGCCGGCAGGTGTTCACAGACCATCAGCAGCGCATCCTCGCCGTTGTTCGTATAGTAGCGCTTGCGAAGGCCCAACTGCACAAAGCCGAGTGACCGATACAACCCCTGCGCAATCAGGTTGCTCCTGCGCACCTCCAGCGTCGCATACGCAGCGCCCAAATTCGAGACATACTGCAGCAGCGCAGTCGTCAGCCGCTTGCCGATGCCCTGCCCGCGATATTCCGCAAACAGCGCAATGTTGGTGATGTGGCTTTCGTCCAGAATCACCCACGCTCCGGCATAGCCGATGACCTTGCCGTTCGCCTCAGCGACGAGATACCGTGCAACACGGTTGTTCATATCGCTCACAAAGGCATCACGGCTCCATGCGTCCTCAAAGCATGCTGTTTCGACCGCATATACGCCGTCCACATCGTCCATGGTCATCCGGCGGATGCGAATTTCACTCTGCTCAGGCATGAAGACCCTCCGTCAGCTTCTTGTTCAGCGCTGCATTCGGGGCACGGAGATACAATGGCATCAGCGTCAGGTAATCAACCGTATTTTCATCGAGCGCAGCCAGATACGCAACGGACGATGGACGCAGGAATGCATGCATGGGCTTCGCGAACACCGCCTTATCACCCAGCAGCGCTTGAAGCTTCTCGCGCTGTACCGGCATGCCGTCGCCGAGGAACAGGAATCGTTCGCCCAAACGTCTGATTTCCGTCACGTACTCCTCCAGCTTCAGCGGCTGATCCTTCATAAGCCGCTCCAGCCGTTCTCCGCCAACGCGGAACGCCGCTCCGTATACCTGACCTGCACGTGCATCCTGAATCGGGCAGACAATGCCGTCAAAGCTGCTGATGCCCTGTGCCATCGCTTCGAGCGCGTTCACAGCGACGCACGGCTTATTCGCACCGTGTGCAAGCCCCTTCACCGTGCTGACACCGAGCCGGACACCCGTGAATGACCCCGGACCGACAACGACTGCCAGACGATCCATGTCCAGAATCGTCAGCCCTGTCGCCTGAAATGCACGGTCAATCATCGGCAGCAGGTTTACCGAATGCGTCTTGTGATTCATGGTGACACATTCATGCCGGATGCCATCCTCCGTCAGAATCGCTACGCCGCACACCGGACCGGATGTATCCACCGCAAGCAGCTTCATTTTTGTTCCTCCATGCTGATTTCGCGGAATCCTCCGCACGGCGTGATAATAACCTCGCGTTCGCTCTCTCCCATTGGGGTCAGGCTGATTTCCAGATAATCCGCCGGAATCGCCTCCGGGCACTGACTCGGCCACTCGACCACCGCGATGCCGTCGCCGCCGAGGTACTCATCCATGCCCATTTCGTAGAGCTCTTCCGCACTGTTCAACCGATACCAGTCGAAATGGTACAGCGGAACGCGACCATCCTCGTAGACGTTCAGGATCGTAAAGGACGGGCTTGTCACTGTCCCCTGTACACCGAGCCCTTGCGCAAGTCCGCGGGTGAACTCGCTCTTGCCGGCGCCCAAATCGCCAAGCAGCAGCAGAACATCTCCTGCCCGTAGCTGACGGGACAGCCTTGCAGCAAGCTTGCGTGTTTCCTCCGGCGAATGCGATCTCATGGTTTCTCTTCCTCTCAGTTTTTACGAACGTGCAGCAGCGGCGACAGACGCTTATACAGCACATACGTCAGAGCACTGAGCACAATACCCTTCAGCAGATTGAAGGGCGCTGTCACATACAGCAGCAGCTTCCATTCCGTGTCCACAAAGGGCATCGCCCCCTGCGCCATCGCCACGATGCTTTCCATCGGCATGTTGAACGCCGTCATGTAAAACGGAATCACAATCTTCCAGTTAACCAGAATGGCCACAACGATCATGCACAGCGTGCCGGTCAGCATGCCGAGCAGCGCCGTCTTACGGGTCTTATTCCTGCGGTACATCAGCGATGCCGGCAGGATGAATGCCGCACCCATGATGAAGTCCGCCAATTCGCCCACGTACATCGAGGACGACTTCAGCATGCCCAGCAGATCCTTAATCAGCAGAATCGCCAGCCCCGGCAGAGGTCCCATCGAGAAGGCGCCCAGCAGCGCAGGCAGCGTGCTCAGATCCAGCTTATAGAACGCAATCACGGGGATTTCGATCATAAACAGGATGACAGAAAGTGCGCCGAGCACCGCAATGCGCGTCAGGTACTGAACCGGGAGCTGTTTTCCTTTTTTGAGCTGTGTCATTTTGACAAGCCTCCTTCAAAAATAGCACGCCCCTGAAGCATATCGCTAATCAGGGGCGGAGCATCGCGAAAAAGACGAAAACAGCGTTTAACGCGCATACTTCCAGCTTTCCTCTCTCATCCAGACTATACTGTTGGCACCGGAATCGATTATCCTCTCACCGGTTCGGCCTTCCTCACCGCACAGGTAGGAAGGTTCGCGGGCTATACCGCCAGTAGGGATTTTCACCCTGCCCCGAAGAAGCTCCAAGTGGCTATGCATTTCAATGTGAACAGCACGAGTATTGGGTGCCTGTTCATCGCTATCATAGCACAGGCACCCATCCTTGTCAAGGTGTTGATTGTATTGTTATTGTTCCACCAGACGAAGCACCGCAGCACCTTCAGGGCGTATATCCAGTACGCTGCAGCAACGTGCGCCAAACGTCGCTTCCATCGTCTCGATGAACTGCGAAAGCATCTTATCCGGCACGAAGTTCAGCGTCGTGCCTGCGAAACCGCCGCCATGCACACGCCATGCGCCGTCCTTGTCCTTGAGCATGTGCTCGGCCATCGCCAGCGCGAGCGACAGGCTCTGGTCGTTGGCGCTCGCGTACACATTCTGCAGATACATGTACGAGGAGCGACCGGAGCAGATAATCTCCCAAAGGAAGGCGAACAGGTCGTTGCGGTCCAGCGCCGCCACCTGGCGCGCCACGCGTTCATCCTCTTCATAGAAGTGAATCGCGCGAAGCAATGCGCGGTCGCTGACCTTGCCGCGCAGGCTGGGCAGTGCCTGATAGAACTCCTCCGAACGCACACGACGCAGATACGGCTCGTTGAACTGCGCTGCAACAGCCTTCATTTCCGCCGGAATTGCCGCGTAATCATCTGTCAAATCCGCATGACTGTCGCCGGTCGCGACGACAACGAGCGAATAGCCGTACCGCGCAAAGTCAAAGCTGACCGGACGCACCTCTGGGTCGTCATGCTTGAAGTCAACCGTCACAAGTCCGCCGGTAGAAGATGCCATCTGGTCAAGCAGCCCGCTCGGCTTGCCGAAATACTCGTTTTCCGCGTACTGGCTGATCTTGGCGCGTGTCTTGTAATCAATGGTAAAGCCGTTATACAGTGCATCAAGAATCGCACAGACCATCACCTCGAACGCCGCCGAGCTGCTCAGCCCGCTGCCGGACATCACGCTGGACGTGACCGCCGCGTTGAAGCCGCCGATTCTGTACCCAAGCTCCACCATGCGAGCCGCCACGCCGCGAATGAGTGCGTTCGTCGTGCCCTTCTCCTCAGGCAAAGCTGACAGATCATTCAGGTTGAGCTGAATCGGCGCATAGCCGTCAGAATACACCTGCACGAGCATGTCATCACGCGCGGAAACAGCTGCGAGCGTGTCAAGGTTGACAGCCGCCGCCAGCACACGTCCGCGGTTGTGATCGGTGTGATTGCCGCCAATTTCCGTTCTGCCTGGTGCGCTGATCATCAGCACCTCGCGCTCTTCCTCATGGAACAGCTCCTCATGGCGCTTGAGCATCCCGATATAACGGCCAGTCTGCTCCACCAGCATCCCGTCACGGCGGCCATAAAGGTGCATCAGGCGTTCCATTACCGCAGGCGACTTGAGGTTTCGGATCATCGTGGCATACTGATTCATGGTACGTTTCACCCTTTCGTTTATTCTGTTGTTATGAACAGTCAGGGATGCGCCGCATACGCGCAATCATCCTCACTCGCCAACATGCCATGCGCTGTCGTAGGCGTTCTGCCAGATGGCGACCATCTCGTCAATGCCAAGTGCCTCAACGCTGCTGCAGAATTCCGCCCACGTGTCATCATTAAGCGCCACATCACCTGCGACAAACCACGTCATCTGCTGCTCCGCATAGCTGCTGATGCTCTGCTGAAGCGCCGTCACGCGGCTGAGCTGCTCATCCGACAGATACAAAAGCGGCATGGAGCGCTTTTCGTACTGCCGCACGCGTACAAGCTCGCTGACAATGCGCTGCGTTTCCGCATCGTCGATTTTGCCCTGAACAGCGGCACTTGCGTAGCTCGGCGTATTGGACGTCCAGATGATGGTCGAGGCTTGCAGCGACAGCACCTCATCCGCCGTGCGCACGTACATCCACATGCCGTCATCGTTCCATTCGTAGTCCGTTTCTTCCTGACCGACCTCCGCCAGCAGGAAGCCATCGTCCGTATAGAGGTAGTCAATCCACTGAAGGAGCGTCTCCGGCGAGGTGCAGGTCGATGAAATAGCAAATGTGCCGCGATACAGGTCGCCGGTGAAATCACGGTATGTCTGCTCACCGTTATACACCAGCGGATCAAGCGCCACGTATTCCTCCGCAAGTGTCGAGCCGACAACATCCACCGGCGTTGCACCGAAGAAGACGCCGTACTTTGCCGTTTCATTCTCGCTTGAGCTGCTCGAGCTGCTTGACGTTGAGGCTTCCAGCAGCCGCAACGCAGAGAATCCGTCCGAATCGAGCATCCCCTCCGTCCAAAGCTCATGCAGCCATTCGAGGAATGCACGATTTTCATCAGTCGTCAGGTTCTTGCTGATGACGCCGTCCTGCTCCGAGAGATAATAGTCATCTGCATTGATGCCGAATGCATGTGCCAGGAAACGAAGATCCCACATGCTGGTAAAGGACAGCGGGATTTCGTCATCCTTCTGTCCGTTCTGGTTGACGTCCCTGTCGCGGAAGAGCTTGAGAACCTCCGTCAGCTCCTCAGCCGTTGTCGGCACAGCCGCCTTCACGCGCTCCAGCCACGTCTTGTTGATCCACATGGTGTTGTTCGGTGCCAGCTCGTTGATCGCCGGCAGTGCAACAATCGCACCATCTGGCAGCGAGACCGCCTCTAGCCATTCCGAATCGCCCTGCAGCAATGCCCATACGTGCGGCGCATACTCCTCTAAATACGGTCGCAGATCAATCAGCTTGCCTGCATCATAGAATGCCAGCGTTTCCTGCGGCGTCAGCTCCGCCTTGAAGAGCATGTCCGGCATTGCAGTTTCTCCAGCGAGCATGGACTGCTTCTCCTCTGTCCACGACTCTGCATCTGAAAACTCGCTGATGGAAAACGATACGCCGGTCTTTTCCGCCATGACGGTAAAAAACTGATTCGTATCCCAATCGTGCAGCGGCTCCGTTGATGATGACGATTCCGTTGTTTCAAGCCCTGCGAGCATAAACGGCGCATCCGCAGCATACGCCGGCACAAGCATCATGCCTGCCGCCAGCATACAGGACAGCATAATTGCAATAATTTTACGCACAGCTTTCCTCCTCATTACGATGATCAGACACCCATCGCATGGTGTTTGGATATCTGTGTATTATTATAGTATATTTTGCTTAATTTGAACAGTATTTTTCTAAAAAAAAGCGCTTACAATGCAGTTTTCAAAAAGCTTTCACTTTTTCCAGAGCAAAGCAACCGCCGTCCCTGTTTTTCTCATCAGGAACGGCGCTTGAGTCATTTACAGCTCCGTCTGATTGGTGATTTCCGTCATTTCAAACGGCATGTCCATCCTGTTGCGCGTCAGCGTCATATCTGACACGCTCTTGCAAATCCACGCGCCTGCACATTTCCAGCAGATGGTTGACATCCTGATCCTCTGCCAGCGCGCATGTCATCAGCATCATCAGCGCAAGCAGAAACCCAAGCAGTCGTTTCATCATCTTCTGTCCCCCTGTTCTGATAACAAAAAAAACCGCACCAGCAGACCGCGAAATGATGGAATGAATCGACATCATATCACGGCGCAGTGCGGTCAATTGTGCGATTAGCTGTTGCGTCTCTTCATGAAGGACGGGATACCGTTTGCATCGGTGGTCGGCCTCTTGGGTGCAGGCGCCTGCACAGACGGCATCGGACCCGTTGCGCCGCCGGCATACTGCTGCTGCATCTGTCCCTGGAAGCCCTGCAGCTGGAAGTCGTTCTGCTGCGGCTGCTGATTGGCGAACAGCTGCGGCTGACCATACGCCTGCTGAATCGGCTGCTGCATGGTCTGCTGCATCACCGGCTGCTGGGTCGCCTGCTGAGGCACCTGCTGCGAATAGAAGGCAGGCTGCTGCGCCATCGGTGCCTGCGGAACGCCCATCGTCGGGTGGCTGGCATACGTGTCGCCGACAGGCGCGTAGGACGGCGTATATCCGCCGGTCTGCTGCGTGCTGCTTGCATTGACGCTGCCGGTCGAACCGTAGAGGCGGTCGCGATTCAGGTCACGAGCAGACTTCACAGGCTCGCGCGGCGGGAAGGGCGTCTTTTCGAAGCCCGTCGCAATGACCGTGATGCGTACGCTGTCGCCCATCGATTCGTCGATGCCGGCACCGAAGATGATGTTCGCATCCGGATCTGCTTCTTCCATGATGAGGTTCGCCGCTTCGTTGATATCGATAATGGAAATATCCTTGCCTCCGGTGACGTTGATCAACACTGCGCGTGCACCGTTGATGTTCGTTTCGAGCATCGGGCTGGAGATGGCATTCTTTGCCGCATCGACCATCTTGTTTTCGCCCTCGCCATAGCCGATGCCCATATGCGCCATGCCGCCGGACTCCATGACCGTCTTGACGTCAGCAAAGTCAAGGTTAATCAGCGCAGGTACCGCAATCAAGTCGCTGATGCCCTGAATGCCCTGACGCAGCACATCGTCCGCGATACCGAACGCCTCAACCATGCTTGTGCCCTTGCTGACCACCTGCAACAGGCGGTCATTCGGGATGACAACGAGCGTATCCACACGCTGCTTGAGGTCGGAAATACCGGCCTCGGCATTACGCATGCGCTGCTTGCCCTCGAAGGCAAACGGCTTCGTCACGACTGCGATGGTCAGAGCGCCCTGTTCGCGTGCCACCTCAGCCACGATCGGTGCGCAGCCCGTACCGGTACCGCCGCCCATGCCGGCCGTCACGAAAACAAGATCAGCGCCCTTGAGCGCCGCAGCGATTTCCTCGCGAGATTCCTCAGCGCTGCGACGACCCACCTCCGGCACAGCACCCGCGCCGAGTCCCTTGGTCACCTTCTCGCCGATCTGGATCTTCGTCTGGGCGCCGGACATCTGCAATGCCTGCATGTCCGTGTTGATCGAAATGAATTCAACGCCGCGCAGACCAGCTTCCACCATCCGATTAACCGCGTTGCCACCACCGCCGCCGCAGCCGACGACCTTAATGGAAGCATAGTTGCTGGTCATTTGATCATTCTGAGTCTCAATCACGTTGCATCCCCCTGCCTTTTATGGTGATCTTCGCTTGAATCTGATTAATAGCCCATCAGCCAGCGCAATGCACGGCTAAATATACCCTTGATGCCATTATCCGGATTCCGCTGCTCCTCCTGCGTCGTCACGACGAGAATGGTCAGCCCGACCGCACTGGAGAAGATATGGCTTGCCATCTTGTTATTGGTACGCTGTGCCTCGCGGATGATCCGATGGAGTTTGCCGGCAAGGAAATCCTTGCCGCCCTTATTGAGGATGAGCCCGCCGCCGGTCAGGTAGACATTGGACCACTTGCCGAGCTTCACACCGCCGTCCTCAAGCGCCTTGTTGATTTTTTCCGCGATTTCCTCGACCTTCGCCTCGATGATCGGCGACACCTCGTCGCGCGTGATCGTCCGTGCAGGCGTATCCTCCGTTGCCGGAAGAATATACGTTTCATCGCGGTTCTGGCTGTTAAAATTATAGACCTGCTTGATTTTCTCCTCCGCGAAGGAGAAGGGGATATTGAGCTTCTCCGCGAGATCCACCGCAATATCGCCGCCGCCGATATCAAGGCACTTGTGGAAGATCAGCGCGTCGCCCTCCATCACCATCACGTCCGTGCAGAGGTAGCCGATATCGATCAGCATGGCGATTTTGTCGCGTTCCTCCTGGCTGAGCGCATAGATTGCCTCGCCCGCGACGGTGGAATAGAACTCGCCCACCTCAATATCCATTTCGTTCAGCCGATAGGAAACGTCATCAAGGAAATACTGATCCGCAATGACCTTCGCAATCATCGCCGTCAGCTCGCGTCCCTTGATACCGACAGGAGAAAGCGTCTTTTTTCCGTCATCCACGCGGAACCATGCCGGTGCGCTGTGGATAATCTGCTTCTTTTCATTTTCGTTGGAATTTTCCGCAAGCTTAAAGCAGGCGCGCACGTCCTCCGCCGTGACATGCGGATCAGGACCCGTCAGCGACACCTTGACTTCTTCGACCACGACACGCGTAAACATACCGGGCACGCCGACATTCAGCTTATTGATGCGGCAGTTGCCTGTCTTCTGCGCCTGATCGACCGCCGTGCGGATTGCGTCCTTGATTTCCTCCGGATTGTTCCAGCCTTCCTGGAGGTATCCGCTGTACGCCACAGCACCGGAGCCAACGATGTCGCAGCGTTCGCCATTGCTCTGTGCGACCATGGTGACGATTTTGCTGGTGCCAAAGTCAATCGTCGGTACCGTAATCTTCATGAATCTCTACCCCCTGTTTTCCGGTTTCGGAATCCATCCGATGCCCAATCCGATTGCCCGCGGGTCAAGCATCACTGAATCATTTTCCGCTCCGGATGGGAATCCCAAGCGTTGCCGTGAGCTGACTGTCCAGCCGGACATACGCAGTCCTGTATCTAATATACCATATTCCATTATAAGCCTTTTTCATGCCGAATGCAAGTGCTTTCCTGTCATTTGTGATGTTTTCCAAATGGTTTTCGTTTTTTATTCATCCGTCGGTGTATAAATCGGGTTCACCGGATCGCTGAGCATGAGCGTACCACCGGAAACGCCCATATTCGACAGTTTCTCGCGGACAAGCAGGAATGCGCGGAGCTTTTCGTGCAGCTGCTCGCTGTCACCCAGCACGATTTCCATGCCATCCATCGTCTGCATGGTCAGTCTCTCCGTCGTGCTGACATCTATAATGGCAATCTGGTCAAGTCCGCCCATGATCTTGAGCTGCAGAAGGATTTCCGTCATCGCATTGAGCGTCGCTTGCTGGCTCGCAATCAGTTTCTGCCCGATGATGACCATTTTGATGTTGAGTCCCTGCACCTTGATGAGCTCCGGGTGCGACTCGTTCGCGTTCGACACCGTCCGCAGCACATAGCCGTGCGCATCCGTGATGACACCGATGCCGCTCGTTGTCAGGAAGGTCACCTCCTGACGTTCCTTCACCTCGATGCAGATTGTGTCGAAGGATTCCAGCGAAACGCGCTTGCAGATCAGATAAGGGTTCTGCTCAATCCGGTTGATGATTTCCGTTTCGTTGACGAGCGAGAATTGTCCGATTTTTATCTGCGAAAGCGCAATAATCGCCTCCGCAGAGAAGCCGGCATTGCCCGTTACCTTAATTTTTCGAACGCGCATCATTCCGAGCACAAGCGACGCAGCCAGCACGATAAGCCCCAGCGCAAGCAGAATGCTCAGGATGACGCGCCGCTTGCGTTTCGGATGCTTTGTCTCGGTGTAGCTGTCCGTGTCCAGCACATCCGGATGCTGCCAGATGCTCGGCTCCTGCGCCGTTCTCGGCGGATCGCCCACATCCGGCGGCGCCTCGATGCCTTTTCCCTGCAGCGGCTGATTCCAGAACGGATTTGTCGCGCGATAGAGGTCGGGAGAGCGTTCCTGCCGCAGCTCCGGCGACTGTGCCGGCTCTTCGAAGGGGCTTGCATTTTGATTCATCTGCCCGTTCCGGGAATACATTCCGCTGCGCCGCCTGTCCTGCTGTGGCATGGCTCTCCTCCTCTCTCCTCATCAGAATCGGAAATCCCGCGAGCAGCAGGATGATATCGACCAGCAAGCTGTCCGCGGGATTCACGGTCTGTGCCGCCTGTAGTCGGCACATGTTCCTTATTTCAATGCACGAACAATGTCCTTGAAGATGCGCCCACGGCTCTCGTAGTCCGAGAACATGTCAAACGATGCGCAAGCCGGGGATAGCAGCACATTCCAGCCGTCATGGCTCAGCTTCCGGCACATGTCGACCGCTTCTTCAAGCTTTCCTGCACGGTGCAGATGCGTGTAGCCGTTCTTCAGGCACGTCTGTTCAATCTGGTCTGCCGTAGCGCCGATGAGCACTGCCTCGCAGATATACGGTGACTGCAGCATTTCAGCGACCATGGGCGTGAAGTCACAATGCTTGTCATAGCCTCCGAGGATAATGGCGGTCGGGCGGTTCATCGTCTGAATCGCCTTGATGGTGCTGTCGACATTGGTGCCCTTGCTGTCGTTGATGTATCGCACGCCGTCCAGCTCGCGCACAAATTCGATACGATGCTCAACGCCTTGGAATGTCCGCAGCGTTTCTGCGATCACCTCCGGCGCGACACCCATCGCAGTCGCGATACAGCATGCAGCCAGCGCATTCTCAAGGTTGTGCGGTCCGGGAATGTAGATATCTGCTGCGGAGCAGATTACCTGCTCCACGCCATGCCAGCGCACAACCACCATGCCGCCGCGCACGAACGCACCCTGTTTCTCTTCCTTCCTGCGGCTGAAGAGCATAATTTGCGCCTTCACCTGCGGAATCAGCGGTTTGAGTGCCGGATCATCGTCGTTGAACACCGCCGTATCCGCTTCCGTCATGTTCCGGAACTGACGCATCTTGAGCGCGGTGTACACCTCCATCGTTCCATGACGGTTCAGATGATCCTCGGTAATATTCAGCAGTGCCGCCGCATGCGGATGGAACGTTTCCGCCGTTTCCATCTGAAAGGACGACACCTCGCAGACGTGGATATCGCTGTCCGTGCTCGTGAGTCCGGCTGCGCTGTATGGGTAGCCGATATTGCCGACCACATGTGTTGTACGTCCGGCATTGCGAAAGATTTCACCCAGCAGCGTCACGGTCGTCGTCTTGCCGTTCGTGCCGGTTACCGCCACCATATCGCCGGAGGACAGCTGATACGCCATCTCCAGCTCGCCGGTCACATAGATGCCGTTTTCCTTTGCTTTCCTGACAAACGGCGCATTGTCCGGCACGACAGGGCTGATGATCATTGCGTCGATGCCGTCCATCGCATCCAACGCCGGCATGCCGAGACGGCGCTCCAGCGGCAGATTTTCCAGCGGCTTCAGCGCATCGCCGAGCTGCTCCGCCGTCTTGCTGTCGTTAATGATGGCATGCGCGCCTGCCTGATTCAAAAGCTGTGCCGCTGCAACGCCGCTTCTTGCCATGCCGACGACCAGCACACGCTTTCCTGCATATTTCTCTGTATTGCGCATAATGATTTCTCCTTACACAATGACGGAAATGACTGCAATGATCGTCAGCACAAGCGTAACGATGGAATACATCGCCACAATCTGCGTTTCCTTCATGCCGCACTTCTCGAAATGATGATGCAGCGGCGACATTTTGAACAGCCGGCGCGGCGTCCCGTAAATTTTTCTCGTCGCCTTGTAATAATAGCGCTGCAGGATGACGCTGACGCTCGACATGCAGCATGTAAAGCCGATCAGCAGCAGCAGGAACGGCTGACGCAGCAGCATCGCCATACCGACAACCGCGCCGCCGATGAACATCGAGCCCGTATCGCCCATGAACACCTTCGCCGGGTAGTGGTTGAAGCGCAAAAAGCCAAGGCAGCCGCCGCACAGCGCCGCTGCAAACACCGCAACCGCCGTGTATAAATCCTGCATCATGCGAACCTCATCCGGGTCAGCGTCAGCAGCGACTGCTGCCATCGCAACGCCAAACGAGCCGCCATTCAGATGCTGATACACCGTCAGCGCGCACAGCCCTGCAATCAGCATCCAACCCATGCAGCCGATGCTCGTGACGCTCGACAGAATGCCGTCAATGCCGTCCTGCAGGTTTGCGCTGTTCGTCATGAAGAGCACCGTCAGCGCCAGCAGCGGAATATAGAAAATACCAAGATCCCACTCCACGTTCACAAAGGGAACGATCACCTTGCTTCCCATCGTCACGTAGCACCAGAACGCAAAGCCGATGCACACGACTGACAGCCCGATTATCTTCTGAATCGGCGTCAATCCTTCCGAACGATGCTTGACCGCCTTCGTCCAGTCATCCGCCAGACCAACCGCCATCGAGCCCAGCGACACGAACAGCAGCGGCAGCACCGCCGTCAGCCATGCTCTGTTACCGATGGTAAAGACAAGAACCGCAGCAACGCAGCCCAGTGCAATCATCAATCCGCCCATGATGGGTGTACCGCGCTTCTTGAGGTGCTCCTGCGGACCGAGCTCATTTTCGCTCGTCTTCATCTGATGCGCCCGAAGCCACTCAATCAGCTTATCGCCTGTCATCAGGACAATCCCGACAGACAACAAAAGCGCAAGCAGTACATTCATGAACATGCAGTATCCTTCCCTTTTATCAGCCCTCGCCGTTTATCTCGCGGAGTAGCTCCTGCACGACGACCTTCTCATCGAACGGGCGCTTTACGCCCATTGTCTCCTGATACGTCTCGTGACCCTTGCCGCACAGCACGATAATATCACCCTCGCGGGCAATTTGAAGCGCATGCCGAATCGCTTCACGGCGGTTTTCAATCACTACATATTCTCTGTCTGTCTCGCGGATTCCTTCTTCAATCTCATGCAGAATCTCCATCGGGTCTTCCGTGCGCGGATTGTCGCTCGTCAGGATGACAAAATCCGCCAGCTCACCGCCGATGCGTCCCATAATCGGGCGCTTGCCCTTATCGCGGTCACCGCCGCAGCCGAAAAGTGCAATCAAGCGGTTCCGCGTGAAAGTGCGGCATGTCTTGAGAATGTTGATGAGCGCATCCGGTGCATGCGCGTAGTCAAGAATCACGCGATACGGCGTGTTCGTCGGCAGCATTTCAATGCGTCCGGGGACGCTCCGGATGCTCTCCAGCCCTTCCTTAACGTGCTCAGGTGAAATACCCAGAATCAGCGCGCACGCCGCCGCCGACATTGCGTTGTACACGTTGAACATGCCCGTCATCTGCAGATTGACCGGCAGGAAATGCATGTCCTGCAGCTTCATCTCGAAGGACACGCCGTTCTCCGTAATCTCAATATCGCGTGCGAAAAGATCTGCATCCACTGCGATGCCGTAGGTCACATACGGGATCGTGATATCCTTGAGAATGCGCGACGCATGCTCATCATCGGCATTGATCGCAGCGTTTTTAACCATGCCGGACGTGAAAAACTTCTCCTTGCACAGGAAATAGTTCTCCATCGTGTTGAAGTAATCCAGATGATCCTGACTCAGGTTCGTGTAGCAGCCGCATTCAAACGTCATGCCGTCCAGCCGGTGCATGTCAATCGCATGTGCGGAAACCTCCATGACCACAACCTGCACGCCTTCCTCCGCCATCTGATGCAGATCACGCATCAGATCGATCGGATCTGGCGTCGTTTTGCCGGATGGAATGTGCTTTTCACCGATCATGTTACCCGTCGTGCCGACAAGACCGCACATGAATCCAGCCTTCTCGCAGATGGCCTTCACCATGTAGCTCGTTGTCGTCTTACCCTTCGTACCGGTAATGCCGACAAAGCGCATCCTCTTCTCCGGATGACCATAGAACGCCGCCGCCATGCGTGCCATCGCGGCACGCCCGTTGCTCACAAGCACCTGCGGCACATTGAGATCATCCAGAAAACGCTCGACCACCAATGCTGCGCAGCCGTTTTCGACTGCCTGCGGCGCATAACGGTGTGCGTCAAAATGCGCACCCGCAAAGCAGAAAAACAAGCCGTTCTCCACCTTTTGCCGACTGTCCGAGCAGACCGTCTGAATATCAACAGAAAGGTCACCTTTTGTGTCCAGCAAATAAGGCATATCCGCAAGAAGCTTCTGCAGTTCCATTGTGAAATCTCCCCATTCTAATTTCAGCTCACTGCACGCGCAGCAGCAGCGCAACGTCCGTCGTTGTCATGGTGCTTTCTGCATTGTTCTGAATGCCGTAAATCGCATTCTCCACGCCGGACAGTTCAATCATCTCCAGTTGATTTTCGACAAAGCCGAGCTTTTCGGCCTTCTGTTTCACCGTTGTCTGCCTTGTCGCGACGCTGATTTGCGCGGAAAGCTCCTGATTTGCCGACTGTTTCGCAGTAATTTCGGTTGAGCGCTTTGCGTTCTGGTCTGACAAATCGCTGATTTGCTGGCGGACATTCAGCCACATCATCGACATGACAACGATGCAAACCACGATGGCAATCGCCACAAGCGGCGTCCAGACTCCCTGCCTCGACACTGCTTCGAAGCCCTTCTTCTCCTCCGGCATCATCTTTTCCGCGCGGCGCCTGCCCGTGTTGCTCCATCCGCCTGTCGCGGTTGACACGGTTGGCTGATAGGTCTCCCACAGCGATTCGCTTTCTCTGCCGATCGACACAACCCGTGATGCGTCCCTTCGCATCGCATTAATCGTCTGCTCCCGATGACGTGGGTCGGCAAACTGCGCTGCCCTGCTTCTGCGCCATTCTCCGGCATGACCGTTCATTTTGTCTCCTTTCCGCTTTGATGAGCCGCCCTTTGTTTAATGAAGGTAATACCACACAAATGAGATAGCACGATGACTGGTGAATTTTGTGCCAGATGCAATTGCAAAAATCAAAGGTTTACCGGATTAAAGCAAGATTTCTGTTAGAAGCAGGTTGGAAACCCGAAAGGGTTTCCCTATCTGCCAAAGGGCTTTATTTTGCCGCCGTGGATGACACAAAAGGCGCATTTGACGGCATCGCCGAATTGTGCGGTGTTGCCTTAACTCTAATTCTGTTTTTATTCACTTTCGCTGAGCTCCAGTTCGTCAATCGCAGCCCATGTTGCAGAAAGGTTTTCCTTGAACGCTTCGAAGTTCGCCATCGTATTGACCGTCGATGCCACACGGAGATGATCGTCGTTGCCCATAATGTCAACGTCCTTCTCATCGCCCAGCATCATCGTGCGGAGCTTGACCGGCAGCAGCACACGTCCCTGTGCATCGTACTCCTGATTGGTGAAGGACAGCGAGTTAAACCACTGCATATAGTTCATCAGTTGTGCATTCTTTTTCTTTTTACCAAGCTGCTCATAGTGCTCGCAAAGCCGCAGGAAAACCATTTCCGGATAAACAGCGATCGACTTGAAGTCAAATTCCGGCGCAATCACAAAATGTTCGCCAAGTTCCTGACGAAACGCCAACGGAATTACAAGACGCCCCTTCCCGTCCAGAGAATGGTTGTATGTCCCACGAAACCGTTTATTCTGTTTTTCGCGGAGCTGCTCGTCTGTGAGGGGAACATTTGTACGTTCAGTGATGGATGACAAGCGCTCATTCTGCTCGTTCATGTTCTCCCCCACGCACTCACCCCCACTCAGTACACAAAACAGGGCTTCAAAAACACGTTTTGGCACTTCATATCATACCGCCCACGATAAGAAATTTCAAGGGGTCAAGCAGACTTTTTTTTGATTTTTTCAGGATTTTTTTAACCGCATAGAATCTGTGCTCCTTTTTCGGGGAAAGCGTGGCATTCCTGCCCTGACCGAATACGGACAGCCGTTCTTTTTTCATCATTTCCACGAAGACCGACGCTTTTTTAGCCGGATATAGCACTCGACATGTCATTCTGTGTGATTCATGTCCAAAACAAAAAAGAGACGGCTTTTCACCGTCTCTCAACAATATGTGTTTGTCAGTTCATTGGAACCTCAGCAAGCCGAAAGCCCAGCGCATCGCAGGATGTCAGCATATACCGAATCCCATCCTGCATCCCTGCAAAGCCTGCGCGGATGCCAGCACCATGCAGATGACCATAAACCACCGTATGCACCGGATGACGCAGAAGCACCTCCGTGAATGGCGTTTGGCGCATCGCTTCATACAGCGGCGGATAGTGCAGCATCACCACAATCGGCTTGCATCCGTTTGCCAGCTTTTCCGCCGATGTCAGCGCCATGTCCAGCCGCAGCAGTTCCCGCTTAAGGATGCGTTCATTTTCCATCGTCAGCGTTTCTTCTGCAGTCGAAAACATCCAGCCGCGCGTTCCGCAGACGACCAGCTCACCCAAATCCGAAGCATTGTGCTGCAACGCGATCATGCCTGCCGGCAATACACGTTGCAGCTTGGCAAGGCTGCTCCACCAGTAGTCATGATTGCCCTTAATCAGTACCTTGCGTCCGGGCAGCGCACCAATGCTCTGCAAATCCGGCACCGCCTGCTCCAGCTGCATGGCCCATGAAATGTCGCCCGGAATCAGTACAATATCCTCCGGCTGCACCCGGGCACGCCAGTCCTCGGCGATATGTGCAAAGTGATTCTCCCAGTGATCGCCGAAAATGTCCATGGGCTTCTCTTCACCGCCCGGCAAATGCAGGTCTCCGATGGCATACAGCGTCATGCGTCCTCCTGTTGCATGCGTCTGGCAGTGCAGGATCAGATGTCTTCTCCGTCCTCTTCGCCCTCATCGTCGTCGTTGGCCTCGTCCTCCTGCATTCCCTCGAGGGAGGTCATTTCGCCGGCCATCTTCGTATATTCGCCGTCCGTTTCCTCCGGCAGCATCTGAATTTCGTCCATCGAGCTGACGTCATCCATGTCCGTCAGGCTGCGCGGATTGACCTGCTCGCCATCGGAATCGGAGGAGTCATCGATCGAGCTGACACTGCCGCCTGCCTGTGCGCTCATTTCCTTCAGGCAGAACAGGCAAATATCGCGGCCGGGCAGCGCCGGGTTCTCGTTGCAGATGCTGCACATTTCCACATCATCCTGTCCGCCCTCGCCTTTCATCTCGTGCATGCAGACCTTGCAGTATTTATCTCCCGGCACTGTGATATAATTCAGTTCGCAGCGCGGGCATTGAATATACTTTTTCATAAAAGGGAATCCTCCTCCATGTAAACCGCAAGGCCACATCCGGCTCTGTGGTCAATCTGATGATCTCAATTGAAAACTCGCTGTGTTTTCACGGTGCATGATTATACTACACAGACCGGCGAAGTGCAATAGGGATTGAATGCAAAATGAAAATTTAGCTGGATTTTCACACATTTTCTGTCGGATTGCTGTCTTCAGACAACACCTTGTCCAGCAAGTCGAGCAGTTGCTCGCGTCCGGAGCCGTCCTCAGACGACCAGCAGATAATTTCCCACGGCTGCACAAGCAGCGCACGGCAAATCGGTGCCAGCTGCTTCTGCCTCGCGCCGCGGCTGATCTTGTCCGCCTTCGTCGCAATCACAGTAAACGGAATGCCCATCTGCCGCAGGAATGTGTTCATCTGCACATCGTCCGCCGTCGGCTCATGCCGGATGTCCACAAGGCACAGCACATGGCGCAGCTCGTCCGATTGCTCAAAATAATCCTGCATCATCCTGCCCCAGCGGAGCTTTTCCTGCTTGTCAACCTTCGCGAAGCCATAGCCAGGCAGGTCAATCAGGTGGAATGCATCATTAAGTACGAAAGCATTAATCAGCCGTGTTTTGCCGGGCGTCTGCGATGTTTTGGCGAGGTTGCGGCGATTGCAAAGGCGGTTAATCAGGCTGCTTTTCCCAACATTTGACTTGCCTGCCACGGCAATCTGCGGCAATCCCACGCCTTCAAACGCGCCGTACTGCGCCATGGATGTGACAAATTCTGCCTTTTTAATTTCCAATGGAGTTGCTCCTTTTCACTGTCGGCATCCGCACGAGTGCCTTTTCCAGCACCTCGCTGATTTGCTCGACGCAGCAGATGGTGAACTGCTCCAGCACATACTCGGGGATTTCTTCCAGGTCCTTTTTGTTTTCCGCCGGAATGATCAGCATCGTGATACCGGCACGGTATGCCGCCAGCGTCTTTTCCTTCAAGCCGCCAATCGGCAGCACACGTCCGCGCAGCGTAATTTCCCCCGTCATGGCGACATCGTTCCTGACCGGAATGCCTGTCAGCACGGACACGAGCGCCGTCGTCATCGTTACGCCTGCAGACGGGCCATCCTTGGGCACGGCGCCTTCCGGCACATGGATATGGATATCGAGCTTCTGGTAGAAATCGTCCGCCAGCCCCAGCTCCGCCGAATGTGCACGAACATAGGAGAATGCCGCCTCCGCGGATTCCTTCATCACATCGCCGAGCTTGCCCGTCAGTTGAAGCGTGCCTTTGCCGGGCATCGTCAGGCATTCCACTTCAAGTATCTCGCCGCCGACAGTCGTGTATGCCAGTCCATTGACAACGCCCACACGCGGCTCCTTCTCAGGCATCTCACGCGTAAAGCGCGGCGCACCCAGATACTGTTGCAGCACGTTTTCCGTCACGCTGACCTGCTTCTTATCCTCATCGAGTATCGTCACCGCCGCCTTGCGGATGACCTTCGCAATTGTCCTTTCGAGCGTACGCACACCTGCCTCGCGCGTATAGCCTTCAATCAGCTTGCGCATGACGCGGTCATTGACCTTAACGGTGCCTTTCCTCAACCCGTGCTCCTTAATCTGCTTGGGCAACAGGTGGCGCTTGGCGATTTCCAGCTTTTCCTCCTCGGTGTACGAGGGAACCTCGATGACTTCCATACGATCGAGCAGCGGCTCGGGAATCGTGTCGATGCTGTTCGCGGTTGTGATGAACATAACGTGGCTCAGGTCGAACGGCAGCTCAAGATAATGGTCACGGAATGCGCTGTTCTGCTCGCCATCAAGTACCTCCAGCATCGCGCTGGCAGGGTCGCCGCGGAAGTCGTGACTCATCTTGTCGATTTCATCGAACAGGAACACGGGGTTCATCGTGCCTGCCTGCTTCATTCCGGAAATGATGCGTCCGGGAATCGCGCCGACATACGTCCTGCGGTGACCGCGTATTTCCGCCTCATCGCGTACGCCGCCAAGCGACACCTGCACAAATTTCCGGCCGACTGCCTCTGCGATAGCACGGACAATGGACGTTTTGCCGACGCCAGGCGGTCCTACAAAGCACAAAATCGGTCCGCGCATGTCCTGCTTCAGCCGCAGCACTGCCAGATATTCGACGATACGCTCCTTGACCTTCTCCAGCCCGTAGTGTTCCTGCCCAAGCACCCTCCACGCCCGTGCGAGATTCAGGTTATCCATTGTTTCCTCGCCCCATGGCAGGTCGAGAATCCACTCGATATATGTCCGTGCCATGCCGATTTCCGGCGTGCCGGGCATCATTCGCGACAGGCGTTCGATTTCCTTTTCAACGCGCTGCTTCGCCTCGTCATTCAGCGGCGTCTTTTCGGCACGTTCGCGCAGCTCCTCGACATCCGTCGCATCAACATCGCCCAACTCAGTCTGAATCGCCTTAATCTGCTCGCGGAGGTAATAATTCTTCTGATTCTTATCAATCTGCGTTTTAACGCGCGCCTGTACCTGCTGCTCAACGCTTGCAAGCTCCGTTTCGCGGCTGAGAATCGTGCAAAGCTTCTCCAGACGACTGCGAACGTCAATCTCTTCCAGAATCTCTTGACGTTCCTCGAGTTTTGCCAGTACATTCGCGGCAATCAAATCTGCAACCTGTCCGGCATCCTCAATATCGCGGATGGACGCGACCGTTTCCGGTGCAACGCGCTTGCTGAGCCTGGCGTATTCCTCAAAGGCATCCTTCGCCGTCCGCTGCAGCGCCGCGTATTCCATGCTGTCCTCCGGCACATCCGCATTCAGCATACGGACACGCCCCATCAGGAACGGATCTCGCTGCGTCAGGCGCATCAATTCACCGCGGATTTCGCCCTCTGCCAGCACGCGCAGATTGTCGCCCGGTATATTCATAACCTGTTTGATCGTCGCGATGGTACCATATTGATAGAGATCCTCCAGATCCGGATCCTGCTCGTCCTCATCGCGCTGCGCTACCAGAAAGATTTGCTGATTCTGCATCATTGCTTCCTGAAGCGCCGCAACAGATTTGACCCGTGTAACGTCAAAATGCAAGACCATACGCGGAAATGCCATTTTTCCCTGAAGCGGAAGCACCGGTATGGTCAAATTAGTCTTTTTCCTGGGCATAGCTCCTCCTCGTGAGACACGACGCATCTGTTTGATGCAGTGCGCCTCATGTTTCATGCCGGATTATTCCGGCAAACAAATAGTATACATAATCTGGACCGCTTTGGCAAGCACCAATGTGCTGTCAGCAGATGTTTTACAGGAAAAACACACGAAATCAGCATGCCGATTGACGGGAGCTGAAAAAACATGTATAATCGTCCTGTTCCAATAAATGACGGAGGAAATCACAATGGTTGGATTAATCGGTGCCATGTCCGTTGAGGTCGAGGCTCTTGCAGAAAAAATGGAATCGCGTCAGACAACGCAAATCGGGATGGATACATTCACCAGCGGCAAACTGTTCGGGCAGGATGCTGTGGTCGCCGTGTGCGGTCCAGGCAAGGTCAATGCCGCCGTGTGCGCCCAGAAGATGATCACCGCTTTCAAGCCCCGCTGGATTTTGAACCTCGGCGTGGCGGGTGCCGGTGCAGACGGCATCTCCATCGGCGACCTTGTCATCGCAACCGCGGCCGTCCAGCACGACATGGATACCTCCCCCATCGGCGACCCGGTCGGATTCGTCAGCAAGGTGAACCTGATCGAGTTTTCCTGCGATGAAGCGCTGCGCAATCAGCTTGTTGCCGCCGCCAGGCGCGCCGGATTGACCGTGCACGAGGGCATCATCGCAACCGGCGACCAGTTCATCCAGAACGGCGAACGCCGCGCAGCGATTCACGAACGTTTCCATTCATTGGCAGTCGAGATGGAAGGCGGTGCTGTTGCGCATGCGTGCTACATGAACGGCGTACCGTTCGGCATTCTCCGTTCCATCAGCGACCAGGCGGACGGTCAGAGCAACATGGACTATCCAACCTTCACGAAGCTGGCAGCGGCACATTCCCAGCAGGTCGTCGAGGAACTGCTCCGTGGCTGATTGCCCACATCAAACAGACTCACACGAAGGATTTTCTCCTCGTATGAGCCTGTTTTTATTTTTGCAATCCTGTAAGATATTCCTGCTGTCCCAGCACAAACGCATCCTGTCCGTAGCAATCCGCCGCGACAACAAGCGGAAGCTCATTGAGCGTCAACCGCTTGACGGATTCCGGTCCCAAATCATCCCAGCAGACAACCTCCAGTGCTGTCACGCATTCCGCCATAAGCGCCGCCGCGCCGCCAACCGCTGCAAAGTAGACCGCCGGATATTCCTGCATGGCCTGCATGACGCTTTGTGAGCGGCTTCCCTTGCCGATCATGCCGCGCAACCCGTGCTTGAGCAGCGTCGGCGTCGATGAGTCCATTCGCGTGGAGGTCGTCGGACCAATGGAGCCGACCGGCTTGCCCGGAGGTGTCGGCGTAGGACCGGCGTAGTAGATGACCTGTCCGTCCAACTCAACCGGCAACGGCTTGCCTTCTGCAAGCAGCGCCATCATCCGCAGATGCGCCGCGTCACGTGCAGTATACACAACGCCTGACAGCAGCACGTGCTCTCCCGCATGAAGCGATCTGACATCTTCCTCGGTCAGCGGAGTTATTAATTTGCGCATTCTGCTCCTCCTTACAGTACGGCAGACGCATGGCGCGTCACATGACAGCTGACATTGACAGCAACCGGCAATCCGGCAATATGCGTCGGCGCAGCGATGATGTGCAGTCCGAGACACGTTGTCCTGCCGCCGAGACCCTGCGGACCAATACCCGTTTTATTGATGAGCGAAAGCAGCTCATCCTCCAGCGCAGCATAATACGGGTCATCGTTCTTCCTGCCGATCGGAAGCATCAGCGCACGCTTCGCATTCTCCGCGACCTGCTCGAAATCGCCGCCAATGCCAATGCCCAGAATCATCGGCGGGCACGGATTCGCACCAGCCGCCCTGACCGTATCCACCACGAACTGCCGAACGCCGTCAACGCCCGATGCCGGTGTCAGCATCTGAAGTCGGCTCATGTTCTCGCTGCCGAAGCCTTTCGGCGCAACCGTCAGCGTCAGCGTATCGCCCGGCACAAGGCGCACATGCAGCACTGCCGGCGTGTTGTCCTTCGTGTTGACGCGGCGGAGCGGGTCGCCGACAACGCTTTTGCGAAGCAGCCCGTCCGTATAGCCGCGGCGGACACCCTCATTGATTGCCGCCGTGAAGTCCCCCTCTATATGCACATCCTGCCCGACGTCCGCAAACACTACCGCCATGCCGGTATCCTGACAGATGGGCATCTGCGTGCTCCGCGCAATCTGCTCATTCTTCGCCAGCAGCGACAGCAGCTCCTTTGCAGGTTTAAACGGCTCTTCCTCAAGCGCCGCATGAAGCGCACAGGCGACATCCTCCGGGAGATTGCGGTTTGCTTCGACACACAGCCGTGCGATGACATCCGCAATTGCCTGCGCATTGATTGTCCTCATTCGTCCTCATCCTCCGCAAACAGCTTCTTCAGGCGGAGCGCTGCCGCCTTGACCGCATTTTTCTTCTCGCCGCTGAGTATCAGTTCATTCTGTGCATCCCGAAGCGACAGCTCCTGTGCAAGCATCGCGTCAACCAGTCTCGCTTCGAGCGACTGCGCTGGGCTGACCGGTGCTTTTTCCGGAAGCCGTACCTCATGGAAATCCAGGATCAGGCAATATTCGCCTTTTTCAGCCTTCGGATTGCTCTTAAGGTGCGCAAGCACGTCCGATGCTTCGCCGCGAATCGTCTTTTCGTGCAGCTTCGTCAGGTCGCATGACGCGCTGATTCTGCAGCCCGGCAGCGTTTCACTGATGACCTCCACCAGTTCGATCACGCGGAACGGCGACTCATGCACCGCTGCAATTTTGACATGTTTCGCCATGCTCAGCAGCTTTTCGCGCAGTTCCTTCTTTTCACGCGGCAGAAAGCCGAAAAAAGCGAACTCGCGCGTATCGAAGCCGCTGACGGACAGTGCGCTGATAGCTGCGCAGCAGCCGGGCACGGCAAGCACCTCGATGTTTCGCTCCACGCACGCCTTCACCAACGCATACCCCGGGTCGGAAATGCACGGCGTACCGGCATCAGTCGTCAGCGCCACGTCCATCTGCTCGGCAAGCATTCTGTCTGCCAGCTGTACGCCCTTCGCATCCTCATTGTGTTGATGGCAGGACGTCAATGGCGTATCGATGTCAAAAACAGTCAGCAGCTTTTTCGTGACGCGCGTGTCCTCCGCAGCAATCAGCGCAACCCTTCGCAGCGTATCGATGGCACGAGGCGTCATGTCGCTCAAATTGCCGATCGGTGTGCCCACAACATACAGCGTCGGCATTTACCTCACCTCCAGCTTTTCTGCCACGCGGAGCTTAGCAGATCGCGCACGCGGATTCCGCTCAATCTCCTCCCTGGACGGAGCAACCGCGCCGTGCGCAAGGATTCGGACAACCGGCTTCTTTCCGCACGTGCAAATCGGCGCTTTCGGCGGACATGTGCACGGATTCTGCAGCCGCTGGAAGCAGCGCTTGACAATCCTGTCTTCGAGCGAATGGAACGTGATAACGAGCATCCTTCCGCCAGGCTTCAGACAGTCAACAAAATCGCACACTGCCCGATCAAGCGGATCAAGCTCATCATTGACCGCAATGCGGATCGCCTGAAACGTCCGCCGTGCAGGATGACCCTCATCCTTGCGCCGGACAGCCTTCGGGATCGCCGCATCAACCGCATGCACGAGGTCAAATGTCGTCTCCATCGGTTTGATTTTCCGGTGCTCGCAGATCATCGCTGCAATGCGCGCCGCCCATTTTTCCTCGCCGTAATCGCGGATGATGCGGCAAAGCTCCTGTTCGTCCGCAGTATTGAGCAGCTCAGCAGCCGTCATGCCGTTACTGACATCCATACGCATGTCCAGCGGCGCATCCTCATGATAGGAAAATCCGCGTTCGCCGCAGTCAAGCTGCGGTGAGGATACGCCGAGGTCGAGCAGGACACCATCCAGTCCATTCGGTGCGTCTGCTTCCGACAGCAGCTTTTTTCCGTCATGAAAATTCCCGTGGATGGCATGAAAATTCCGGAACGATTGAAGGCGCTCTGTCGCTGCCTGAATCGCCGTCATATCGCGATCAAGTCCGTAGAGCGTCGCCGTACCGCCGGATGCTTTCAGTATTGCGCCGCTATGTCCGCCGCCGCCGAGCGTCCCATCGCAGTAAACGCCGTCCGGATTCACTGCCATCCATTCCAGCACTTCCTGCAGCAGAACAGGTTCGTGGACAAACTCCATGGTGTCCTCCTTCTTATTCACGCCAGGGGAGCCCGAGCGCTGTTCTCAGGCTACCTGCAAAATACAGCGACCCTGCCGCCACAATGACTGCCTCATCGCCAGCCAGCTTCTTCGCCGCTTCAATGCCATCTGCAAGCGATGATGATGCCTGCGCGGACGCGCCGTGCTGCCGGAACGCCGATGCGTATTCCTCAGCATCAAGTGCACGCGGATTGTCGGGCGTAACCGTCACAATCTCGCGGCTGATTGCGCAGAAGTCGTGCAGCATGTTCTCCTGCAGCTTATCCGCCAGCACGCCTGTCAGCAGGATTTTGCGCCTGTCCGGCAGATATTTCTCCGTGAACTGCCGCAGCGCATGTACCCCCTGCGGATTATGTGCGCCGTCGATCAGGATGTTGCCGCACCATTCCAGCCGAGCCGGCCATCGCACCGATGACAGTCCCGCATAGACTGCGCTGTCCGGAATGTTCCAGCCCTGACGCACCAGTTCCTCAACCACTGCCAGTGCGCTCATGGTGTTTTCCAGCTGATGCTCACCCGGCAGCGAAAGATGGATATTCGGCCAATCCTTCGATAGCCGGTAGCTGACGGTCGACCCGTGCGCATCGCATGCAGCCGACAGGATGCTGTCTCGACTGAGCTGATGCAACGGTGCATGCTTCTCCTGCGCAGTCTGTGCAAACACCTGCCGGACACCGATTTCCGCCGGATGACAGATAACAGGCGTGTTTTCCTTGATGATGCCGGCTTTTTCCGCAGCAATCTTTTCAAGCGTATCGCCCAGATACGCCATGTGGTCGAGCCCGATGGCGGCAATCGCGCAGACAATCGGCTTGACAATGTTCGTGGGGTCTTTGCGGCCACCCATGCCGACCTCGATAATCGCGACGTCGCACTGCTCGCCTTCAAATGCCGCGAGTGCCAGCGCAGTGCCCATCTCGAACGGCGTGACAAAGCTGCCGGATGCGCGTAGCTTTTCCGCAGCCGAAACGAGCGGATTGCCGTAGCGGACAAGCTGTTCCTCATTCATCGGACAACCGTCAATGCGGATGCGCTCCTCGTATGCCTGCAGGAACGGCGATGTATACAGCCCTGTCCGGCAACCGGCATGGCGGAGAATACTCTCCAGCATGGCGCATGTGCTGCCCTTTCCGTTCGTTCCTGCAACGTGAATCACAGGAACCGTCATTGAAACATGCATTTCTTTCAGCAGCCCGAGCACATTCTGAAAGCCGTTTTTGCTGCCCGTTGCATAGCTGCCGTGAATTGCCTCTACAACCTGCGCACCGCTTAACATGCAGTCTATTCCCTCTTTGGATGAAATTGAGATACACCCGTAGGCACCGAAAACGACACCTGCGGGTGTTTTTTTCTGATTACTGCGCCATATCCGCCTTGAGTTCTTCAATGCGCTTAGCAACCTGCTCCGCCTTCTGCTGATTCATGGCGAGCTTGCTCTTTTCCTGCTCGACCAGCGCGGCAGGTGCCTTCGCAACAAAGCCTGCGTTGTTCAGCTTGCCTTCCGCACGGCTGATTTCGCGCTGCACGTTTTCCAGTTCCTTTGTCAGGCGGGTGATTTCCTTCTCGAAGTCCACCAAATCGCCCAGCGGAATATACAGCGTGCACGCCTTCGTCACGGCGGACACCGTCTTTTCGTGCACATCGGCACTGTTTTCCAGCAGCGACATCGCACTCGCACCCGCCAGACGCTGGAAGTACGCGCCGGCGCCGGACAGCGTATCATGCCAACCGTCGTTCGGCAGCAGCATCAGATGCGTACGCTTGCCTGCCGCCACGTTCATTTCCGCGCGGAGGTTGCGGATGGTACGGATGATTTCCATGATGCCTTCCATCTGCTTTGCCTCTTCGGGGAAATCAAGCTCTGCTTTCACTTCCGGCCAGGACTTAAGCATCAGGAAGCCCTCGCTGCCCGGCAGATACTTGTACACCTGCTCGGTCAGGAACGGCATGAAAGGATGCAGCAGCTTCAGCAGCCCCTCCAGCACGTAGAGCAGCACACCCTGCACGGCTTTCTTCGCCGTTTCATCCTCGCCGTTCAAGCGGCTCTTCGCCAGCTCGATGTACCAGTCACAGAATTCGCTCCATGCAAAGTCATAGATTCGATCTGCCGCAAGGCCGAATTCGCCTTCCTCCATGTTGCCGGAGATGGCGCGAACGGCATCCTGAAAGCGCGTCAGAATCCATTGATCCGCCGCCGTCAGGTGTTTTTCATCCAGCTCGACATGTTCCGCCACATTCATGAGCACAAAGCGGCTTGCGTTCCAAATCTTGTTGGCAAAATTGCGCGCCGCCTCGACGCGAGCCGGGATATAGCGTGTGTCGTTGCCGGCGCTCACGCCCATGACAAGCGAGAAGCGCAGCGCATCCGCGCCGTACTGGTCAACGACCTCCAGCGGGTCAACGCCATTGCCCAGTGACTTGGACATCTTCCTGCCGAGCTCATCGCGCACGAGACCGTGAATCAGCACCGTCTGGAACGGCGGCTCCTTCATGATTTCCATGCCCATGGTAATCATGCGGCTGACCCAGAAGGTGATAATGTCATAGCCAGTGACGAGCACGTTGGTCGGATAGAAGTACTTCAAATCCTCCGTGTTGTCCGGCCAGCCGAGCGTGGAGAACGGCCACAGTGCAGACGAAAACCACGTGTCCAGCACATCCTCATCCTGCTTGATGTGTGCAGAGCCGCACTTGCAGCAGCATGTCGGGTCTTCACGGCCGACAGTCATCGCGCCGCAGTCATCGCAGTACCACACGGGGATGCGGTGCCCCCACCACAGCTGACGGCTGATGCACCAGTCGCGGATGTTTTCCATCCAGTTCATGTACTGCTTCGTAAAGCGTTCGGGCACGAAACGCGTTTCATGATTTTTCACGCAGGAAATCGCAGGTTCCGCCAGCGGCTTCATCTTCACAAACCACTGCCGCGACACCATCGGCTCAATCACCGTATGGCAGCGGTAGCACGTGCCCACCTCATGCGTCAGCGGCTCAATGCTCTTGAGCAGTCCAAGCGCCGTCATGTCCGCCACAATCGCCTTGCGTGCCTCCATCGTGGTCATGCCGGCATACTTTCCGCAGTCAACCGCCTGACCGTCGGCGTCCCTCGCGGCATCTTCTGCGCCGGTCATATGACCATCATATGTGAACACGCGCACGACCGGCAGGTCATGGCGCATGCCAACCTCGTTGTCGTTCGGGTCATGGGCGGGCGTAATCTTGACGACGCCGGTTCCCTTTTCCATGTCCGCATGCTCATCGCAGATAATCGGGATTTCACGGTTCATCAGCGGCAGCATCACGTGGCAGCCGTGCAGGTGCATATAGCGCGGGTCAGCCTCGTTGATAGCCACAGCAGTATCGCCCAGCATGGTTTCCGGACGCGTCGTCGCCAGTTCCAGCAGCTCGCCTGTTTCCTTCACCGGGTAGAGCAGATGCCAGAAGCTGCCTTCCTTCTCCTGATACTCAACCTCTGCGTCAGATATGGCGCTCTTGCAGCACGGGCACCAGTTCACCAGACGGTTGCCGCGGTAAATCAGGCCTTTTTCGTACAGGCGGACAAACGTCTCGCGAACCGCCTTTGAGCAGCCTGCGTCCATCGTGAAGCGTTCACGGCTCCAGTCGCAGCTGATACCCATGCGGCGCTGCTGCGTGACGATGCGTCCGCCGTATTCTTCCTTCCACTTCCATGCACGGTCAAGGAAACCCTGCCGTCCGAGTGTTTCCTTCGTCATCCCTTCCTTGCGCATCGCATCGACAATTTTGACCTCGGTCGCAATAGCGGCATGGTCGGTGCCGGGCAGCCACAGCGTCGGGTCACCCTTCATCCGGTGATAGCGGATGGCCAAATCCTGCAGCGTGCAGTCGAGCGCATGACCCATATGCAGCTGACCGGTAATGTTAGGCGGCGGCATGACAATCGTGAACGGCTTCTTGCCTTCTTCAACGTGCGCCCTGAACGCGCCGGATTCCTCCCACTGACGGTAGATGTCCTTTTCGACCGCCTGCGGATTAAATGTCTTCTCCATTTCCATCGGTCTCATTCCTCCTACTATAATAAAGTCGTATCTACGCTAACCTTCGGTTGAGAAAAAACGAT
>CAVIHU010000007.1:0-91397 GCA_963642705.1 Bacteroidaceae bacterium
TGTTGCGACTCCATTATACCATATCTCTAATGAACTTCCTTTTCTTTTTGAGGGGGTCATATCATTTTAACACATACATGCAGGAAGATTTTCCGCGCGTTTATTGTGGAATAATGCATGAAATTCCCTTCCTTCATCGTTAAATAGATGAAGGAGGCGAGCACATGGACGAAATGACCCTTCGCCGCGCACAGAAAGGCGACTCTACTGCCTTTGAGCAGCTGATTACCCCTTATGAACAGATGGTTTGGCGCGTTTGCTGGCACTATCTGCATCACCGCGAGGACGCGATGGATTGTGCCCAGGACGTTATGCTCAAGGCGTGGCGCTCCATCGGGCAATATCAGCAGGATTGCAGCTTTTCGAGCTGGTTGTACCGCATCGCGGGCAGTGTCTGCATCGATTTTTTGCGCCGTCAAAGGCGTATGGTGCCGTCTGATTCTATGGATGCGATGGCGGAAAATGGCTATGACCCTGCGGATGACGCGCCTACGCCCGATGCGTCCATGCTGAAGAAGGAATCTTCCGAAACGCTGTCCCGTGCCATCGACAGTCTGCCGGAGGAGATGCGCACGGTTGTTATTCTCTACGCGTTCGAGCAGCTCCGCTATGAGGATATTGCGCAGATTACCAATGTGTCTGTCGGGACAGTTAAGAGCCGCCTGAACCGTGCTCGTGCCAAATTGCTTGCTTTTATTCGCGAAAATCAGGAACAAAATGCGAATTTCAGCGTCAAACAGGATGAAAGGGGGACAGCGAAATGACTCAGAAGCAATCAAATCACGAAGATGACGTCCTCCGAACGTGCCTGTCGTCCCTGAACGAGCAAGTGCCGAACATGCCGGCGAATTTTCACGCGCAGTGGACGACTCTTGTGAAGGAGGATGCCATGAAGCATGATGAGACGAATCAGCCTGATCGGAAGCGAATGTGGACGCGTGTGCTCTCTGTCGCGGCGGCGCTTGTGTTTGTTGTGGGCGGAACGCTGCTGACGAAGGACAAGCTTTCTCCGACCAGCACCGCAAGCAGCCCGGACAGCAAGCTGCGCTACAGCACGACCGCCAGCTATGATGAGGATACCGTTGCCGAATACGAGATGGCGGATGAAGGCGGCGGCACGATGCTGTTTGCCAGCAATAGCGCGAATGGTTCGATTGATAGCGCAGTGTCTGACCGCAAAATCATTCGTACCGTCTCCATGACTGTCAAGACGACCGCTTACGAGGACAGCATGCAGAGCATCGAGACGATGCTTTCGCAGTACGATGCGTATCTGGAGAGCTCGAGCGAATACACGAATTCGCGCAATCTGCGTACAGCGTCGCTGACGATTCGCGTGCCCGCGGAGCAACTTGATGATTTTCTGAGCGGTACCGACACCATCGGGCGTGTTACAAGCCGCGATATGACAGCCACAGATGTCACCGCGAGCTATCAGGATACCGCCGCTCGGCTGGACAACCAGCGGCTGCTGCTTGCACGGCTTCAGGCGTTGACTGATACGGCGGCGGATCTGTCAAGTCTGCTTGAGTTGGAAAACCAGATTGCCGACACGCAGTACAATATCGAGCAGCTTGAACGCAGCCTCGCCTCGACAGATAAGCGGGTCAGCGAATCAACGGTCTACCTGACGCTGAACGAGGAAGCACAGCCTGACCTGACAGACGAAACAAAAACGCTCGGCGAACGCATTGAAAGCGCCTTGCAGACCGGTTGGAATGCATTCATTTCATTCCTGCAGGACGGCCTTGTTTTCCTGACCGCCGCGTTGCCGTTTATTGCAGTCTGTGTGGTTATCTTCCTCATCGTCAGCATCATCCGGAAAGTCAGAAGAAAGCGCAGATAAATCGAAAAGAACGCAGCTCCGATTGCAGGAACTGCGTTCTTTTTATTCCTTCCACTGGTACACGCGCTTTCGGCATGCGGCGTCGACCGTCACAACCGCCAACTGATGGAGGCTGTCCGGCACGACTGTCAGCCACGGCAGATCGGGGATTTTCCTTGAACGGCTGAAACGCTGCAGGATGCGGATGCCTTCCGCCGTCGAATCGCCGACAGCCCAACTTTCAAGCGTATCGAGCTGCTGCAGCGTCTTCGGGAAGCACGGATGCGTTGCAGCGAAGCCGGTCAGCAGCAGCATGCTGCCTGCTCCCTTGCATTCGCCTTCCAGCGCAGTTGCATCCATCGTGCAGGGACATTCCATCGTCAGATTGCCGCTGTTCAATCGGCTCGCCGCAGTCAGGACGGTTTCCGGCAGCTTGTCAACCCCGACAAACCGGCAGCCGAGCGACTGCGCTACCTCAAGCGTCGTTCCGCTGCCGCAGCACAGGTCGACCACCAAATCCCCCTTTTGTACGACGGGAAGGAGCATCCTCTCCAGAAGCTTGAGCGGCTTTTGTGTCGGATAGCCCATGCGTTCGGGGTCACGCTGCTGCAGGAAGCCGATATCGCTCCACACATCCCCCGGATACACTGGCGCATCATCGTAATAACGGTAAATCTTTCCGCCGGACTTGATTTGGCTGTATGCCCTGCCATCCTCATCAACGCAGCGGCGCATGTGGTTTTTGCGGTTTTCCGTCCTCGGCAGAGGCACGCGCATCAGGTCAAATGCGTACTTTTTTGTCCTGGCATACAGGAGGATCGTGTCATGCTTCCGGCTGAAATATTTTTTTGCGCGACCGCCGCTTTCATAGCTCCAGATGATTTCGTTGAGGAACATATCCTCGCCGAAAACCTCATCGCACAGAATCCTTGCATATGCCGTCGCACGCCAGTCGAGATGAAGATACATCACACCGCTCGGCTGAAGCAGTTTGTTTGCTTGCTCAATCATCCGCCGGAGCATCTGCAAATATGCTTCGCGGCTCTCGTAGCGGTCGCAGTACGCCGGATATTCGGGCATCGGCTTGCCGGAACGCCACCCTTCCGTGCCAAAGCAGCGTCGCCGGATAAACTGGTCGCCCGTCATGAATGGCGGGTCTATGTACACGACCTGCGCTTGACCTGACAGCGCGTCCAGCAACGGATGACCTTCGGCGGCATCGGCGCAAAGCAGCAGATTTTCTCCCTTGCCATACGTTTCCCTCGGCACATTTACTGACTCAAACATCGCTGCTTCCTCCGATATACTGCCGTCTGACTGCATGAAGCTCATCCTGCATGCTTGTCAGCAGAGCCAAATGCGCCGCGAGCTTTTTGTTTTCGACAAGGCACCTTCCCGCTTCAAGGACACGAGCCACAAACGTTTGCGACAGCGCCTGTTTTCCCTGCTTCGCCAGCGGACACACCGCACGCGCAGCCGCATCCATGGCGACCTTCACGCCATCTTCACGGACGAGAATCAGCAATGGAAACATCCGGCATGCCAGCGGACGGTTTGCCCGATTGCAATGCCCAGAGCAGATGAGCAGCGTTCCCTGCTTCGTCGGGAGTATGCGGAAGGATGCATCATCCATATAGAGCGCCTCTTCGCCCGGAAAGAGCAGCATCCCCGTTTGCTCGCCCGGATGACTCCGGCAGCATGCGGCACCGCAAAGCAGCCCGCAGTCCGAGCACAGGGGCGTTACGTCTATCAGCAAATCTCTCGCTCTTCGCAGCTCTTCCGGAAGCATCCTGATTCCTCCCATGCATTCATACTGTCTATTTTACAACGTTTTGGGCGTTCTGCATAGTCTTTCAGGCACGGAATTTGCAAAAATATAGGGCGGCACCGAACAATTCGGCGGCGCCACTGAATGTGCCTTTTGCGCTATCTGAGGCAGCGTAATAAAACGATATTTCGCCGGTCTGCCTATGTATAAATCTCACGATTCATTGTTCTGCCTCATTGGTGCGGTATGGCCATAAGCTGATTAACACGCGAAAAATGAATGAAGATAGCGTACTTCAATCAAAAAGGTTCAAGGAACTTCGTGCCTTGAACCTTATCACGTATTACCTGGCGAATAATGCGAGCACTGCTTCGGCAGCCTGCTCCTCATCAGGACCATCGACCACCAGAACCATCTCGTTCTGCTCATCCGCGTCAAGCGACAGCAGACCCAGCATCGACTTTGCGTTCACGACCTTCTGATGGCGGCGAATCATGACCCGCGACTCGTATCGGGATGATGTTTCGACAACCTGCGCCGCATTGGAACGTGTCAACGGCTGGTAATTGGGAAATGTAATCGGCTTCACGATCATTGGAAATCCTCCTTGCTATTTGATTGATATGAACAAATTATCGATCCGGCGCCTGTGCAGCCGCTTCCTTGCGCGCCTGCTCCTCAGCCTCATGAATAATCTCCATCAGCCTTCGCATCCGGTGGTTCACAGCGGATTTCGACAGCGGCGGCTGCGACTGATTGCCCAGCTCCGCCAGGGATAGATCAACATTCTCGAGCCTCAGGCGTGCGATTTCCTGGAGTGCCGGAGGTAGCTCGCGAAGGCCGTGCGCAATGGTGTACCAGCGGATGGCAGTCACCTGCTGCAGCGCGGCATTGAGCATTTTTTCCGAGTTGTGTTCATCGCAGTTGATGGCGCGGTTTGCAGCGCCTCGTGCCTGTTTTCGGATACGCACGTTCTCCAGCGCAAATACGCTCGCCGACGCACCCATCAGCGCAAGGCAATCCGAAATCTGCTGCGCACCCTTCAGGTAGATGACGGTTTGACCCTTGCGCTCGAAGGTGTGGACGGGAAGCTCCGCCTTTTCCAGCACACGCGTCAGCTCACGAACAAATCCTGTTTCAGATGCAATGATTTCAAAATGATAATCCTTTTCGGGGGCGGACATCGTCCCTGCACCGAGGAATGCCGCCCGAAGATACGCACGTCGGCAGCACTGACGCGTCAGGTGATGGCGAACAATCGTCCGGCGGTACGAGATGCTGCCGTCCTCACCCTGCTCAATCAGGTGGAGTGCCAGCATCAGCCGCTTCGAGTCCTCATCGCCGATGGTCAGCACGCAGGTGCGCTGTCCGCCGAGTCGCGCATGCTGAACATAATGCAGCCTTGGCGTAATCGACAGCCGCGCAGTCAGCAGGCGGAAGATTCGCCGCGCCAGCGCCGTGTTCTCCACGCGGTACTGCACCTGCACGCGTCCCAGGCCGTGGAATGTCAGAGAGCCGCTTGTGCGGTAGAGTGCCGCCAGTTCGCTGAGCATGCAGCAGCTTTTTCCAAGCTCCAGCCGGCAAAGCTCCTCCTTGACCGTGGCTGAAAACGACATTTAGACTCCCTCCGGTTTTTCCTTCCAGTGCGCCTGCTCCAGTTCCAAATCGCGGTGCGCGATGCTGACGGAATAACCTGTCTCACGCAGATACGCCGCAAGCGCCTCGCTGATGGCGACACTGCGGTGCGCGCCGCCTGTGCAGCCGATGGCAATCGACAGACGATGCTTTCCCTCCTCCTGATAATGCGGCAGCAGGAAGGAAAGCAAATCCTTCATCTTTGTCAGAAACTCCTGCGTCACCGGATGATTCAACACAAAATCGCGCACGTCCGCGTCAAGCCCCGTGTGACTGCCTAAGCCCGGAATGTAGAACGGATTCGGAAGAAAGCGCACGTCAAACACGAGGTCTGCCTGCATCGGCAAACCGCGCTTATACCCAAAGGAGCTCATCTCGATGTGCATTGCACCGAGCTGGTCTGTGCTGCTCAGGATGCTTGACAGCCTTGCGCGAAGCTGCCGGGGCTTCAGGCTGGTTGTGTCGATAATGTAATTCGCCGTTTCACGCAGCGGCTGCATGATCGTGCGTTCGCGGGTGATTGCCTCCATCAGGCTGACGTTTTCGCCTGCCAGCGGATGGTCGCGGCGCGTTTCCTTATAGCGGCTGACGAGCACATCGTCCGAAGCCTCCAGATACAGGACTTCAACCTGATAGCCAACGCCGCGCGATTCCGCGATGATGTCGCAGACCGCCTTTGCATCAAAGAAGTCGGCACTGCGTACGTCTACCGCCATCGCGACAAGCGGACGATTCAGCGCGGATTTCTCAATGGCCTCCATCATGCGGAACATCATGTTGGGCGGCAGATTATCCACGCAAAACGCGCCCATGTCCTCCAGATAGCGGTTGACAGACGTTTTTCCGGCGCCGCTCAGCCCTGTCACCATGAGAAACCGCATGATTGTCCTCTCCCCTTATGCTTCTGCTAAACTCTCGCCGATGATTTTGACCTCCGGCTCAAGGCGGATGCCCTTTTGCCGGAGCACCACGCGCTGAACGTGCGCCATGAGGGCCAGAAAGTCCTCAGGCGTACCGCCGCAGTTGACGAGGAAGCCGGCGTGCTTTTCGCTGACCTGCGCACCGCCGATTTTTGCTCCCTTCAAGCCGCATTCATCAATCAACTGGGCCGCGAATGCTCCCTCGGGACGCTTGAACGTGCTGCCTGCACTGAACATGGTCAGCGGCTGCTTTTCTGCGCGGCGGCGGTTGAACTCCACCATTTCCGACAGCAGCTCTTCGCGTTTGCCCTGCGGCAGATGAACGGTTACGTGCGTCACGATCTTGTCTTCCTTCATCAGCCTCGAAAAGCGGTAGCCGAACTGCATATCATGCCGGCTATAGCGGAACGGCTCACCAGCCATGTTGTACCCCTCGACAAGCGTCACCGCCTGACTCATATCGCCACCGTAAGCGCCGGCGTTCATATATACGCCGCCGCCGACCGTTCCCGGAATGCCGCTGGCGAACGTCAGCCCGGCTAAGCCGCAGTCTGCCGCCGCCATCGAAAGGCTCGACAGCATCATGCCCGCCTGCGCACGAATCCAGTCGCCGCCGGTTTCCATTGCGTGCATATTACGGCAGATGCGAATGACAAGCCCCCGAATGCCGCCGCTGCGAACGAGCAAATTGCTGCCGTTGCCGATGACAGTCACGGGGATATCCAGCGAACGGGCTGCCTCAATCAGCAGCGGAATTTGCTCCGGATGCTCAGGATTCGCCAGCAAATCAGCTGTTCCACCCAGATGAAGCGTTGTATATTTTGCCATATCCGCATGCTTTTCCAAACGAATCGCAGCATCCGCCTTCAGCACGCGGCTGGTTAATTCTTCGAGGGCAAGCTGACTCGCCCGCATTGTGTCGCTCATTGAGATTCCTCCCAATGCTATTGTACACGAAAAGTGGCAGATTCACAAGATGCAAAATGGAATAAAACAGCGAATGTACCGAACGTTTTATCGTTTATTGAGGAAACGTCCTCAAAATCAAGTGCAAGTCTCTTTTCTTTTTGCAAGGATTATGATATGCTGGAAGCAGAAGATATTACAGAACGACCAGAGAAAGGGGAAAAGCCATGAATACGACCAATCTGCATACGCTCATTGACCGTTACGAGGAGAATTATGCGATGCTCAACGGTCCAGAGCATTACGAGTGCTTTAAGTGGAAGGCAGTACGCTGCTTTCAGGATGTCTGGCTTTCGGAGGAAGTGCAGCGACTGCCGTTTTCCGAGAGGTTCGCAAAGGCGATGAAGGGAAGCTCCATCCTGATCAACAACAGCCGGATTTCGCCCGTCACGGGCATCGTGAAAATGGCAGAGAAGCGGCCGCAGGAGGTTGAATCGCTGTTTGCGGACGTGCTGTTCGCGCCGTATGCATCTGTTGCGGAGCTGCAGACGCACATGGATACGTTTGTCGAGCACATTGAGGCGCTGCGCTTTGAATTGTTTCCACGTTATTTTCGCTATCAGCAGGATCGACATGCTGCATCGTGCTATCTGGCGCTCTATGCGCCGGAAACACACTTCATTTACCGATTCAAGGATGCGAACGAATTTGCCCTGCGCATTGAGTTCGGCAAGGATCTCGGCAGCGGCGGTTCCTTCAGTCTGCCGAATTACTATGATATGGCGGAAACGGTTGTCGCAGCGCTGCGTGAGCATCCGGCGCTGCTGGAAAAGTATGACAAGTTGTTCAAGGATAAGGAGAATTTCTACTACGACAAGAGTCTCCATCTGATGGCGTTCGATCTGATGTATTGCTGCAGGTGGTACAACTTCTACAAGGGCATGCACTATGCAGCGAAAAAGGACTCTATCAGGACATACACCACGCAGCAGAAGCAGGCGAAGGAGGAGCAGGAACGTCAGGCAAAAATCGAAGCGCTCGATGAAGAAATCCATGCGCTGGATGCCGCAATGGACGAGTATCGGGAGATTTCGCTGCTTGGTGTGGAGGTCACACAGCCGCTTTATGGGGTCGGCAGGGTAATCGCGCAGGAGGGCAACGAGGTGGAGGTGCAGTTTAAGGAAAAAGTGGTTCCCTACAAAATCAGCAGCGAATACAAGGCACGCCCGATTTTTGAGGATGATGAGGTGCTTGTGGCAGCATTCACCGAATACGGCAGGCTGATTGAAAAGAAAAAGGAGCTCATCAGGAAGCGCAAACGGCTGTAAAGGCCATGCCGCACAAATGAGGCGGAACGATGAATCGTGAATTTTATGGCAGATAACGCAAAAGGCACATTCGGCGATGATGCCGAATGGTGCGACATTGCCTAAACCACGGAATTTGGATGGACAGCGATGCAGCTTTACCCCCCTCAAAAAGGGATAAAGCTGCATTTTTATTGCTGGCAACGGGTGACGTTTTCTTGCGGTTGTTTGCCGTAGACATTGCTTCACTCGGCTGCGAATGATTCGTTGGGAGCACTGCCACGGCTCCTGCAAGAGAGTTCCACACTCGACCTTTTTATTGGCGGCGGGCGAGCTCTGACCAGACGTCGTTCAGCGTTACGCCCTGCTGGTACATCAGCACCATCAGGTGATACAGCAGGTCAGCTGCTTCATACGTAACTTCCTCCCTGCTGCCCTTCATGGCTGCGATGATCGTTTCGCTGGCTTCCTCGCCGAGCTTCTTGCAAATCTTCTCAACGCCCTTGCCGAGCAGATAATTCGTGTAGCTGCCTTCGACAGGATGCGCATCGCGGTCGGCAATGGTGGCGTAATCCTGCGCAAGGACAGCGGCGGTTGAGGGAGCGTCCTCATCGACATACACATCGTTGAAGAAGCAACTCCTTGCACCGGTGTGGCACGCTGCGCCGATTTGCTTGACGGTCAGCAGAATCGCGTCGCCGTCGCAGTCGTAGCGCATCGCGACAAGCTGCTGCGTGTGCCCGGACGTTTCACCTTTCTTCCACAACTGCTGGCGGCTGCGGCTGAAGTAGGTTGCGTAGCCGGTTTCGAGCGTCTTCATGATGGATTCGCGGTTCATGTAGGCGAGCATCAGCACCTGATTTGTTTCCGCATCCTGCGCAATGGCGGGAATCAGACCGTTCGCATCGAATTTAAGCTGACTGAAATCCATGATCATTCTCCTTTAACTGCCTGAATGGCGTCCTGCACGGTGACGGCGCCCTCATACATGGCACGCCCGAGAATCGCGCCTGCACAGCCGATGCTGCGGAGCGCAAGCAAGTCCTTGATGCTGCTGACGCCGCCCGAACCGATGATACGGAGGCCGGTTTCGTCTATTAGCCGACGCGTTGCCTTGATGTTTGGCCCCTGCATCATGCCGTCGCGGCTGATGTCGGTGTAAATAATGGTGTCGATACCGACATCGCGCAGGCGTTTGGCGGTATCAACCGCTGTCAGCGAGGACGTTTTGACCCAGCCGCGTGTGGCGACAAGACCGTCCTTTGCGTCCAGCCCAACGGCGATTTTGCCGGGAAATTCACGGCACGCCTCTGCCACAAGCTCCGGCTTTTCGATGGCTGCCGTGCCGATGATGCACCGCGTGACGCCTGCTTCGATGCGCAGGGCGATATCCTGCATTGTGCGCAGACCGCCGCCAAGCTCGACCTGTCCGCCGAAGGCGGCGATGACTTCGCGGATGAGCGGCAGATGAGCGGTTTTGCCCTCGAAGGCGGCTGTCAGGTCAACGAGGTGCAGCCATTCGGCACCCTGCGCACGCCATTGCGCGGCAAGCTCCACCGGATTGCCGAAGACGGTCGCATCATTCCGGCGTCCCTGCCGCAGCCGGACAGCACGCCCGTCCAGCATGTCGATGGCGGGATAAATCTGCATGACGGCTCCTCCTTAGTCGAGTGTGCCCTTGGTGGACAGCACACCCTGAATGCGATCGTCAACGGCGGCGGCATCACGAAGCGCAAGTCCGAACGCTTTGAACAGCGCTTCCATTTTGTGATGGTCGTTCTTGCCGTAAAGCACCTTTATGTGCAGCGTCAGACCGGCATTCACGGCAACGGCGCGGAAAAATTCCTCCGCAAGCTGCGTATCGAGCTGACCGCACATCGGCGCGGAAAAGTCCGCGTCAAAGACGAGATACGGTCTGCCGGAAATGTCCAGCGCACAGAAGGCGAGCGATTCATCCATGGGCATGTATGCGCTGCCTGTCCGGCGGATGCCGCTCCGGTCACCGAGCGCATCGCGGATTGCCCGTCCGAGGCAGATGCCAATGTCCTCGACTGTGTGGTGCGCGTCTACGTCCAAATCGCCCCGACAGCGAAGGGATAAGTCAGCCTGAGCGAACCGGCAGAAGGCATCGAGCATATGGTTGAAGAAGCCGATGCCGCTGGACAGGTCCGTTTTTCCGCTGCCGTCCGGCGAGAAGGTCAGAGCAATATCCGTTTCGCGCGTTGTCCGTGTGATGTGTGCTTCGCGCATGTTCATTCCTCCTGACGGGCGCCGATTTCCTTGCCGAAGCGGATGGCAACGGCGTTCGCATGGGCATCGAGCCCTTCCTGATGCGCCAAAAGCATGATCTGCGAAGACACGCGCTCCAGTTCTTCACGCGAGCAGCAAATCAGACTGGATTTCTTTACGAAATCATCGACGGACAGCGGAGAGAAGAACCGTGCCGTTCCGCTTGTCGGCAGAACGTGGTTCGGTCCTGCAAGATAATCGCCGAGCGGTTCGGGCGAGTAGTGTCCGAGGAAGATAGCGCCTGCGTTTTCGATCAGCGGCAGCAGGGCATACGGGTCAGCAACAGACAGCTCCATGTGCTCCGGCGCGATTTGGTTCGCGATGTCTGCACAGTCGAGCAGGGTAGGGGCAACGACGATGGTGCCGTAGGCAGTCAGACTCCTGTCGATGACTTCACGTCGCGGAAGGAGAGCTGTCTGCCGCGTCAGTTCATCCTGCACGCCCGATGCAAGGAAGGCACTGTTGGTGACGAGAATGGCGGCGGCAAGCGGATCGTGCTCCGCCTGCGAAAGAAGGTCAGCTGCGACATGGCGCGGGTCGGCGCTGTCATCTGCAATGACAAGCACCTCGCTGGGTCCTGCGACCATGTCGATGCCGACATAGCCGAACACCTCGCGCTTGGCGTTAGCAACGTAGATGTTGCCGGGACCGGTAATTTTGTCCACACGCGGAATGCTCTCGGTCCCGAAGGCAAGCGCGGCAATCGCCTGTGCGCCGCCGACCTTGTAAATCCGATCGACGCCGGCGAGATCCGCGGCAACGAGCGTAAGCGGATAGCTGACGCTGCCGTCAGGCGAAGGCGGCGTGACCATGATGATTTCCGTGACGCCGGCAACCCTCGCAGGCAGGACGTTCATCAGCACGGAAGAAGGATATGCTGCCGTACCGCCGGGAACATACACACCGACGCGGCGAAGCGGCGTAATTTTCTGCCCGAGGGAAATGGCACTGTCGAAGTTCAGCCATGTGTTCTGCTTCTGACGCTCGTGGAAGGCGGTGATGCGGCGTGCAGCCTCGCGCATGGCATCGAGCCATTCCGGAGACGCTGCCTCATACGCACGGTCGATTTCCTCACGGGTGACGAGGACGTTCTCTGACGACATCTGCGCATGATCAAAGCGGAGCGTGTAGTCAAACAGCGCCTTGTCGCCTTCTTCACGCACGTGCGATACGATTTCGCGGACACGGCTCGACACATCCTCATTCTGCAGCTGGGAACGGTTCATGACGCGCTGCTTGAGTGCGGCGGTGTCGGAAAATTGCAAAATCGGAATCATGCTTGTCCCTCCTGCCTGGCGGTGAGGAGCGATGACAGTCCGTCGATGATTTCGCGGATGCGCTCCCGTTTTGTTTTCATGGCAACACGGTTGACGACGAGCCGTGCCGATACGCCGCAAATCTCCTCGATCACGGTCAGACCGTTGGCACGCAGCGTCGAGCCGCTTTCGACAATGTCGAAGATGACATCGGACAGTCCGATGATGGGACCGAGCTCCACTGAACCGTGCAACTCGATGATTTCAATCGTCTGTCCCTTGCTTTCATAGTAGCTTCGGGCGATGTTGGGGTATTTCGTGGCGACACGGAAGGTGGCACGGTTGACGCTGGCGGATTGATGCTCCGGGCAGCCTGCCACGCAGAGTCGGCATTTGCCGAAGCCTAAATCGAGCACCTCATACAGCTCGCGTCCGGCTTCGAGCAGCGTGTCCTTGCCGACAACGCCGAGGTCAGCCACACCGTGGTCGACATATGTCGGCACGTCAGACGGTTTGACGAGGATAAAGCGGACGTTCTGCTTTCTGTCCCACAGGACGAGCTGCCGACCGGGGTCGCGGGGTTCCGAGCAGTCGATACCGAGCTGTTCAAGCAGCTCAAATGCTTGCTCCGCCAAACGGCCTTTTGCCAGCGCGAAGGTAATGACCGGCTGAGCCATCAGAACACCGCCTTTCCGTATTGCTCAAGGAAGCTGCCGTTCAGGTACACGGCGGACGATGCCTCGCCGTTATCGACGCGCTTGCGGAGCGCCTCGGCGTTCAGCCCATACATCAGCGCAACCGACACGCCTTTCTCGCGCTGACGACGCGCGTAGGATGCCGCCTGCTGCAGACAGCCGGAGGCAAACGACACGATAACATCCGGCTTCGGCGGCGCGAACGACACGCCCTGACGCTCCAGCGCCATCATTGTCAGCTTGAGCGACAGGGCAAAGCCGGTTGCAGGGAGCGGACGCCCGAACTGCGCCGGCAGCCCGTCATATCGCCCGCCGGACAGCAGAGGCTGACCCAGCTCGCCGACAAGCCCGTGGAACACCATGCCGGAGTAATAATTTACCTGCTGTGCCAGCCCGAGGTCAATGCTCACACAGTCCGCACAGCCGTCATCTGCCAGAATGGTGATGATCTGTCGGAGACGTGCGATGGCGTTCAGGCACAGCGGATTTTGCGTCAGCCGCTCTGCCTCATCAAGCACGCCGAAGTCGCCGAAGAGCTGCGGCAGGCGCATCAGCCGCTCGGATACGTCGCGCTCAAGGCTGAGTGTGTCGAGGTAGAGCTGCATGTCCAGCGCGTTCTTGTGCGCCATGAGCTCGCGGACAGCGGAGCACTGTTCCGGCATCAGACCGGCCTCTTGCAGGAAACCGTTGACAAATTGCACCTCGCCCAGTTCAATGAGGAAATCGCGCAGTCCTGCGGAACGCAGTGCCTCAATGGCGAGCACGATGACCTCTGCATCCGACTGCGCGCTGCCTTCGCCCATCAGCTCAACACCTGCCTGCGTGTCCTCACAGAGCAGCGAGAGCGTTTCGGAGTGGAATTTTGCCGCGCTTTGCACATAGCACAGCCGCAGCGGCAGCGGCGCATTTTCCAGCCTGCCGGAAGCAAGGCGGACAGCAGGAATCGTTGAATCAGGACGAATCGCGAGAATACGCGACTGCGGGTCAAACGTCTTCCAGACCTGCTCGGGACGATAGCCGAAGGTGATGTCATCGAGGGTGTCATAATATTCCAGCAGCGGCGTCTCAATTTCCTGATATCCGTTCAGGGTGAACAGCCGCCGCAGCTTTCCTTCTAAGGTGCGTTTACCTGCGCATTCGCCGGGGAGGGTGTCCTGCATGCCGTGGGGAATTTGCAGTCTGCGACGCATCGTTGAGCCGCCTCCTGTTTCATCAATTTAATGCGATAAAGCACTAACGTAATAAATTATAGCAGAACTGCGAGATTTGTCAAGAGGTTTCATTAAAATCAAAAAGTTAGAGAAAACTAACATAAAACGCTTGACAATTGTCCGAATGTTCTGTACAATGACGTTGTTAGTTATATCTAACAACGATGCATCCGGAGGAGAAATATGCTGGAAAGAGTGCTGATTGACCACGGTTCGCCTACGCTTGCAAATCTGAAGGTCGGCAGCCTGTTTACGGCATCGTGCGCCGAACGCAGCGGCTTTCAGGATGAGTTTTGCAGGGTGACGCAGGTGCTCTCTTCGCGCGGTGTATCAATGACGGTGCTGCGGCGTCGGCAGGAGCATGCACTGGTGTACGTGTACCGTGCCGAAACGCTTCAGAAGCTGCTGAATCAGCCAGATGTTGCGCAATTCCTGCGTTCGTTGGGCTATCAGCAGTTGTCCATCGATGCGTCGCTGACTTTTCTTCGGACGCGGCTGACGGAGTCGCCCTGCTTTCCGCATGAAATCGGCGTTTTTCTGGGCTATCCGCTTAGCGATGTGATTGCCTTCATGCGCGATGGAGGCCGCGGATGCCTCTGCACCGGCTGCTGGAAGGTGTATACGAACGAGTGCGAGGCGCTGCGCGTCTTTGAACGCTACAGGGCGTGCAGGAATGCGTATCAGGCGTTGTTCCGCGCAGGATGGCCGCTGGAAAGGCTGACTGTCCGCGCGTAATAATATAATTGAAAGGAATGAATTTTCATGAGCAAGGTTGCAGTGGTTTATTGGTCGGGTACGGGCAACACGCAGGCAATGGCGGAGGCAATGGCGCAGCAGCTTGGCGCTGACCTGTATACGGCAGGGGAGTTCTCGGCGGACAAGGCATCGGCTTACGATGCGCTGGCATTCGGCTGCAGCGCAATGGGTGCGGAGCAGCTGGAGGAGGATGAATTCGAGCCAATGTGGAAGGCTGTTGCCCCGACGCTTGGCAGCAAGAGGATTGTGCTTTTCGGCAGCTACGGCTGGGGCGGCGGTGAATGGATGGATACCTGGAAGCGAGAGAACAGCAATCTGAATATCGTCGATACGGTAATTTGTCAGGATGCGCCGGATGATGATGCACTTGCTGCCTGCCGTGCGGCAGCGGACAAGCTGAAGTAAACAATTGCACCTTTCCGTCTGCCGATCATCTCCTTGATTCTCCGGCACATTCGTGCTATAATGTGTTCTGGATCGCTTTAAGGCGATGCGGTGAAGGAGCGATAGAGATGGAAAACAGGCAAAATAAAGGCGTTCGCGTATTTTTGGTGCTTGTGACGGTTCTGCTGGTGGCAAATCTTGTCGCAACGGGTATCGTGCTGTGCAATCAGTACGGCGCGAAGGAGTCTGATGCCGATGCTCAGACGAAGTACACGCTGTACATCGGTACGAATGACAAGGATACGTACCAGCAGGAGATTCCGCTGGATGAATGTCGTCGCCTGATCACGGAAATATGCACGCGCCATACCGGCGGCTGCACGCTGATGGACGCAGCTGGCTACTGGGCGGACGACAAGGGTAGCATCACGTGCGAGCAGACAATCGCATGCGTGCTGGAGGACATTTCTGCCGAGGAAGTCCATGCGATCGCGGACGAGGTCATCACGGCGCTGAATCAGAATTCCGTGCTGATTGAGACGGAAACGGTTGGCAGCGAATTCTATGATGGCAGCAAGTAAACAAACAAGCGGCAGGGAATGCATCCCTGCCGCAATTTTTATTCATTTTCGGGCGTATATGTGCAGCTTTCCGGAATCCTGCGGTACAGCCAAAGCCCGATGAGCGTGCCGAGCGTATTGTTCAGCAAATCGTCCGCCTCGAACCAGCCGAGCAGCAGGAACAGCTGACAGCACTCGATGAAGAGCGACAGCAACAGCCCGAGCAGCAGGAACAGCCACGTATTCATCCGCCGATATGACGCTGTCAACAGGAAACCGAATGGCAGGAACAGCACGATGTTCTGTGCGATGCCGACAAGCGGCTTCAGGGTCGGTTCGTTTGCGGTCAATGCGCCGCTCAGCAGCTGTCCGACGTCCTCAAACGTCCAGACCGACCAGCCGAGCGCCTCCAGCAGCGCCCGAAAGGGCACGAACACAGTCGGGTATTCGCCGGTCGTGCGCGTGAACAGCGTGAACGTCCAGTTCAGGAGCAGGTACGCCAGAAGCAGCAGGCGCATGATTTGCCGGAATCGCGGCAGCGGCAGGTGGCATCTGAGCTGTTCGGTGATGATGACCATCAGCGCCACAAGCAGCAGCGCGGTAATTAGCAGAATCATTCTGCCTCCAGCATCGGCCTGATGCTCTGCAGAAATTCCTGCAGGTCGCGGGCGGCAGTTGCTTCATCGAGTCCCTCGTAGCGCACGCACATCCGCTGAATCAGCGCGTCTGCCGTGATGTCCTCCGCAAGCTGCTCCCACAGCCACGCGCCCGATGCATTCAGTCGAATAAGGCCGTTAAAATGCATGTTTTCCTCGCCGATGGGCACAAGGATGTATTCATCTGCCATTTTCTTAAGCAGAAAATCCTTCTTTGCTTTCATAGTGCATGTCCTCATTTCCGTTTTAGTCCGGCTGACTGTGCGATTTGGTGGATGCGCTGCGAATAATCTGTGCTGAAAAAGGCACACTGGTCGGGGTCGCAGCCCATCATTCCTTTGCCGTTGAGCAGCGCTGACGCACGGCATCCGCCACCGCAGACGTACCTGTGCTCGCACGCGGCGCATTCCCTGTTGACCTTCAGCAGGTCGCCGACGCGCGCGGTTGCGAAGTCGATATAGCTGCCGCTGGTCAGCAGCGATTGGAGCCCGACATCCTGAATGCGGGGGAACATCGACTGATCCTCCAGCGCGGTCAATGCAATGCAGGGAAGCAGCCGTCCTTCCGGCGTGATGTGGAACGTGCTGCGCACGGCATTGCATAGCATACAGCTCTCGCATGATTGCTCGCCGTTCATGCGTTCCGGTGCAAGCATGTAGGTGCCGTTTCTGTTTAACAGCATGACGCTGCTCCAAATCAGATCAAGCGGCTTGCCGTCCTCGCAGTAATGCGGAATATAATCGATGGCGGCTTCGATATAGTCTTCGTTGGAAACCGTCCGTCCTTCGCCGCGGCTTTCCCACAGCGGCGTTGGGCGAATCGCGCCGATTTTGACCGCATGAACGCCTGCTTCACCGAGCTTTTTCAGGCTTTCGCGGACGACAGGTATGTTGCCCGTGTGCAGGCACATTTCGACATTGACATTGAAGCCGCGCCGCTTGCACAGCGCAAAGGCACGCCAGGCAGCATCCTCCGCGCCTGTCACGCCGCGCATCCAGTCATGCCAGCCGATGCCGTCAAAGCTGACGGAGAATTCCGGGCGCATGCCGCGGTGCTCGAATTCGTCCAGAATAGCGTCATTCAGCAGCCACGCATTCGTGTAAACCTGACGGATGACCATTTTTCTGCGGCGGATTTCATCGACAATTTCCCAGAAGTCGTTGCGGATGAACGGTTCGCCGCCGGTCAGTTCGATTTGCTGAATGCCGCATTGACTGAGCTGGTCTATGATGTCGAACGCATCCTCGTGGGACAGCTCGCCGTACTGACCGCTGGGCGCGTCCATGTAGCAATGACGGCAGCGGTAGTTGCAGCGGCCGGTGATTGCCCAATGCGCGGCAGGGACAAAGCGGTTGCGGTAGAAGCGGTATTGCTGGTCTTTGTCGATGGGGGCGGCGGTTTCGGATGGGGTGACAATGCCATCGGCAACGTATTTGTCCAGCCGGGTGCGGGTTGCATCGGTCAGCAGCCCATCCATCGACGTGCAGCCGTCGCAGAGAAGCAGCAGGTTGAAATCACTGCCGGTGAGTGGCTTGACGGCGTTTTCGGGACGCTTGAGCAGCGCGTTGGTCAGGTGCAGCCAGCCGCGCAGGGCATAGGCGTCATTCAGACGATAATACATGGCAGTTGCTCCTGTCGGTCGAGGCGGTTACAGGAAAGGCAGCACATGCCAATGCACATGCTGCCCGCAGAAGATATAGGCTTTCTTTGATTTAGGTAGATATGAAACCAATAGTAGACAAGAGACAACCACGCCCCTCGCCTTGACCAAACAGTAGTATGCAAAAAATCGAAGGATCTGTATTGCCGCCACTATCTCCTCCATCTCCCGACGCAGCCACCACCAAATCTCTCGTGTCAAACTCGACAATCTCCGCTAAGGGCTTTTCGTAACGTAATTTATTCATGATATCCTCCTTGCCTGCATCAAGCAGTTCAAACGCCCGGCATCATGCCTTCGTGGGCTGCAGCGATTGCGTCAGTACCGTGCTGCTGATCAGCACAGCGTCCGGCGCAAGGTTGTTGACGTCCATGTGGTAGATGGGAATCTGCGCTATCAGGCTGTCAAGCAGGCTGAGCATCTCAATGCGCGTCGCCGCCTCGTCCGGCAGCAGCACGGCGTTGAAGAGCCAGTCCACCATATGTGTTGCAGGGGTAATACGGTTGTTTTCGCCGCGCGTCAGGAAGCAAATGCCCTTGAGCGGCACGGCAATCGGGTTGCCGAGGTTCTCCTTTCCCTGCCACGGAGAGCCACAGACATACCATTGACCGTTGTCCAGCAGCAGGATAGGCTTGTCGCCGTTGATCATGCGGGCGCGTGCGTCGGGCTCGTGCCGATCCTGATTGCCGAAGTGGTTCAGCCAAAGGTTGACGTGCGTAGACTTACCGACACCGCTTCGTCCTGAAAAGATGTAGCCGCAGCCGTCCAGCGAAACGGCAGCGCCGTGCAGGATGAAAGCGTGAGATCTCGGCAGCAGCATGCTGATCTTTCGGTAGAGCACGTTCTCTTCGTCCTGCATCCGCCGAGGGCTGTTCCCAATTGCGCGCTGACGAAGGCGAGAGAGCAGACGAGCGTGACGATGTTCACTGCGGAGCGAATCCAGCTCCTCATCCGAAGCAGATACCGTGCAGACAGGCGCTTCATCGGTCAGGTAAGCATGATACTTGTCCTGCAGCGCCGGATTGCGCGTCAGAAGCTGGAAAGTGGTTTTTGCAATCTTTATCGTAAAGCACTGCATTACCGTCTCTCCCTCCTGCACAGGTCTCGGAAACAGCGAACATTTGTATTTTGTCTACATGCGTAGTATAGCAAATGCTGGTTGAAATGTCAAGGGATTTTTGGAATTCATCTAACAAAAAAGGAGAAATATGACATTGTAACCTGATGACTTCAAATTTCATACATCGATGCATAAATATAGACGTTGGAAAATGCGCTGACAGCCCATGCTGCGATATTGCTTGCATCCGCGCGGCAATTATGTTAGGATAGGACAGAGCGATTATCAATCGGTCTGCATCATCATGAAATCAGAAGGAAGGCGGATTTATGTATTATTATTGGGACTGGACCTATATTCTGCTGATTCCCGGACTGATTCTGGGCTTGATTGCACAGATGAAGGTCAAGAGCGCCTATGCGCAGTGCAGCCGGATTCCCGCACGCTGCGGTATGACGGCAAGCGAGATGGTGACCGACCTTCTGCGCCGGAATGGCAACACACGTGTGCGTGTCGGACGCATTTCCGGTGAGCTGACGGATCACTATGACCCTGCAAAGGAAGAATTGAAGCTGTCCGATGGCGTCTACGCAGGCACAAGCGTAGCGGCACTGGGCATTGCGGCGCATGAGGCGGGTCACGCCATGCAGAAGCTCGAGGGCTACGCGCCGCTGAACCTCCGCACGGCGATTGTTCCCGCAGTCAACATCTGCTCGACGATGGCGACACCGCTGTTCATTCTCGGTCTCATTTTTGCGTGGCAGCCGCTGGTGTATATCGGCATCGCGCTGTTTGCGGCATCAACGGTGTTTGCGCTTGTGACGCTGCCGGTGGAGTTCAACGCAAGCAGTCGTGCCATCCGGATGCTGTCCGAGGGAGGTTATATTTCCGGTGCGGACGAGGAACGCAACGTCCGGCGCGTACTGAATGCGGCAGCGCTGACGTATGTCGCGGCGGCGGTGACGAGCCTGCTCTCGCTGCTGCGCCTCATCCTAATTGCAAACCGGAATGACAGAAGACGGTAACAGGAGCATCGTATGTTAAGATTTACCCGAAAGGGCATTGACAGCAGGGAAACGATTGGCGCGCTGTCGCTGAGGCTGTCGAACATGCTGCGTTACCGCGGCATTTCGACCGAGGCGGAGGCAGCGCGCTTCCTGCATCCTGCGCTGACCGACTTGCATGATCCGATGCGTATGAGCGGCATGGAAAAGGCAGTTTCCTGCATCCGCACGGCGGTCGGGACTGAGCAGGCCATCGTCGTATACGGCGACTACGATGTTGACGGCATCTGCGCCTCAAGCATCATGCTGGAGACACTGCATGACATGGGCGCGCAGAATGTGCAGGTGTACATTCCGTCGCGTCACGAGGAAGGCTACGGACTGAACGCCGATGCGGTCGAGAAGCTCGCGAAGGAATATCAGCTGCTGATTACGGTTGACTGCGGCATCACAAACCTTGAAGAAGTTGCGCTTGCAAAGAAACTGGGCATGTCGGTTGTTGTCACCGACCACCATCAGCTGGCAGAACGGCTGCCCGAGGCAGATGCGGTGCTGAATCCGCTGATTGAGCCGTACCCGTTCAAACGGTTGTGCGGGGCGGGCGTTGCGCTCAAGATGACGCAGGCGCTGATGGGAATGGAGGCGGTGAAACGGCGCATTGACCTTGCTGCGCTGGCGACCGTTGCGGATATCGTTCCGCTGGTGGATGAGAACCGCGTTATTGTCCGCGAGGGTATGCTGAAAATGGCGGAATCCGACCGGCCGGGGTTGAAGCGGCTGATGCAGCTTGCACAGGTGACGGCACCGGTCAATACGGGGCATCTGGGCTATCGCATTGCGCCGCGCCTGAATGCAGGCGGCCGGCTGGAAACGGCGGAGCAGTGCGTGAAGCTGTTGACGACAAAGGATGCAGCTGAGGCGGATACGCTTGCTGCGCACCTCAACGCGCTGAACGAAACGCGTCAGACGATGGAAAAGCAGATTGTTGACGATGCGCTGGCGGCAATTCCTGCTCAGGTCGATTTCAGGACGGACCTCGCGATTGTAATTCTCGGGCAGGAGTGGAATAACGGCGTCATCGGGCTGGCGGCAGGGCGAATCTGCGAAAAATATCATTTCCCGACGATTGTGCTCAGTCAGCATGACGACCTGGCGGTCGGCTCGTGCCGCTCGATTCCGGGCGTTGATATTCATCAGATGCTGACGGCGTGCAAGGCGCTCTATGCGCAGGAAACGGGGGATAAGCTGTTTGAACGCTTCGGCGGTCATGCGCAGGCGGCCGGTCTGACCATCCGTGCTGACCGCGTCCCGACACTCAGGCGGCTGCTCAACCGCGTCATCACAACGGCGGACAACTGCGACCTGTCGTGCTATATTCCGCAGAAGGAGTATGAGTGGGAGATTCCGCTGGGCGAAGTGAATCAGATGCTGGTGGATGAGCTGGCGCAGCTCCAGCCGACCGGCTGCGGCAATCCGACTCCCGTACTCATGGCGCGCGGCGTGCATGTGCAGGAGGCAAGGCGCGTCGGCAGTACGGGCAGTCACCTGAAAATGGTGCTGCTTGACGGCGATGCGGTACGCGGAGGCATTGCGTTTCAGCAGGGCGATTTGGCGGGTCGGGGGTTCGAGCGTGTTGATGTGCTGTTTTCGCCTGAAATCAACGAATTCCGCGGGCAGAAAACCGTGCAGATGAACATTTCTGCCATCAAGCAAACCGGCGGCAGCATGCTCTGGCCGGAGAAAAATATGATTTTTGAGGCGCTTTTGCAGGAAATACAGGCGCTTGCGGCGAAATATATCTATTTATCATCGGACGGCGATACGCCTGAAAAGCCGATGAGGACGCTCCGTGCATCACAGCTCCGCGAACGGCTGAAATCAGGTCGCGGCTTCCTGCTTATTGCCCACGATTTGCAATGGGCGCAGGAGGTGCTTGCAGGCTGCGAGGCAGATACAGATGTGAGCGTGGTGCAGGATGAACGCGCATTCAACACGATTCTCTTCGCGCCGAGTCCGGAAAAGCTCCGTGACTGTTGGGCGGACGTTGTCCTGCTGGACGGCAGTGCGTTGCCCGGCGAGGAGGAAGCAATCCGCCGTCAATGCCCGAACGCGCGGCTGTGGCGCCTGCCGGACGCGCCGGACAGGGTGCGTGCGCTGCTGACGGACATCACCGTGTCGGACGATATGCTCAGGCAAATGTACAGGCGGCTGATGAAGGGCGGCACGATGGCGGTTTCTTCTCTCGCGGAGGACTGCCGGATGACGCGCGAGCAGGTACTGACGGGCTTGTGCGTCTTCCGTGAGTTGCAGCTGGTGACGTTCACCATGTCGCCGTATCAGCTCCGGCTCTGTCCGCCGCATAAGGTCACGCTGACGGACAGTCCGGTGCGGAAATATCTGCTGGAGCATTTTATGGAGTAGAATGATGGGGAAAGGAGGATGAAATATGACTTATACCGACTATGAAGCCATGCCGCTGAGCCAAATGCTTGAGAGAGTGAAGAAGTATTACCCCGGCGACGGATATAAGCTGGTGGAAAAAGCCTATTTATTCGCTCAGGAGGCGCACGAGGGACAGCACAGAAAGAACGGTGAGCCCTATTTCACGCATCCTTCTTTTGTTGCCAGCATTCTGGTGGAGCTGTCGCTTGACCCGCCGACCATTGCCGCAGGGCTGTTGCATGATACGGTGGAGGATTGCAAGGAAAAGGGCATCACGCTTGACACCATCAGGCAGGAGTTTGGCGAGGAAGTCGCTATGCTGGTGGACGGCGTGACGAAGCTGAACAAGCTTGATTTCGCCGATAAGGAAGAGGCCCAGGCAGAATCGCTTCGCAAGATGATTCTGGCGATGGGCAAGGATATCCGCGTCGTGCTGATTAAGCTTGCCGACCGCCTGCACAACATGCTGACGCTCAAGTATCAGCGCGAGGACAGGAAAGTTGCCATCGCCCGTGAAACGCTTGATATTTACGCGCCGATTGCGCATCGTCTGGGTGTGTACGCCATCAAGCAGCAGTTGGAGGATCTCTCTCTGCGCTATATCGATCCTGCCGGCTATGAGAATCTCGTGCAGAAGGTTGGGCAGAAACGCAGCGAGCGCGAGGAAAACATCCGCATGGTGATTGACGAGCTGTCACAGAAGCTCGATGAAATGCATATTCACCATACGATTGACGGCAGACCGAAGCATTTTTACAGCATTTACCGCAAAATGGTGCTTCAGAATAAGCCGTTTGAACAGATTTATGACCTCATTGCCATCCGCGTGATTGTTGATTCCGTGCCGGACTGCTATGCGGTGCTCGGCATTGTCCATACGCTGTGGACACAAATGCCCGGACGATTCAAGGATTATATCTCCGTCCCGAAGGCGAATATGTATCAGTCTCTGCACACGACGGTTGTCGGCGGCCGCAAGATGCCGTTCCCGTTCGAGGTGCAGATTCGCACGTGGGAAATGCACCGCATCGCGGAATACGGCATTGCTGCGCACTGGCGCTACAAGGAAGGCGGCGGTTCGGCAAACGATCTCGACTCCAAGCTTTACTGGGTGCGGCAGATTCTGGATTGGCAGAGTGATACGCGCGATTCACGCGAATTCCTCGATACGCTCAAGACAGACCTCTTTGCCGAGGAGGTTTTTCTGTTTACTCCCAAGGGCGACGTTATCAGCATGCCCAAGGGCGCGACACCGCTGGACTTCGCCTACCGGATTCACTCCGCCGTCGGCAACAAGTGCGTGGGCAGCAAAATCAATGGGCGCATTATGCCGCTTGATACGCCGCTGGAGACCGGCGACCGCGTTGAAATCATCACAAGCGCCGCCTCGAAGGGACCGAGCGCCGACTGGGTGCGCATTTGCAAGACGCCGCAGGCACAGGCGAAAATCCGCGCGTTCCTGAAGAAGGAGTACCGCGAGGAGAACATCGAGACCGGCCGCAGCATGGTTGAGCGCGAATGCCGCCGACGCGGATTGAATCCGTCGGACATCATCAAGCCCGAATACTACGACTCCATCCTCAAAAAATACGGTTTTACAGCGCTGAACGACATTTACAGCGCGGTCGGCTACGGCGGCATGGCATCGGTGTACGTCGTAACGAGGATGATCGACGAGCAGCGCGAACAGAATGCGCAGGCTGCCCCCAAGGTGGAGGAGCTTCTTGCCAGGACCGAGGCGCCTCAGCCACAGCGGAAAAACATCGGCAAGGCGAATCACGGCATCATCATCCCCGGCAACGAGGATATGGACATTCCCGTGCGCTTCGGCAAGTGCTGCACGCCAGTGCCGGGCGATGACATTGTCGGCTTTATCACACGCGGACGCGGCGTGACGATTCACAAGGCAGACTGCGTGAACGTCCTCCGCGGAGAGCAGGAGCGGCGCGTCGATGTGGCATGGGCAGCGGATGGCGATACAGGCGCGGGCTTCTGCGTTTCCATCAAGATTGTTGCCTACGACCACTCCAACCTGCTGATTGAGCTGGCGACCATCATTCAGGATGCAAATGTGCCGATTAAGACGGTCAACACCGAGCTCGATGAAAAGAATCGCATTGCAACCTTCCGATTTGTGCTGGAAGTTCGCTCCAAGGAGCAGATGGATACCCTTGTGCGCACCATCCAGCGCAAAACCGATGTCATCGATGTTTTCCGTGTCCAAGGGTGACGGACTTCAGCCGGCTTTCTGCTTCGACTGATTTTCTATTATTCTGTATTCCGCAGACGCGAAAACCTCTTGCAACATTACAAATTAAGCTGCTTGGATGTGCACTACGAAGAAATCCAGAGATGAAGATCAGCGCAGTCTGCGTCAGGCAATTCATTAAAGAAAGGACGACCATAGAATGCGCTGCGTGATTCAGCGTGTATCCTCCGCATCTGTAACAGTGGAGGGTACATGCATCGGACAAATTCAGCAGGGGCTGATGGTGCTCATCGGCGTCAGTGTCGATGATACCGATCAGGATGTCCGCTATATGGCGGAAAAGGTGCCGCATCTGCGGATTTTTGAGGATGAAGAAGGAAAGATGAATAAATCTCTCCTTGATATCAGCGGGTCGATTCTGGCAGTCAGCCAGTTCACCCTCTACGGCGATGCCCGCGGCGGACGACGCCCAAGCTTCATCACCGCTGCACGCCCCGAGGAGGCAAATGCGCGCTATGAACAGCTTGTCAAGGCGTGGCGTGATCGGCAGGTGCATGTTGAGACAGGGCGATTCCGCGCGGATATGCAGGTTTCGCTCGTCAATGATGGACCTGTTACCATCCTGATGGATTCGGCAAAGCTGTTCTAAGCAGAAAGGAGAATTGCCATGCTGTGCATGAAGGAGCTCACGGTCGGCGCGGTCGGTACCTGCTGCTACATCCTCTATGATGATGCACGCACGGACTGCGTGGTGATTGACCCGGGTGATGAGCCGGAGCGCATTCGGTCTGCTGCGGACGGTAGAAGCATCGCGATGATTCTCCTGACGCATGGACATTTCGACCATATTGGCGCGGTTCGAGCACTGAAGGCGGATGACACAGCGATTGTCATCCACCGCGATGACGCGGCTCTGCTAAGCGACCCGATGCTCAACGCGAGCTTTCTTATCGGCAAGCCGGTCACAGCACCGGATGCGACGCTGCTTGTCAGGGACGGAAGCACGTTATCCGCCGCCGGCATGACGTTTACAGTGCTGCACACGCCGGGACATACGGCAGGCAGCGTCTGCTATCAGCTCGGCAATAAGCTGTTCACGGGCGATACGCTGTTCCGCTTCGGCTGCGGTCGAACGGATTTGCCGACGGGCAGTAGCGCGGATATGCGCAGTTCGCTTGAACGCCTTGAGCCGCTCGTCCGCACGATGGAAATTTATCCCGGACATGGAGACTGACATGGAGCAGGAGAACCAGCAGAACCTGATGGATGATCTCGGCACAATTATGCCGGATTTGATGAACGTTACGCATCTGTTTCAACTGCCGGACAGCGTGTGGGAGGCGCCTGATTACCATTACACCGTGCAGGCGGAAAATGGTCAGTTCGTCATCCGATTCACCGGAAAAACGGCGTCAGCGGAAGGCAGAACCGCCATTCCGCCGCGGGAGGATGATGAACGCCTTGCGCAGCTGCATCGCAGACGTGCCCTTCGCCGCCTTTGCCGACAAACACTCTACGACCTGTGCCGCAAGGAAACGGGTATTCATCCGCCGTGGGGAAGCATGACAGGCATCCGTCCGACGCACCTGATGTATGAGGCGCTCGAAAGCGGTCGCACCATGGCGGAGGCGCAGACGTACATTGTCAATCAGTTCGACCTTCTCCCCGAGAAGGCGTCGCTGCTGGCAGATATCGTCGCGGTGCAGCAGACGCTTCCCGAGCCGGATGACCGCTGGATGGATGTGTACATCGGCATTCCCTTCTGTACTACGCGGTGTACGTATTGCTCGTTTTCCAGCGGCGAACTGGGCGATGGGCATCTTGTAGAGCCGTACCTGAATGCGTTGCTTCGGGAAATGCATGCCTGTGCGGACCTCATGCGCGATGCCGGCAAGACGCTTCGCGCCGTGTACGTGGGCGGAGGTACGCCGACGTCGCTGGATGAGAAGCAGCTGTCTATCCTGCTCGATGCCATGATGCGCGATTTCCCAAAGGCGATGGAATACACGGTCGAGGCAGGCCGTCCGGACACGCTGACGATTGGAAAACTCAAAGCCATCAAGCAAGCCGGCGTGCAGCGAATCAGCATCAATCCGCAGACGATGAACGACCGGACGCTGCAAATCATCGGGCGTGCCCACACCGCACGTCAGGTGGAGGAAGCGTATGCTATGGCGCGTGCAGTCGGCATGCACCATATCAACATGGACGTGATTGCCGGATTGCCGGGCGAGAATACAGATGATTTCGCTGTTACGATGGACGCGGCGTTTCACTTGAAGCCGGAAAGCCTGACCGTGCATACGCTTGCCATCAAGCGCTCCAGCCGTCTTCATCTGGAAAACGCGTCGCTGCCGGACAGCGACACCGCATCGCGCATGGTGCAGATGGGGCTTGATACAGCGCATAGCCTCGGCATGAAGCCGTATTATCTCTATCGTCAGAAGTACATGGCGGGCAATCAGGAGAATGTCGGCTATGCGCTGCCCGGTCATGCCTGTCAGTACAATGTGGATATCATGGAGGAAACAACGCACATTCTCGCGCTGGGCGCAGGCGGCATTTCGAAGAGGGTTTATCCCGAAGAAGGGCATATCGGGCGTGCGCCGAATGTTTCCAATATTGAGCAGTATATTCAGCGGACAGATGAGATGATTGCGCGTAAGCGGACGCTGTTCTGCGAAACGTGAGCATCGAATCCGCTTGCAATTTACGCTATTTGCTGTTACAATAGGCGCAAGGGCATTTTTGTGTCCTGATTTCCTCAAGGACGAGGAAAATGGTGCTGAAAGGAGTGCTATCTATGGCACAGAATCCTACTTTTGTTATCACCATGGCAGACGGCCGCGAAATGAAGGGTGAGCTGTATCCAGAAATCGCACCGCAGTCCGTAGGCAATTTTATCGCGCTGGCGAACAGCGGCTTTTATGACGGGCTGATTTTCCATCGCGTGATTCCTGGCTTCATGATTCAGGGCGGCGACCCCAAGGGCACCGGCATCGGCGGCCCCGGCTATCATATCAAGGGTGAATTTACCATGAACGGCGTCAATAATCCGCTCAAGCATACGTATGGTGTGCTGTCGATGGCGCGGAGCATGATGCCCGATTCTGCCGGCAGCCAGTTCTTTATCATGACGTCTGACAGCCCGCATCTGGATGGTCAGTATGCGGCGTTCGGCAAGGTGTTGGAGGGTATGGACGTGGCGGATGCCATCGTGAATGCTAAGCGTGACATGCGCGACAAGCCCCTGGAGCCTCAGGTGATGAAGTCCATCCGCGTGGAGACGTTCGGACAGACCTATCCATTTGAGCAGATGTGAACACGTACAGGCGCAGATGCGGCAGGAGATGGCCGGACTGCGCCTGTTTTTTAGGGCAGCATCGCATTTTCTTGTGAAGGAGGACGCCTGCATGATGGAGAACCTGGCGCCGGCTGGTAACCGTGAAGCCCTTGACCGGGCTGTTGCCGGCGGTGCAGACGCGGTTTATCTGGGCTACGCGGCTTATTCGGCGCGCGCGGGCGCGGGCAATTTTGATGAACCGGCGCTGCGCGAGGCAATCGCGTTTGCGCATCTGCATCATGTGCGCGTCTATGTGACGGTCAATACGCTCATCAAGGACGGCGAACTGTCCGGCGTGCTGGATGTGCTGCGGCTGCTGAATGAACTGCGTGCGGATGCCGTGCTCGTGCAGGATCTCGGTGTGGCGTCAATGGCACGGGCGTGCTTTCCTGATTTGCCGGTGCATGCCAGCACGCAGATGACCATCCACAATGCATCCGGCGTTCGCTTCTGCAAGCAGATGGGCATGACGCGCGTCGTCCTTGCACGGGAATGCAGATTGAGTGAAATCAAACTGGCAGCGGCGGAAGGGCTTGAAATCGAGGTGTTCAGCCACGGCGCACAGTGCGTATCGGTTAGCGGCGAGTGCCTGTTTTCCTCTGTTGTCGGGGGACGAAGCGGCAATCGCGGGCGATGCGCTCAGCCTTGCCGACTGCAGTACGCCTACCGCGGCAGGACGGCTGCATGGCTGTCACCGCGCGATGCCTGCCTGCGCAACGATCTGCCGGAGCTCTTCAATGCCGGCGTTGCCTCGCTGAAAATTGAGGGTCGGCTCAAGCGCCCTGAATACGTGGCGACGGTCGCAAACAGCTACCGGAATGCAATAGACGCCCTCGAAAACGGCAGCTTCACCCATGCGGATGCAGCGGAAATGGAGGGATTGCGGCAAATTTTCTCGCGCGGCGGCTTTATGCGCGGCTACGCCATGGGTGCAGAGGACGCAGGCGTCATTGACCAGACACGCGTCAGCCACGGCGGCATTGAAATCGGCAAGGTAGAGCTGGCCGCAGGGAGTATGGCGCATGTCCGGCTGACGAAAGAGCTCAATGACGGCGACGGACTGCAAATCCGCACGGAACGTGGCGATGCGGAGATGATTTACGCTGGACATGACGCGGCGGCAGGGGAGATCGCCGTCGTGCGGCTTCGCCCTGACATTCACGCGCAGAAAGGCGACACGGTTGTGCGCCTGACGAGTGCGAAGCAGCTTGTGTGGGCGAACAGCCTGATCGTACCCAAAATCAAGGTGTTAATGACGCTGACGGCGCAGCCCGGCGAACAGATGCGGCTGACGATGACGGATGGCGAAGCGACCGTGACTGTCACGGGCAATGAAACGCAGACGGCAAGCAAGCGCGCAATGAGCCGTGAAGACGCCGAGCGGAGCCTGTCAAAGCTCAATGATACGCCGTTTGTGCTTGGCTCTCTGACAGTGCAGTCCGAAAATGCGTTTGTGCCCGTGTCGGCGCTGAATCAGCTTCGGCGCGAGGCGTGCGAACAGCTGATATCAGCACGGATTGCAGCCTTTGAACGGCATGACCATGCGGAATTGCCGCTCAAGCCGCTGAAGCTGTCGGAAAATCAGTCGGTGCCGGACATGGTGATTGTCCGGACGAGGGAACAGGCAGATGTAATGCAGGGCATGAATGCACGCCTTGTGTGGTATCCGGAGGACTTCCGGATGAACAGCTTGGAGGATAATCTGAACAGCATGCCAGACGGTATCTGGCTGCAGATGCCGACCGTCTGCGAGGAAAAGACGCTGCAGACGCTGCACGCATTTGCACATGCGCATGCGGACAAGCTCGGCGGAGTTGTGCTGGGCAGCGTGGGGCAGTTGGGACTCAAGTGGCGTGTGCCGATTGCCGCCGGCAGCGGCATTCCGGTCATGAACCGACGGACAATGGCGATGCTGCTGGAAATGGGCTGCTGCTTTGTGACGGCAAGCAGCGAGCTGTCCGGCGCGGAGCTGCGGACGCTGCTGCAGGGGAAGCCCCCGGCGGTCGTGCCGGCATACGGCAGGGAACAGCTGATGCTGCTGCACCATTGCCCTGCACGAACGTATTTGGGACTTCAGGCGAAGCATGAAAGCTGCAAATTGTGCGATATCGGCTCTCCGGATGCGCTGGCAGGCACGTCGCTGACCGACCGGCGCGGCGCAGTGTATCCCCTGCTGCGCCAGCGGCTGCCGGAAGGGTGTCTTGTCCGACTGATGAACAATCTGCCGACAACGAACATCGAGCGAGCGCGCAAGAGCGGCTATGCATCGCTGTGTGCGCTGTCAACGGAAAATGCGGATGAAACGCAGTTGGTTAAACGTGCGCTCGAGGGTGAGCATATTGAACGATCGGGTACGGCAAATCACTGGAACCGACCTGTGGAGTAAGCATATAGGGGACGAAACGAATGATTAAGGAACGAACGCTGCGGGTGCTTGAATTTACCAAGATTCGCGACCGCCTGGCGGAAAAGGCGCTGACGGACATGGGCAGGGAGCGTTGCGAGGCATTGACGCCCTCCGACAACCTGCAGGAGATCCTTCAGATGCAGGAGGAGACCGAGGAAGCGACCGTCATCGTGCAATACATCGGCGGTTCGCCGCTCAGCCCGTTCACGGACGTGCGAAAAAGCCTGTCGCTGGCGGAAAAGGGTGCGACGCTTTCGCCGAAAGCGCTCATGGAGATTGCGGCGTTGCTTCAGGCAGCGAGGACGGCGCGGAAATCGCTGGATACGGAGCGCGAAAACACGCCGATGCTCAAGGCTCTTGCTCAGCATCTGTCCACGCTGCGCAATGTCGAGCAGGATATCACCGACGCCATCATTTCCGAGGATGAAATCGCCGACCGCGCATCGAATGAACTGGCGAATATCCGCCGTCATCTGCGCGGTGCAAATGATCGGATTAAAGAAAAGCTGAATCAGATGATCCGCAATACCGCATTTCAGAAGTATTTGCAGGATCCGCTGATCACCATGCGCAACGACCGCTATTGCCTGCCCGTCAAGGCGGAATACCGCAGCAGCGTGCCCGGACTGGTGCATGACCAGTCCTCTTCCGGCGCGACGCTCTTTATTGAGCCGATGGCGGCGGTGGAAATGGGCAATGAGCTTAAGACGTGGGCAGCAAAGGAACGTCAGGAGATTGAACGCATCCTGTCAGCGCTGTCGGCGGAAGTGGCGCCGTACGCCGATTCGCTCCGTGAAACGGTGGAAACGATGGCGGAGCTGGACTTCATCTTCGCGAAGGGATTACTGTCACGTGAGATGAACGCCGTTTCGCCCAAGCTCAATCAAAACGGCTATCTGAATATTATCCGCGGTCGTCATCCGCTGCTTGATCCGGAGAAGGTCGTGCCGTCCAATCTGTGGATGGGCAAGGATTTCACGAGCTTGATTATTACCGGCCCGAACACGGGCGGCAAGACGGTTACGCTCAAGACGGTCGGGCTGCTGACGCTCATGGCGCAGGCTGGCTTGCAGGTGCCGGCAGATCTCGGTACAGAGCTGGCGGTGTTCACGCAGGTGTTTGCTGATATCGGCGATGAGCAGTCCATCGAGCAGAGCCTGTCAACGTTCTCAGGGCACATGACGACGATCGTATCCATCATGCATGAGGTGACGCCGTCTGACCTTGTCCTGTTCGATGAGCTGGGCGCAGGCACCGACCCGACCGAAGGCGCAGCACTGGCGCAGGCAATCCTGCAGCGGCTGCTCAACATTCATGTACGGACGCTGGCAACGACGCATTACAGCGAATTGAAGGCGTTTGCGCTGTCTACGCGCGGTGTCGAAAACGCATCGGTTGAGTTTGATGTCGAGACGCTCCGCCCAACGTACCGTCTGTCCATCGGCGTGCCGGGCAAATCGAATGCGTTTGAAATCAGCCGACGTCTCGGTCTGCCGGAAAACCTGATTGACGATGCAAAGAAGCTGCTGTCAACCGACTCCGTGCGTTTTGAGGATGTCATCGCGAACGCGGAGTACCATCGGCAGGTGGCAGAACGTGAGCGCGAAATTGCCCGTCAGGCGAGCATCGAGACGGTCAAGCTGCGCGATGAGGCGGAGAAGCTTCGCAGGCAGATGGAGGATCAGCGCGAAAACACGCTCAAGAAGGCGAAGGCGGATGCACGCCGCATCATGGAGGACACGCGCCGCGAGTCGGAAAGCATCATTGCCGACCTCAAGCGCATGAAGAAGGAACAGCAGAATCCGGATACGCAGATTAACGCGGTTCGCAAGCGCATTGAAAGCAATGTCGACAATCTGTCCGAGGGGCTGCTGGAGAAGGTCGATACGGGACTGCCGCCCAAGGAGGTTCACAAGGGCGACACGGTTGATATCCTGACTATCGGCAGTCCGGCCACCGTGCTTGGTCCGGTGAACGCGAAAGGCGAGGTCGAGGTGCAGGCAGGCATCCTTAAGCTCAAGGTCAACATCACGCAGCTGCGCCTCGTGAAGCAGGAGAAACCCAGGCAGAAGGTCAGCACGGTGCACGTTAAGACCGGCGCGATGGAGAGAACCGTCCGCATGGAGTGCGATGTGCGCGGTATGACGCTCGATGAAGCCATTATGACGGTCGACCAATATCTGGATCAGGCGGTGCTGGCCGGCATGGGCGAAGTCAGCATCATTCACGGCAAAGGAACGGGCGTGCTGAGAAGCGGCATTACGAAGCATTTGCACCATCATCCGCATGTCGAAAGCAGCCGCCTCGGCATCTACGGCGAGGGCGAAACCGGTGTGACGATTGTCACCCTGAAGCACTGATATGGGAGAGATAAACAATGAAGGATAAGCAGTATATTCTGGTCGTGGATGATGACCCCAACATTGCGCATTTGGAGCAGCTGTATCTGGAAAAGGCAGGCTATGAGGTCAAGGTCGTTAACCGCGGCGATGATGCCATGACGGAATTCCGGCGGATGCCGCCTGACCTGATGCTGCTGGATGTGATGATGCCCGGCATGGACGGCTGGCAGGTGCTCAAAGCAATCCGCAAATCCTCCAACCTGCCGATTATCATGGTGACGGCGCGAGATGAGACGTTTGACAAGGTGCTCGGGCTGGAGCTCGGCGCGGATGACTATATTACGAAGCCGTTTGACAGCAAGGAGATGGCGGCGCGTGTCAAGGCGGTGCTTCGCAGAACAATGGAGCAGAGCACGGAGGAGGAGCAGTCCGCCGAGGATGACACGCTGACCTTCCCCGGGCTGTCAATCAGCCTGACGCGCTACGAGGTTTTCTACGAGGGCAAGAAGCTTGAAATGCCGCCGAAGGAGCTGGAGGTGCTGTACTTCCTGGCAAGCCACGTCAACCAGCTCTTTACGCGCGGTCAGCTGCTCGACCAGGTCTGGGGCTTCCAGGTGGAGGTTGAGAGCCGCACGGTGGACGTGCATGTCAAGCGTCTGCGCGACAAGCTCGTTGATTGCGAGAAGTACGGCTGGCGTATCCAGACCATCTGGGGACGCGGCTACAAGTTTGAGGTCATCAAATAAGGAGCAAAAAAAGTGTTTGGGCGGATTATGGCGTTGGTCGTGGCGGTGGTGCTTCTGCTGACGGGCGTGCTGTCCGGCATCGGACTGTATACGATGGTGAGCACGCAGACCGCCGCAAGGCAGGAGAGCCTTCGGACGGAGGCGCGTGAGATTGCGTACCTGGCGAGCATGTACACCGGAAGCGGCAATGTGAGCGGCATCGGTGCGGCATTTCTGGGCAGCACGGCAACAAACAGCGTCACGCTGAAGTATCTGCGCTGGAAGGCACAGACGGTCTATGAGGAATACGGTGCATACATCGCCATTGTTGACCGGACAGGTTCCATGATGGACAACATGGCGATGACGTACGAGACGAATCCGGATTTTGCCAAGACGCTCAATGGCAAGGATATCTACAACGCGCTGCTGAAAATTCTCAGCGGAAACGAAATCAGCCTCCGCAATCAGGTTGACGGCAACTGGTATTTCACCATCGGTGTTCCGTTTGTATCGAACGGGCTGGTGCTCGGTGCAGTGTTCATGCAGACGCCGGCGCAGGAGATTGAGGTTCGTGCGGGCTCGCTGCTGCTGCCGGTGATTGCCATCGCACTGGGGCTTTGCCTGCTGGCGGGCGTGGTGCTGATGGTGTGCTTGCGGCGCATGCTCAAGCCGCTGACGACGCTGTCTGATGTGGCAATGGCGATGTCCGAGGGTGATTTCACTGTCCGTGCGCCGAGGCAGAAAAAATCCGTCTGTGCGGAAATTGCGAAGCTGAGCGATTCCTTCAACAATATGGCAGAGAAGCTCTCGCAGCTTGAAGACAGTCGCCGCGAGTTTGTCGCGAACGTGTCTCATGAGCTCAAGAGCCCGATTACCGCTATTTCCGGCTATATCGAGGGAATGCGTGACGGCACCATCGGTGAGGAGGAGTATGGGCGCTATCTGACCATTGTGGCAGACGAAACGTCACGCCTCAAAAACCTGATCGGCGACCTGCTCAAGCTTTCAAGGCTTGAACGGACCGATGCCTCACTGACGATGGGCGATTTTGACATCTGCGAACTGCTCTCGCGTGTGCTGATTCACCGCACGGGCGACCTGGAGAACAAGCGCATGGATGTCGAGTGTGACTTCAACACGGAACCGTGCATGGTGCATGCGGATGAAGGCAAAATCGAACAGGTGGCGGTCAATTTGCTGGATAATGCAATCAAGTTCACGCCTGACGGCGGACAAATCCGCATGAGCGTGCGCACAGACGGCGGCATCTGCACGGTGATCGTGCAGGATAACGGTGTCGGCATCACGGCGGAGGATCGTCCGCATATCTTTGAACGCTTCTATATGGCGGATAAGGCGCACACATCCGGCAAAGGGACCGGACTCGGTCTCAGCATCTGTCAGCGAATTATCGAGATGCACGGGCAGAGGCTGGAGCTGATGGATACCGGCGGCGAAGACGGCGCAGCATTCGCGTTCACGTTGGCGCTTTCGGAAAAAGGAAAATAGCATGAAGGGCGCTGCTGCATGTTACAACAGCGCCCTTTTTGACGTTGCAGCGCATGATTAAAAGCCATATCAGCATGTTGATCACAGCAGAAAATCACCGCGCATAAGCAGGAAAACCGCGTCTGCTGAACGAATATTCTAATGAACTCAATCCAAGGAGATGAGCTGATTCATGATCACCCGTCAAGACGGCAGAACGCCCGATGCATGGCGTCCTGTCACGATTGAATCGAATTATATCAAGAATGCGGACGGCTCCTGTCTGGTGACCGTCGGCAACACGAAGGTCATCTGCACGGCATCGGTGGAGGATGGCGTGCCTGCCTTCCTCAAGGGTAAGGATCAGGGCTGGGTGACGGCGGAATACGCCATGCTGCCTGCCTCGACCGGCAAGCGCAAGAAGCGCGATGGTGTCACCCGTGACGGGCGTAATGTCGAGATCTCGCGGCTGATTGGCAGATGCCTCCGTCACGCGGTCGACCTGACTGTGCTGGGCGAGCGTACCATCACGCTGGACTGCGACGTCCTCCAGGCAGATGGTGGTACGCGAACGGCATCCATTACCGGCGCTATGGTCGCGCTGGTCGATGCGGTCAGCAAGCTCATCGATACCGGCAAGCTGCTTCGTTCGCCGATTGTTCATCAGGTTGCGGCGATTTCCGCAGGCATTGTTGATGATACGCCGTGCCTTGACCTGTGCTATGAAGAGGACAGCCGTGCGCAGGTTGACATGAATGTCGTCATGAATGAAAAGGGTGAAATGGTCGAGCTGCAGGGCTCCGGCGAAGGACGCGCTTTCACGCGGGACGAGCTGAGCAAACTGGTCACGCTTGCGCGCCACGAAATTCGCCTGCTGATGAAGATTCAGCGCAACGCTCTTGCTGAGGACAGCCGCCATCTGACACCGAAACCCACGCTGGTTGCAGCATCCTCCAATCCTAACAAGATTGCTGAGCTGCAGACGATTTTCGGTGACTATTATACCGTTGTTTCGATGGTCAATGCTGGTTTCAACGCACCGATTGAGGAGACGGCAACCACCTTTGCCGGCAACGCCGCTATCAAGGCGGAAACCGTCAGCGCAGCAACCGGTTTGCCGACCATCGCGGATGACAGCGGTTTGTCTGTGGACATCCTCGACGGCGAACCGGGCGTGTACAGCGCACGTTATGCTATGATGGCAGGCGAGGGGAGCGGTGATGCGGCGAATAATGCGCTGCTGCTGCGCCGGATGAAGGGCAAAAAAGCACGCTCCTGTGCATTTGAGTGTGCGCTGGCGCTGAAGATTCCCGGACGCGACACGATTATTGCGGAAGGCTCCTGTCCCGGTGTACTGCTGGAGGAGGAACGCGGCAAGGGAGGCTTCGGCTATGATCCGCTGTTTCTCTATGAGCCGCTCAACAAGACGTTCGCCGAAATCACGGAAAAGGAAAAGAACCAGATCAGCCATCGCGCCCGTGCATGTGCCAAAATGCTGGAAATCATGAAGGGGCTTAACGATTGATGAGGGCACTTGTCTTTTCGGACATTCACGGTGAGGACGGTACATTCCGCTGGATGCTGGAGCAGGCGTGGCAGCAGACCGGCTGCATCGATGCGTATTTCTTTCTGGGTGACGGCATTGATGATTTTGAGCGCTGCGAAGCATTCATCCGCCGCCATGATGAACAGGCTGTAATGCTGTCTGTGCGCGGCAACAATGACTTTTGCTGTCCGGATGCGCCGTATTGCCGCGTGACGGACTTCGGCGGTGTTCGGCTGTATCTGACGCATGGACATTTGGAACGCGTCAAGCTCACACGGACGTTCCTCTACGAGCGTGCTCGCGAGGAAAAGTGCGATATCGCGTTCTATGGTCATACGCACGAGCCGGACATGGTCACGGGCGTGCCGATGCTGGTCAATCCGGGCGCAGTCTGCCGTCAGCAGATGGCGCAGCTCGAGGTGGACAACGGACGCCCGCGGGTCAGAATGCTTGTGTTTTGAGGAGGACGTGTATGCACGGACTTGTGCGCGTCGGGGCGGCAGTGCCGTCGCTCGCACTTTGCAATGTCAGGGAGAATGTCAAACGGCATCTGGAGAAAATGCAAGAGGCGGCAGAAAAGCATGTCAGCATCCTGACATTTCCGGAGCTGAGCCTGACGGGATACACCTGCGGCGACCTGTTCTTTCAGCGACAGCTGCTCGATGAGGCAGCGGAGGGATTGACGGCGCTGGCAAACGCTATGCCGCATGGGCTGATTGCGGTCGTCGGTGTCCCGGTGGAAATCTGCGGCGCGCTGTTCAACTGTGCGGCGGTGCTTGAGAAGGGCTGCATTGCCGGACTTGTCCCGAAGACGTTCTTACCAAACAACGGCGAATTCTATGAAAAGCGCTGGTTCCAGTCGGGTAGTGCGCTTCAAGGAACGAGCATCCCTGTTCCTGCACTGAATACGTCCGCATTTCGCAATCACTGTTTCCGTACATCTGATGGCGTGAAGCTCGGCATCGAACTGTGCGAGGATCTCTGGTCGCCGCTGCCGCCGAGCACGATTCTTTCCGTTGCCGGTGCGGAGATCATTCTGAACCTTTCTGCCAGCAATGAGTTGCTGAGCAAGCGTGAATACCGCCGTGAACTCGTCAGCCAGCAAAGCGCACGCTGCCAGTGCGGCTATGTATACGTGTCTGCCGGCATGGGCGAATCGTCCTCTGACCTCGTGTTTTCCGGGCACAGCATGGTTGCTTCCTGCGGCACGGTCATCAGAGAAAGCAAAGGCTATCTTTCGGATGACTACCTGATGACGGCGGACGTTGATATTGACCGAATCCGCGCTGACCGCATGAAGCAGACGAGCTTCGCGGATTGCGCCGCGCAGGTTCGTGCGTGCTGGAAGGATGCGTGCGGCGAATCACTCATTGAGGGAAAAGCACTGCTGCCGGATGACATTGCGCCGGATTATCATGTTGCCAAGCATCCGTTCATTCCGTCGGACAAGGAGTCTCGTCAGGCGCGCTGCGCGCAGATTCTCGCCATGCAGGCAACGGCACTTGCACGGCGGCTGTCTGTTACGGGTGGAAAAGTTGTTGTGGGCATATCCGGCGGACTTGATTCAACGCTGGCGCTGCTTGCGGCGTGCAGAGCGGTTGATATGCTGCATCTGCCGCGCACGAACATCCTGGGCATTACCATGCCCTGCTTCGGCACGACTGATCGCACGTATCAGAACGCGTTGATGCTCATGACGACGCTTGGTGTCAGTCAGCGCGAAATACCGATCCACAATGCAGTCCGGCAGCATTTCGCCGACATCGGGCACGACGAGAGCGACCACTCCGTCACCTATGAAAATTGTCAGGCGCGTGAGCGGACGCAGGTCCTTATGGATGTGGCGAATAAAATCGGCGCCATTGTCCTCGGCACAGGAGATTTGAGTGAAATCGCGCTGGGTTGGTGCACATACAACGCAGATCACATGAGCATGTACGGTGTGAACAGCGGCGTGCCGAAAACGCTTGTGCGCTGGGTCATCCAGACGGCAGCGGAGAATGATGAATTTGCGGAAAGCCGCGCATGCCTGCAAAGCATTCTTGATACGCCCATCAGCCCCGAGCTGCTGCCGCCGGACGAGAAGGGGAACATTCTCCAGCAGACGGAGGACGTTGTCGGACCGTACGCGCTGCATGATTTTTTCCTGTATTATGCGGTTCGCTTCGGCTATGCGCCCGAAAAGATATTCGAGCTGTGCTGCACGGCGTTCAAGGGCGATTTCGACCGGGCGACCGTGCTCAAGTGGCTCAAAAATTTCTACCGCCGCTTCTGGACGCAGCAGTTCAAGCGCAACTGCATGCCGGACGGCGTGAAAATCGGCTCGATTGCGCTTTCGCCGCGCGGTGACTGGCGGATGCCGTCCGATGCGCAGGTGAAAGCGTGGATGGATGCGTGCGAGCGGATCGCGCTGTAATGGTATCGTATGGGCAAAAATCCGCCCATGAACGAGATAATCAGGAGGTTCCATATGAGGTGTCAATATTGCAACTGCGCTGAAAGCAAGGTCATTGACTCGCGTCCGACCGAGGAAGGCAACTCCATCCGACGGCGCAGAGAATGCATCGGCTGCGGACGCCGTTTTACGACCTACGAGAAAATCGAGATGCTGCCACTGATGGTGGTGAAGCGCGATGGACGCCGCGAGTCGTTTGATTCGCAGAAAATCAAGGCGGGAATCATTCACGCCTGTGAAAAGCTGCCCATTTCCATGCTGCAGATAGACGAGATGACGACGCATGTTGAGCAGCAGGCATACGCGGGCATGGAAAGCGAAATCAGCTCGCAGCGCATCGGCGATATGGTCATGGACGAACTGAAGGCGACGAACGATGTTGCTTATGTGCGTTTCGCCGCGGTCTACCGCCTGTTCACCGATATTGGCACGTTCATGCAGGAGCTGCAGAAGCTGCTGGACGAAGGGAAAAAATGAGCATCAGAAAAGGAGCTGTCCCCGATTGGAGGCAGCTCCCCTTTTTTACTTCAGCATGGACTCTTCCCAGGAGTCGAACGGCTTGATGCCCAGCAGGCCAGCCACAGTCGGAGCGACGTTTGCAAGACCGAAGCCTGTGCCTTCCTTGAGCTCATGACGTTCGTCCTTGTCATAGACGATGAAGGGAACGGGATTCAGGCTGTGCGCCGTGCGGACGCTGATCTTGCCCTTTTTGTTCTTTTCCAGCATCTGGTCGGCATTGCCGTGGTCAGCAGTGACGCAGAGAATCGCGCCGTATTCATCGCACGCCTTCTTCACGCGTGCAAGGCACAGGTCAACAGATTCCACAGCGATTTCCGTCGCGAGCAGGTTGCCGGTATGACCAACCATGTCGCCGTTAGGATAGTTGCAGCGAATGAAGCCGTACTTGCTGCTCTTGATCGCGTCAATCACGAGGTCGGTGATTTCGGTTGCCTTCATCCACGGGCACTCATCAAAGGAACGCACGTCAGAAGGCACTTCCACCCATGTTTCCAGCTCCTCGGAGAACTTTTCGGAGCGGTTGCCGTTCCAGAAATACGTCACATGACCGTACTTCTGGGTTTCAGAGCAGGCAAATTCGTTCACACCGTTCTGGACGAGCAGCTCAGTCAGCGTATTGCGGATTTCCGGCGGATTCACAAGGAAGGACTTCGGGATGCACAGGTCGCCGTCGTACTGCAGCATGCCGGCATATTTCACCTTGGGCATCTCGCCACGGTCGAACTTATCGAACGTGCTGTCGCCGTCAAATGCCATGGAGATTTCCTGCGCACGGTCGCCGCGGAAGTTGAACAGGATGACACTATCGCCGTCGTGCATCTTGCCGACCGGCTGACCGTTTTCAGCGATGACAAATGCGGGCAGATCCTGGTCAATTACGCCGGTTTCAGCGCGGTACGCCTCGATGGCTTCCTTCGACGTTGCAAACTGACGGCCGATGCCGTGCACATGGGTATCCCAGCCGGCCTTGACCATCGGCCAGTTCGCTTGATAACGATCCATGGTGATGGTCATGCGGCCGCCGCCAGAAGCAATCCTGCCGTCAAACGTTGCATCGTTGAGGGATGCAAGCACGTCCTCAAGCTCCTGTACATACTCCAGCGCGGAGGTGGCAGGAACATCACGGCCGTCCAGCAGGATGTGGCAGCGGACGCGTGCGACGCCCTCCTTCTTGGCTTCCTTGAGCATGGCAATCAGGTGCGAGATGTTGGAATGCACGTTGCCGTCGGACAGCAAACCGATGAAGTGCAGCGTGGCGTTGTTGTCCTTCAGGTCGCTGACAAGGTTCTTCCATGCGTTAGAGGTGTAGATCTTGCCGGATTCGATGGACTCGTTGACCAGCTTTGCACCCTGCGAATAAATCTGACCGCAACCGAGCGCGTTATGACCAACCTCGGAGTTGCCCATATCGTCATCGGACGGAAGACCGACGGCGGTGCCGTGCGCCTTGATAATCTGCCAGGGGCAGGTTTCCTTCAATTCGTTCAGGGTCGGCGTTGTGGCTTTTTTGACCATGTTGCCGAGCTCTTCGTTTGTTTCACCTACGCCGTCCATGACGACGAGAACAACAGGCTTTTTCATGGATGTGAATCCTCCTAATCAAAGCTTTTCTGGCAGGCATGAGCAGACGCTCAAACCCGATATATAGAATAATCCTTTTGTAAGCGGATGTCAAGCGGAAAACGCATTGCCTTGCCGCGCAGCGCTTTGCAAATTTCTCATGTGCGTACCGCGCCTTTCTTGATTTTGCTCTTTTCATTCGGCCCAATTTGTGATAAACTGATATATGTGCGCTGCTCTCCGATGAAATCGGGGCGGTAGCAGAAAGGGACGAAAACTGTGGGGAAAATCGCGGACAAATATTTGAAGGACATTTGGAATGTGCCGAATGTGCTGACCATGCTGCGTCTGCTGCTGATTCCTGTTTTTGCCGGACTTTTTATCGCCGGCCAGAAGAAATGGGCGCTTGTGGTCTTCTGCATTGCAAGCATAACGGACTATCTGGACGGCTATCTTGCGCGGAAAAACAATCAGGTGACGGCATTCGGCAAGCTGGTTGACCCGTTGGCGGATAAGCTGATGGTCTGTACGGCACTGCTCGGTCAGGGCTTGAGCGGTGTCTTTCCGTGGTATGCGATCGTGATTGTGATGACGAAGGAGATTGTCATGATTATCGGCGGTATTTACATGCTCAATCAGGGAATTGTCGTATATTCCAACATGCTGGGTAAGGCGGCGCAGGTCTCCTTCATCGCTGCGCTGATTTTGTCGTTCTGGCATGAGGATTTTGCTGCCGCGTCGCTGCCGCTTGACCGTATCTTTCTGGGGCTTGCTGTGCTGCTGGCGTTGGCGGCGCTGGTGGATTACGCGCTTGATGCGTATAAGAAGCTCCGCGAGCATCGAAAGGCACAGTAAGCACAATAACGCAATAAAAGAAGGCAGCCTACATGGATTTGAACTCCATGCAGGCTGCCTTTTTGTTGGTGTCACAGGTAAACGTAGACGAAGCAGAAGGTAGATGAAGTCTATTAGTCGATTTTGATGCCGTAGAGGAAGCTTGTGTCCTTGCCGGTCGTACCAATGACGAGAATGTTCTGGTAAACCGCAGGCGATGCATCAATCGTGCCATTGAGCTGCAGGGTATTGACCGTTTCGCCGGTCAGACCGTCAAGCAGCATCAGCACGCCGTCGCTTGTTGCCTGGATAATCCAGCCCTTGCCATCCTCGTTATAGACGGCGACAGGGGAGGAATAGCTGTAGCTGCCGAGTGACTTTGTCCAGACAACCTTGCCTGTTTCTTTATTCAACGCAATCAGCACACCGCTCTGCGCTTCGGCACTCGAACCCATCAGCGACTGGCTGCCGGATTCTGTCAGGTAGGAGAGTGTGTAATAAACCAGATCATCCAGCTCATACTGACCGATGACAGGCGAAGCCATCGCGCCGGAAATGTAGTTCTTCTTCTTTGCGGCATTCACGGCGTACGACCAGTCCTCTTTGCCCGTCTGCGCGTTGTAGCGGCGAATGGTCACGTCGCCGTTCTTGGAGCGGTTGCACAGCGTATTCGCCGTGTACAGCCACAGATGACCGTCTTCATCGAAATCCAGCGCAATCGATGCCTTGACCGCGTCGCCTGTTTCGACCGCCCATACGGTGGACATGGTCGTTGTGTCGACGCAGCGCAGCACACCCTGCAGATCCGCATAGAACACATGGCTGCCGTACATCGCGATGGACGATTCCACCGCTACATATTCATCCTTCTGGTTCTTCGTGCGGCTCTTCATCATGGTCGTCGTCGGGTTGACGCTCAGCTTTGCGCTGTCGTCATCGAGCTTCTGATAAGACGTATTCATGTGCACCGTATAGAGCATGCCGTTCGTGCCGGCAATGATGTACGTATCGCTGTTGCGGTCGTACAGTGCCGAGCCATCGAACGCGCCAACCTGGTAATACGCACGGTCTTTCTTGCTGCCGCCGTCCAGACCGTCAATCGTGAGGTTCTCCTTGTTTGTCAGCAGATCGTAGAAGTGCTGACCGATGTCACCCGTCTTTGTGGCGAGCTTACGCGCGTACTGCCCGACCGTCATCATCGGATACGCCAGCGCACTCAGGCTCGGCGTGGAACGAATCGGATAGCCGAGGTTGATCGGCTCGCGCGTCTGACTGCCGTCATCGAGGTCGAGGAAATAGATTTTGCCATCCAGACTGGCGGCGATGACTTCCTTGAGCGCGGTCTTGTCGCTCTTGCCGTCCAGCAGCGTCATGTCCTGACGTACCGTGCGTGCCCACTGCTCGATAACCGGCTGATTTCCCCAGGAGAAGCCGTAATATGTCCTGCTCTTGCCCTTCAGACTGCCTGTTTCGACCGTCCAGAGGACGGAAAGCTGCGAGGCATCATCAACGGTGCCGACAGCGGCATTCTGGCGGAAGGCGTTGCCGCGGTAGGTCAGCACGCCGATTTTGCGCGTCGTGTAGTCATCGCCCGCAGGCATGCTGATGACTTCATCTTCGGGACGCTCATAGTTCTCAACGGCCGTACGGCTGGTTCCCTGATAGACGACCGTGTTGGCAATCAGGGCAGGGTCAGCGCTTACGTCTGCCTCGAATACGAGCACGGGTGTCGGCGTGGCGGTCGGCACCTCGGTCGGCGCTTCGGTAGGCGCTTCCGTCGGCACCTCAGTAGGCGCTTCTGTCTCGACAACCTCGATGACAAGCGCCTTGTTATCCTCATCTTCCTCGGAAACAGGCGCGATATCCTCGGTTGGTGCAACGGTCGGCGTGAGCGTCGGCAACTCAGTGTTGGCAATCGTGATCATCGGAATCGGCGGCGTTGCAGTCGGCAACTCGGTAGGAATATCCGTCGGCTCAAGCGTCGGCGTTTCCGTCGGCGCATCCGTCACCACAACAACCGGCACTGCCGTCATGGTTTCCGCAGATGATGCGCTGACCGTCGGCTCAGGGTCGAGACCGGCGGTCAGTTCTTCGCCATCCACGTCAGTTGGATTGCTGCTTATCGTTGCTGTGTAACTCGTCGGAAGCGTGGAAATAGTGGCCGGTTGGTTGCCGCCAAGGTTCATCGTCTGACGGAGCCCCGTCTTTACCCACGTTTCGTTTGAAAGGATTTCCGCCTCAATCGTGCCGGAATACTCTTCTGTTGTCGTGAGCGTGAAAATCCAGATGATCGTGTTATCGGAGTTGACCTGCATCATCAGCGTCGTTGTATCAAACGCTGTCCCATCATCCGCCACCACGCGCACATCGGTCACGTTGCTGCTCGTTACGAGATTGAATGTGATCTGGTACGGTGAAACAGCGGACGTGATGGACGCAGTGAAGCCCGATGCGGTCGGCTCGACCGTCTGCGTGCTGTCGCGGTTGAAAAGCGAATTCAGCGGCGTCATGACTGACTGCTTGATGGTGCCGAGCACACCTGTGTCATCATCAGGCACGAGAATCAGCCCGAGGACGCACAGCGCGAGCACCATCACGATGATGACCACCGCCGTCAGGAGACCCTTGCCCTTCTTCGGCTCGTTCTCCTCATCGCAATCATCCTGCTCACGCATGATTTCCTGCTGCAGGTGCTGATTCCGCTCCTGCTCGTTCGGAGGCTGCACAGTCAGGCTTGTGCGCCTGATTGCCTCCTGTTGGCGCTGGGCAGGGGACTTGACGCTTTCCATGCCTTCCAGCTTCACCGGTCGGCGATTGACGCTTTTCGGCTGAGGCAGCCCCGTTTCAAGGGAACGGTTGCTCTGACTCTGACCGGGCTGCGGAATGCCCTGTGACGGGAAGTTGCGCCGCAGCGCGTTCGGGACAGGCGAAACCGTATTTCCCTGCTTCTGTTCATTCCTCTGCGCCGAAGAACGGATGGGAGGCATCGTCTGCGTAGCGGCGACATCAATGCCGGACGCATCAGACGATCCGGCCGCACCGGCCGCACCGGTCGCACCGGTCGCAACGGACATTCCGGACGCTCCGGATACAGGCACACTGCGTCCTGCTGTGCCGGATGCCGATGATGCGGCGCTTTCCTCCTGCTGATAAATAGCTGAACGGCGGCGGCGCGGCGCGGCTGTTTCCTGCGGGGATGCCGCGTCAGGCTGCATCGCCTGATTCTGATCATTCTTCTGATCCAAGGCTGTTTTCTCCTTTGCTCCGTTAGTTGCGCTCAGGCATGAAATCATTATACCCCATTCTATCCGGAATCTCAAGCCCTGAACCGGCGCTAAATGTAAAAAAAGCGCCGCGTTCGATCAGAAACTGCCTTAATCTTCCTTCTCGACAACGATTTTGTCGTTTTCAACGCGCAGTGCCACCCGATCCCCCAGCGCGATGCTGCCGCTGAGAAGCTCCTCGCTCAGCGTGTCCTCGACTGTGCGCTGAATGAGCCTGCGCAGCGGACGCGCACCATACTTTGCATCGTATCCTTCACGCGTCAGCTTGTCCGTCACGTCCGCATCCCAGGTCAGGGTGATGGCACGCTCCTTCAGCCGCGCAGCAACCTGACTGAGCATCATGTCGGCAATCGCGTGGATTTCCGTTTCGCTCAGCGGATGGAACACAATCATCTCATCCACACGGTTGATGAATTCAGGGCGGAAAACGTCCTTGACCGCCTTCATGACGGCATCCTTCATGGCGTTGTAGTTCGATGTATCTGCCAGCGACTTTGAGCCGAAGCCCATCGTGCGACCCTCGCCGATGTCATGTGCGCCTGCGTTGGATGTCATGACGATGATGGTGTTCTTGAAGGACACCGTGCGGCCTGTATTGTCCGTCAGACGACCGTCCTCAAGGAGCTGCAGGAGGATATTGAACACATCCGGATGCGCCTTTTCGACTTCATCGAGCAGCACAACGGAGTATGGCTTGCGGCGGACGGCTTCAGTCAGCTGACCGCCTTCCTCGTAGCCGACATAACCGGGCGGCGAGCCGACAAGACGCGAGGTGGTGTGCTTCTCCATGTATTCGCTCATGTCGACACGGATGACGGCGTTCTCATCGCCGAACATTGCCTCGCCCAGTGCGCGGCACAGCTCTGTCTTGCCAACGCCGGTCGGACCTAAGAAGATAAAGCTGCCGATGGGACGCTTCGGATCCTTCAGTCCTGCTCTCGCACGGCGGATGGCGCGCGCAACGGCGCTGATGGCTTCGTCCTGCCCGATGACGCGCCCATGGAGGACTTCCTCCAGATGCAGCAGGCGCTCCTTCTCGCTCTGTGTCATCTTCGTAACAGGAATACCTGTCCAGCCGGACACGATGGCGGCAACGTCGTCCTCGCCGACGGACAGCTCCTCCTTTGGCTGACCTTCGTCCCAAGCCTCGCGCTTCTTTGTGATTTCCATGCGCAGGCAGCGTTCCTCATCGCGCAGCTTCGCAGCTGTTTCGTAGTCCTGATGTGCGATGGCTTCCTTCTTGTCCGTCAGCACCTTTTCCAGGGCAACCTCCTGCTTGCGGACATCCGGCGGCGCGGTGAACGCCTGAATGCGCACGCGCGAGCACGCCTCATCCATCAGGTCAATCGCCTTATCCGGCAGATATCTGTCCGCAATGTACCGCTCGGACAGCGTGACGGCCGTTTCAATGGCTTCGTCGGTGATGTGCAGCTGATGGTGCTTTTCATAGCGTTCGCGCAGCCCGTGCAGGATGGCAAGCGTTTCCTCTGTCGTCGGTTCGCCGACCCTGACCGGCTGAAAGCGGCGCTCCAGCGCGGCGTCCTTTTCGATATGCTTGCGGTACTCATCCAACGTTGTCGCGCCGATGCACTGCAGCTCGCCGCGGGCAAGCGCAGGCTTCAGGATGTTTGCCGCATCAAGGGAGCCTTCAGCCGAGCCTGCGCCGACAATCGTGTGCATCTCGTCGATGAAGAGCAGCACATCGCCTGCCTTGCGGATTTCTGCGAGGACATTCTTGAGCCGCTCCTCAAATTCGCCGCGGTATTTGCTGCCGGCGACCATGCTGCCGATGTCGAGCGAGATAATCCGCTTTGCTTTCAACATATCGGGCACGTTATTCGTGACAATCCGCTGTGCAAGCCCTTCGACAACGGCACTCTTGCCGACGCCGGGTTCGCCAATCAGTACAGGATTGTTCTTCGTCCGGCGAATCAGAATCTGAATCAGCCGCGTGATTTCCGCATCCCTGCCGATCACCGGGTCAAGCTCGTCATTGCGGGCGCACTGCGTCAGGTCGCGCCCGTACTGTGCCAGCACACTCTGCTCCTCCTTGCGGCGGGATTGCGGCGGCATTGGTGGAACGCCCTGCGGACGATTATCGCCCGGCGTACCGCCCTGCGTGGCAAAGGGTGCCTGCGTGCGCTGCTCCTCGCGTTCCCTGCGGAGGGCGGACAGCAGCTCATTGCGAACCTCTGCGGCATCAACGCCGCTCTTGCGCAGCAGCTCGGCGGCTTTGCTCGCGGGGTTTGCCAGAATCGACAGCCACAGATGCTCTGTGCCGACGTACAGCTGACCAAGCCGTCTGCTTTCAATCACGCTGCCGTCCAGCACCCGCTTGGCGCGCGGCGAGAATTCAACCGGCGCATGCCCGGGGTGCAGGCTGACTTCATCATCGATCTGGTCGAGCACCTGCTTCACGTCGTCCCTGGTGACGTGCTTGGCGATGCTTTCAGGCACGTCCTCGACGCTCAGCAGCCCGTAGAGAAAATGAAGCGTGCCGACGTACATCTGGCTTTCAGACATGGCGCAGTCGCGCGCTGCCTGAAGTGCCTGCTGTGCACGCTTTGTAAATTGACCAAATAATGCCATTCTATTTCCTCCGATTTATGCCTGCTTGCCCAGCAGCTCACGGACGCGGTCAGCACGCGCCGCATCGAGTGCCGTGCCGCTCAGGCTTTCCTGTGCATAGATGCACAGATGCGCGTCCTGCGCCTCTTCAAGCAGCTGGTCGACCTGCCGAAGCGCGATCGGCAGCAACCCCATCGCCGCGCCCATGCGCAGGTTGCTGAATTGCTGGTAAAATTCGTTCTTCGGCAGCACACGTGCCTGCGTCAGGATGCCCCATGCGCGCCAGACCGTGTCCTCCGTTTCAACCCGGGAGGTGCTCAGCGCCTTTTCCTCAAGATGCTTCTCCATCGCTGTCAGCCGTTGACCGACTGTTTCGACGGTGGCAATCAGCTCCTGCTCCGTGCGGCCGAGCGTCACCTGATTGCTGATCTGGTAGATGTGTCCCAGCGCCTCGGCGCCCTCGCCGTATACGCCGCGAATCGTCAGTCCAACTTTCGCAACCATCTGCCCGATATCGCCCATCTGCTTGCCTCTTGTCAGCAGCGGAAGATGCAGCAGCTGCGATGCGCGCATGCCGGTGCCGGTGTTCGTCGGGAAAGCCGTCAGATAGCCGAGCTGCTGGTCAAAGGCGAATTCATTCTGCCGGGAAAGCGTGTCATCCGCCGAAAAGCATGCTGATGCCGCTGCAAGCAGATCGCTGCCTGTCCGAACGGCCTGAATGCGCAGGTGGTCGTCCTCATTGACCATGATGCTCATGCTGTTGTCGCGCCGGACGAACACGGCGGCAGTGTCCGGATTACGCAGCAGGTCGCGGCTGATGAGGTGGCTCTCCGCCATCGCACGGCGATTGACATCGCCGATGTCGCGCAGGCGGAGCAGGTCGTACTTTTTTTCCTCACCTGCCTGACGGATGGCGCTTGCTGTGCGCAGAATGCACGTTTCTGCCTGCTCCGGCCGGGAGGCGAGATCAAACGGCAAATCTTCGTAATTCCGTGCAAGGCGAACACGGGACGAAAGCACAATGTCAGACTGCATTACGCTTCCTCCTTCCCCAGCAAGGCACGGATTCGGTCACGCAGCACAGCGGCGCGCTCATAATCCTCGGCAGTTACTGCCTGCTGGAGCTGCCGTGTCAGCTCATCCTGCTCATAGCGGGTGCGCTGTTCTGTTTCGGATTGCAGCGGCTTCCTGCCGGCGTGCTGCGTGCGCCCGTGAATCTGCAGCAGCATCGGCTGAAGCTGCGCTGCGAACGCCTGATAGCATCCCGGGCAGCCGAGACGCCCCGTCTTGACAAAGCGGCTGAGCGTCATGCGGCAGCGAGGGCAGGAAATGTCCGGCTGATTGTCCTCGACGCGTTCGCCATCCTCCGGCTCGCCGCGGTTGATTGCATTGAGAATCGCATTCAGCAGCTTCTGCATGTTGCCGCTGGCGATGTTCATATTCATTTTTGCCATACAGTCCGCGCAGAGATGCCGCTGCGTCACGGCTTCTCCCATCATGACGGAAATCGTATAGCTTGCTTCATTCTGATGGCATTCTTCGCAAAGCATGGTGGTGAATCCCTCCCTTATGCTTACGTCCTGTTTTGTCTGGCAATGCTTGCCAGCATTGATTTGAAAATTCGGGCGCGCTGGGCGTTCTTCATATTGTCCGGAATCGGCAGGGAAAGCGCCTGATTGCTCATGGCCGCACGCATCAGCAAGGCTTCCTGCGGACTGACCAGCTTCTGCTCCTGCAGCTGCTGGACAAGCCGAGAAGATTCCTCTTCGCCGATAGCATCGCCGATGCGTTCGTTAATCAGGTACATCAGCTGCTGCGAGCCGTTCTGCACGACACGCACAATACGGATATAGCCGCCGCCTCCCCGGCGCGATTCGATCAGATAGCCGTGGTCGGGCGAAAAGCGCGTCGCGAGCACATAATTAATTTGGCTCGGCGCACAGCCGAAATATTCCGCCAGCTCATTACGCTTCAGCTCCACCTCCGGTTCGTTTTCTTCCAGAAGGGTCTTGATGAACCCCTCAATCGAGTCACTTAGTCGCATGATGATCGCCTCAATTTCTGACTTTCTTTGACCATAAACCAGTATATCATTTTTTAAAAAAAATGCAAGCCTAATTTTTGCATGCTTGCGCGAGCCTCATGCCCATGGCGTTCCTGCTTTGTGCCAGACCGGTAGTGAAAGCGTGTCCATCACAGCACGATGGAAGTGTTCATCCTTCTGGTGCACGTAGTTCACCGAGGAATACACTTTCGTCCCGTCCGGCCAATCGACGGCTCCCTGACCATCCGGCGCGAGACCGTAATCCGCATGGCATTTGCCTTCCTCCGGCAGCAGCACGGTCAGGCGGTTCAATACGCGGTTGCCAAGAAAGAGTGTGAACACGCCCGTGCCGATGTCGATGGACATGTGGTGACCCGTAAAGCCGGCAAGCCCGATGGCCTCATCGCTCTCGTAGATGGGAATTTCACTGAAATACTGCATCGGATGCTTCACATAGCAAAGAGCGCCGAGATACTGCTGATAGGTGCCGTCGGCGCGGCGACAGCCTGTCCGGTTGCGCGCCATTTCCCGCATGGTTGTTCTGCTGACGACCTTCTCCTGCAGCACCCCCTGACAGAACCGTACCAGGTCGCGCCGTGTCGAAAACAGCCCTGCATGACCAGCGCAGGCAGGGTAGAGCCGCGCCGCCTTCGGGTCGTGCGGCATACCGGGGGACGGTTCTGTCCGGACAATGTATTTGCCGCGCTCGATGCGGTGCTCACCCCTGTATGAAACGCAGTCAGCAAGTCGTTCGGCCGGCACCTGCAGATATGTTTCCTTCATGCCGAGCGGCGTTAATATGCGGCGTTGCAGGGCGGTGCTGTAATCCTCCTTCGCGGCGGATTCAATAATGCGGCTCATGACCATGGCGTGAATGTCCGAATAGGCGCGTCCTCTGATTGCACCGGGCTGAACGGCGTAGAGCTGCCGCCATGCCTGCGCTGCCGACGGCTGTGCATCGATTCTTTCCGGCGTTGTCAGGGCAATTTCAAACCCCAGCACCTGCGCGACGGAAACGCTGCCGAGATTCCGGAATTCCGGCGCATACTCTGCCACAGGGCGCGACAGATCCAGCAATCCCTCCTCGCACAGGCGCATTGTCAGCATGCCTGTGAACAGCTTTGTCAGGCTTGCCAGGTCAAACACGGCATTCTCTGTAAGCGCCCTGCCGGCTTCGTCCATCACGCCGCCGCTTTCATGAACGCAAAATCCTGCCCCTCCGCAGCTGACGGACAGGCAGGACATAATATGCGTTTCTTCCGTGAAAAAACGAACAGTATCCTGTAAGATCATTTGCTCTTCCTCATGATGATTCAGTACAGCCCAATGCGCGTGCAGGGAACACGTCCTTCTGTCAGATCGCTGAGGTGATGACGGGCATGACCGATGATGACGGTCGTTCCCTGCCTTGCTGACTTCAACGCGTATTCGAGCTTTGCCTTTGCACCGTTCGCACCCTCACGCGATGCACCGACGCAGCTCTCCTGCAGCTGACGGATTTTCTCCTCAAGCGCCTCGGGCGTTGCCGCTGTCACCTCGCGGACAAGCGTCGATGCATCCTTGGGGTCGCGGTAGATACCCTCGGTAGACGTCATCAGCACAAGCATGCGCGCCTGCACGAGATTCGCGATGACCGCCGCTGTTTCATCATTATCGACACACTCGACGACCTGATTGCCGTTTTTGCGGCGGATGGCAAGTTCCATCTTGCGGTTTTCCTCATCGCTGACAGGGTCGTTGTAGTTGACAATCGGAATCGTCTTCTGCTGCGCGGCGCGAATCAGCAGATGCCGGATGTGCTCGCGCTTCTCCGGATCGTTGAAATGCGTATGTTCTACCAGCAGCTGCCGCACGCCGTACTCCTGTCGGATGAACTGACGGTAATTCTGCATCAGGATGCTCTGCCCCTGTGCGGCGTAATCCGCCTTGACCTCGTCATCTGTGCCGCACAGCTCGCAGCCGGTGCGCTTGATGTAATCCAGCCGCCCGATTTCGGTTGCGCCGGATGTCACCCAGATCATGCCGGGCTTCAGCTCCGCACCCAGCCGCGAAAAGATATTGTAGTCAATGTCCTGATCTTCTTTGCGGATCAGCGCCATCGAACCGATTTTGCCCACAAGCTCAAACTGGTATTTCACGCCTGATATCCTCCGATAACAGTTTTATGATTGCGTCAGCGCTTATCTTCGGCAACGTCCGAAATGTTGAACAGGTTCGTAATCAGCTTCTGCAGACCGAACATGCCGGCCTGATAGCCATGGCTGTTGTCCAGCGTTACGTCCGCGGCACGGCGGTAGATATCGATGCGCTCGTGATAAAGCCGTTCCACCTCGCCCAGACCTTTTTGCGCCAGCAGCGGACGGCGGTTCAGCTTGATGTCCCCCATGATTTCCTCCAGCGGACGGTTAATGAGCACGAGCACGCCCGAATTGCGCATGATGGCCAGATTGATATCGCGCAGGACAAGTCCGCCCCCGGTGGATACGATGCTGCCCTGCTCACGCGTCAGCTCAATGAGCATGTTCGTTTCGGCATTGCGGAACGCCTGCTCGCCGTATTGCGCGAAGATGTCGGTCGTTGAGCAGCCAATAGACTGCTCAATGCGCTGGTCGATGTCGATAAAGGGCAGACCGAGGTTGTTCGCGACACGCCGCCCAAGCGAGCTTTTGCCGCTGCCCGGCATTCCGATGATGTATACATGACGGTTAAGCATGATGCGCCTCCCGAAGCAGCATCTCCTGCTCGCCGCGGCTCTGCGCCATGATTTCGCGGTACAGGGCACGTGTCGCATCCGCAAAGTCAGGATTATTGAGCATTTCTGCGCGGCTCCTGAGCACAGCCTCCTCTCGGCTCGCGTCAAGCACCGGCTTGCCCATTGCCAGCTTGACCTGCGCCACCTCCCTGCTCAGCATCATCCGGCGTTCATACAGCGCGACGATCTGCCGGTCAATCTCATCCAGCTCCTGCCGAATCTCCGCAAGCTCCCGCATCATTTTGCCCTTCCTTGCTGACAGCACATGCTGCCTGATATAACATCATTATAGCGTATTATGCGCCTGTTCGCAAGCGTATTTTTCCGGTGAACCGTGATTTCGTTTCACTCCTGCGAGCTGCAAAAGCCTCTTCTTTCCCTATGAAAATCGGGCTTGAACGTTTTGACGAACATGAAAGGATACGTCAGCAAGGCAACAAGCGCCCCATCCTTTGAAAAATCCTGAATCAGATATCTTCCGATTGCAAATATCATGCTTGCGAATTTGCTTTCGGTGATGTACAATAATCACCGGAAGCATTGCGCATTGTTAGAATGCGGCTGATTGAGGAGGATGCTATCGATGTCAATCACAACAAAGCTGTTCGGAAAGACGAAAGCAGGGCAAAATGTGACGATGTACACGCTTACGAATCATTTGGGCGCGTCCGTGTCCGTGCTTGATTTGGGCGCCATCGTGACGAATATCATTGTGCCGGACAAGAACGGCAAGCTTGATGACGTGGCGCTTGGTTTCGACACATTGGATAAGTACGAGGGCGGTCACGGCTCCATGGGCGATACCATCGGGCGCTTTGCGAACCGTATCGGCGGCGCATCGTTCACGCTGGACGGCGAGACGTATCACCTGTATGCCAACGACGGCGTGAATTGCCTGCACGGCGGCAAGGAGGGCTTCCAGAAGAAAATCTGGCAGGCTGATCCTACGCTCGGCGAGCATAGCGATTCGGTGCGCTTCCGCTATGTCTCCGTAGATATGGAGGAGAATTTCCCCGGCAATCTGACGGCAGATGTGACCATCAGCTGGGATGATGACTGCAACCTGACGTTCCGCTATCAGGCAACGACGGATAAGGCGACCGTCATCAACATGACGAATCACACGTATTTCAACCTCGCCGGACATGACCACGGCACGGTGCGCGACCATGAGGTGTATGTGGACAGCGATGTCGTGACGGATGTCGACAGTGGTCTGATTCCGACGGGCGCTTATCTGCCGGTCAGCTTGACGCCGCTTGACCTGCGCGAGGGGATGCTCATCGGCGATGGGCTTGATCGCATGAATGAATCCGTCCCGATGATGTATGCAAAGGGCTATGACTGCAATTATGTCCTGCGCAAGGGCAGTGCGATGGGGTTGGGCGCATGCGTGCACCACGAGGAATCCGGCAGGACGATGGAGGTCATCACCGATCAGCCGGGTGTGCAGCTCTATACCGCCTGCACGACGGATTACGAGGGCGGTAAGGGCGGCATGCATTATCTGCCGTATTCCGGTCTGTGCCTTGAAACGCAGCATTATCCGGATTCGCCCAATCACCCGAATTTCCCGACGACGGTGCTTCGTCCGGGCGAAATCTATGACACGACCACGATTTACGCCTTCCGCGTGGATGCGTAATCAATCGAAAAGACGCTGTGCAGTCGGCTGAAAGGCCTGGCTGCACAGCCTTTTTTGGCTGCGGAGAGCACAAACTGTGCCCTTTTTTTGTTTTTTCTGGTGATAGCAGTTGTGTTCTGCCTTGCGCTGTGCTACACTGTCAACTGGTCGGAAACGACCTGCGGATTGATCGACAAACCGTAGGTGGCGCTGGAAGACTCGCAAGTCCTTCGACGCTATATCGAAAATCGGCGAGCTTCTTCGGGACGTTCAAACGGGGCGAAGCCCCTGGTCGGCGATTTTCGCGCGATTTCGTCGGAAATCGCATTGAGAGGAAGCATGCAGTATGATTGAAAAATGGAGCACCCAGATTCCGAAGCTGTCGGGGCGGGAGGGACGCACCGTTTATGTTTATGTGCCGGATGAGGCACAGGAGAATCCCGAAGCGCGTTATCCGGTGCTGTATATGTTCGATGGGCATAATGTTTTTTTTGATTCGGATGCCACGTACGGCAAATGCTGGGGCATGAAGGAGTACCTTGAGGCGGATCACACGCCGCTGATTGTGGTAGCGGTGGATTGCAACCATTCGCCGAACAACGGTCGCCTGATGGAATATTCGCCGTTCACGTTCGAAGATCCGAAGCTGGGCTACATTCGCGGACGCGGCAAGACGACGATGGAGTGGTTCGCCTATACGCTCAAGGACATGATCGACGAGAAGTACCCGACGATGCCGGAGCGTGAAACGACATGGATTGCCGGTTCGAGCATGGGCGGACTGATGAGCCTGTATGCGGTGACAGCCTATAATCACGTATATTCACGCGCGGCCTGCCTGTCGCCGAGCATCTGGTTCGCAACGCGAAGCCTTGACCGTCTCATCCGCGACGCGCAGCTTGCGCCAGACACGGTCATCTACATGGATTACGGTTCACGTGAAATGGGTCATCACGACAATATGCGCAAGCAATACGCTGCCGTGACGAGCCGCCTGCTGGAGAAGAATGTCCTGCTGACGAGCCGCATCGTGCCCAATGGCGACCACTGCGAGGCATGCTGGGAGGAACAGATTCCGTTCTTCATGCACATTCTGTTTTATAACCGCGATTGAAGGAAGATTAGCGAATGCAGACATTTTATACGAAATGGCATAGCCCGTCTGTCGGGCGTGACATGGAAATCAAGGTGTACGGTCATGCCGGAAGACCGGTGTTGTTTATTCCCTGCCAGAACGGACGGTTCTTCGATTTCGAGAACTATCATATGACCGATGTGTGGGCATCGTGGATTGATGACGGGCAGTGCACCGTGTTTTCGATTGATACGCTCGATCTTGAGACATATTCTGCCGATTACGATGCGCATGACCGCATCCGCCGCCATGAGGCATGGATGAACTATATCGTGCGCGAGGTCGTGCCGTTCATCCAGTCCATGACGAACGATCGAAACGGCTGGGACGGTCAGCCGGGTATCATTGCCTTCGGGTGCAGTCTCGGCGCGACGCATGCCGCGAACCTCTATTTTCGCTTTCCTGAGATCTTTGACGGGCTGCTGGCACTCAGCGGTATCTACACGAGCGAATATGGCTTTTCCGGCTGCACGGATGACCTCGTTTATGCCAATTCACCGGTGGACTATCTCGGCGGCATGGCATCGGATCATCCGTATATCCGGCTGTACAACGAGCATAAGGCGGTCATCGTGGTCGGTCAGGGCGCGTGGGAAATGCCGGAAAGCACATTTCAACTGCGTGATATCTGCCGGCAGAAGGATATCCACGTCTGGTTTGACATCTGGGGATATGATGTCAAGCACGACTGGGACTGGTGGTATCAGCAGGTGGCTTATCATGTGCCGCACATCCTCTAAGCATACGAAGAGAAAAGGATTGAAGAAGCATGAAGAACTTTGTATTCATTTCCCCGAATTTTCCGGTCAACTACTGGCAGTTCTGCCGTCAGCTGCGCAATAACGGTCTGCGCGTTCTGGGTATCGGCGATCAGCCCTATGATACGCTGCTGCCGGAGCTGAAGGATTCGCTCCATGAGTACTATAAGGTCGGCAGCATGGAAAACTACGATGAAGTCTACCGTGCGGTGGCGTTCTTCATCAGCAGGTACGGCCGTATTGACTGGCTGGAAAGCAACAACGAATACTGGCTTGAGCGTGATGCGATGCTTCGTACGGATTTCCACATCACAAGCGGCTTTCAGGTCAGCGATATGCCGCGCATTAAGTTCAAGTCCAGGATGAAGGAATATTACCAGCGTGCAGGAATTGCGACCGCACGGTATCATCTGGTGGATGACTTTGGCGGATGCATGGCGTTCATCCGGGAGGTCGGCTGGCCGGTGATTGTCAAGCCGGATAACGGCGTCGGCGCGTCGCATACCTATAAGCTGTCAAATGAGGATGATCTGCGCCATTTCCTGGCTCTCAAGGAGCCGGAGGTGTCCTATATCATGGAGGAATTCATCCATGCTGAGGTCAACAGCTATGATGCGATCATCAACAGCAAGGGCGAGCCGATTTTTGAAACGGGTAACGTTACGCCGTTCTCCATCATGGATATTGTCAACAACGATGACAACTCCATCTATTATATTGTTAAGCAGCTGCATGACGATGTCCGAGCAGCAGGCCGCGCAACAGTGAAGTCCTTCGGCGTGCGCAGCCGCTTTGTACACTTCGAGTTCTTCCGCCTGACGGAGGACCAGGAGAGCATGGGCAAGAAGGGCGACGTCGTGGCGCTTGAGGTGAACATGCGCCCGTGCGGCGGTTATTCGCCGGACATGATGAATTTCGCCAATTCGACGGATGTCTACAAGATCTGGGCGGACATGATCGCCTACGACAGCACGCTGACGCAGCAGGGCGAACACGCGTTTTGCGCCTTTGCGGGACGCCGTGACGGCAAGCACTTCCGCGTTTCGCATGACGAACTGATGAGCAAATATGCTGCGCAGATGAAGATGGTCGGGCGTGTGCCGGACGCGCTGTCGGGCGCGATGGGCAACATGATGTATGTTGCGAACTTCCCGACCGAGGAAGCCATGCACGCGTTCTACAAGGATGCCTGCGACACCTTATGACGTAAAACAAACAGAAGGGAGACCGAGCCATTGATCGGTCTCCCAATTTTATTACAGCGCATGATAGTATGGGCAGATGTCCTCGTAGTGACCGTCCTTCATGCGGAAGCCCTTCGGAATGATGCCCAGCGGCACGAAGCCGAGCCGCTCATACAGGTGACGTGCATGGGTGTTGCTGCGCACGACGGCATTGAACTGCATGATGGCGAACCCGTTCAGCTTCCCCTGCATCAGACTGTCCGAAACGAGCGCCTCGCCGATGTGCAGACCGCGTGCATCGCGGCTGACGGCGTAGCTCGCGTTACAGATGTGTCCGCAGCGTCCGATGTTGTTCGGGTGGAGGATGTACAGCCCGAGCACCTTGCCGGTATCTGCATCGACGGCAACGGCACTGAGCGTCTGTGCGGAAAAAAAGCGGTCGCCGGTGTCTATCGTCAAGAAGTCCTCCTGCGGAAAGGCGATGCCATCCTCGACAACCTCATTCCAGATGCGAACCATATCCGGTACATCGGATTCTGTATATGCCCTGACAAGGATGTTCATGTGAAATCAGTCTCCTTTTTTGCGCAATGCCGCAAAACGCGGACGGAAGGTATTATACATCCAATCAGGCAAAAAAAGAAGCTCTTTTCAGCACAGCGGAAATGTGATACAATGAAAATGCAAGTTTGGCGGAATGAGGTGCGGGGATGAATCTAAAGCAGGTTTCAAGCATGTTTTCTGCATCGGATTACTGGAGGGGCATGGATTATTACAAGCGGGGACTGGTAGAAAAAATCTGGCATAAGGAAAAGAATCAAACAATTGAGATTTCCGGGCTTGTCAGGGGAACCAGCGTGTACAGTGTCCGCCTGATTCTTCGGGATGATCAGATCGAGAAAAGAAGTTGCACTTGCCCTAAATACAGGGAGTGGGGAAGCTGCAAGCATCTTGCGGCGGCCATGATTGATTATGTGGAAACGGTGGAGGTTCAGAACAAAAAAAGCGACAGTGCAGCGCAGCTGATGCTGACCACCTATCTGACGAAGGCGCAGAAGCAAACGGAAGCGCCGCAGCGGCTTGCCCGGCTTGTGCCTCGATTGGCGCCGGAAGGTATAGATTCATATCCGCCTTTTTCTTTCTTTGTGGGATATGATAAGCTGTATACGATCAGGAACATAGAGAATTTCCTGAACAACGTCAGTCAGGAAAAAACGGAAATCTACGGCAAGGGACTGACGCTGAATCACAGCATGGAGCAGTTCGATGCGAGGTCGCAGAAAATCATTCAGTTACTGATGAATGAATTTCCGCAGTTTCATTCCGTTGGTTTGTATGGCTATTACCGTGAGACATACAGCTACGGCTATCGAAAGAATGAAATCAGACTGACAGGCGATGCGTTTGACCGCATGTTCGACCTGCTCAAGGACGAACCGCTGGCCACAACGGATAAAGGGACGATTCGTCTTGAAGAGCGTGATCCGGAGATTACCGTCAGGATCGAAAAGAACAGGAAGAACGTCGATCTGCTGGTTGAAACGGAAGAAAAGTTTACCTATTTCGGCAGCAGCCGATGCCGGTATCTGATCGGCGGCGACAGGCTGCTCCGGTGCTCGAAACAATTCAGCGAGAAGGTCGGTCCGCTGATTGAAAGCGGAAAGAACAAAATGACACTGTCCTTCGATGATCTGCCGACCTTTTGCAGCTGTGTGCTGCCGGAAATCAGCGGTCTGGTCAAAATCGTGGATTCATGGAATCTGTTGCAGAAGTATGTGCCGGAGGACTGCACGGTACGCTTCTATTTCGACATGGACAGGGAGACGCTGACGCTGGCGATTGCCTTTGTTTACGGCGAACGCAGCTTCACATCCGCTGATAAACCGAACGATAGGGATGGCGTAAGACGAAACCTTCGTCAGGAGAAAAGCGCTGTTTCCTTTGCGGAACGCTTCTTTGAGTATGACGTGAAAAATCGGCTTGTGATCCGTTATGAGGATGCAATCTATGACTTCCTTTCTTCCGGCATCGACAGCTTCCGAGAGCACGGGGAGGTCTATATCAGCAGCCGTTTGCAGAACAGGCGCGTATCGCCTGCGCCGGCGAAAATCGGCGTGTCTGTATCCGATGGACTGCTGACGCTTTCGCTGGATGCAGGCGGATTTCCGCCGGAGGAGCTGTCTGCGCTCTACGAGAGCATGCTTCTGCGCAAGCGCTATCATCGCCTTGCAGACGGGCGCTACATGCCCATTGACGGCTCGTCCTGCGAGAAGCTGGCTGAAATGACGCAGATGCTTCAGCTTTCCCCGAAGGAGCTGAAGAGCGGGAGCATTAAGATGCCGGCGTATCGCGGATTGTATCTCGATGCGATGCTGACAGGCAGTGATGGGATTCGGGTCAGCCGCGACACGCAGTTCCGCTCGATGATTCGCAATTTCAAGACGCTGTCGGAAAGCGATTACGCGGCACCACCGGATTTGAACGCTTCACTGCGCTCGTATCAGCTGACCGGCTATCAGTGGCTCAAAACGCTGGAAAGCTATGGCTTCGGCGGCATTCTGGCGGATGAAATGGGTTTGGGCAAGACACTGCAGACCATCGCGTTCCTCGATACCGTCCGCAATGAACGCGTTGGTATGCCGAGCCTGGTCGTTTGTCCGGCATCGCTGATTTACAACTGGGGCGATGAAATGCAGAGGTTCGCGCCGCAGCTGAAATACGCGCTGATGCTTGGCAACGCGGCAGAACGCAGGGAGAAGCGTCAAGGTGCGGCGGACGCGGATGTGTGGGTGACATCCTATGAGCTGCTGCGTCAGGATATCGAGGACTATGCAGCGCTGAGCTTCTACTGCTGCGTGCTTGATGAGGCGCAGCATATCAAGAACAGCACAACGCTCGTTTCCAAGAGCGTTAAGCGTATCATGTGCCGGCAGCGTTTTGTGCTGACCGGTACGCCGATTGAGAACCGGCTCAGCGAGCTGTGGAACCTGTTCGACTTCATGATGCCGGGCTATCTGTTCTCGCATCACGCCTTTGTCGAGAAGCTCGAAAAGCCCATTGTGAAATCAAAAAACAGCGAAGCAATGTCGCAGCTGCGCAGGCTGGTGCAGCCGTTCATGCTTCGCCGATTAAAGGCGGACGTGCTCAAGGAGCTGCCCGCGAAGCAGGAATATGTCCGCAGAATCTCCCTTTCCGAGGAAGAGAAGAAGATATACTTCGCGAATGTGCAGGCGACGCTCAGCGGCATCCATCAGGGAGAAGGCAAGCTGCAGATTCTTGCGGCGCTGATACGGCTGCGTCAGGTGTGCTGCGACCCGAATCTCTGCTACGAGAATTATACCGGCGCGACAAGCAAGCTGGACGCGTGTGTGGAGCTGTGCGAGGAGATGGTAGCGAACAAGCACCAAATCCTGCTGTTCTCGCAGTTCACCTCGATGCTGGAACGGCTGCGCAATCGATTTGATGCAGCAGGCATTTCAAACTTCACGCTGCAGGGCTCAACATCAAAGGAACGCCGTGCGGAGCTTGTAAAGGCATTCAACGCAGGCGAAGCATCGGTCTTCCTGATTTCGCTCAAGGCAGGCGGAACAGGGCTGAACCTGACGGCGGCGGATGTGGTCATTCATTTCGATCCGTGGTGGAATCAGGCGGTCCAGGATCAGGCAACCGATCGTGCGCACCGCATCGGACAAATGGCACACGTGCAAGTCTACAAACTGATCGCAAAGGATACAATTGAGGAAAAAATCCTCGAATTGCAGGAGCAGAAGAGCGCCCTGCTCGACAACGTTTCGGGCGGCGAAGAAGGCAGCATCATGAACATGAGCACCGATGAGCTGATGTCGTTGCTGAAAATATAAGGCAACACGGTGCAATTCGACACCGCCGAATGGTGCGGTGCTGCCCCCAAATAGCCCGAAAGGCGTGAATTTGTTCCGCTTTTCGGGCTGCTTTTTATTCAATGCTGACGCTTCTCAGGATAACGCCGCTGCGGTTTGTGATGATTCTTACGCCGCACGGAACAACCGCAAGCTCCTTCCCATCCGCGAGGATGCGCGCCTTGACACCGTCGGAATCAATCGTGTACCGATGCTTGCCGAACACCTGCGTGTAGGTGTACTGAAGCCCTGCGCACAGACTGAACCACACTTCATCGCCCGACAGATGGACACCATACATATGCGCAATATACTCAAGCACAGACAGCAGGGTCGGGCCGTATGAATCCTGAAACGGCTCGGTGCTGTCGCGGCTAAGCACCTCATGCGACATCATGCCGACGCGCGACGGCTCGCCGGTGAAAGGGTCGAACTGCTGCGTGAATACATAGCCGCCGTTGATGACGGCCTGAAGCAGCTTTTTGCCCAGCATCGTGACGATTTTTTCGTATCCGTAACGCTCAAGCGCGATGAGGGCACGTTGATACGTCAGCCCTTCGCACTGACCGCTCCAATTGTTTTCGGGCGCGTTGCGGAAAAGCCGGTCGTTTGCGGCAACGCTCGGCAGGGGCAGCGGCGTCCAGAACTCATCGGGATTTAGCAGGTGCTCGCGGACGAATGCATCCGCCATTTCCTGACTGACAGAACCCCAGTACATGCAGCGGAGCGTGTTGTGGCAGAGCACATCGATGATATTACCGTGCTTGTCGCGGTCGAAAAATGCATGACGATGCTCATCCCACAGGCGCGCTTTGAGCTGGCGTGCGACATCGTTCGCCTTTTGCCGCCACATTTGCTTCTGACCGTCACCGCGAATCCGGCTGATTTCGGCGAGCGTGTCGCGGCAGGCATAGGAGAAGGATGTGATGTCCATAGACGCCATCGGGACGACATCGGCGTTTTCAGGCGGCGTATCCGTCGTGCAGTAAACCGGTGCCCTGCCGTAGCGCATGGCGTTGTCCTCGCCGGTGTCATAGACGCAGAAGGATTCGAGAATGCCGTCGCCGTCTGTGTCGCGCGTTTTCCAAAGATAATCATCGAAGCGGCTGAGGCAGTCGGCAAGCATATCCAGATAGGCAGGATCCTTGCCGGAAAGATACCACATGTTCAGCGCGTGAAGCGGAAAGCAGAAGCCCTGAAATTTGTTGAACTGCGGCTCAATCGTTCCGTCCGGATGGCACTGAATCGAGCCGGCAAGCCGACCGTCCTCGCGCTGCGTGCGCATGAAGAACAGCTGGTTGTTCATGGCAGCGGCCATATTCCGCTTGGCGTACATCTCGCCGCCCATCGGCTGTGTTTCCAGCCAGATTTTTTCATATCCGCCGCCTTCGACAATGACAGGTTCGCTGCCGAAAAGCCGCACGTTGTTCAGACATTTCTTTTCAGCCGTATCAAAAAGCCTTTGCAGTTTTTCGTCTGCGCAGGAAAAGGTCACACCGGTGTTGGGAAGCATGGTTAATCCTCCAATTCCTCCGTTTTCATGCTCTATTGTACACGGAACGGACAAAATTGCAAGTGAAACAGCGGCAGGAAAAACAACTGTCCATGGCGAATAGCTCAAAAACAGAGGAGCAAGGGACGTTTATGTCCTTTGAAATTTGGAAGGAGCTGCTTTATTTATGAAGCTTGAGGAAATCAATATTCGCGACCCCTATGTTCTGACGCTTGATGGGCAGTATTATCTATATGGCACGCGCGGTGCGACCTGCTGGGGCGAGGCGGACGGCTTTGATGTATATACCAGCCGCGATTTGCAGGACTGGGACGGTCCGTATGAGTGCTTTCACAATGACGGCACGTTCTGGGCGGACAGAAACTACTGGGCGCCTGAGGTGCACCTGTACAAGGGTCGGCTATACATGCTGGCGAGCTTCAAGCGGGAAGGCGTTTGCCGGGGGACGGCAGTGCTGACGGCGGATTCGCCGATGGGACCGTTCAGGCCGCATTCGGATGGGCGCGTGACGCCGCCTGACTGGGAGTGCCTTGACGGAACGCTGTACGTCAGTCCGGCTGGCAAGCCGTATCTGGTGTTTGCGCACGAGTGGGTGCAAACGGTTGACGGCGAAATCTGCGCATTGCCGCTGTCGAATGATTTGTCCTGCGCAGACGGCGAACCGAAGCTGCTCTTCCGTGCGTCCGATGCGAAGTGGGCGCGCCTTGTGCATCACCGCTCCAGCGGCATTGATGGCTATGTGACGGACGGTCCGTCCATCTGGCGCACGCCGGACGGTACGCTGATGATTCTGTGGGCGAGCTTCTCGGATGAGGGCTACACGGAAGGTGTTGCCGTCAGCGATAACGGCGATGTGACGGGCAATTTCCGGCAAGTGGAGCCGCTGTTCCGGCGCGACGGCGGACATGGCATGATTTTCCGCGACTTGACGGGTCAACTCTATCTGACGCTGCATACGCCGAACGAGCATCTGAAGGAGCATCCATGCTTTATTCCGCTGGAGGAAAAGGCAGATTCGCTTGCCGTGAAGCACACGGTGCCTGCGTGGTATGAGCCGATGCGGGCGCGGCTGTATGCGATGGCGGATAAGCTGACAACGTCTTTAACAGGTTGGCAGGGGAGCGAGCAGATCTTCCGACCGGAGAATTACGGCGCAAAGTCCGGCGAGAAGGCAACAGAGGCGATTCAGGCGGCGGTGGACGCGGCGGGAGAGCACGGCGGAACGGTGCTGCTGTCGAACGGCGATTACGTGTCCGGCACGATTGTGCTCCGCTCGAATGTCCGCCTGATGGTCGAAAAGGGAAGCCGACTGCTGGCATCGCTTGACCTGGCGGATTATCCGGAGCATCAGGCGAAACGCCTGACCGTGCAGGATACGAACATGGGCATGAATCAGTCGCTGATTTTCGCTGAAGGGTGCGAAAACATCTGCATCTGTGGCGGCGGTGAGCTGAACGGACAGGGGAGCCGCGACCATTTTGCCGGCGACGAGACTTGCAGCGGTACGCCCGGACGTCCGTTCCTGATGCGCATCATTGATTGCAAAAACGTGCATGTCCATGACATTACGCTGAGCTCTGCGGCTTGCTGGATGGAGAACTACCTGAACTGCGACTATGTGCTGCTTGAACGCGTGACAGTGCGCAATCAAGTAAATTACAACAACGACGGCATTGACATCGACGGTTGCCGCGATGTGATTGTCCGCGACTGCGACATCATTTCCAACGATGATGCGTGCTGCTTCAAGGGCGCGAGTCAGCGGAACACGGAGCGCGTGTTGATTGAAAACTGCCGCCTGTTCAGTGCATGCAACGCGCTGAAGGTCGGCACGGATACGCAGGGCGACTTCCGCGACGTGCTGGTGCGGGCGTGTCAGCTGGGCGGCGTGGAGAGCGATCCGAGCGGACTCAAGCACCGCTGCGCAGATTCCGGTATTTCGCTGGAGATGGTGGACGGCGGCACGCTCGAAAACTTCCTGATTGAGAATGTGACGATTGATCGCGCATGGAGCCCGTTCTTCCTGCGCCTTGAAGACCGCGGACGCGTGAAGCCGGGTGATCCCAAGCCGCATGTCGGGACAATGCGCAATGTGGCGATTGCTCATGTGAACGGCGGCTGCGAGAATGGACCGCGAGGCTCTTACTTCATCGGAGTGCCGGAGAAAGCAATCGAAAACGTGCTGCTCTATGATGTGCGGCTGATTCAGCAGGCAAGCGAAAAGCCGGTTGTGCAGGAAAGCGCCATCAGCGAAATGTACGGCGTATATCCCGATGCGCATATGATTGACGGCATTGGCGACGCCCCTGCGCGCGGGCTGTGGGCTCGTCACGTGCACGGGCTGTCGCTCGCAGGCTACGACATCATTCCGGATAAAAAGGACGAGCGCCCGTATTTGGTGCTGGATACGGAAGTGACAACGGACGAAATGAATCCGTAACGAAGGAGGAAAACCATGACAGACGAACGACTCTATGTTATACTGAGCGACATGCTCGAACAGATTTCGCGCGAGGATTATCCGCAGATTTATGATGTTATTGAGGACAGCATTTCCGAAGGGGAAGGGACGGTTCTCGATGAACCGATGGAAATTGCGGGCAGGCTGCATCATGCGGACGGCGCGAAGCAGCTGCCCGACTGCGTGGTGGATTTCCTGCTGGATGTCTACACCGATGAAATGAAGAAGGGAAACGCGGACGCAGCGTGCGACATCGGTTCGCTGTACTACACGGGACGCGGCGGCGAGCAGAGCTACGCGAAGGCGGTCAAGTATTACACCATCGCCGCAAGGGACGGTTCGCGCCAGGCGCAGGAGAATCTCGGCTATTGCTATTACTACGGCAGGAGTGTCCCGGTGGACTACGAGAAGGCGTTCCACTATTTCGCACTCGGCGCGTTCGATGGACACCTGCGTTCGCTGTATAAAATCGGCGACATGTACCGCTACGGCTATTATGTTGAGAAGAACGAGCAGGAAGCGTTTTGCATTTACCTGTCCTGCATCCGGAACATGACGCAGGAGGCTGAGCCGCTTGTCGGCGCGGACGTCCTGATGCGCATGGGCGACTGCTACTTTGAGGGCATCGGCACGGAAAAGAACGAAGAGATGGCGATGTTCAGCTATCAGCGTGCAGAGCAGCTGTTTATGGCGCGACTGATGGAAGGCGATTTCATGATTAGGAAGTGCTATGACCATGTTGTGACGCGTCAGGCAAAAGTCAGGGCACGCATGAAGGCAAAGCTGCCGGTGTTCGACTGGACGAAAACAAAATGAAGGCTGATATTTAAATAATCTGTATCGAAAAAAGGATCGGCAGGAATTTCGGTAGACGGCGGCGAATATATGTATGTTGAAAATCGGGCGGATTTTATCTGCCTTTTGATAAGAAACGGAAAGGGGAACATCCCATGACCAGTATGGAGCCGGAAAACGAAGCAATGTCTGCCGAAAAGGATGAAGTGAAGCCTGAGGAGCAGGCATCTGCGGAACAGCTCGAGGAAGCAAAGAAGGCTGACAATGAAGAAGGCGCGGTGACCGAAAGCTATTCCGCGTGGCAGCGCTACTGGATGAAGAAGGGCTTTGTGTTCGCCCCGAAAATCAAGGTGAAGAAGCCGCTTAAGCAGAATATCATTGAATGGGTGGCTACCATCCTCGGTGCGCTGCTGCTTGTGTTTGTCATCAAGACGTTTGTGGGCGAGCCGGTTATCGTGTCGGGCAACAGCATGTATCCGACGCTGCGTGACAGCGAGATGATGATTGTCAGCAAGCTTGAATACGGTACGTCTTACCTTTTTAATCTGCCGATCGTGCTTGGCGGCGAGCCGGAGCGCTTCGATGTGGTTGTCTGCCGCTATCCTGACCGCGGCGATACGAATTTCGTCAAGCGCATTGTGGGTCTGCCGGGCGATACGATTCAGATTGAGGACGGCTATCTCTACGTAAACGGCGTCAAGTACACCGAAAAGTTCCTGTCCGCTCGCATGACGCGGGACTACGGCCCCTATACCGTGCCGGAAGGACATTATTTCGTCATGGGCGATAATCGCAACAATTCCAACGACAGCCGAAATTCGCAGGTTGGCGCGATTACGCGCGATATGATTATCGGGCATGTCACCGGCGTGATCTGGCATCAGGTTCCGTCTACGCTTGATGACTGGGGACTGAAGACGGACTAAGAACAATTCATCCATCAAACCGGAGCCTCGGACTTGCGTCCGGTTCCGGTTTTTTTGTGGAGGTATTATGAGCAGGATTGACTGGGGAGAAAAGCTGGAGCTGAAAATTCGCATGCTGCCCGAAAGTCCGGGATGCTACCTGATGAAGAATCAGGAGGGCGTCATCATCTATGTCGGCAAGGCGGTCAACCTGAAGAATCGTGTGCGCTCGTATTTCCGCGATACGGAGCATACGCCGAAGGTTGCGGCGATGATTTCACACATCGATGATTTTGAGATTCTGCTGTGCGAGAGCAATTTGGAGGCGCTTTGTCTTGAGTGCAACCTGATCAAACTCCATAAGCCGTATTACAACATCCTGCTCAAGGATGACAAGCATTATCCGTACCTGCGTGTCAACCTGAAGGAGCCGTTTCCGAGGCTGACGCTTGCGCGGCGCATGGAGAAGGATGGCACAAAGTATTTCGGTCCGTACATCGGCGCAACGGCGGTGCGGCAGGTTATCGATGCGGTGCGCGGTGTGTTTCCGCTGCGGACGTGCCGCAGGGAGCTGCCGCTCAAAACGCCCTGCCGGCCATGCGTAAACTACGAAATCGGCAAATGTCTTGCGCCGTGCGCCGGAAAGTGTACGGAAGAGCAGTATTGGGACATGATGGACGGCGTGCTGGCGTTTCTCGGCGGCAATTACAAGCAGGTGCTCGATGTGCTGAATGCCGAGATGATGGACTACGCCGCAAAGATGCAGTATGAGCGTGCGGCAGTCGTACGTGACAAGATCCGCGACGTACAGGGGCTGATGGAGCGGCAGATTGCGATTCAGACCGATCGGAGCGAGCAGGACATTATCGCGATTGCGCAGGACGGCATGGATGCGATGGTGCAGATGCTCTACGTGCGCGGCGGACGGATGGTCGGCGGCGACCATTTCACGCTGACGCAGGAAGGCAGCGAACCGCCGGGAGAGGTGCTGGCGGAGTTTATGACGCAGTACTATCAGGAAGGTAATCTGATTCCGCGACACATCCTTGTGCAGGAACTGCCGGAGGGTATGCAGGAACAGCTGGAGCAGTGGCTGCGGCGGCAGAAGGGCGCGGCAGTGTCGCTCGTGACACCCAAACGCGGCGAGAAGCACGAGCTGGTGCTGCTCGCCGTGAAGAATGCAAAGGATGCGCTGGAAAAGCGCAACGCGAAAGCAAGCATCCGCGAGGAACGCACCGTCGGCGCGGCGGAAGCGCTCGGCAAGGTGCTCGGACTGCCGAAAGCACCGCGGCGCATCGAGGGCTACGACATTTCCAACACGCAGGGCGTGCTGAGCGTAGCCAGTATGGTTGTGTTCATTGACGGCGAACCGGCGAAAAAGGAATACCGGCATTTCCGCATCAAAACGGTCGAGGGCGCGAACGATTTTGCCTCACTCAATGAGGTGCTGGGAAGGCGATTTAAGCGTGGTCTGGAGGAAAAAGCGGAACGCGAAGAGCAGGGGCTGACGGCTATTGGCGGCAAATTCTCCGATTTGCCGGATTTGGTGCTGATTGACGGCGGTCCGCAACAGCTGCGGTTCGCACGTCAGGCACTGCTGGATATGGGTGCGGATGTGGCGATGTTCGGCCTGGCGAAGAAGCAGGAGGAAATCTTCCTGCCTGACCGCGAGGAGCCGATTTGCCTGGATCACCATACGCCGGAGCTGCATCTGATTCAGCGTGTGCGTGACGAGGCGCACCGTTTCTGCATCACGCATCATCGCGGGCTGCGCGGCAAGGCGAGCATTCACAGCCAGCTTGAGGACATTCCGGGCATCGGTCCCAAACGCCGTAAGGCACTGCTGACATCGTTCGGCTCCATGAAGGCCATTCGCGAGGCGACCTATGAGCAGCTGACGGCCGTGCCGGGCATGAATCAGGCATCTGCGCAGGCTGTGCTGAAATGGGCGGAGGGTCAACAGAATAAGGTATAAAGGCATAAAAACAGCGGTATGGTGACATTTGCCATCGTACCGTTGCTTTTTACCTGGAGTTGGTTGCTTGTTGAACTTTTCGATTTCCTTTCGGAGCGCTGCCTTGAAGGCGTTGATGATGATGACGGCATCTGTCACGCTGCCAATGCCGGCCGACTGCGTTTCGAGCGCGACATCGCCGATGCCGAAGGTCTCGTTCACGATGAGCAGGTCGTCGCGTTGATTCTGCCTTTCTCGTTTTTCAGTGCACTTCCAGAAAAGATGCTCAAACGGCAAATATTTCACCAAATGAGATTGTGTTTTTCGGAAAAGTAGGGTATAATGATAAAGCACTGATGTATTTTAGTATGGAGGCTGAAGGATGTACAAGCTTTTGCTGGCAACGAATGATCCGGCAATACAGGAGTCTTTTCAGGCAGTAAAGTGGGAGAATCTGGGCTTTCGTGCACCACGCATCGCTGAAACGGCGGCGGATGCACTGGAAAGCCTGAAGAGCCATCATGTGGACGCAATCGCCATCGGGCTGCCGAAGGAACAGGATGATCAGCTGGTAGAAGCGCTGCTGGCGCAGTACCCGATGCTGCCGATTATGGCGGTCAGCACGAAGCCCGGTATTGTTGAGGGGTACGTGGTGGAGCTTCGGCGGCTGCTCGGGCGGATTTATGCCGACGTCAGCAATGATGCCTTTACGACCGAGGATTTGCTCAAGGAATGCCGCCACGAATTTTTTCGTGCAATGATGGACGGCAAAACCGGATCGAAGGAGGATGTGCTCCGTCAGCTTCGCCTTGTTCGCAGCAAGATGGATCCGACAAAGCCCTGCGTTGTTGCGGAGCTGGAGATCCCTGAGGATAACGATTTCCTGCGCGGACGCTGGCAGTATGGCACGGAACGCCTCGAGGTGGCGCTGCGGAATATTTTCGGCGTCGAGGTGCACGGGCTGCGTATTCTGGCGTGCGTGCTGCCGGGAGATCGGATTGTGCTGCTTGGATGCCCGATGCTCTTCCACGAGGGTCCCAATGAGGACGAATCCATTACCGGCATTATCGCGCAGCACGTGCAAGACAGCATCGAGCATGTAGATGAATACATGGGCATCAATCTGCGGATTACATCTGTCCGTGTGCTGCCGAATCTGGCAGCCATGGTGGATCAACACTGAGCACACAAACAAAGGAGGAACGGTATGGGTATTTTTGACAGCATCGGCAACATCGTCCGCGGTCAGCTGATTGACGTGATCGAGTGGACGGACAACTCGAACAATACGATCGTTCACAAGTACGACATGAACGGCAAGGAAATCATGATGGGTGCGCAGCTGACTGTCCGGGAGAGTCAGGTCGCAATTTTTGTCAACGAGGGCAAACTGGCGGACGTGTTTGAGCCCGGTCGCTATGAGCTTTCTACGGCGAATATGCCGATTATGACCGCGCTGCAGTCATGGAAATTCGGCTTCAACAGTCCGTTTAAGTCCGATGTGTATTTCATCAATACGAAGCAGTTTCTGGACTGCAAGTGGGGAACGACGAATCCCGTCATGATGCGCGATGCGGATTTCGGCATGATCCGTCTGCGCGCATTCGGTGTGTATGCCTTCCGCGTGGCTGATCCGGCGGTGATGCTGCGCGAGGTGTTCGGCACGAGCAGCGAGTACACAGTCGAGGATTGTGCAGGACAGCTCAAGCGGACGCTTGTGTCCGGACTGTCTGATGCAATTGCGGAAAGCAAGCTGCCGGCGCTCGACCTTGCGGCGAACTATGATGAAATCGGAGAGTACGCGCTCAAGACGATCAATCCGCGCATCGAGAAGCTCGGTCTGACGCTGACGTCCTTTGTGATTGAGAATATCTCATTGCCCGAAGAGGTTGAAAAGTCCATGGACAAGCGCACCTCGATGGGTGTACTGGGCGACATGAACAAGTATACGCAGTATCAGGCAGCCGAGGCGATGCGCGAAGCGGCGAACAACTCCGGCAGTATGGCTGGCGCAGGTGTCGGCATGGGTGCAGGCATCGCAATGGGTCAGATGTTCTCCCAGGCATTCCAGCAGCAGACTTCTCAGGCGGCGCCTGTTTCCTCCGCAGCGCCTGTTTCCTCTGCTTCGCAGGCTTCGGCTGGTGCTGTTGCGAAGGGCGGCTTCTGCGCAAGCTGCGGTCAGCAGCTGACATCAGGGGCGAAATTCTGCCCATCCTGCGGTCAGAAGCAGGAAACGTCGGATGTTTGCCCGTCCTGCGGTCAGACGGTGCAGTCCGGCGCACGGTTCTGCGCGAACTGTGGCAAGAAGCTGTAATGCTTTGGCATATGCCATCCAAAAGCAATATAAAAGGAAGCTCTCCGGAAAACGGGGAGCTTCCTTCTTTGTGGTGTGGGTTTGATTATTCCTCGTCATTGCGCACGAAGGGATTGACCTGCACAGGCTGCGACACCTGCGTCTCCTCGGGATGATAGACAAACTGCACAGGCTGCGGCGGCTGAATCGGCTGAGCATCCGTCAGCGAAATGCGCGACACAGACACTTCATATGCCGTCTTGGTGATGGTCGTTCCGTCCGGCAGCTGCTTCTGGTAGGGACGGGACTGGAAACGGCCGAGCAGAGTGACTTTTTCACCAACATGGAGGCGCCCGGCATAGCGCGCGGCACGTCCCCATGTAATGCAGGGAATATAGTCGCTCTTGCCATAGGAACGGTTGACGGCGAGCATCAGATCGGCAATTTCTCTGCCGAAAGGCGTGGTGCGATAGGACGGCTGCTTGCACAGTGAGCCGATAAGCAGCACCTGATTGGGATTTTCAATGGATTCCGGCGGAACCAGCCGCTGTGCAAAAGCAGTCAGCAGCAGATGCCCTGTGCCTTCTACCATCTTGTTGTAGCTGCGAAGCTGTCCTTCCAGTGCGATGGTGCTGCCGGTCACGAGCGGATCTCCCTCAATCAGCCGTTCGGAAACGGTAATCGGGAGCAAGTCCTCTGTGCCGGACAGGCGAGGAACGACAATTTTCGTCGTGTAGAACTTCTCGCCGAACACCTCATGACTGAACGCCGGGTCTTCCGCCAGAACACCGCAAAGATGCAGTGAGTTGTTGCTGTTGATCGATTCCATTTGCATTCACCCTTCCTTAGCAGCAGCCTTCGTAAGCCTCCTCGCCCGCGCTGACCATTCGAAACCCATGCATGACCAGCCGCTGCCGCCCGTTATTCTTCAGCATCACATCATAAAGTGAAGCGCTTACATTTTACCGCCCATATTATAGCATGAAATATGACGATCACCTGAATAAAATCCAAACAAATCGTGACAATGCGGAAAAAAGGAAGCCAGTTCTTGAAGAACAGTTATAATCATATCATCTTTTTTGCTTTTTGCATAGTGGGTAATTGAGCGAAAAATGAAAAAAAGAATGGAAGGAACGGCTGTTTGCTATTCCGAAATGCACAAAAAACGGCATCTCCGATGGGGAGGTGCCGCAGAAGGTATAAGATTGAATTTTGCGGATTAATACATGCCGTTCATGCCAGCGCCGCCGGCAGGAGCCGCAGGTTCGGGAGCAGGAATGTCCGCAACGAGCGATTCGGTCGTCAGAACCATCGCTGCGACAGAGGCTGCATTCTGCAAGGCCGAACGAGTGACCTTGGTCGGGTCGATGATGCCGCGTTCAATCATGTCGCAGTATTCATCGTTCAGCGCGTCATAGCCGTAGCCGACGGCATCCTTTTCAGCGCCCTTCTTCGCGGTCTTGATGTTCTCAACGATGACGGAACCCTCGACACCGGCGTTTGCAGCGATCTGACGGAGCGGCTCTTCCAGCGCGCGCAGGATGATCTGCACACCGGTCTTGGCATCGCCGGTGTATTCGGACAGCAACGCAGAGACCTTGTTCTGCACGCTCAGCAATGCGATTCCGCCGCCGGGGACGATGCCCTCTTCAGCCGCCGCGCGGGTTGCTGCCAAAGCGTCCTCAATGCGCAGCTTGCGCTCCTTCATCTCAACCTCGGTTGCTGCGCCGACCTGGATGACTGCAACGCCGCCGGCGAGCTTCGCCAGACGCTCCTGCAGCTTCTCACGGTCATAGTCGCTGGTGGTTTCGGCAATCTGCGCACGGATCTGACCGACGCGTGCAGCGATTTCGTCCTTGCTGCCAGCACCGTCGACGATGGTGGTGTTTTCCTTGTTGACCTTGACCTGACGTGCCTTGCCCAGCATGTCAACGGTGGCTTCCTTCAGCTCCATGCCGGTCTCGGAGGAGATGACGGTGCCGCCGGTCAGGATAGCGATATCCTGGAGCATTTCCTTGCGGCGATCGCCGAAGCCCGGCGCCTTGACCGCAACGCAGGTGAACGCGCCGCGCAGCTTGTTGACGACGAGCGTAGAGAGCGCTTCGCCCTCGACATCCTCGGCGATGATGAGCAGCTTCTTGCCCATCTGCACAACCTGCTCCAGCAGCGGCAGAACCTCCTGAATGGCGGAGATCTTCTTATCGGTGATCAGGATCAGCGGATCATCCAGCACAGCTTCCATCTTTTCGGTGTCGGTCACCATGTAAGCGGAAGCATAGCCGCGGTCGAACTGCATGCCTTCGACGATGGTCATGCCGGTCGTCATGGTCTTGCTCTCTTCAACGGTGATAACGCCGTCAGCACCGACCGTTTCCATAGCATCGGAAATCAGCGTGCCGATCGTTTCGTCAGCCGCAGAGTTCGCAGCGACGTTCGCAATGGCCTGCTTGCCGTTGATGGGCTGAGACAGCTCACGCAGACCTTCAACAGCTGCATCGGTTGCCGCCGCGATGCCCTTCTTGAGCACCATGGGGTTCGCACCGGCTGCCAGGTTGCGCAGACCTTCGCGGATGATGGCCTGAGCCAGCAGGGTAGCAGTCGTGGTGCCGTCGCCTGCAACATCGTTCGTCTTAGTGGAAACTTCCTTCACAAGCTGGGCGCCCATGTTCTCGAACGGGTCTTCCAGTTCGATTTCCTTTGCGATGGTTACACCGTCGTTCGTGATGAGGGGAGAGCCGAACTTCTTGTCCAGCACAACATTGCGTCCCTTCGGACCAAGGGTAATTTTCACGGTGTCGGCCAGTGCGTTGACACCCTTCTCAAGGCTGCGGCGAGCCTGCTCGCCATACTGAATCTGCTTTGCCATAAATAAGAACCTTCCTTTCAATAAAACCTGTTGGCGCTGATTACTCGACAATCGCCAGAATATCGTTCTGGCGGACAATGATCAGCTCTTCGCCGTCGATTTTGACTTCCGTGCCAGCATACTTGCTGTAAATAACCTTCTGGCCAACGGTCACCTGCATGGTGATTTCCTTGCCGTCGACATTGCCGCCGGGACCCACCGCGATGACAACTGCCATCTGCGGCTTTTCCTTCGCGGCACTGGTCAGAATCAGGCCGGACTTTGTCGTTTCCTCTGCTTCTACATTCTTGATGACGACACGGTCACCCAAAGGCTTAACGGTCATGAGATAAATCCTCCTTAACGTGCGTTCCTTGAGTTGTTAGCACTCATCAAAGTTGAGTGCTAATCAACAGTGAGTATTATGTACCAAAACGCGTCAATATGCAAGCGAACGGACGTTCTAATTGCAAAAAAATTTCTGCGCCCCGTTGCCCTGTACTCCGGACGAAAAATATGCTACAATTTTAGCGGATTCCGCAGCCGATCAAGGTGCAAATTGACCGGTCACGCCTGCGGAGGTGTACTTTTACAGCCGGTTGGAAAATGACGGCGCTTTCTGCATTCTTTTGCGGCACTGCTCCGTAGCCAATGCTTTGCCCGGCAGCGAATGTTTGACTGGGGTTTTCCGCTAAACCCTGCAAGGGAGAAGGAAAAAGGGAAGAAGACCACTCTTCCCTCTTTTTAGCGATTGATGGGCGCTATCTGCATACAGCTTTCGTGTGTTAATAGGAGTAATCTTGATGAAGGAATTGATTGCTGAGCTTTTGCTCGAATGGTACGATGCCAATGCCCGCACCCTGCCGTGGCGCGGCGATGTCACCCCTTACCAGACGTGGGTCAGCGAAACGATGCTTCAGCAGACGCGCGTGGAAACCGTGCTGCACTACTATCCTCGATTCATCGGGCGTTTTCCGACGATTGAAGCCCTCGCGTCAGCGGACGAAGCGGATGTCCTCAAGTGCTGGGAGGGACTGGGGTATTACTCCCGTGCACGCAATCTCCATCAGGCGGCGCAGCAGGTCATGACGGACTTCGGCGGTGAAATACCGAAGAGCATCGAGCAACTCCGGCAGCTCCGCGGCGTCGGCGCGTACACGGCGGGTGCCATCGCGAGCATCGCGTTCGGGCAACGGACTGCTGCAGTTGACGGCAACGCGATTCGCGTCATCAGCCGCGTGCTGGGTATCCGGGAAAATGTCGGCATCCCGTCCGTGCGCAGGCGGCTTGAGGAAGCGGCGAATGCACTTGTTCCGGCAGAACGTCCGGGTGATTTCAATCAGGCGGTGATGGATATCGGCGCGACGGTTTGCGTGCCGGGTACGCCGTCATGTGAGAAATGTCCGCTTAGCAGGGTGTGCAGTGCGCTGGTCGAGGGTGATGCGGATGAGCTGCCGGTTCTTCCAAACAAGAATCCACCGAAGGTGCTCGAATATGATGTTCTGCTGATTCGTTGCGGCGACCGTCTGCTGATGCGTCAGCGGACGGAAGCGATGCTCAAGGGACTGTGGGTGTTCCCAATGGTGCCGGGACATGCGGCAAAGTCAGCCTGGCGGTCGTTGGGTAGAAATTTCAGCGTGTCAGCGATGAGCGTTCAGCCTGCCGGCGAGGCGAAGCACATTTTCACGCATCAGGTGTGGCAGATGAAGCTTTATCGGATGGAAACGGCAGATGACAATGCTCCGGCAGGATATCGTTATGTCACCATGGCGGAGATGGAAGAGCTGACCATCCCGACGGCAATGAAGGCTGTCGTAGCGGAAGCAAAAAAATGGCTGGGGACGCAGGAAGCATCCGCCAGCAAAGAGTAAGAAGGTCATTTACAGGCTCTTGAGTACGCCGCCGATGTCGAAGTGACGCGTTTCCCCCTCAAATCCGCAGAAGGAGAAATCATTGCCCAGACGGCGAAGCTCCGTGCGAATCTGCTGCTCTGGGAGTACCTCGGCATCATAATTAACAGCAAAATGCGAAATATATGCATTTTTCATGACGGAAATTCCAAGCGCATCACAGCACCAATCAAGATAGCGCGTGTTGTTGACATGACCGTTGAGGTCAATGTCGGAATAGCAGGGGACACGGTTGACTGTGTCGAGCGTGCCGGAAACCTCGGTGACAGGCGCAGGCAGCCCGAGCGGTGCAATCAGGTCGGAATTGTCCGGCAGATAGCCCTTGACGAGGTCAGGCATAATCATGTGACGCGTCGTGAGGTCGAGCAGCACCCAGAGCGTTGCAGCTCTCCCGATTTCGCCTCCCGATGCATTCTTAAACACATAATAGCGCGGAAAAAAGCAGCGCCGTATCGCCATCGGAAACGTCTCAATCGAGAGGGTTTCCTCGAAAGCAGGGTATCGATCCATATCGACCTCGACGCGCGTCAGTACCCACGCGGCATTCTTGCGAAGGAGCGCGTTTCTGCCGACGCCGAGCTTTTCAGAATGCTGCCCGGCAGCCTCCTGCATGACGGAAAGAAGCGCACTCGGCTTCATGCGCGCGTTTAAATCAGTTTGGTAGGAACGGACGGCAAAGTTTTCCTGATACGTTTTCAGCATAGGTGGCAGTCTTCCTTTCAGCTGCTTCGGAACCGGCAGCAAGAATACAATGAAGGCAACACGCGCAATGCTGTGCTGCCTTCGAGTTGGACTTTTTCGGTCAATCCTTGGAATCGCGGAGCTCGGCGAGGCAATTCTTGCAGACGAGCTTGCCCTTATATGGGATGACATCGCGTGCATCAGAGCAGAAGATGCAGCTCGGATGATACTTCTTGAGGATGATCTGATCGCCGTCGACAAAGATCTCGAGCATGTCCTTCACGCCGATGTCCATGGTACGGCGCAGTTCAATGGGAAGTACGATTCTGCCGAGCGTATCAAGCTGACGTACCACACCGGTAGACTTCATCATAGAGAAAACACTCCTTTAAGCGGTTGATTCTGTATGCAGAAATGAATCACACCTCCAATAGTTATACATTCCTACATAATCTATGTGAATTCTACCTCTTTATTCTGAACATGTCAAGTTATTCCGAAAATTCTTTTGACAAATTTGCAAAATTATGGTACATAATACTGAAAACCTGACTGATTCAGGTGCAAATACGGTCAATTGCAACAGTTGGCATTTGTCAAAATATGAAAATGGTTTCATGAATTGGTTACCTGAGATAACGCACTATAGCTGCACTTCAATTGCCGGAGGATCGATGGGTGTGAGGAAATCCCTTTAAAAACGAGCTGAATCAGCGATAGAAGCAGCAGTTGCATAACCAAAGGGGAAAACAGTTGAAGGCGGTGAACGGATGACAGGAGCTTTTTACCAAACTCTACCAGAGATGCCTGCAGATTCCGCAAGAGACTTCGTCCTCTTGACCCGTTTCGCGAAAGAGGTTCGCCATTTGCAGGCCGGTTCCGCGTGCCGACGAAGAAGGGGGAAGAAGGAGAAAAGGGAACGAAGATGAAAAGAGACGAAGTCCCCTCTTGCGGGAAACCGAGAAAACATGTATAATAAGCCGGAAAGAGAATAAAGAGAGGAATGCTACGTGAATATGATTGATACGACCGGCAGCAGCAGGGCGGCAGCGACCGCCGCCATCCAGCTGGCCATGACGACAACACGCGAGGAAGAAGCTGCGCTGAAGGCACAACTTGCGGAGAAAAAAATCATGGGTGCTGCGTCTGATTTCGGCGGAAGCTTTGTCGATACCATGATGAAAATGATCGAACGTTCGGTTGTAGCGGCGAAGCGCGAGGGGGTCATCAGCGACACACATCACGAGGAAGGCGCGGTTGCAGGCGCGGCGCATGATGCCGTCATTCAGGTGAGCGAAAAGGCAATCGGCTTTTCGGTTGGCGGAAAAATCGGCATTGCGCGTACGGGCGAGCATGTCGCGGTTGCGGTGTTCTTCACCGTCGGGCTGGTGCATCTGAACGAGGTCGTTGTCGGCATGGGTCATCGTGCAATTTGAAGGGAGAGACAGAAGATGCTGAATATCGCAATGGACGGTCCTGTCGGGGCCGGAAAATCAAGCATTGCCGACGCTGTGGCGAAGCGGCTGGATATCCTGCACCTTGATACGGGGGCGATGTACCGTGCGGTCGGACTGACGGCGCTGGAAAAGCAGGTCGATGTGTCGGATGAGCGGGCGGTGACGGCATTGTGCGAAACGCTGCGGATCGCAGTGCGTCATGGCGAGGACGGTCAGCATACGCTGGTGGACGGCCGGGACGTGACAGGCATGATTCGCACACCGGAGGTCAGCATGGCTGCATCGACTGTGGCGAAATATCAGGGTGTGCGCACGGCAATGGTGGCGCTTCAGCGCAGACTCGCCGCGGAAACGCCGATGCTGGTGGACGGACGCGACATCTGCACGCGCGTGCTGCCGGATGCGAAGGTGAAAATCTTTCTGACCGCGAGCGCGGAGGAACGTGCACGCCGCCGCTATCTCGAGATGACGGTGAAGGGTATGGCGGCGGATTATGAGACTGTGCTGCACGAGCTTCGGGCACGCGACGCGCAGGACATGAACCGTGCGGTTGACCCGCTTCGTCCGGCAGCGGATGCCGTGACGGTCGATACGACGTGCATGTCGTTTGAGGAGGTCGTGGCGGAAATTCTCCGCATTGTCGCAGAAAAAACAACAGATGGAGGAGAGCAGGCGTGAGCGAAGAGAACGCCATTCAGCCGAAGAAAAAGCCCGTTCAGCACAGCATTGCGCTGCCGGGAAAGCATACGGCACTGTACACGTTTGCGCGCGCGCTGTTGAGCTTCTTCATGCACGTGTTGTTTTTCCTGCGCTGCGACGGCCAGGAGAAGCTGAATCTCGATGCGCCGTACCTGATCATCGGCAACCATACATCGATGGCGGATCCGATCATCATGGCGGTGCTGAACCGAAGGTACGAAATCAATTTCCTGGGCAAACGCGAGCTGGCGGATGTTCCGGTCATTGGCAAAATTCTCCTTCGCCTGCACATGATTCCTGTTGACCGGCATCACAGCGACATGGAGGCAATGCGCACCTGCCTGAAGGTGACAAGGGTTGGCGGCGTGCTGGGCATTTTTCCCGAGGGTACACGGCACAAGGAAGGTATTATGGAACACATGGAGTCGGGCGTGGCACTGATTGCACTTCGAAGCGGTGTGCCGATGATCCCGATGTATATCGATGGCAAGCCGCGACTGTTCCGGCGGATGCGTGTGACGGTCGGCGATCCGATTCCGATGGACGACCTGCGCGAGCGTGGCGTCAACAAGGAGACTTGTCAGGCGCTGCTCGAGCGGATTACGGAAGTTTACCGCGAAATGGCGAAGCAGAAAGCGTAAATTTCCCGTCAGGCATGCTTTTGGGCGGAAGTTTCTGATTTTCTCAAAAAAAATTTCGAAAAAAGCAGGAAAACAGAAATTCGTGTAGAAAGATAAAAGAAGTCGGTAGTATGCTTGATGATTTTGAAAGGATGCAAGCTGACATGCCCATTGAAGTTGCGGCACATGCGGGATTCTGCATGGGCGTGCGCAGAGCGGTTGAAAGCGCGCTGCGTGTTGCTGAAAGCGGTGTTCCATCGTGCACGCTGGGGGAGCTGATCCACAACCCGCTGGTTGTTGAAAAGCTTCGGCAGCTCGGTATTCCTCCTGTATCCTCGGCAGAAGAGGCGGCAGGCAGACAGGTGCTCATCCGCAGCCACGGCGTAGCGCCGGAAGTCATCAAGCAGCTGACAGACGTCGGCTGCACCATTGTTGACCTGACCTGCCCGTTCGTGGATAAGCTCCACCGGGTCGTGGCAGAGGAGACGAGTGATACCTGTCCGCTGATTATGGTCGGTGAACGGGATCATCCCGAGGTCAGGGGCACGTGCGGCTGGGCACGCGGTCAGGTGTATGTCATCGCGACGCCCGAGGAAGCGGCAGCGCTGCCGGATTTTGAAACGGCTGCTGCGGCCGTTCAGACGACGTTTCCACCTGATAAGTGGGACATGATTGTCGCCGTCCTTCGCGGAAAGGTGCATTACCTGCGCGAGCATAACACCATCTGCAATGCGACCGCTGTCCGGCAGCAGGAGGCAAAGAAGCTTGCCGCGGCATCCGATGCGATGATTGTCATCGGCGGAAGGACGAGCGCGAATACGCGCAAGCTCGAGGAAGCATGCAGAAAGCTTTGCCCCAGAACAATTTTGGTAGAGTGCGCGGCGGAGATCCCGCCTGCCTTTGCAAATATTCATTCCGATAAAATTGGAATAACCGCCGGCGCATCCACGCCGGATGGTTCATTAGAGGAGGTTCTTACTCACATGACCGACAACGAAAACATGGCTCAGTCCACCGAACTCACCATGGACGCCGTCGTGGCGACTGTAACGCGCATCAAGCCCGGTCAGACGGTTACCGGCAAGGTTGTGCAGGTGACTGATGACGAAGTGTTTGTGAACATTGGCTACAAGGCCGATGGCATCATCAAGCGAGCCGATCTGACACAGCAGGACGTCAAGGAAGGCGACGAAATCGAAGCCGAAATCGTTAAGGTAAACGACGGCGAAGGCAATGTCGTCCTGTCCCAGCGCAACATCGTCAACCGCAAGGCGTGGGAAGCGCTCATCGCCAAGTATGAGGCTGGTGAATACGTCAAGGGCGTCGGCAAGGAAGCCGTTAAGGGCGGCCTGCTGGCGGACGTGGAAGGGGTTCGTGCTTTCGTGCCCGCTTCTCAGCTCGCGCAGCACTATATCGACAAGATTGAAGAATTTGTCGGCAAGGAAATGGATCTGAAGATCATCGAGGTCGACAAGCAGAAGAAGCGCATCGTTGCGTCCCGCAAGGCTGTTATTGCTGAGCAGACCGCTGCCCGCAAGCAGGCTGCCTGGGCGAACCTCGAAGAGGGCGCCATCATCCACGGCATCGTCCGCCGCCTGACCAACTTCGGCGCATTTGTCGATGTTGGCGGTGTTGACGGTCTGATTCACATCACTGACCTGTCCTGGGGTCACATCAACCATCCGTCTGAAGTGGTCAAGCCCAATCAGGAGGTTGATGTCAAGATTCTGTCCCTTGACCGCGATCGCGAGCGCATTCAGCTTGGCTACAAGCAGCTTCAGCCCCGTCCGTGGGACAATGCTGCCGAGCGTTATCCGGAAGGCTGCATCGTCGAGGGCAAGGTTGTCCGCATTGCTGACTTCGGCGCGTTTGTTGAGCTGCAGCCCGGTCTGGACGGTCTGGTGCATATCTCCCAGTGCGCGACGAACCGCATCGCGAAGGTTACCGATGCCGTGCAGGAAGGCCAGATTGTCCGTGTGAAGGTGCTTAGCGTTGACACCGAGAAGAAGCGCATCTCTCTGTCCATCCGTCAGGCGGCGGAGGAGGAATTCTCCTTCGACGATGAGGAAATGGCAGAGGCTGCTCCTGCGGAAGAAGCGCCTGCTGAGGACGCGCCTGCGCAGGAGTAATCCGTTCATATCGTCCCTGAGCAGGAGGCAAGTGAAGAGCTTGTCTCCTGCTTTCTTCTATTTCTATTTTCGATTGGCACGGAGGAACGCAATGCGTTGCATCATCCTGACGCCGCTCTATGACGGCGCTGATCTCGACTGGATTACCCCGAGGGATGACGATTTCCTTATCTGCGCAGACGGCGGATTGGCGGCGGCGCAGCGGTGCGACCTGCATCCGGCGCTGCTTGTGGGTGATTTCGACTCGATGCCGCAGGGTGTGTCGGCGGATGTTCCGACCATTCGGCTGCCGGTGGAGAAGGACGATACAGACCTCGTCGTCTGCATCCGCGAAGGACGCGAGCGCGGCTGTCGTGAGTTCATCCTGGCAGGCAGCATCGGCGGACGCTTCGATCACACGCTTGCAAGCCTTCAATGTGCGGCGGACTGTGCTATGCGCGGCGAACAGGCATGGCTGGTCAATCGGCAGAACCGCTTGACCGTCCTTGCACCAGGCACCTACATGCTGCCGCGCATGGGTAACCGCAAGTTGTCGCTGCTGGCCTATTCGCCGGAGGTGACGGGCGTAACGCTGAAGGGTGCGAAGTGGGAGCTGACGGATTATTCACTGTCGTACCGCTATCCGCTGGGATGCAGCAACGAATTCGCTGCGGATGCGGTCGCGCTGTCTTTCACCGAGGGACTGCTGATGGTTTCGTATTGCAGGGATCTGTGCTGAACAGAGTATTTTTGATAGCCTTGCAAAAAGATGCTTGCGAACCGGCAATGAGCATGATAAAATGGAACGTGTTTGATCAAATGGCAGGGGAGAGGTATACGATGGAATTGGGCGAGCTCTTGATCGATGGAAAAGGAAAGCGGGTCTATGCCGCAGAGAATCCTGATGAGGCCATTGTGTATTTCAAGGATGAGGCGATGGCGTACCATGGGCTCAAGCGCGGACGCATTCTCGGCAAGGGCGAGGTCAACAACATCATCAGCGAGCAGTTCTTCAAGAAGCTTGAGGCGAATGGCATTCATACGCATTACATCCGCCGGCTGGATGCGCGGCAGAGCCTTGTGTACCGCTGCGAAATTCTGCCGCTGGCGGTGAAGGTGCGTAACCGCGTTGCAAGTTCCCTGGCGAAGCGTATCGGGCTGCCGGTCGGCACGAAGCTCGACACGACCGTCGTCGAGTATGAGTACAAGCGCAGCGAGATGGAATATCCGCTGATTAACAGCACACACATCGCCGCACTTCATATCGCGACGCCGGAGGAAGTGCGCTTCATGACGGAGACGGCGCTGAAAATCAACGATATCCTGTCCGATGTTACGGCGGAAATCAGCGTGGAGCTGGTGGATTTCAAGCTGGAATTCGGCAGATTCCACGGCAAGCTGCTTGTTGCGGACGAAATCAGCCCGGATTCTGCGCGGTTCTGGGATGCAAAGACGCATGAGCCGATGGGACTGGACCGTTTCCGGCGCGATATGGACAATGTCGAGCAGGCGTATCAGGATCTGCTCCATCGCATGATGGGTGAATAATACAATACGAAAGGGGAAAATCACATGCTCGGTGCAATCATTGGAGATATTGTTGGTTCACGTTTTGAGTGGAACAACATCAAGTCGAAGGAATTTGATTTCCTGACACGCGAATGTGAACCGACAGACGACAGCGTCATGACACTTGCACTCGCGCAGGCGATTCTTGTCAGCAGGGCGGACTTCAGCGACCTGTCCGAAAAGGCCGTGCAATGCATGCAGTCTGTCGGCCGACATTATCCATACTGCGGCTACGGCGGACACTTCCACGGCTGGATGTTCTCGGATAACCCGCAGCCCTATGGGAGCTTCGGCAACGGCGCGGCGATGCGCGTTTCTCCGGCGGGGTTTGCTGCAGAGAGCCTCGAACAGGCGAAGATGCTGTCGCATAAAATTACCGCGGTGACGCACAATCATCCGGAGGGCATTAAGGGTGCGGAGGCGACAACGGTTGCTCTCTATATGGCGCGGACGGGCAGCACCAAGGAGGAAATCCGCGAGGTCATTGACCGGCAATATTACCCGATGAATTTCACGCTCGATGAAATTCGCCCAACCTATCAATTTAATGCGATTTGCCAGGACACGGTTCCGCAGGCGCTGATGTCGTTCTTCGAGTCGGACAGCTTTGAGGATGCCATCCGCAACGCCATTTCCATCGGCGGCGACAGCGATACACTCGCAGCCATCTGCGGCGGCGTGGCAGAAGCGTATTACGGCATTCCGGACGACCTCCGCAAGCGTGCGGTAAAGTATCTTGATGACCGTCTGATGACGATTCTGGAGATGTTTGAGAGAAAATATCCGACGGTCAGAAAATAAAACAGAAAAGCGTTGCTGCAACATTCGCGGCAACGCTGTTTTTATTTTGAACTTTAGTGTGGCATACAAAAGCGTATAAGTCAATCTCTCCGCTCGGTGTTGCCCGAAAATGGGCGGATCTTTCCGTGCCGATGCTTCCCTATATAGCGAGAAGCCATCAGAGGCAGGGAAGGTGTACTGTTATTGCTCGCCATCCGATTTCGTTTCTTCCTCGACTATATCCTCTGTCCCAGCAACCGTGTTTTCATTGAAAAGCGTGCGGATGTAGTAGTCGTCAGTGCCATTCAGGCAGCTCTGATTGAAAATACCCGCCTCCTTGCAATCAGCATAGAAATTGCTGATGACTTGCTTGTCCTCATCAGTCAGTGTAAAACTACTCGCATAGCTGCCGATTTTCACTTCAACTGTCTGCGGATATAGCGCCAGATCTTCCAGCATAATCCTTCCGCTATTGTACATGGGTTCAACCGAGCTGTCTGTTGCCGTGTAGCTCTTGCTGGAAGAACTGCGGGAACAACCGGAGACATCAATGATATACCTGTTACCGCCATTACGAATGTACGCATTACTCATACGATCGTCAACATACGTCTTCATACCGCTGCGTTTAAAGATCATGCGCGGAATCAGGACGCAGGAGCCCGCGCTATACAGCACCTTAATATCAAATTGGATCGTATAAGTGTCAGAAACGTCGTTTGTAATTGTATTGTTCACAGGCGATATTTCAGCTGAAAACTCGAAATCGTTATAGTAGCAGGAGTACCCATTATTGATGAATACATCCAAATCAACGTCCGTATAATCAGCAAAACGCTTAATGTCACTCGTTTCAGCCATCGCTGACATTCCAGCCAACAACATAGCAACCAGTAAAACCAAACCAACAATCTTTTTCATCTTCAAAATCTTCTTCTTTCTTGTTGCTTTTCCCTTTGCTGTATCTTCAAAAGCGTACTATCCGCATTCTCTTCAAGAGAACAAGCTGAAGGCATAGATGCTGGCGAAAAAGCCGCCGACAGCGCTGATAATGCCAAGAACAATGCCTGCCGTTCCCAAGCCGGTTTTTCCATTAACCTGTTTTGCCTGAGAGCGACCAATAGCGGATAGCACGATGCCCACGACTCCCGCTAGACCATAGAAGCCAAAAATGAAGCAGCTTACCAAGGAAACCACAAAACCCGCGATCTGCAATCCATTCGTTTTACCTTCCATTTGACTATTTCCTCCATATTTTTTATTTGTTATATGTCTTTTCTTCTTCCCAATCGTCTGTTCCACGGCGTGCTTATGCGCCTTTGTCTTTCCCACCATACGGATGATTTCCCAATGGTGGAGGTGCTTTGCCCTGCCCTGCGCGCAATTTTGGCATAGCTTTCGTATTGCTCATACGGTTTGCCTGTCAATCCGTGTCAATGGTGATTCGCAGCGGTTTTTCACCCCCTTCAGACTTCTTCGTCGATGACCCCGAGGCACACGTCCCGCGCGTCGAATGCCAGCGCAATGAAATACCCTTCCTCACGCCAAACCTTCCGCGTAGTGCCGTCCGGCTGATGAACGATGGTATTGGGCTTTGCGCCTGCGATGGTCAGCACCTCCCGATAGCTTCGCCCCTGAAACGATTCCACATGCGAAAACCGTTCCCGCAGAGAACGACACGTTTTCCGGTGCCGGAGCCAGAGTGCCAGCAGGAAACCGCCAAGAAACGCCGCCACAATCCAGCCAAGATACAGCATTGAACCTCCCTTCCTTCGCTTTGTTGTGCCTTTATGTGTCTTGATTTTAACAGCGAACGGACGAAAAAGCACGTGCAGATTCCGCACATTCGGCGCGTGCAATGTGCAGATTCTGCACATTTGGGGTTTTCAGCCCTGAAAGCACAAAAAAACCGCCTCCGAAGAGGCGGACAGGAGCAAAAGCCTTATTCCTTGATTTCCTTTGACAATTCTACATAGCCCGAGAAGGACAGCTCGTTTCCGTTCGCATCTGTGCCGTTGAGCGTAATGCGAACGCCCTGCGCAGGACCTAATGGGAAGCCGCCCCGCAAGGTTTGCGACTCGCCCGCTCTGAGCGTGGGACTGCCGAGCCAGCGGGTCACGTCGTCCTGCGTGTAATAGTCGTTGTATTCACCACCGGTGTCGGCGATGGTGGTCACGATATACTCGCTGATCGTGAAGGGCACGCCAGCCGTTTCTTCATACTGGAATTCATAGAACCAGCCCACGCCGCCCTGAAACACCTCCTCGCCGACGTCGACGGCATAGACCGGATTCTCCATCGGCGTAATGACGACGTTGGCCTGCGCCTTTCCGCCTGACGCTTTGCCGCCGAGCAGAAGGCAGACGATTATCGCTGCAATGAGCACAAGCGCGCCTGCTGCAATGAAAAGCGGTTTGCGAACGTCTGATCGCTTCGGGGGGGGGCAGCGCAAAGGAATCGTCCTGCGCAGGAGAAGGTGTTTCGGAAACAGGGGGTTCTTTGGTCGGCATATCGGTGCTGCCAGTTTGTTCCGCAAAGAAATTGTAATCCAATATCTGCGAAAGACGCTTGACGGTATCCAAATCAGGCATCATTTTTCCGCTTTCCCAGCGGGAAATATTGGTGCGGGATACGGTCAGTTTCTCCGCCAACCGCTCCTGTGTGTAGCCCTTCGCCTTGCGTGCGGCGGAAAGCTGTGCTCCAAACTGCTCCACTTTTGTTCCTCTTTTCTTCGCTTCGTTTTTTGGTATTATAGCAAAAATCGGGCGTTTTTTCAAGATGCGTTTTTGTGGATATTTTATGCTTTTTTCATGCTCAAGGTGCATGGATATTCACAAAATTGTTTTCCGTAATTAATCATTCCCCACCTTGACAGAGACTATCTTCGTGTGTATAATGTTATTAGGAACTATTCCTAATAACGACTTTGGAAAAGGGGGCAACAATCATGAGCACAAAAAACAGGTACGCGGACACACAGACCGAGAAGAACCTTTGGGAGGCCTTTGCCGGCGAATCTCAGGCGCGCAACAAGTACACCTACTTCGCTTCTGTCGCAAAGAAGCAGGGATTTGAGCAGATTGCCGCCCTGTTCTTGAAAACGGCGGATAATGAGAAAGAGCATGCGGAACTCTGGTTCAAGGAGCTGAACGGCATCGGCGGTACAGCTGAGAATCTGCTTGCCGCCGCCGAGGGCGAGAACTATGAATGGACGGACATGTACGACGGCTTTGCCAAGACTGCCGAGGAGGAGGGCTTCCCCGAGCTGGCGCGCCGCTTCCGTTTGGTAGCCGCCGTGGAAAAGCATCATGAAGAACGCTACCGCGCATTGCTTCATAACGTAGAAATGGCCGAGGTATTCGCAAAGAGTGCGGTCAAGGTATGGGAATGCCGCAACTGCGGTCATATTGTGGTCGGCGAGAAAGCGCCGGAGGTCTGCCCTACCTGCGATCATCCTCAGAGCTACTTCGAACTCCGCGCAGAGAATTATTGATATACAAAAAGGAGCACACAATGAAACAGATGTTTTTTAAATGCAGTCACTGCGGAAACATCATAACCTTTGTCAAGGATTCCGGCGTTCCTGTTATCTGCTGCGGTGAAAAGATGACGGAGCTTGTCCCCGGCACGGTTGATGCATCATACGAGAAGCATGTGCCGGTTTATACGGTGGATGGAAATAACGTTCACGTCAAGGTTGGAGCGGCAGAGCATCCCATGCTGACGGAGCACTACATCGAGTGGGTCGCCATTCAGACAAAACAGGGCAATCAGCGCAAGGAGCTGCATCCTGGCGAGAAGCCGGAGGTCTGCTTTGCGCTCTGCGAGGGAGATGAGGTAGAGGCTGTGTATGCCTACTGCAATCTCCACGGACTCTGGAAGGCTTGACACATCAAAAGGCGCATACGGGTGCTTTATCCCGTAAATATAATAAATAGAAGGAGAAACGACCATGAGAAGCATCACCAAACTTGACCTACAGTACGCACACCGATTCTACGGCTTCAAGGGCGAAGCACAGTACCTGCACGGCCATACCGGCGTTCTCACCATCGAGGTGGAGGGCTCGGTCAACGAGGGCGTGAACATGGTGTTCCCCTGCAACGAGATCCAGAAAACTGCGTGGGACGTGCTCAGAAACTTTGACCACGCGCTGATCCTGCGCCACGACGATCCGCTGCTTCCGGCAATCCTCGATGTATATGAGAAGCAGGGCATCAAGGAAGGTCACCCCAACAACCGCATGAAGGGACCCGCTTTCCATACGGAGCTGGCTACCGCCTATCCCGACTGCCGACTGGTTGTAACGAAGGAGACCATGACCGTGGAGGGCATGATCAAGATTGTCTACGACCTTTTGAAGGACAAGCTGAACATCGTCAAGCTGACTTTCACCAGCGGAGTCAACGCGGCCTCTCAAGAGTTTCCATCCCATCTGGAAGTAGATCGCTGCCCGCTGTGCGGCATCGCGCTGGATAAAAACGGCGTCTGCCAGAAGTGCGGATACCGCAAGCCGTAACGGAAAAGCATAAGAACAAGCGCTCGCCTTGCTCTGTACAGACAGGGCGGGCGCTATAATGGAGATGACAATAACGATTTCAAGAAGAGATACCAGGCAGCGCAGGCTGGTGCTGCAGGCGGTGCAGTCAAGATGCGATCACCCGACGGCAGAGCAGATATATGAGGACGTCCACACGGCAGACCAGAAGATAACCCACGGAACCGTATACCGGAACCTCAACTGTCTGTCGGAGGAAGGAAAGATCTGCCATGTGCGAGTTCCCGGCGCCGACCGCTATGACCTGCGAACCGACCTTCATTACCATATATTCTGCGTAAAATGTAAAAAGGTCATAGACGCACCTTATTCATATAAAGAAATTCTTGATGAAGAGACCATGCGCCAGTCCGGCTTTGACATCATTCGCCATCGACTGATTTTTGAAGGCGTCTGCCTGGAATGCCGGGACGATACGGAAACGAAGCGGTGACTGCTTACCATGCCTTATCGGCAGTGATTCGATTCGGATTTTGTGCTGCCGGGTTCTCTGTTCGCGCAAAGGTTGAGCGCGTTTGCGCCGTTGTCAAACTCCAGCTTCGCTTCCGAAAAACACGATACCGGGGCTTGCCAAAGCAAATTGCAAAATTGAAAATGCACATTCCGCCCTGCACGCCTGATGAAGAACGCGAATGTAACAGAAGGCGAATCAAAATGAAGCGTTTGATTTCCATCCTCCTGCTGCTGTGCTGCCTGTGCGGCGCAGCAGCAGCGGAGGAAATCATTACACCGGGCACACAGACCCAGCGCGGCTTTATCAACGACAACGTGCTGCACAATTTTTATGATATAATAAAAAAACAATCGAGATTTGGAAAACAGGACAATGTTTGAAAATATTGAATGGGTATTTTTTGATGTTGGTTCAACGATAATAGATGAACATATCGCATATGAGCATAGGATGAAAGATATAGCTGACTTGGCTAATACAACTTATAGCAGTGTTTATGAAACTGCAATGGAATTTTATAAACAAAACAAAAAAGGAGATTTGGAAACTGCAAAATTGTTAGGTGTTGACTTAACAAAGTGGCACAAAGAAGATGAAGTATTGTACTGTGATGCTTATGAGTGTCTTGAGATATTGAGTAGCAGATATAAAATGGGAATAATTGCAAATCAGTCTATAGGAACAAAAGAGCGCTTAGAACAACATGGAGTCTTACAGTATATTGATTTAGTTATTGCATCAGCAGAAGAAGGTGTTGCAAAACCAGATTAAGAAAATATTTGAAATAGCTTTAGAAAGAGGTGATTGCAAACCTAATAATGCTGTTATGATTGGGGATAGAATAGATAATGATATAATTCCTGCCAAATTATTGGGGATGCATACAATATGGATTAAACAGGGATTTGGTCAATATTGGAATATTACACAAGAGATTGAAAAAGCTGATTGTGTTGTTCATAATCTAATGGATATATGCAATATTTTGTAAGAAGCCCAATTGCAGGCAACACAAAATTCAAGTTTGTGAAGCAGAAAAAAATAATGTAGAGAAGTATTATACAAATATACATCTCTGCATTTTATTTTGTCTGCACACTTATAATTTCAAAACGCCTGAAAGTCTCAAATACGAGTTTTTCTTTCTCTGACTTGAGTGTTTTATTCTCGACACGTTTTGTATGTCTTTCAAGTTTGTCGATGCCATACTTGTTTTTCACTCGTATAATGCTCGACTTACTCATATCAACATTGTAAGTGTCTCCGGCAAGAAGCTGCGAGAGGATGAGCTGCGGAGATAGCTACAATTTTGTCGTGACTTCGTGTTGTAAATATCGCTTGTTCTGTGCTATACTTTTCATGGCGATTGATTCCTTTCGTTGGATGAGGTGTGATGACTTTATTCTAACGCTTTTTCATTCGCTTTTTTCTACCTCCTCTCGGTCTCACTTCTATTGTAAGGCTACACAGATTTCCGTGTTAATTCATTCTTGTGTAGGTTTGTCAAACATCTTGGACACGATAGGAAGCAATTTTTTGTTTAGGAGAAGCCCACTTCAAAGGACGCATAGGCCGGTTATTGGTGCGGCTTTGGTGGGCAGCTAGCTGCCCACCAAAGTCGTCGAGAGAATAGAAGGAATGGGAATCATAGAAAAGTCTCTGATCTTCTCTATGACTGCGCTCAACTTTTCCATTATGCCGAGGAGTATACGGGCGGATGAGTTTATGGCGAATTCCCAACGCTTGAGCTGTTTTTTCAAAAAGGGTCAATTTATCTTTTTGGCTGTTGGAAAAACGATTGGTAAATTCAAAACCATTATCAGTTTGAACACATTCGATTTTCACACCTAATTTTTGAAATTGCCGAACTACTTTTTTCAAAAATTCGGAGGATGAATACGTGCTTTGCTCTGGATAGGCGCCCAGAATTCGATAACGAGAGTACTCATCAATGGCGGTATACTGGTATAGCCGTTCCTCTTTGTTGGCTAAGCAGCTTCGAGGAACAACTTTCACGTCGATCTGGATGCGCTCGCCCGGATGAGTCATCTGTTCATAAGGCTTTGATTTCCGTTTTTTCTTTACGGGGCGGTCCTTGATAAGACCTTCTCTACGCATAACACGGTACAGGCTTTCAACACAACGGGCGTATCCTTTGTCTTTCAACCTGATCCAAAGCTCGGTAAGCCCGAGTTTGGGATTACGGCGGCGCATATTGCGGATGAGCTTCAATTCCTCCTCTGTGTGCTGCTTTGGGTGCCCATGGGGGCGCTTTGATTGGCAGGCCAAGGAGTTGACTGTTCCATCCCATCTGGCACGCCAGAAGTAAATGTATGAGCGGCTCTTGTTGTATTTCCGGCTTGCCCGCTTAACTCCATACTTCTCTGCGTATTTCATTAGGGATTGCCGATAGTTCATGTCCTGTGTTATACTGTTGCTCATGAAGGATATCGCTCCTTTCGGTCGTGGTTGGGTGAGGTTACTTTTACTATAACCGATTTCGCGCTATCCTTCTACTCTTTTCTTCTCCTTGTCCAAGATGTATTGTACTCCTACAATTGATTTCCGTGTTTCCGTACACGGAAATCAATTTTCAGAATACTTATTCGCTTGGCATAGAAATGTTCGCAAAATATTCCGTTTTTTGCGGATCCAATCCGCCATCCGACGGCTTACACACCCGTGAAGGAAGAAAGAATGTATGACTATGCACAAAATTGATTTCCGTGGGCACGAAGTGCCCCCTCTGTGTTGTAAAGAGATATGACCCATGGAAGCAAAATCGATATGGCACATGCGT
>CAVIHU010000008.1:0-81463 GCA_963642705.1 Bacteroidaceae bacterium
CATGAAAAGTATAGCACAGAACAAGCGATATTTACAACACGAAGTCACGACAAAAATGTATGCGGTCAAGCTGTATCGGCAGGTGCGAGACGTGCAATTCGTCTGCCGGAGGTATCACATCTCGAAGGCGTCGCTGATGCGGTGGAACAGGCTGTACGACGGGACGCGGGAATCGCTGGTGCCGAAATCGCACCGTCCGAAAACGCCGCACCCGAACGCGCATACGGAGGAAGAACTGAACTGGATTCGCAATCTTCACCGGCGCAATCCCAACATCAGCGTATGCGAAATGTACGGAAAACTGTGCGAGGAAAAGGCGTACAGCCGGCATCCGGGCTCGCTGTACCGCGTCTTCGTGCGTCTCGGATACCGTAGAAAGGCGGAATCGACGAAAAAGAAGTCGAAGCACCTCGGAAAGTACGATACGCCCACAAAATTGGGGGTAAAATGGCAAATGGACGTGAAATACGTGCCGAAAGTCTGCTATGCCGGCAAGGACGGCGAATCGTTTTTCCAGTACACCATGATCGAGGAAGCCAGCAGGAAACGGTTTATCTACGCGTATAAGGAGCAGAGCAGCTTCTCGACGGTGGATTTTATGAAGCGTGCGATCACCTTCTTCGGCTTTGCGCCGCAGATCGTACAGACCGACAACGGCAGCGAGTTTACCCACACGGCAAAAACGAAGCGCGTGCACCCGCTGGCCCTGTTTTGCCAGAAAAACGGCATCATTCACAAGACGATCCGCCCGCGCACGCCGTGGCACAACGGCAAAGTCGAGCGCAGCCACCGAAATGACCAGGAGCGATTTTATAACCATCTGAGCTTCTATTCTCTTGACGATTTGCAGCTTCAGATGAAGAGCTACCTGCGCCGAAGCAACGACATCCCCATGTCTGTCCTCGGCTGGAAATCGCCGAATACGAGCCACCGGGAGCTCTCATGCGACCAAAATATCTGACGTAGCTCGGGGCAAGCCCCTTCCCTGCGTCAGATATTCCGGCGTGCATTTCCTTCCCTTTTTTCTGTCTCACATCATTGACAAATGGACACGAGAATGAATTAATTTGCCATCATTTTAACTTTAAGGCAATACCGCACATTCAGCGGCACTGCCGAATTGTACGGTAGTGCCTTAAGTATGGAGCTTTGTTCATTTCCCAACGGTTTCAATTGCACGTGTTAGTGCAAGCGTGATATGATCCAGCGTCATAAACGGTGTCCCATTCGGCTTGTCTCGCATCTGCTCTTCTGAATAAGGGACATGGATGAAACCTCCCAGTAAAGCCGGATATTGCGTTGCGGCAAGATGAAGGAGGTAATACATCAGTGTGTTGCACACATAAGTGCCTGCCGTGTTGGAAACTTTGGCAGGCAGTTCTGCATTGCGGATTGCTGCCGTCATGCGCTTGATGGGTAGGGTTGCAAAGTATGCTGCAGGAGCACCCGATACAACCGCTTCATCTGTAGGCTTGAAACCAATGTTGTCAGGAATCGCAGCATCCATCACGTTAATTGCTACGCGCTCAATGGTGACAGCATCACGACCGCCTGCCTGTCCAACGCAAACAACCGCATCAGGATGCAAAGCATTCATTCGCTCCTTTAGTGTCGTACAGGATGTGATAAACGCCGTAGGGATTTCTGCCTTGAAGATTTCATGACCTCCGATTTTATCTGGCAACGCCTGTACCGCCAGCCATGCCGGATTGATTGTTTCGCCGCCAAAAGGTGTAAAACCAGTTACAAGAATCTTCAATGCAGGCTCCTCCTCATGATGTCTCTGAAAGATTATATCCCCGCATCATGGAAAAATCAATGTTTTTCGCTACTCTTTTCAATGTGCAGTAATTATAAAAGGCAAAGGACTGCTACACAAAGGCAGCAGTCCTTGTGGAACTACGTTGAATGACTCGTTCCACGGCAATTACAGCAGCTTCTTATACAGCTCCTTGATTTCTTCAGGACTGGTGTCGCGGGGATTGCCCGGGCGGCACGCATCCGCATAGGCAGATTCAGCAAGGAAATCGAGATCAGCCGGATTAACAATTGCCTTCAAATCAGCCGGAATGCCAACATCGGCAGCCAGCTTCTTGACAGCATCAACTGCAGCCTTGCGGTATTCGTCCTGCGTCATGTTTTCCGTGCCATCAACGCCCATAGCAGCTGCGATGTACTTGTACTTGTCTCCGGTTACAGGCGCATTATACTCCATGACAGTCGGAAGCAGGATGGCATTTGCGACGCCATGCGGCGTGTCATATACAGCGCCGAGGCAATGTGCCATGGAATGCACGATGCCAAGCCCAACGTTGCTGAAGCCCATGCCTGCCACATACTGACCGAGTGCCATACCGTCGCGGCCGTCATCTGTTCCGGCTACAGCACCGCGCAGCGACTTCGCAATAATTTCGATTGCCTTCAGGTGGAACATGTCCGTCATTTCCCATGCAGCCTTGGTTGTGAAGCCTTCGATGGCGTGGGTCAGCGCGTCCATGCCGGTTGCTGCTGTCAGCCCCTTGGGCATCGTGGACATCATATCAGGGTCAACCACGGCGACCTCGGGGATGTCATGCACGTCTACGCAGACGAACTTGCGTTTCTTCTCTACATCGGTAATGACATAGTTGATCGTAACCTCGGCAGCCGTGCCAGCAGTCGTGGGCACCGCAATCGTAAAAACAGTCTTGTTCTTTGTCGGTGCAACGCCTTCAAGAGAACGCACATCAGCAAATTCGGGATTGTTGATGATAATGCCGACCGCTTTCGCCGTATCCATGGAAGATCCGCCGCCGATGGCAATGATGTAATCAGCGCCGCTCGCTTTATAGGCAGCAACGCCGGTCTGTACGTTCTCAATGGTAGGGTTTGGCTTGATGTCGGAATATATCTCATAGTCCAGACCGGCCGCATCCAGTACATCGATCACCTTCTTGGTCACACCGAACTTCAGCAAATCCGGGTCAGAGCAGACAAAAGCCTTCTTCAGTCCACGACCCTGCACTTCCGGCACGATGGAAGCAATTGCACCGCGGCCATGATAGGAAATAGGATTGAGAACGATACGATTCACCATGGGAATAACCTCCTCATATATTCCGCTTGCTACGGACTATTACCGGCTGTTGGTTTCGACATATTTTTGTCGATTCCTGCTAAGATGTAAATGTTCTCTCTTTTGTTGTACAAAAGTTAAGGGGCTGTCTCAAAATGCCTTGATAGAATCGGCATTTGGGCATAAAGCAAGGTTTGTCTGAATATGCGAGAAATGACGTGATGAAACGGCATGGCTGGCGCAAGGTGATGCCTCGGCTGAAGCGTCCCAAGGCGGCATCCAAGGAGGCGATATGCTCCCTCCGGTGTAGTCTCGAAGCATTTTGTTATTTCGAGTGTCTACTCTGGAGGGAGCATATCCATATTTTTTTCACTGTCTACTTGACAGGGGACATCATATCCGATAGGACTCCGCCGGGTCGATTACTGCACGGTAATGATGACGCGCTTGTAGGTTTTCATGGGCGTGGCGTTGTCGTCCTTCACCTCGAAAATGAGATGTATGGTCTCACCTGCCTCGGCATCCGCAGGGATGGTGACCGTCAGGGTCGCATCCTCGATGCCGGACATGGTCAGGCTGCCGTCTGCTTCGCCGTCATAGGTGTCAGCCTCGAAATACTGCCACCAGGAGTAGGAGAGGGTATCGCCGTTCGGGTCGTAGGCAACGCCCTTGAGCTCGAGCGTCTCGCCGGCGGAAGCCGTCAGGTCAAGACCATTCATGACAGCGCTCTTGGGGGCAAGGTTGCCATCCTTGGTGACGGTCCACTGCGCACGCGCGGTGAAGTCTGCCTGAATGTCCGGGAACCAGCGGGTCTGGGTGTAGTTGGCATCCATGCCAGGGTCGCCGAGCTCGCCCGTCCAGCCCTGCTTCACGCCGTAGGGATTATAGTCCTCACAGCCGCTGTCCGTCCAGTAAGTGTCGCTTTCCTTGACGAAGCGTCCGCCCCAGCCGCCATAGGTGGGATCCTCGTTGCTGCGCAGACCGTTGCTGAGCAGATAGAAGAAGGAGGGAGAGTCGCCCTCGGAGATGAAGTAACCATCTTCACCCACGGTGTAGTTTGTCTTGGCGGTACCGTCCTCGTTCCAGCAGACGCCGTCCGGGCATTCCTCGTGCACAGGCGTTGCGTTGCCGCGATTTTCGCTCTCGCCCCAGGTTTCGATGATCGCTTCGTCATCGGCATAGGCGTTCAGCGTGTTGACGGTCGGGTCGAAGAAAGCCTGCGTGTCCTCGGCGTTCTTCCAGGTGTAGAAGATGTTGTTCTCGTTGAAGTCAGCCTTCATGCCGATGTGGCGGAGTTCCCAGCCGGTGCCGTTGAGCAGGTACATGCTCAGCAGCGGAGAGCCGATGTTGACGATGGTGTCAGACCATTCGGTGCCGAACACCTGGTCATAGTACTCGTTCGGGGTGCGGCTCTTCGCGTAGGCGAAGGACCAGAACTGACCGGAGTTGTGGACGAACTTCGTGTCGGCCCAGTTGACGGAGATGTAATCAGCGTAGGTGTTGTCCTGGTTGAGGATCATGTAGAACACGACCTCGGAGCAGATCTTGTTGTAGATCGTTTCCCACTGATCGGTATCCTTGTAGTCCTCTTCGATGGACTTGAGAGCGCGCGCCAACGTGTTGCAGCCGCCCCAGAGGAGCACGTACAGCGGCTCGCCGTCCTCGTTGTTCAGCAGCAGCTCCTCCAGGGCGAGGGAGCCTTCCGTTTCCTCAAGCATTTCGCCCTTGTACTTGATGTTGCCGACATAGGTGATGGAACGGAGGTATTCGGGCGTCGGATAGGAGTCGTCATAGCTGGAGAGGTTTTCGTAGGCCTCCTCGTAGCCGTTGAGGAACGCGTTATACCAGTTCAGACCTGTCCAGCGGCTCTGCTTATAGTGCAGTGCGAGGTAGGTTTCGCCGGTCGTCGGGGAGGTGTACTCAAACGGGGTGACGTCCGGCGTGACGGTCACGGTGTTGCCGCGCTGCTCGGTTTCATAGGGTTCGGTCGGACCGTGTACGTCAGGATCGTACTTCGCGGGCTCGTGCGTCGCGGGATCGATAATCGTGCCGCCGGTCCAGTGATAGGACGAGGAGCAGATGATGATTGCCTTGGTGTTGAACTCGTTGGCGTAATTGAGGTAGCGGAGCATGGAGTCCATGTCATCGCATTCGCCGTCGTTGGTGATGATGACGTTGGCTTTCTTCTTCTGAGACTGGGTCTCGATTGCCGCCATCTCTTCGTCGGTCAGGTCGGTAGCCATCGCGAGCGGAAGAGCAGTCAGCAGCAACGCCATCGCGAGCAGCATGGAGAAGAACTTCTTCATGGTTGTGATTCCTTTCCTCTTATTATTTATTACATATTTATTACGCAGCAGAATTGCTCAGCTAAGAAACAAGAGCAAACGCGCCTCTGACGTGCAGGAGCGTCCGAACACGTCAGAGGCATTGTCGGGAGGGATTATTCAGCGGGGGCTGCGGCAACGGTGACGATGACCTGCGCGTAGCGCGTCAGGGCCGGTTCGCCGTCGTCGGTCACTTCCAGAACGAGGTTGAAGTAGTCGCCCTCAACCGCGTCAGCAGGCACGGTGAAAGCAGTGGTGGCAGCGTCAGAATCCCACACGTCGACATAAGCCAGATTTGCACCGGAATATACGGACGCATCAGTGTAGACATACCAGTTGTAGGTCAGGCTGTCGCCATCGGGGTCCTCCGCAAGGCCGACGAGGTCGATGGTGCTGCCGGGTGTGAGGGTCGCATCCTCGGTGGTGGTGGAGACAACAGGCTGATGGTTGGCATCGGCATAGTCGCTCACGCACCAGTCGGCACGGGCAGCAAAGTCATTCATGAAGGCCTCGAACCAGCGATGCACGCTGTAGCCCTTGCTCATTGCGCCGAGGGTTGGGTCATATTCGCTGACGGCGGAAATCGTCACTTCAGTGCTGTCAGAGCTGGTGGACGGCGCCATGCGGCCGCCCCAGGAACCATAGTTGGAATTTTCCAGACCGCGCAGACCGACGGGTACGAGGTACATCCAGCAGGGGCTGTCGCCTTCGGAGATGAAGTCATAGCGGGAGGGAGCAGAAGCGCCGCCGAGCCAGCTCAGCGTAGACATGTAGCCGAACTGGTTGCTGTCGATCTCGCCGACGTAGTAGGTGCCGTCGCCTAAGAGCAGATACTTGCTCATCAGGGCGCCGTGACCGAACTTGATGTTCTCGGTCAGCCAGTCTGCCTTGAAGTATTTGCGGTAGTTGACGGTCACGGTGTTGGCGGAGTTGTAGCCGATGCCGGAGGTCACGCAGTAAAGACGATGGATTTCAGACCAGTTTTTGCTGATGTAATCCGGATAGGCGTTGTCCTGATCGCCCCAGGAGATAAAGACGACCTTGTCGGAAACCTTGCGGTAGATGGCTTCCCAATCCCCGGTGTTCTTGTACTGCTCCTCGATGGACAGCAGCGCACGGGCGAAGGTGTTCGCACCGCCCCAGGCCTGCACATACACGGTGCGGGGGTCGTCGTCGAGCAGGATGTCCTTGATGTAGTTGGAGCCTTCGGTTTCGTAGCGGTAGTCGCCCTCGAACTCGATGTTGCCGACCTTGGTGAGCTCAACCAGCTCACCGGGGGTGGGATAACGGGAGTCGTGCTTGACGAGGTTCGGATAAACCTCCGCGTACTCGTTGAGCAGCGTGTTCTCGAGCCAGTCAACCTCCATCGGACGCCATTCGGTCAGGTCGCCATTCTGCTTGTAGCTGGAGATGACCTCGCTCATGGTGTGCTCGCCATCGCCTGTCCAGTGATGCTGGGACGAGGAAACGACCAGCGCGGCGATGTCAATGTCGTTGGAGTAGAGCAGGAAGTGGAGCATGGAGTCGATGTCGTCGCACTCCAGGTCAGTGGTCACGATGGTGCGCGGACGGGTGTCAACAGATGCTTCCTCCTCGGCAGAGGCAAAGGAAGCCATTGACAGCACCATCAGCAGGGAGAGAACGAGAGCCAGAAACTTTTTCATGTTGCTTTCCTCCTTAATGAAATATACATGGTTCATCAGGTTGAAAAACAGCCAACGAACGAAATCGACTGTAGAATAACAGAGAAAATGAATGTTGTCAAATGCATGTCAGCTGAATAAAAAGAGCAAAAATTCACAGGAGAGAAAAAACGAAGGCTATTTTTTTGAAAAAAAATAACAGAAAACAAAGAAACCTGTTGGTTCGTTAAGCAGTTAACAAGCAAAAACAGTTGCTGAATGAAGAGGATAAATAAACAATAAAAAATAATTTTGGAATTTAGTAAATAACAAAAATAAATTTAGCGAAAAGTTGCATGAAACGGTCACATTTCATGGAAAGCGACGATTCACGTTTAGCGTGCTGAAAAGGCATCTATGAGAGACAGTACGAGAGTGCTGTTTGGAGAATGTGCACAAAAGCCAAAGTAAAAGACGGGACGTACGGATTGACAAAGCGGTCGATATTCGACTATAATGCAGTCATGCGCGGCGAGAACACCGCACGAAAAAAACAGAAAGGAATGAACGATTATGTTGAAGGGTATTTCTCCTCTGCTGCAGCCGGAGCTGCTGAAAATTCTTGCTGAAATGGGTCACGGCGATGAAATCGTGATTGGCGACGGCAATTTTCCTGCCGCATCGATGGGCAAGCGCTGCGTGCGCTGCGACGGTCACGGGGCGAATGAACTGCTCGATGCCATCCTGCAGGTGTTCCCGCTGGATGACTTTGTCGAGGCCCCTGTAACGCTGATGGAGGTCGTGCCGGGCACTGTGCCGGACGGAGAACCGCCGATTTGGAAGGATTTCCGCGGAACGATTGCGAAGTATGAGCCAAACGCGAAGATTCAGTTCACGAAGCGCTTCCCATTCTATGACCAGAGCAAACAGGCGTATGCGACCATTCAGACCGGCGAGCAGGCACTGTATGCCTGCATCATCCTCAAGAAGGGCGTCATCCGCAGCTGAAAATTAATTTAATTAATCTGTTTACTAAATAAATAAAATGTTTACTAAATCCGGAGAAAACAGACGCTTTTCTCCGGACTTTTTTTGACCGAAAACGTGGTAGCTGATAAATTTAGCGGTGAATGACTGATTTTTCACTTAATATTTTGAGTTTTAGGCACTCTTGACAAAGACCCAAAAGGCTGGTATCGTATAGTCAGATTAGGCGAACGCAGTCAACGAACGAAATCATCTTGCTGCGGATGCTAAATAATTAGCAAGGAGTGCTGAAACAGTTTAGTTAATGAATTCGTTATTCGGCAGTCCGCGCGGAAGGCAAGAATCATGAAGATTCGCATTCGGGACATTGCGGAAAGGGCCGGCGTATCACCTGCGACAGTGAGCAACGCGTTAAACGGCAAGGCAGGCGTGGGTGAGAAGAAGCAGAAGCAGATTCTCTCCATTGCCAGGGAGATGGGTTACGCGGTCGACAAGTCCTCCGGGCTGTGCAAGGAGTACATTCGCCTGGTCATCTTTAAGCGGCATGGACTGGTCGTCATGGACACGCAGTTCTTCGCGGAGATGATTGAGAGTATCACCCGCGAGGCGCGCCAGAATGGCTTTGAGCTGCTGATCACCCACATCCACATGGAAAAGGATGAGGATTATCTGGAGCAGATTCACGAGATTTGCCTGGAGGATTGCGCCGGCATCCTGCTGCTTGCCACGGAGATGCTTGAAGAGGATGTCCGCCTGTTCACCAAGAGCAGGGCGCCGCTGCTGGTGCTCGACAGCCTCTTTCGCCATGAAGCGCTCAACTGCGTCGTCATCAACAACTACGAGGCGGGCTACATGGCAACGCAGCGCCTGATTGCGATGGGTCACACCCGGATTGAGCATGTGACCGCTTCCGTCCGCTTCAACAACATGCGGTACCGCCGCAAGGGCTATGAAGCGGCAATGAGCAAGAATCACCTGCCGCTGCCGGAGAATTACCTCTGGCAGGTGACGCCGACGGTCGAAGGAGCCTACCGCGATATGCTCGATCTGCTCGACAAGCGCAGTGAGCCGATGCCGACTGCGTTCTTCATCGCGAATGACGTGATGGCGGTCGGATGTATCCGCGCACTCAAGGACAAAGGTTACCATCTTCCTTCTGACGTATCCATCATTAGTATGGACGATCTTGAAATCTGCCAGGTGTCCAATCCGCCGATCTCCTCCATTCGGGTGTATCGCGTGGACTTCAGCCGGATAGCGGTGCAGCGTCTCGTATCCATGATGGACCCGACATCACCGCGCAGCGTCCAGAAGATCGAGGTCAGCGTCATGCTGATGGAACGCCAAAGCATCCGCGATTTGAACATGAACTGATACATCATGCGGATGAACCGGTTTTCCCATTCCATTACGCTCCAAAGTCCTCAGAGAGGACTAAATAATAAAGGAGGATATCCCCATGAAGAAAATCGTTGCTCTCGTTCTCGCCATGATGATGGTCATCGGCATGGTGTCTCTGGCATCCGCTGAGACGGAATCCAAGGGCATCATCTACATCATCACCCCGTCCACCTCGAACCCCTTCTTCGCCACCGAGCAGATCGTCGGCGCGCCCAAGGTTGAAGAACTCGGCTACACCGCAAAGTGCTTCTCCCATGACGACGACGCCGCCAAGCAGCTGGAGCTGTTTGAGGCTGCCATCAACGACAAGGCCGTCGCCATTATCTGCGACAACGCCGGCGCTGATGCGTCAATCGAAGCTGTCCGCAAGGCGAACGAAGCCGGCATCCCCGTGGTGCTGATCGACCGCGAAATCAACGAAACCGGTCTGGCACTGGCTCAGATCGTTGCTGACAACGCGCAGGGCGCTGCCGCGATCGCTGAGAAGTGGGTCGAGGCCATGAACTACGAAGGCAAGTACGCTGAGCTGCTCGGTCTGGAATCTGACACCAACTGCCAGGTTCGTTCCGAGAACTATCACTCTGTCATCGACCAGTACGACGGCCTTGAGATGGTTGCTCAGCAGTCCGCCAACTGGAGCCAGACGGAAGGGTACAGCAAGACCGAAGCTATCCTGCAGGCGCATCCGGAAATCACCGGCATCATCTGCGGCAACGACACCATGGCTTGCGGCGCTGCCCAGGCTTGCATCGACGCTGGCCGCACCGATATCAAGATCATCGGTCTGGATGGCTCTGACGATGCCGGCACCTACATCAAGAACGGCCAGATGGTCGGCACCGCACTGCAGCAGATTGCTAAAATCACCGAAATGGCGATTGAGCAGGCTGTTAACTACATCGAAAACGGCGTGAAGCCCGAATCCGAGAAGCAGCTGGTCGAGTGCGTTGCAATCACCATCGACAACGTCGAGTACCTGAATTCCTTCGTCTACACCGGCGAGTGATCAACAAGATTAACATGTAGAACGGAAAGGGTGGGAGCGTCCGAGAAGTGCCTGACACTTTGGCGCTTCCACCTTTTCTAATGGGGCAGCACCGCACAGATCAGCGGAATCGCTGGATGTGCCCTTTGCGCCGTCTGACACAGAAACTTCCTAATTAGTAAGGTATCGCTCGTTTGTGCAGTGTTACCCTATCCGCATTGCGGAATCTTGATGCTTGAAGGAGAACACCAGACATGAAAAAGAAATTGATTTGGATTATCATCGCTGTTGTGCTGATTGTGTTCGTTGTATGCAACATGAAGGTCATCGATAAGGGCACCGAGAGCCAGTATACCGGCGTAGTTGTATTCGACGCGCAGTCGAGCTCCAGCAACGACTGGGACAATGTCGTCAGCGAGATTACCGGCAAGGCGGTTGATATTACAACGATTGATACGCTGGACAAGAGCACGCTCGGTTTGGGCACCGCTGTGACCGTCAAGGGCACCGTCGCGGAATATTCCTCCAAAGCGACGGGCAAGAAGAATAGCATCACCGTTGTGCCGGACGGTTATACGGGAGACGTTGTATTCGTTGTTGAACTGGGCAGCATTTACACGTCCACCAACACCGCGCTGCGCGACACGCAGACCGCAAAGTCCCTGACGAACGACTTTACGAACCAGACTGAATGGAGCCAGTATGCCAAGGCATTAAATGACCAGTCCTACGCCAACGTCGTGACCCCCCTGAACATTGATGAATCCGTTCAGGGCAAGACCGTGACCATCGTCGGCGCAGCCACCGCTTCCGGCAAGACCGTGACCATTACGCCGGTGAGCATGTCGATTGAATAACGGAGGTGCACCATGTTTGATGATCCGAATGTAGTGCTTCACTGCGAAAAAATCGATAAGGTATATCCCGGAACGAAGGCGCTCGATCAGGTTTCCTTTGACCTGCTTAAGGGCAAGGTTAATGTGCTGATCGGAGAAAACGGCGCGGGCAAGAGCACTCTGATGAAGATGATTGCCGGCATCGAGCAGCCGACAAGCGGCAAGATGTACATGGACGGCAAGGAGGTTTCCTTCAAGGATACCAACGCCGCCCGCGCAAAGGGCATCGGCATTATCCATCAGGAGCTGAGCCTGTTCCAGAACCTGACTGTGGCGCAGAACATCTTCATGTGCCATGAGAAGAAAAAAGGATTCTTTCTCGATGACAAGCAGCATCTTGAGGGTGCGAAGGTCGTCCTGAAGCATCTCGAGCATGAGATTCCGCCGGAAACGCTGGTAGGGGATCTGCGCGTCGGTCAGCAGCAGATGGTCGAAATCGCTCGCAATCTGGTTGAAAATGACCTGCGTGTGCTGATCATGGACGAGCCGACCTCATCACTGTCCGCGGCGGAGGTGAAGGTGCTGTTCAAGATCATGCGCGAGCTGATTGCGCAAGGGCTGTCCATCGTCTATATTTCCCACCGCTTGGAAGAAATCATGGAAATCGGCGATCATGTGACCATCCTGCGCGATGGCAAGTATGTGGCGGATGCGGACGTGAAGGACATCGAGCTGCCATGGATTGTCGAAAACATGGTCGGCAAGAATACGCAATATCACCGTTTCGAGCGCTCCATCGACCTGACGAAGGCAGAGACGGTGCTGGAGCTCAAGCACATGTACCTGCCGAAGACCGGTGGAGGTTGGTTGCTGGATGATGTAAGCATGAACCTCAAGAAGGGCGAGGTGCTGGGCATCTACGGTCTGCTGGGCGCCGGACGCAGCGAACTGTTCGAGTGCCTGATGGGCATGCATCCGGAGCATACGGGCGAGGTCATCTATAAGGGCAAACCCATGAAGATCGGCACCATCGCCGACCAGATGAAGGCAGGCTTCGCCATCGTGCCGGAGGATCGTCAGCTTCAGGGGCAGGTGCAGAGCCTTGACATCTGCAAGAATGTGTCGCTGTCTGCATTGAAGAAGTTTACACGCGCCAGCCTGCTCAACTTCAAGGAGGAAGAGAAGGCAGTCGATGAAAAGATCAAGGATCTGCACATCAAGGTGGCGGACAAGCATCTGCCGATTCTGTCCCTTTCCGGCGGCAACCAGCAGAAGGTGGTTATCGCAAAGGGTTTGATGACGAAGCCGACCGTCCTGCTGATGGATGAGCCTTCGCGCGGCATCGATATCGGAGCAAAGACCGAGGTCTTTGAAATCATCCATGAATTCTCGGAACGCGGTCTGTCCATCATCGTCATTTCTTCCGAACTGAAGGAAATTATGGCTGTCGCTGACCGCATCTACGTGCTGTCCAACGGCAAGTGCACCGCGGAACTCACCGGCGATGACATCACGGAGGACAACCTCGTCCGTGCGTCCTATGCCGGCCTTGCTACCGGCAAAAAAGCTTGAGCGGAAATGGAGTGGGTAATAAAATGAAAAAGAATAACAATCAGCTGCTGATGACGCTGCTGAAGGGCCGTACCTTTATCGTGCTGATTCTTCTTGTCATCTTCTTCAGTATCGCATCTCCCTCGTTCCTGCAGCTCTCTACCCTCACGATGGTCGCCAAGCACGTTGCCCTGTACGGCATCCTGGCGCTTGGCATGACGTTCGTTATCATCACCGGTGGTATTGACCTGTCTGTCGGCGCTGTGGTCGGTCTGGTCGGCATGCTTGCCGGCGGTCTCCTTCAGGAAGGTCTCACCATCGGCGGCAAGACGATTTACTTTTCCGTTCCTGCAATCATCGTACTGATGCTGGCGTTCGGATGCCTTGTCGGCGCCATCAACGGTCTGATTATCACGAAGCTGAAGGTTGCCGCCTTCATCGCGACCCTGGGTACCATGTACATTTGCCGCGGATTCGCAAACCTGCGCTCCGGCGGTTCGACTTTCACCAAGCTGGCTGGCTACGAAGCGCTGGGCAACACCGGCTTCAAGGCGCTCGGCTCTGACTGGCTCGGCGTACCGGCGGGCATTTACGTCTTCGCGATACTTGCCATCATCGCGGCGGTTCTGCTCAAGCGCACGGCGACCGGCTGGCACATTCTGGCTGTCGGCGGCAATGAAAAGTCCGCAAAGCTCTCCGGTATCCGCGCTGACCGCGTCAAGATTCTCGTGTATGTCATCTCCGGCTTCTGCGCGGCGTGGATCGGTCTGATCAACACGGCGCAGATCAACGCGGCTCATCCGAACTCCGGCGACGGCTGGGAAATGAACGCAATCGCGGCAACGGTTCTGGGCGGCACATCCATGGCCGGCGGCTCCGGCACGATTGTCGGCACGATCGTCGGTGCATTCGTCATTGGCGTCATCAACGACGGCATGACGATGTGCGGCGTCAGCGAGTTCTGGCAGAAGGTGATCCGCGGCATCGTTATCATCCTGGCGGTCGTCATTGACCAGACCCAGCGCAAGCTGCAGGCGAAGATGGCGCTGCAGAGCCGCAACGAAATGAAGTGATCCCTGTCACACATCAATTGGGAGGAAAGCGAGGAAATTCCCATGAAAGCGAATATCAAATTAGGCTTTGCTCCGACTCGCCGTGCTATCTTCAGCGCACCGGCAGCGGTGGAGTACCGCGGATTGACGGCGAATCGCCTGCGCGAGCTGGGCATCGACTTCGTGGATATTGACGACATCAACGAGGAAGGACTGCTCTTCGACGACAAGGGCATGTACGCCATTGCTGAGAAGTTCAAGCGCGAGAAGGTCGACGGCTTGTTCCTGCCGCACGCGAACTTCGGCACGGAATACGAGTGCGCGCGCCTTGCGAAGGAGCTAAATGTGCCTGTGCTGCTCTGGGGACCGCGCGATGAGCGCCCCGATGAGAACGGCATGCGCCTGCGTGACAGCCAGTGCGGTCTGTTCGCGACGGGCAAGGTGCTTCGCCGTTTCCATATTCCCTTTACCTACATGAACAATTGCAATCTGACAGATCCTGAATTTGAACGCGGCATCCGCGATTTTCTGGCCGTCTGCAACGTGGTTAAGGTGCTGCGCCATACGCGCATCCTGCAGATCGGTCCGCGTCCGTTCGACTTCTGGAGCACCATGTGCAACGAGGGCGAACTGCTGGAGAAGTTCAACATCCAGCTGTCGCCGATTCCGCTGCCTGAGCTCTACGCCGAAATGAAAAAATGGCGCGAAGAGAAAATCGAGGTCGAGAAGGTCGTTGTCTACTGCAGGGAAAACATGATCTGCAAGATCGGGGAGGACAGCCTCCATCGCGTGGCAGAGCTGAAGGTCGCCATGAAGGCGCTGGCGGAGAAGTATGGCTGCAATGCCATCGCCATCCAGTGCTGGAACGCGCTGCAGAGCGAGATCAACATCATGCCGTGCGCGGCGAATGCCCTGCTGAATGAAGAGGGCATCCCGGTCGTGTGCGAAACGGATATTCACGGCGCGATTTCCCAACTGATGGCGGAGGCTGCGTCCATGAACGAGCGACGCGTCATGTTCTCCGACTGGACGGTTCGTCATCCGGATAACGAGAACGGTGAGCTGCTGCAGCACTGCGGTCCGTGGCCGGTTTCTGTGGCGAAGGAGAAGCCAACCATCTGCGTACCGGTTGCCTTCCCGCAGAACGGTGCGGTCAGCGCCGAGGCAAAGCATGGGTTGATGAGTCTTGTCCGCTTTGACGGCGACGACGGCAAGTACTCCGTGCTGCTCGGTCATGCGCGCGGCATCGACGGTCCCTGGACGCGCGGCACATACGTGTGGGTGGAGGTCAACAACCTGAAGCGCCTCGAGGCGAAGGTGGTCGAAGGTCCGTACATCCATCACGTGGCGGCGATTCACGGCGATGTCGTGCCGGTGGTGTACGAGGCGTGCAAGTATCTTGGCATGACACCTGACCTCTACGACCCCATTGAGGATAAGGTCAAGGCGTATCTGCACGGCGAAGACGTAACGTTTGACGAGGTGTGAACATGAACGCATTAGCTGTAAAGGCATATGATCTGCGTCAGGACGTGGTTGATATCATCATGGCTGGCGGCGGCGGACACATCGGCGGCGACATGAGCTGCATGGAAATTATCCTGACGCTCTACAGCCGCATGAACGTGTCGCCTGACCGTCAGAAAGACCCTGACCGCGACCGCTTCGTGCTCTCAAAGGGACACTGCGTGGAAACGCTGTATGCAGTGCTGGCGGACAAAGGCTTCCTCGATATCAATGAGGTCAAGGCACAGTTCTCGAAGTTCGGCTCGGAGTACATCGGTCATCCGCACAACACGCTGCCGGGCATCGAAATGAATTCCGGTTCGCTGGGTCATGGGCTGTCCGTGTGCGTCGGCATGGCGCTCGCAGGCAGAATGGACAAGCGCAATTACCGCGTGTACACCCTGATGGGCGACGGCGAGCTGGCGGAAGGATCCGTTTGGGAAGGCGCAATGTCAGCCGGACATTACAAGCTGGACAACCTCTGCGCCGTTGTCGACCGCAATCACCTGCAGATTTCCGGCACGACCGAGCAGGTTATGTCGCCCGGCGACCTCGCCGCACGTTTTGCCGCATTCGGCTGGCATGTGATCGAGCTCAAGGACGGCAACGATATTGACGCGCTGAATGCCGCCTTTGATGAAGCGGAAAACACGAAGGGCATGCCAACCGTCATCATCGCGAACACCGTCAAGGGCAAGGGCGCAGCCATCATGGAGAACAAGGCGAGCTGGCATCATCATCTCCCGAATGCGGAGGAATACGCGATCATCACCAGGGAGCTTGCAGAAAGAAAGGAGGCGCTGAAGGCATGAACAAGATTGCAAACCGCGCCGTCATGTGCGAGGTGCTCAAGGAAGCCGCCGCGAAGGACAAGAATGTTGTTGTGCTTTGCAGCGACAGCCGTGGCAGTGCCTCGCTGACCTCCTTTGCCGACACGTATCCGGAACAGTTTGTCGAAATCGGCATTGCCGAGCAGAACCTCGTGAGCGTTGCCGCCGGCATGGCCTCCTGCGGCAAGAAGGCGTTCGCTGTATCGCCCGCATCCTTTATCTCAACGCGCAGCTACGAGCAGTGCAAGGTGGACTGCGCATATTCCGACACGAATGTCAAGCTGGTCGGCATTTCCGGCGGCATCAGCTACGGTGCGCTGGGCATGACGCATCATTCCGCGCAGGATATCGCTGCGATGTCCGCCATTCCGGGTATGCGCGTGTATCTGCCTTCCGACCGCCATCAGACGCGCAAGCTGTTTGAGGCGCTGCTGCAGGATGAGCAGACGGCGTATATCCGCCTTGGGAGAAATCCGGTCGAAGACGTCTACGAGGAGAACAATGTTCCCTTCAAGATGGACAAGGCGACCGTCCTGAGCGAAGGCAGCGACGTGCTGCTTGTTGCCTGCGGTGAAATGGTGTCCCCCATCAGGGAAGCAGCGGCACTGCTGAACGCAGAGGGTATTTCGACCGCGGCGCTGGACATGTACTGTGTGAAGCCTCTGGACAAGGATGGTCTGCTAAAGGCGGCAAAGAGCAAGAAGCTCGTTGTGACGGTCGAAGAGCATGCGCCGTTTGGCGGACTGGGCGCGGCAGTCGCGCAGGTTATCAGCGCGAACGATCCCATGCGCGTCATCAATCTCGCGCTGCCGGATGCACCGGTCATCACCGGCACATCCAAGCAGGTATTTGATTATTACGGACTGAATGGTCAAGGCATTGCCGATACGGTTCGCAATGCGCTGAAATAAACGGATGATGGCAACACTGCTGAATTGCGGTGCTGCCATCATCGGGTATATGAACGAGGTGAACCATGAAGCAATACGTTCTATCCATCGACCAAAGCACACAGGGTACGAAGGCACTGCTGTTTGATCGAAACGGAACGCTCCTGTGCCGTGCGGACAAGCCGCATCGGCAGCTGATTGACGAGCATGGCTGGGTGGAGCATGATGTGGAGGAAATCTGGCAGAATACGCTTGCTGTCGTGAGGATGGTCACCGAAAAGGCAGGCATCGACAAGAGCGAAATCGCCGTGCTGGGTATCAGCAATCAGCGCGAAACGTCCGTCTGCTGGGATAAAAAGACGGGCAAGCCGGCCTATAACGCGATCGTGTGGCAGTGCGGACGCGCCGCGGCGATCTGCGAGGAGCTGGAGAAGCAGGGCTGTGCGAAGCTGGTGCAGGACAAGACCGGAATCCGCCTTTCGCCGTACTTTCCGGCGGCTAAGCTGGCATGGATTTTCCGTCATGTGTCGAGTGTGACCGAGCGTGCAAAGCGCGGCGAAATTGCGGTCGGCACCATCGACAGCTTCCTTGTGTACCGCCTGACGAAGGGTCAGCGCCATCAGACGGATTACTCGAATGCCTCACGCACGCAGCTGTTCAACCTCCGCACGCTCAAGTGGGATGATGATCTGCTGGCGCTCTTCGGCATCGAACCGAGCTGCATGGCAACGGTGACGGATTCTGACGGCGATTTCGGCGAAACCGATTTTGACGGCTGGCTGGATGAACCGATTCCGATTCGCGGCGTCCTGGGCGACTCGCACGGTGCGCTGTTCGGACAGGGCTGCCTGCGTCCGGGTATGCTGAAAACAACATACGGCACGGGCTCGTCCATCATGATGAATGTCGGCGAAACGCCTGTGCGCTCTGATGAGGGTGTCGTGTCGTCTATCGCGTGGAAAATCGGCGGAAAAGTGAATTATGTGCTGGAAGGCAACATCAATTACACCGGCGCGGTCATCACGTGGCTCAAGGATGACCTCCGATTGATTGCGAATCCGGGTGAGACGGAAACGCTTGCCCGTGCGGCAAATCCGGCAGACAGCACGTATCTCGTCCCTGCATTTTCCGGCTTGGGTGCACCCTATTGGGACAACAACGCGCGCGCCATCCTCTGCGGCATGAGCCGCACAACCGGCAAGAACGAGATTGTCCGTGCGGCACTGGACTGCATCGCCTATCAAATCAGCGATGTCGTCCGCATCATGGGCACGAGCGCAAAGCTGAACATCGGGGAATTGCGCGTAGACGGCGGGCCAACCCGAAATGCATATCTGATGCAGTTCCAGAGCGATCTGCTGGGCATTCCGGTGCGCGTCCCGAATGCGGAAGAGCTTTCCGGCATCGGCGCGGCATACGCGGCGGGTCTGTCAGACGGAATTTACGACCTAACCGTGCTTGACCAGCTCAAACGCAGGAGCTATGAGCCGCAGATGGCTGACGATGTCCGCGAGAAAAAGATGGCAGGCTGGCAGACGGCGGTTCGCCGCGCGCGGTGCAAGTGACCGACACGAAAGGAGAAGCCTATGCGCGCACTGAACTTTGGTTCCCTGAATCTTGATTATGTGTATCAGGTGGCACATTTCGTGCAGCCCGGCGAAACGCTTGCGGCATCATCGCGTGCGGTAAAATTCGGCGGCAAGGGACTGAACCAGTCCATTGCGCTCGTCCGCGCAGGCGCAAACACCGTGCATGCGGGATGCGTCGGCAGCGGCGGCGAAAGCCTGCGGAAGCTCCTCGATGACAGCGGCGTTGACACGTCCTGCCTGCTTTCCGTGGACGAAATGCAGGGGCATACGGTCATTCAAGTGAATCCGCAGGGCGAAAACTGCATCCTGCTCTATGGCGGTTCAAACCGCTGTATTACCGCGGAGCAGGTCAAAAGCACGATGGCGCAGTGCTCTGCCGGTGATTATCTGGTGCTGCAGAACGAAATCAACCTGCTGCCGATGATTATCGATGAAGGCGCGCGGCAGGGAATGAACATTGTCCTGAATCCGTCGCCGTACAATGATGCACTCCGCAATGTGGACTACAGCAAGCTTACATGGCTGCTTGTCAACGAAATCGAGGCGGAGCAGATTACCGGCGAAAACGACCCGGACAAGGCATGGAATGTGCTGCATGCGCGCTATCCGAGGCTGTCCGTGTTGATTACGCTTGGCAGCCGGGGCAGCGTCGTTCATCGCGTGACGGACGACGGTGTCGAAACCGTCCGGCAGCTCGCCGAACGCGTCAAGGCGGTTGATACCACTGCCGCCGGCGATACCTTTACAGGCTATTTCATTGCAGGACTGATGGAAAATATGCCGCTTCAGGCCTGTATGCAGCGTGCAAGCCATGCGTCTGCCATTTCCGTGACGCGTCCCGGTGCCGCAGATTCCATTCCGCTACGTAGCGAAGTGGAGTAACACAGCGAGATCCGGCTCATGTTCTCCTCAAATGAGCTGAGTCTCATAAATTGAGCACCTGTTGCTCAAACAGCGGAGATTCCTGCCATTCTCTCTCGGCAGCGGATCTCCGCGATTTTTCGTATGGCAACCCTGCCCAATTCGGCGCCGCTGAATTGTTCGGCGTTGCCTTAAAAACGTGCTGCTGAGTTGACATAAGGCGCTTAGCTGACAGCCGTTAACGTCTCATCGCGCTGCGGAGGGCGAGCAGCGCTGCGATCACGGGCACAAGCGCCATGAGCGATGCGGCAAAGATGATTTGCGGATTGCCGGTCGAAAGCTCCTTGAGTAGACCGGAAAACGGCTGCTTCAGCGAGTCTGACACGAGGAGAAGCGGCTGTTCAACGAGGTTCCAGCCTTCCGCGAACGTCAGCGCGAACAGAACCGCCAAACTCGGCAGACAATAGGGGACAAGCCCGTATCGCATCAGTTGAATCGTGCTGCCGCCTTCCAGACGGAGATAATCCGTCAGTTCATCCGGCCAGCGCAGAAGAATCTGCCGCATCAGGATGGTGCCGAACGGCGCGAAAGCAATCGGGGCATACAGCAAAAGCGGATGATTCAGCAGATGATTCGCGTAGGCGATGCGGTAAATCGGCAGGAGCGTCATCTGCGGCGGCATGAGCATCATCAGCAGGTACGCGCCGACGAGCACGAGGCACCAGCGTGCGCGGTGCTTTGCCAGCACGTATCCGGCGAAAAATGATACAAGCACCTGTACAAAACATGAGGCAGTTGTCCAACCAAGGCTGCATCCGAAAGCAAGCCAATAGGGTGAATAGGAAAACAACTGCTGCCATTGCTCGGTTGAAAATGGATTGGGGAAAAGCTGCACGGGCAGCATACCGATTGAGATGCTCAGCGCATCAAACGGCGGTACAAGTGATTGTATACAAAGCAGATACAACGGCAGCAGCACAATGATAATCAGCAGCATTTCTGCCAATCGCATCGCTGCCCTCCGAAACCCATGCGTCACAGCGCATCCTCCTCTCTGCGTCTCAGCAGCAGGAAAAGCGCGAGAAACAGCAGCGTCATTGCCAGTGCAAACAGGGTTGCCCCTGCCGACAGCAGACCGTAATCCAGCTTTGTGAAATGATTATTGACGTAATTCTGTATGAAATACAGCTTTTTTGGCGGATAAATGCCGTAAAGCAGATACGATTCACGGAAAATGCGCATACCGTTCATGGACAAATAGACAAACGAAAAGAAAATCACCGGACGCAGCAACGGCAGCGAAATCCGCCATACAATCGTCCGATGCGATGCACCGTCAACGAGGGCCGCGTCAAAAATCGCCGGTACAATCGCCTGCATGCCAATCAACATCAGCAGATTCACGGCACCTGTATTTTTCCAGATATACAGCGTCAGGAGCGTGATGTATTTCCAGTCGGCATCGTGCGGCCTGAGCATCCTTGCCAGCCACGAGCCGCCGCCAAACAGCACTTTCCAAAGCGGTACAATTGCCGATGTCGGCAGGAAAATCGGAATCAGCAATACAAGCGTCAGCACAGATGATTTCATATGCCAGAAAATTGCGTTTGCAAGCAAAAAGCCGAAAATCATCGAAATGCTGACCGCAAGCAGGAAAAATTGTAGCGTATTACCGAATGCGAGCGGATAAAAGCTGCTCTGCCAGACGGCGATGTAATTGCTGATACCGACAAAATGCGCCGATGCACTGTTGTCCAGGAAGGAGGAAACAAGCGACATGCAAAACGGCGCGATATAGCACAGCACAAAGCCAAGCAGCCCCGGCAGGAGAAAAAGCACGTCCCGCCGAGGATAAATGAAGCGATGATTGGATGGACGAGCCCTGCGGTTTCACTCCTCCATTGCCATTTGGACAAGGAAAACCACGTTTTCCTTCAGTTCTTCATCGGTGATATTGCCAAGATACCAATCCTGCAGGTTATCCCAAACAGCGCCATGGAAATCGCTGCTGCCCGGGAATGTTGTTGCAAGGACGTTTTTGCGGTATTCCTGCGCCTTCGTATATCCGCCCGCACTGTATGAGGTTGTAAAATAGCGCCGTCCTGCCTTGACGTAAGCGGTCTGAATACCGTTAACATCCGTGAATGTCGGTAAAAGATCCTTCATGTTGGTGATTTGGCGTGTCGGCGGATTTTTGCCCATCATGTAATAATCGCGCTCCATGTCGCACAGCGAAAGCGCGTCACTGGACAGCATGCTGCGAAGAAAATCAGCCGCCAGTTCCTGATGCTGCGCATCCTTCATCAGAACGCAGCTGACTAAACCGCCTACATGATAATTTTCATCTTCGTTGAAGGCAGGCCCCGGAATCAGATTTGAAGACCATGAGAGCGGATTGATGCCGCTTGAACAGGAAATGATTACGCTACATTGATTTTTGCGTTCTGAGTACATGTCCAAATAGGCGGTTGACGTCAGGACTTCTCGGAACAAATCAAGATATTCGTCAAAGAACTGGTCGATTCGTTCAGGATGCAGCCAATTAAAATTCAGGAACATGTCGACATTTACATTCTGAAGATACGGGCAATCCGACAGTGCTTGCCCATACATCAGATATACATCCGGCTCGCCATCGCCGTTTGTATCCTTCGGCAGCTGACGGCAAAGCTCGGCGAACTCCTCCCACGTCCAGTAACCATCAGCCGCAGGATTGGAAACACCTGCTTTTTTCGCGACACCGGAATCCCAGAAAAAGCATTCCTCGACGATATAAAACGGCAACCCGATCAGCTTTCCTTCGTACATCAGCAGCCTGCTCAAATCGATGAGCTGTTCCGGATATTCCGTCAAACCGATGGTATCGAGCGTCTGGGAATAACCTTTTTGAGCCATTGACATTGTCAAACGATAGCCCACAATCACGATATCAGCATCGCATTGACCATTCAACAGCAGGCTTGTAAATGTTCTTCCGAATAGATTCGATATTCAATCGTTGTTTCAGGGTGCAACTTGAAGAACGCCTCTTCAAGCGGGACATTGTCTGAGCAGTCATAGGGAACACATGCGATGATTAAGGTATCATCCGTGGTTTCAGCATTGCTCGGTGTTGCCGCCGCTGCAACGCTACACATTGCCATTATCGTAATGATGATCAGCAACAGAGAAACAAGCTTTTTCATGTGCGTATCCTCCCTCGTTTAAGTCGGTCGTAAATGTGCCATCTTCTGCAGTGTGCCGCCCAATCCTCCTCTCTAAAGAGGCGTATCCATTCGTAAAGCATTCAAAAACGGTTCATCATTATTATAATTCTTTGTAAATAATTTGTCAAGGAAAATTTTGGTTATCATTTCATCAGCATTTTTATGGAAGCAAAATCTTGCTTTTTAATCGCTGCATTACGGCGTGAGTGCTTTATTTCTGCCTTGCAAATATAGGCGTCACCGCACAATTAGGCGACTCGCCAAAGGCGGAATTCTCGATTTACATTCAGTCAACCTTCGATTTCTGCAATCGTATCCGGTACAAAAATCACGATTCATCGTACCACCTCATTGGTGCGGTATTGCCTTGATGCCATATTGCCCTGAAATAAGTTGCATTGACGCGGCTTTTCTGATATACTGATTTATAGATGATGAGGCTGCATTTCGGTATTTTGCCGGATTCGTGAAAACAAAGGAGGTAAATCCATGAGAAAATGGCTGCTGCCGACATTGATCCTGCTGCTGGTGCTATGCGTTCCTGCACGGGCTGAATCTTCCGACTGGAGTTTCAATGAAGAGTACTACGTTTTAACCGGCTATGCCGGTTCCGGCGGCGCGGTGACCGTTCCCGATCAAATCGGAGAGGGCACCGTAGATGTTATCGCCGAAAACGCGATCAAGAGCGACAACATCACATCCCTGACGCTGCCTGAAACGCTTCTGGAGATGCGCGATGGCGCCGTCAGCTGGTGTGGTGCCTTGACGGAGGTAACGCTTCCCGAAAGCCTGATTGTCATCGGTGACCTGAATTTCTGGAACTGCAACGCGCTCGCGTCCGTCACGATTCCTGCGGGCGTTCGATACATCGGTGAATATGCATTCTACTTTTCCGCCGCCCTGAAGGAAATCACGTTCGAGGGTGTCTGCCCTGTCATTGGAACGGGTGCCTTTTCAAGCCTTGCGGAAGGTGCCGTTGCCTATGTGCCGGATGATCAGATGGAAGCCTACAAGGCTGCCTTTGAAGCTGCAGGCAGCGAAGTGACCGTGCAGGCGAGTGGAAAAAATGCCGCGATCATCGACAATAACGGCTTTGCGGATGATCTGTTTGCAATCGATGCAGACGGCACCATGACCGCCTATTACGGATACGCGACGTATTTGCGTATTCCGGAAATCATTGGCGGCATTTCTGTAAAGGCTATCGGCGATTCGGTTTTCAGAAATGATTATTATCTGGCCGTTCTGGAGCTGCCGGAGGGTCTGGAAAGCATCGGCGTTTCCGCTTTTGAAAGCTGTGAAACGCTTCAATATGTTTCCTTCCCGTCGACGCTTACGACCATCGCTGACCGTGCGTTTGCCAACGGCTATTCGGGGAAAACGCTCGAGCTTTCGGGCATTCAGACCATCGGAGCGAATGCCTTCGAGAGCGCAAGGATCGACACGGCGGTCACGCTTCCTGAGGGGCTCGTTTCCATTGGCGACAGCGCCTTCAGCGGCTGCATCTCCATTCCTGAATTCTACCTGCCGAGTACGCTGGAAAGCATCGGAAACGGCGCGTTCAGCAAAAACTGGGCGCTTACCTATATTTACTTCGACGGCGAAACGCTTCCGCAACTGGGCGAAAATGTATTTTGGGAATGCAGCGTACTTGCCGATATCGACTTAAACGAGCACTGCACAAAGCAGCAAATGCTTGATTTGCAGGCGGTTGTCGATACACAGGGGCTTTCCTGCCGCGTATGGCGCATGCAGAACACGCATGTTCAGTATGCGGAAAGAGATGCCGCAACGTACGCAAACGGCCTGTTCACGGCGTATACCGGAAGCCTTACAGCCATTCGGCCGTACGATTCTTTCGACGGTATAGATACCATCGGCATCGCCGACGGCGCTTTGAAGGGCAATCAAACGGTTGAATACTTTGCCGTCTGCTACAATGATCTGTTTACGACCATCGGTGCAGAGGCGTTTGAAGGCAGCAGCATAAAGCACGTGGATCTGTTCGATTCCGTGACGACCATCGGTGCGCGAGCCTTTGCAAATTGCACGCAGCTCGAAGAGCTGACGATTCCTGAATCCGTGACGGAAATCGGCGAGGGCGCGTTTGAGGGCCTGACGAGTCTCAGGAAGGTCACCATTCTCTGCGATGCCTCCCTGATTCCCGAAGGTTCTTTTGCCAATTGCCCTGCGCTGACCGAAGCAAGCATCCGGCAGGGTGCAGTTCCGGCGAAGCTGTTTGAAGGTTCGGCACTGACCGCGCTTTCGCTCGGCGAAAACGTGACCGGCATCGGTGCGAGGGCCTTTGCCGATACAGCGATTTCCTCAGTGAATCTGTCGAACATCACCGAAATCGGCGATGGCGCGTTTGAGAATACCGCATTGACTGCTGTGGTTCTGAATGCCGATGTAAACGTTGCATCAAACACGTTTGCAGGAACGGCGGCAGAAATCCGCATTTCCGCATCTGCTACCGATGAACAGCTTGCCGCATTGAACGAGAAGCTGGCAACGCCCTGGTACAATCCGATGGTGCGTGAAGGCGAAGAAAGCAGCTTCGTGAAAATGCCGTTTGAAGCAACGTCCGCAGAATGCTTTGATTTTGATCCGGAAACCGGTTTGATCAGTGCATATACCGGCACGGATGTGGACGTGGTCGTTCCGCGTGAAATCAACGGCGTGACGGTTGCAGGCTTCAGCAACTACAATGTGTTTGAATCCTGCCGCGATTACACGAATACCGACATTGACAGCAATCAAACCGAATGGGTCCATTTGCGCACGCTGGTGCTTCCGGAGACCATTCAATCACTGCCTGACGAGTTGCTTTCTTACATGCAGCAGCTTGAAACCTTCATCTGCTATGCACCGCTGGAATCCACAGGGCGTCAACTGTTTATGCTGTGCAAAAGCCTTGATACGGTCGTTTTCGTCAACGGCGTTCGCGTGATCGATAACTATGCGTTCGACAATGCCGGTACCCTGAGGAATCTGTATTTCGGATCACACGTCGATCGAATCGGCGAATCCGCATTCAACTTTGCCGGAATCAGCTCTTTTGTGGCGGATGCGGCGGAAATTAGCTATGGCGCATTCTCCAACTGTGAGAATCTGACATCGCTTCACTTCACCAGTAAAGCAGCCTCGTTTGCCCCAAACTGCGTGGTGAATTGCCCGAAGCTCTCGGAGGTTTGCTTCGACGGATGCGATTTCTCGTCCTCTGAGACGGGATTGTTCTTCCACGTGGCTGAACAATTGACCGTGCGCGTTCCTGAAGGCATGGATGATGATTTCCTGAACCATGCTCAGAACTGCGTAAGCTGGAGCGAATACGAATCGGAAATCACGATTGTGACAGGTGAATGCGCTCACAAGCTTCCTGAAAAACCGGATGTGACTTCTCTTGTGCCCGAACTGCCGGTCGTGGTGTATTGACTTGCGGCAATGCCGCACAATTCGGCGGCGCCGCTGAATATGCCTTTTGCGCCATCTGAGGCGGAAAAATAAAACTTTATTTCGCCGGTCTGCCTTTGACAGGTTGGAAACCCGAAAGGGTTTCCAACCTGCATCTTGCAGAAATCTCGATTTACATCCGGCAACCCTTCGATTTTTGCAATCGTATCCGGCACAAAATTCACGATTCATCGTACCATCTCATTTGTGCGGTATTGCCTTAGACAAAATCGTGCGCTGTGATACCTGTCTTCTCATCTTCCATCATGATTTTGCCTCAATGTATCGGCATTTTCACAACAAACGTTGTCCCATCTGCTTCATTGCTGAGCACCTGCACGGTGCCGTTATGCATTTCAACGATTTTTTTTGCAATGGACAGGCCGAGACCAAAGCCTTTGGTTGTACGGGTGGCATCTCCGCGATAAAAGCGGTCGAACACGTGGGGGAGGGATTCGGCAGAAATGGGGGTGCCTGTATTGTTGACGCGAAGCTCACAGCGGTCTTGCTTTTGAGCAAGCGTCACCGTGACTTTTTTTTCATCGCCCGCGTATTTGATGGCGTTGTCCAGCAAAATCATCATTAGCTGACGGATGTGCGTTTCACTGCAGGCAGCTGTTATATTTTCCTTGATGTCGCTGCTTAGCGTCACGCCGCTTTCAAAGGCCATCGGTTCGATGGTCATGATGGTTTTTTCCAGCATTTCAGAAAGATTGACCTTTGAAAAGACGGTTGTCGGCTGTTCATCCTCGGTGCGTGCCAGCAGCAGCATTTCTTCCACTAACTTGCGCATCTGCTGGGCTTCCTCCTGCGTGCTTTCAAGCCAGCCCTCGCAGTCCTCAATGGTTTTCTGTTTGTTTTTTTGCAGGATGGAGAGGTTGGCAAGAATCACAGTCAGGGGCGTTTTTAATTCGTGGCTTGCATCGGCAATAAAATTACGCTGGGCATCCCAGGCGCTTTGAACAGGCTTGGTTAATTGGCGGGACAGCGGCAATGCAACAACGGCGAAGAGCAGGAGAAGAAGCACAGGAATCAACAGCAGCGAATAAAAAAGCTGCTGTTTTTGTTGTGCCGTATCCTCTGCTATGCTGATGAAGGTCACGCGGGAATAGCCATCGGCATCCTTACGGACGAGATAGCGCACCTGTTGCTCACGCAAAAGCCCGCTGGTTCGTCCGCTGCGCAGAGCCTTTTCAGCGTCACGAGTTGCCTCTTGCTCGCTGATTTCATAGGCATATCGATAAACGGAGGTCACGTTGCCATCAGGGTCAAAGCGTACAGCAAAAAAAGGCGTATCGGCGGAATTGCGTTCCGTCTGTTCCTCGGTGTAGCGGTGCGTCATGGGCTTTAACGCGGCGCTGCGCAGGCTTTGCTTTTGACGCTCCATTGTCTGCTGGGCGTTGATCATGCTCATACAGGCGATGACACCGACAATCAGCACAAGAAAGACTGTCATGAGCATCAGCACAATGCGGCGGCGGAGTTTTTTCAGCATTATGTGCTTTCCTCCAATCGGTAGCCTACCTTGCGCAAAGTGGCAATGGTCGTGCTGCTTTTAAGATAACTCAGCTTTTTGCGCAGGAAGGAAATATACGCTTCCACACAGTTGTCACCCGCCTCGGTTGCCATGTCCCATGCCCGCAGCAAAAGCTCATCCTTAGATAAATACCGTTCCGTGTTGTTCATCATCAGCCGCATGATTTGATATTCTCTGCTGCTTAGCTGAATGTTTCGTTCATTGCAGCACAGGAAATGTGTCTCTGTGCTCAACCGCAAATCGAAAACGGTGATTTCATCCGCCGCTGCATTGTCCCCACGCCGAAGCAGGGCACGAATCCGCGCCAAAAGCTCCTCCGGCTCAAAGGGCTTGGTCAGATAGTCGTCCGCGCCTGCGTCAAGGCCGTTCACCTTATCGGCAATGGAGGATTTCGCCGTCAACATCAGCACCGGTACACGGCATTGCTTTTGCCGCATTGATTTTACAACGGAAAAGCCGTCCATGCCCGGCAGCATCACATCCAGAACGATTAAATCATAAGCGCCGCTCAGCGCATAATGCAGCCCGTCATCCCCTGTATAGACAGCGGTGACTTCATAGCCTGCTTCCGTCAGAATATGCTGAAGCGCCTTGGCCAACCTGCGTTCATCTTCGACAATTAAAACCTTCATGCTGTCCTCCTGCGTTGTGCTCTTCCACATTATAACATAGGCAAAAGTCATTGTAAATCATGAGGCTGAAAGAAACCTGAAAGCGTATTTTCAGTTTTTTTTCAGAAAGGAACTGTATGATGGTTATGGGTGTTGCGCCAAGAGTCATCGCCCATGAAAGGATGAAACACTTTGAAACGATTGGTATGGATACTCCTGATGATCACTTCCCTGTGCCTTTTTCTGCCCGCGGAGGCGGCTTCGCCCGATGTTTCCGTCTATTGTCAGGCGGAAAACAGGAAACCCGTCAAACCGGAGGAATGCAGCACAACGATCCAATTGCAGGATGGCGTGAACACCATTTCAAAAGCCGGAACCTATCTCGTGCAGGGGAGCTGCGTTGGTCAGCTCATCATCAATGCACCGGACGCGGAGGTAAAACTGCTTTTGAGCAATATCGGCATCACTTCTCCGGACGGCCCTGCTGTACATATTCAGGCGGCTGATAAGATTGTAATGACTTTGGCTGACGGAACCCAAAACATGCTGGCAGACAGTCCGGTTTATTCTCTGCCTGATGGCGAGGATGAACCAAACGCCGCTCTCTTTTCCAAGGCGGATTTGTTTTTGAACGGGACTGGGACATTGCAAATCACCGCGCAATATCAGGACGGTCTTGTCAGCAAGGACAGCCTGACGATTGCCGATGCCAATATCGTGATTGAAAGCAAAGGGGATGCCATTCGCGGCAAGGATTCTGTCCTGCTCTGTTACGCAACGATTTCTGCCGCCGCAGGGGATGACGGCATCAAATCTACCAATGATAAGGATGCGGAACGCGGCTGGATTTATACCTTGGGCAGCAATGTGACCATCATCGCCCAGAAGGACGGTCTTCAAGCTGAAACCGATCTCTATCTGAACGGTGGAATTTACAACATCACATCCGGCGGCGGATGCTTGCCTGAATATAGGCAGGAATTGACTGCCCCTGTTCGCAAGGCTGACCAGGCTGCCCAAGCCAGCACAGAGGAAACGGCGGTGGATGAGACGAATGCCGAAAGCTGCAAGGGCATGAAGGCAAAGAATATTCAGGCACTGGCTGGCATATTCAATATCAGCAGCCGTGACGATGCGATACACGCCAATGGGAGCATCACGATTTCGGATGGCTATTTTGAACTGTCCAGCAATGATGACGGCATTCATGCGGATGATACCTTCACCATGAACGGCGGCGAAATCGTCATCACAGAAAGCTATGAGGGGATCGAGGCGATTCATATCCTGTTCATAGACGGAAAAACGGATGTTACCGCCATTGACGATGGCTGGAATGCCGCTTCCAAAGCCGTCTCTGAGGCAGAAAGCGGACACCGCAGGAAAAGCCACAACTTTGATATCACCGTTTCCGGCGGCGAACATCACATTTTGGCCGGTGCGGATGCGATTGACTCTAACGGCAACATCCTTATTACAGGCGGCATCACCTATGCGGCCAGCAGTAACGAGATGAAGGAAGTGGCGATTGATTATCCTGAAATTTGCGAATGCAGAATGACCGGCGGTATTTTGGTTGCATCGGGCGGCTACGGCAAGAACACGCAGACATTCAATCAGATGGAGAATCAAGCCTGTGTCACCCTGAAATGGAAGGAACAGCAGCCGAGCGGCACGGACATCACCTTGCTTGTGGATGAGCAAGAGGTGTTGAATTTTGCTCCCGCGGCGGCGTTTAAGAGCATCATCGTCAGTGCGCCAGCGCTTCAGGTCGGGAAAAAGCTGACTGTTCTGACGAATGCAGAGCAGACGAACAGCCGTCAAATCAGCGAGGATATTCAATTTTTTCCGATTTCGCAAGGCAGGAAAACCGGAAAGCAGCAGGTAAATAATAATACAGAGGTCTCGGTCACGGCAGAAACGATATGTAACGCCTATGGCACTATGACTGCGAACCCTGCCGTCGGCAATACGCTGGGTTATTGGCTCTACACGCCGAACAATGTGGGCAATGAAGCGCTTCCGTTGATTGTTTATCTGCACGGGGGCAGCGGGAAGGGCAACGACCTCACGCTCATTACGCAGGCAGATGGTTTCCCGAAATATGTGCAGGAGGGCAAGCTGGGCGACCTCCGCGCTTATGTCCTCATCCCGCAATGCCCAAGCGACAAGAACGGTTGGCAAAGCATCAGCGAACAGGTTTTTGCGCTGATCGATTCCATTTGCATCAATCCTTCGATTAATGGAGGACGCGTGATTTTGACAGGCCACAGCATGGGCGGCACAGGCACATGGACGTTGGCATCGCTTGAGCCGGAACGGTTTTCCTGCATTGTTCCCATGAGCGGCAGTGTGCAGTTTGTACAAAAGAATCAAGACGCACTATCCAAGCTGCCTATTTGGGTGTTTGTTGCGGAGAACGATAAAATCGTTGATCCGACCTCATCAACCGATTTTGTGTCGGCGTTAAACGCTGTTAATCCAAAGGCAAAATATACTTGCTTTGAAAATGCCGGTCACAGAGATGTTCCGGCGCTGGCATGGCTGAACGAGGAATTGGGACTGTTGGATTGGATGCTGTCACAATAATGCATAGGAGGGTATTCTTTTGAAAAAGATCTGTATTCGTTGCGGCATTGCTTACGGACTTGCGATCCTCGCATTCACGGTGTATCTGCTTCTGGACACCTTTGTTATCGCGCGCACATATTCCGTTGCTGAAAGCGAGAATGCCGCCAAGGAAAAAACAGAGCTAACCTTTGTCGGGCTTCTCCATGAATACGACGATGGCGACATTGCCGTGACCGTATCAGCCTATCGCGGTTTTGATTCGGATATTTATGTGGCGGAAATTCAGCTTTCTTCTTCATCGCAGCTCAAAACGGCGCTGGCGAACGACTTATACGGGAAAAACATCAAGGAGCAGCCGTCTGTAATGGCAGAGAGAAACAATGCTATTCTTGCTGTCAACGGCGATTATTACGGGGCGCAGGAAAGAGGCTATGTCCTGCGCAACGGCGTGATTTACCGCACAACCCGATCAAACGACCGGGAGGATTTGGTGATCTATCAGGATGGCACCTTTGGCATCATCAACGAGCAGGAGGTGGCACTGCAAACCGTGCAGGATGACGGCGCTGCTCAGGTGCTTTCGTTTGGTCCCGCGTTGATTGAAAACGGCGAAATCACCGTCACGCAAAACGAGCTGCGCGGCAAGGATAAGACGCGCAACCCGCGCACCGCCATCGGCTGTGCGGATGACCTGCATTACTTTTTCGTCGTGGTTGATGGCCGTACGGACGAAAGCGATGGCTTGACGATTTGGGAATTGGCCGAGGTGATGAACTGCTTCGATGTCGAAATCGCTTATAATTTGGATGGCGGCGGCTCGTCCTGCATGATTTTTCAGGGTGAAACCGTGAATAACCCGACTGCTACCGGCAATAAATTCAAAGAACGCGAGGTGAGCGATATTGTCTATGTCGGGCGGTGATGCGCGGTTGTGTGCAGCAAAAATTGCACTGGTTTATTTGATTGTCACAGCGTTGTGCGCAATATTGGGTGCCGTTTATGAATTATTCAGCTATGAGGTGTATTCGTATTTCATGCTCTATGCCTTTGCTTTTCCATTGTGCGGTGCCTTCCTGTACCTGATTTATACCCTGCTTCCGGAAAGCTCCCTTCCGGGATGTTTTGACCGTCTGCTCGGACACGCCGGCATCGCAACCCTGACCATCGGCAGCTTCATGACCGGCGTGCTGGAAATATACGGGACAACGAACCTGCTGGTGATGACATATTGGATCCTCGGCGGTGTGCTTCTCCTTGGCGCAGCTTTGAGAGGGTGGGACGATCTGCTTTTAAGGCGACACCGCACCATTCGGCGGAGCCGCTGAATGTGCCTTTTGCGCCATTTGACGCGGCGAAATAAACTTCATTTTGCCGATTTGCCCTTGCATCCGGCATAAAATTAACGATGCATCGTGCCATCTCATTTGTGCGGCATTGCCTTAACAACCAAATCAAAAGCCCCTTTGCCGATGCTCGGATAGCGTATTGGCAAAGGGGATTTGCTGGAAATGCAGGAATCTGATCTGCGGCGATTAGGACCTGGCGATGCTCAGCAGCTCTGAAAAGGTTTGCAGATGGTAGGCGGCGAGCGGGTCATTTTTTGCATCGCCCATCGCGGCGCAGTCAAAGCCGCCGCTGACAGCCGCCTGTACGCCGGCATGCGCATCCTCCACGACCAGACAGTCGGCAGGGGAGAGATGAAGCATCGATGCTGCCGTTAGAAACACCTCAGGGTCAGGCTTGGAACGGGTAATGCAGTTGCCGTCTGCCACAGCATCGAAGAAGCCGGAGAGACCGATGCGCGACAGAATGAAGGGCGTGTTTCTGCTGCTGGAGCCAATCGCCAGCAGCAGCCCCTCTTCCCGAAGGACATTCAGCGTACGGCGGACATCTGCGGAAAGATCGGCGGGGGTCATATTGCGCAGCAGCTGGCGGTAGCGCTCGTTCTTTTCCTCGGCAAAGGCGGCTTTCTCCTCGTCAGTGTAGGAATGGTCTGCCTTTTCCAGGATGATTTCGAGGCTCGTCATCCGGCTTACACCGCGCAGCAGGTTGTTTCTCTCGCGGTCAAATGGGATGCCCAGACGGTCGGCAAGCGCTTTCCATGCCTGATAGTGATATTCATCAGTTGAGCAAATGACACCGTCCAAATCGAAGATAATGCCCTGATAATGCATCTGTATCCTCCTTAAAGCCCTGAAAGCAGCGGCAGAACCGCGCTTGTCCACGTTGCACTGATGAACCAGACAAGCATCATTGCCGGAATCATGTCGGCAATGGGGAAGAACCTGATTTTGGCGATGCGCAGTCCGGTCGCGAGCATGATGAGTCCGCCGCATGCCTTGAAATCATTCACCATGGATGCGGTGGTCAAGGGAACGATCAGCCTGGCGCAATAGAACAGCACCAGGAAAACTACGCATTGCGGCACGGCAACGAGTGCCATCACCCGACCGAGATTGCATGCGAAAATCATTGCAGTGAAAAAATCCAGAACGGATTTGGCGATGAGAATGGAATGGTCGCCGTTCATTCCGGCAATGATGGCGCCGTATATGCCGGTGCCGCTGGCGCAGAAGAGGACGATGGCGGTTACCAGCAGGGATGCAGTAGATTCATCCATGGCGGCGGAACCGGGAATGAGGCGCTGCATTGCCGCGCCTGCATGATGGATGCGTTGCTCCAGATGGCGGACAACGCCGAGCATCGTGCCAATGATGAGCGAAAGCACAACGGCAGGCATGTTCTGCATGAGCACGATGGCGCTGATGCCGATGCCCATGGAGCAAATGCCGAAGACGAGATTCAGCTTTTCCTTGAGCTCTGTAGTCATTTTCTGGCCGAAAACGGCGCCGGCAAGTCCGCCGAATGCAACGGACAGGCAATTGATGATTACGCCGACTGGCATAACAGCACCTCCGTTACAGCCGCGTGTCCGGCAGTCCGCAATATGCATCGACCGGGCTGATTCCGGTGAAGGGTCCGCCGCACAGAAGCTTGTTCAAAACCGTTTCGATGACAGTGCGCGTTGCGGTATAGGCATTGATGTACACGGGAACGCGCGGGGCATCCTGCAAAAGATACGGATTTGCCAGCGAAACCATAACGCATGGCTCCTCATGCACGAAACGCGGCATATCCAGCGCGTGCTTTTTGCTCCAATCGATGCGTACGGTGGTCTGATTGGAAGCATGCTCGTGATTCATGATGTACAGCGTCAGGCGGTGGTCTGATAGGGCAGAGGTGCCGTGCAGATCATCCGCGAGGGGATCGTAGCTTTCCACGGAGAATCCGGCGTTCTGCAGCCATTCAGTGACAATTGCCCGCACACTGCCGTCTGGAATGTCATCTTTCCCAAGGCAGATCAGTCGGATAACGGGGTATTTTTCCGGCGTGACGGGCAGGAGGGCTGAGCTGGTAGCCTTGACAAGCGTAATCGCCTTTTCCGCCGCCTCGCGGTGCCATTCGGCGCCGCACGATGCAACCTTGCACTCCGGCTGAAAGCAGACCTTTGCCTTGAGCGCCATGATGCGTGTCACCGCTTCATTCAGGCGTTCATGCGTCAGACGCCCGTCGGACAGTGCCGCCTGAAGATAGCCGAAGTCCTCTTTACTGTCCGTTGAGAAAACAAGCATATCGTTGCCTGCCATGATGGCGGCAGGAAGGGCATCGCGCCGCGCCATTGCCTGGCAGAATCCGCCCATGATGGTTGCATCCGTTGTGATAACGCCGTTGAAGCCAAATTTACCGCGCAGAACGCCGGTCAGCAGCTCCGGCGACAGCGAGCCTGGCAGACAATCCGCAAACTGAAGAGACGGATTGATGTCCATTTCTACATTCGGCTGCACAATATGCCCGACCATGACGCTGAGCAGGTGATGACGGTCAATCAGGTTCCGGTAGATGGTGCCGTAGGTATCGTACCATTCCCGCGCACTCAGGCTGTTATAGGTGGGATGCAGATGCTGATCGCGGTAGTCTACACCATCGCCTGGAAAATGCTTGGCGCACGCCGCAACGCCGCAGGACTGCACCGCATCCACATATGCGCCGGTCATGAGCCTGATGCGTTCAGGGTCGCTGCCGAAGGTGCGGACATTCGTGATGGGGTTCAGGGGATTCATGTCGATGTCGCTGACGGGTGAGAACGTCCAGTTGATGCCTGCGCTTCGTCCTTCAGCGCCGCAGACCGTGCCGAATTTTACGGCGACCGATTCGTCATCCGTTGCGGCAGTCAGCATCGGCCAGCCGAAAAGTGTGCCGTCTGTGATGGCACCGGCACTGCCTTCTTCCAGATTGGCTGCCTTGAGCAGAGGAATTCGCGCCAGCGGATCAAGCATTGCCCAGCGGTCACGAATGGACTGTGCGGGCTCCGGACGATATAGAATGCCGCCGACCCTGCCGTGCCTGACCATTTGTGCCATCTGTGCCATGGGATAATCCTGACCCATCAGGCAGAAGAGCTGACCGATTTTTTCTTCATCCGTCATGGAAGCGAGCGTCACATGCACCCAATTGACCTGTTCGTCCGACAGGAAAAACGGGTTCGCCTTTAAGTCAATCATCAACAATCTCCTTTCAAATGAAGCGAATGGTAGAGGGATCAATATGGCGGATATCCTTTGAACCGGTGCGCGACATGGCACAGCGCAGCTCATCCGTCATCTGCATCAGGCGTTCCGCGATGCCCGATGCGCCCTTTTCGCGGAAAATCGGCATCATGGGGCGCACCGTGAATACGCCGTCCGCACCGAGTGCGAGCGCCTTGAAGCATTCATAGCCGGTGTCAAGACCGCTGTCGCACAGGATGGTCAGACTGTTGCCGACTGCCTTGCGAATTTCCGGCAGGACGGACAGCACAGGCGGATTCCATGGGAACATGTTTTGATGCTGGCTGACTACAATGCCGGCAATACCTGCTTCGGCGCAGGAAACGGCGTCCGAAACGCTCAATACGCCCTTGCAGAAGAAGGGAAGCGAGGTGCTTTCCGCATACGTTCGCAAGACGGACACGCTGGGAGACGCAAGGGGTCTTCCGCCGAAGGAATCGTGAAAACCACGCTTGTTGTAGGCATGGTCGATATCCATGGCAATGGCGCAGCAGCCCGCCTTTTCGTCATGCGCTATCATTGAAAGCACATGATCGGTGTCGGCGAACGGCTTGACAATGCGCGCGGCGGGAATGCCGGCAGCAACGACCGATTCAATTTCTGCATCGGTGGAGAAGCCTGTCCACATGGCTGTCCCGGCTGATGCGGCAGCGTCGGCATAGCCTGCCATGCCGCTTTCATGGAGCCGCTCGTAATGTGCGAGGCCGCCGAGCAGAATCGGCGTGGCTAATTTCCGACCGAAAAGCGTGCATTCGGTCGAAGCTTCCTCCGTGCCGATGTAACGGTAGCTGATGGTCAGCCGGTTGAGGTAGGCGCGGTTGAGTTCGTCTGAATTGCCGTTCATCATTTCATCCTCCTTGTCAGCCATTGAGACATGGCGTCAAACAGTGCAGACGGCGCATCGCCGAATTGCCCGGGATACTGCTCTGCGTCATGTGCCGTGCCCAGCATGTGCGTGCCGCCCTCGACAAAAGCGATGGACTTGTCGGCAGTGGCGGCGTTTTCGTAGATGATCTCGCTGGCGATGCACTCATAGCCGCCGGTCATCCCCATGATTAGCATCGGTGCGTGAATGTGCTTCACATTGCCGGGGGTACAGCAGAAACAGGAATCGTAATCAATGCCCTCAATGCCGGTTTCTGTTACCCGATAGTCGGGCATCGTAAGCACGCAGTTCGAAGAAAGGTACGTGCGGACAGTGGTGCTCCAGCAGCCTAATCCATAAAGATTTGTGCCGTACAGCGCGCCGCGGGGAGTGCGCAGGGAGCGGATGATTTCGTGCGTGATGCTGCCGTCCTTGCCGTGAATCAGGTCGTAGGAACCCTTCGTGTGCGACAGCAGGTGCAAATCCTGCGGAAACAGCCGATTGTTCGGCGCAACCTGACTTCCGCCGGGAATCAGGAATGGTTCGTCATCCGAAAAGCGCCCCTGATGCTTTTCCAGCATGGACAGGCGCTCGAGTGCCCTTTCACGGATTCGGTCGGCGCGTTCTGCCTGTGTTCTATAATAGGAAGAGAGAAATGCGTCGCTGTAATGGGTGGTTCCGTCTGCCCGATAGCCGTTTTCTGCAGAAAAAGGGAAAAAAGCAGGGTCATTGTTGCATCCGCTTGCTTCATCCTGGACAGCAGGGTCAATGCTGACAAGCGTCATCACGCCGTTGCCGAAATTGGAATCAATGAGCATGATGCCATCCGCAGCCGGCAAGGACGGCACCTCACCAAGCTTGACGATACGGTGCTCATCCCGAAAAATATCGGCTCCGTTTTCGGCAACTGCCTGATACAGGCTCATCAGCGTTGCACCGCCGCTGTGCCCGAGCAGGACAATCCGGTCGATCCCGGGCTGACGGCGCATTTCCTCCACTGCCAGCTTGACGGAAAGAAGCTTCTTCTCCAGCGGGTCAGATGGATTTTCAACATTTGCGCACAGGGTCAGGAAGCCGCGCACTGCCATGCCCGCACCGCCGGGAAAAGAAAGGTAATCAGAATCGGAATGCAGCACGACGATGCCGGTGCTGCTTTTTTTAATGGCAGGGACGTAGAAAACGGCGTTGATTCCCTGCATGAAGGTGCCGATGCGCACGTAGGATGCGCTGTAGTGCGTGTCTGTCATGGGTTCCTCCTTCCTTCGCGAAGAGGAAAGCAAATTTCCCGGTGAAGGGACTTGACAAACCTCCTCAGGCGATTTATGATAAGTATAGCACAATTAGAACGTGTTTTAAAGTACGTTCTGAAATTTTTTGAGGAGGATTTGAAATGACGGCAGTGATGAAAAAAAAGGTCGGTCGCGATTTGACGAGCGGTCCTATCTGGAAGTCCCTGATGCTCTTCGCGATGCCCATTGTGCTGGCAAATTTGATTCAACAGCTGTATTCTATGGTGGATCTGATGGTGATTGGGCAATTTGTGGGCAATGTGGGCACGGTTGGCGTCAACACGGGCGGCGAAATTGCCGACTTCCTGACACCGGTTGCAACTGCCTTTGCATCCGCCGGACAGATTTATATTGCCCAGCTGGCAGGCGCGAAGCGATTCGGCGACCAGAAAAAGGCGACCGGTACTTTCATCACCCTGATGATGATTGCCTCGCTCGTTCTGATGGTCATTACCATCGTGCTGACGAAGCCGATTCTGCGGATGCTGAACTGCCCTGAGGAGGCAATGGGCGAGGCAACGTCTTACATGGTCATTACCGCACTTGGATTGCCGTTTATTTTCGGCTATAACGCCGTCAGCGGTGTTCTGCGAGGCATGGGCGAAAGTAAGCGACCACTGCTGTTTATCATCATTGCGGCGGCGGTGAACATCGCGCTGGACATCCTGCTGGTCGCGGTGATTCCGCTGAGCGCGGCAGGAACCGCCATCGCGACGGTTGTCTCCCAGCTTGCCAGCTTTGCAGCGTGCTTCATTTATATGTACAAGCGCCGTGAAGCGTTTGATTTTGAACTGAAGCTGAGTTATTTCAATCTGGACGCGACGCATATGAAAATGCTGCTGCAGTTGGGGCTGCCGCAGGCGATTCGCTCCATTCTTGTGCGCGTGTCCATGCTGTGGATTAATGCGAGCATCAACGCGTGCGGCGCGATTGCTTCCGGCACAAACGGCATCGGCAACAAGTTGCAGAAGTTCCTTGAAATGTTCTCTTCCTCCATGTCGCAGGCATGTGCCGCCATGGTCGGGCAGAATCTCGGCGCACAGAAGCAGGATCGCGCGAAAAAGGCGGTTCGCTATACGCTGCTGACCAGCCTTGCCTTCGGTTTGCTGATTTCGCTGCTTATCCTGCTCTTTCCGAAGCAGACCTTCGGCATCTTTACGATCGACCAGCAGGTGGCGGCGCTCGGTGTCTTCTACGTTCAGATGCTGGCGGTGCATATTCTCGTGTCTGCTGTCACCAGCTCGTATCAAGCCATGGTGCTTGGTGCAGGCAGCGCGATGCTGAATTTTATCATCGGCGTGCTGGACGGCGTTGTGTGCAAAATCGGCTTGAGCCTCCTGTTCATTCAGTTGTTCTTGAATGCGGCACCGGAGACGTTTTCGCTCTGGACAGCCATGACGGCCTATGCCGAGTCAGGCCTGACACTGGAGGAATTTCTGCGGACGCAGGCGTATTTCTGGGGAACGGGACTCAGCCGCGTGCTGCCGGCCGTTGTGTGCATGATTTACTACTATACAGGCGCGTGGAAGAAGAAAAATCTGCTGAAGGACGCAAAGTGACATGAGGAGAGAGAAACGCAAGTCCTACAGAGAGCGTTATTTCGAAAACTGGGAGGCAGTGAAGGAGCCTGCACGGAATCGAAAGGGCTACCGCATGGCGTACCGCTATATCGGCATGTTTTGCCGCTATACGTCCCCAAAGCAGGGAAGGACGCTGCAGTCAGTCAAGCTGCGGATGGTGCTTGCGATGCTTCTCGGCACGGCTGCGGCGATTGCGGCAGGGGTTGCGGACGTGCCGTTCAACAATTGCCGCCTGGCGAATGGCTTCGGCGCGCTGTCTGTCATCGCCTGGCTGATAGGTGCATACGGCGTTCTTCACTTTGCGGTGAGCGGTGCATACATAAAGCGTATGACAGCGGACGAGGTTGACCAGTGCATCCGGATTGGCTGGGTTGCCCATGCGGTGCTGCTGATGCTGTCCGCCATTTCCGGCACAACGGCGCTGATGTCCGGAGGAAAAGGCACGCCTTTGGATGCGATTGTAATCCTTGCAGTGCTGTTCAGCGCCGGATGCTCTCTTGCAATTCGCCAGATGTTTAGCAATTTGCTCATGACCATGCATAAAAACGCGAATGGTCAGCCAGTGCCGTAAAAAAGTAAAAATGCTGTTGACAAACGGACAAATATGATTTATAATTCAATTAGAACGTGTTCTAATACACGAATTAAAATGAGTTACTACCAAAAAGGAGGAGAACCATGAAAAGAACTCTGTCACTCATCGTGACCCTCTGCCTGCTGCTGTGCGGAATTACCTGCGCAGGCGCGGAGGAAACAGTCCTGTTCGACGGTAAGGAGTACACACTGCTTTACACCGTCGTCTGCGACTCCGGCCTGACGCTCATCGACGAGCAGTTCGACCCGTATTTCGAGAGCGGCGCTGAGACCGGTGTTCGGGCAATCGTGAATGCCGGCAATGTCTACGTCAACGGTCAGCGGATTCCGTACATGCTTGCGGACGGCACGCTGAGCACGGAAGCGCTTGTCGTGAACGGTGAAAACGCCATCTGGCAGGTCGAAGGCGGCTGGGCATGGAAGGCACATCTTCAGCGGCAGTGGGATGACGGCTTCTTCATGCCGAAGGTCGAAGAAAACTACGTGCAGGGTCAGCCTGTAACACTTGAAGAGGCTGCTTTCCTGTATACGAAGCATATCGCCTATATGGTCGGTCAGACGATTCAGCTGTATGCGGAGGCTGGCAGCGATAAGGCAGCCGTCATCTCGACGACCTACTACACTTCGACGTTTGTCAGCGAAATCAGCAAAAATAACGGCGTTGTGTCCGTAAAGGATGACAGCGGCGAGGATATCGGTGTGACATTCGCGGAGAATAATTTCGACAGCGCCATTCAGCCGCTGGACATGATGATTTACTGGCAGGACGGCGTGAAGGGCTGGACGGCAAAGCGTGCCTATTCCGTGACCGGCAAGCTGATTGAGAATACCGATTCCAACGACAAGGATGCCATCAAGCATCCGTTGTTCCTGGCTGACGGTGCGACGGAAACGGTGACGACCGGCGACTCCTACATCGGCAAGAACTTCGGCGAGGCATTCCGCCATACGCAGTTCATCCGCGGAGAACGCCGTACCGATCAGTACAACAATCCCGACGAGGTCATCATCATGTGGTCGTCCGACGACGGCGCTGATCACGTGATTGGCTTTACGCGCGGCAGCGGCGCACCGGCTGCGCTTGCCCATGCGGTTGCCTACGCCGAGCAGGTGACGGCTGATGTCGTGGTCAGCGCGGACGGCACGGACGTACCGGCTGACAAGTACTGGGTGACGGAGGAAATCTGGACGCCTTTCGCCGAAAAGCTGGCAGAAGCAAAGGCGATGGTGGAATCCGGCAGCGCCGATCAGATCGCTTGCGACAACATGCTCTTCGAGCTGGGCAATGCGCTGGGCGGCACGGAGGATTTGAACAGCACGAGCCCCATGAAGATGAATCCGCTGGGCGTTGTCGGCACGATGGCGGCAGGCACGGCGCAGTAAACAGAAACCAAATCGCCTTAACGGATATTCGCCAAAGCATCAAGGAGGAAGACATCATGAAGAAAATCCTGGCTCTCGCGCTGGCATTATGCCTCGCACTTTCTGCCTGCTCGTTCGCATTTGCGGCGGATGCAGACAACAACGGTCGTGTGGACAAGGTTGTTTACGCCGGTACGCAGTCCTACATCAGCCTTGTGCCGTTCCTGAATCCAAAGACGTATACGACAGCCGTGTTTGAGCCTCTCGGCTCCTTCACGACCTACGGCGATGACTTCCAGGGGCTGCTGATGGAGTCCTGGGAGTATGACGGTGACCGCACATACACTGTGAAGCTCTACGAGAACATCCATGACTCCGAGGGCAATCCGATTAAGGCATCGGACGTGGCGTTCTGCTATGCGACCGAGCAGGTCGGTTCCTCGGAAATGTCGACGGTTGTCAACGCAATCGAATCCGTGACTGCAATTGATGAGTACACTGTGCGGTTCGTCTGGAAGACAACCCCTGTCAAGGGCGCCTTCGAGCATGTGGCAAGCTACGTCAACATCGTCAGTGAAGCGGCATATGTGGCGTCGGGTGACGGCATGGCCTCCAAGCCGGTCGGCACGGGTCCCTACAAGGTGACCGGCTGGGTGTCCGGCGTATCCATTACGCTGGCTGTGAACGAAAACTATTGGGCAACCGATGATCAGGTGAAGCTTCCGCGTCAGCAGCAGCCTGCCGATGTGATCGAAATCCAGACGATTTCCGAAACATCGCAGCTTTCTGTCGCCCTGCAGATGGGCACCATCGACATGACCGCGGACATTGCCAGCCAGGACGCGGCGTTCTTCGCGGAAGGCGGTCCGTTCTCTTCGATGTACACGGTGAAGGAGACCACGGCGACCGCGCCGAAGTCCCTGCTTGTCAACCATTCGCCCAACAGCAAAACGTCCGACCCGTATCTGCGCATGGCGATTCTGACTGCGATTGACCAGGAACTGGTCGCTGCGATGGTCAACGGCGGAGCGAACATTGCCACCTACGGTCTCGGTTCGCCCATGAATCCTGACTATGATGCGGACAGCTTTGCCTCCTACATCCCTGCGCACGATGTGGAGAAGGCGAAGGAGTATCTGGCGCAGTCGCAGTATCCGGACGGCTGCGAAATCACACTGCTGTTCATTGACGGCACGATTGCCAATGATATCGCCGTCGTCGTGCAGAGTCAGCTGGCGCAAATCGGCATTACCGTGAATGTTTCCGGCAATATTTTCCCCAACTGGCTGGCTGCCAAGAAGGATGATTCCGCGTGGGAGCTGAACCTTTCCGAACTGAGCGGCTTCTATGTGACCGACCTGTGGGAATCCGCCTTTGTGAAGCAGAACGAGGTCTTCGCACCCGATGATGAGCTGGCAGAGCTGCGCAGCGTCATCAGCAGCGCACTGAGCGTTGCAACGAATTCTCAGGAAACCGTGAATGCAGCACAGAAGTATATTACCGAAAACGTGTACTGCGTGCCGCTGCTGGTGGAGAAGAAGTACAACGTGTACAATTCCTCCATGATTGACAGCATCTGCTATTCCGGCGAGGGTGCCGTGTGCGTGCAGGGCTTTACCTTCAAGTAATCGGTTCTTGAGCCTCCCCAAGGGGCTGCTGCAGGTCGTGCAACAGCCCCGTCTTCCTTTTATGACACGGCAATGAAAGGCGAACCTATGTGGAGATATATCCTGAAGCGCCTGGCAATGATGGCATTCGTGGTGCTGGGCGTGGCAATCGTGATTTTCTCGATTATGTATTTCATTCCCGGTGACCCGGCGCAGATTATCCTCGGCTCCACCGCGACAAAGGAACAGGTGGCAGCGCTTTCACATGAGATGGGACTTGATCAGCCGTATCTCGTTCAGCTGGGAAAATATCTGTCCGATACGTTCCTGCATCTTGACTTCGGCACGTCCTACCAATCGAAGCTTGCCGTAGGTGCAGAGCTGCTGGAGCGCTTCCCGCGCACGCTGATTATCGCGGCATGCTCCATTCTGCTGACGGCGCTGATCGGCATTCCGTTGGGCATCGTTGCCGCAACGCATCAGGGAAAATGGCAGGATTACACGGCGATCGTCATCTCCATGGTGGGTATTTCGCTGCCCGGCTTCTGGCTGGCGTATATCCTGATTAACTGGCTTTGCGTGCAGCTGCGCATTCTTCCTGCCTTCGGCGTCGCATCATGGAAGAATTACGTAATTCCGATTGTATCCAACTCGGTCGTCGGCATTTCGATGATTGCAAGGCAGTGCCGCGTGGACGTGCTGGAGGTCATCCGCTCTGACTATGTGACGACCGCGCACGCAAAAGGTGTCAGCAACCGCAGTACCATCTTCAAGCATGTAATGCCGAACGCGTTGATTCCGCTGATTACATCGCTCGGCGCGACGTTTGCCAATTCGCTTGGCGGCACGGTCGTTACCGAAACGATTTTCATGATTCCCGGCATCGGACTGTATATGACGAACGCCATAGGAAGCCTTGATTATCCGGCGGTTCGCGGCGGCGTGGTTGTGATTGCGATTGCATTCAGCTTTGTCATGCTGCTTGTGGATCTGATTTATGCCTTTGTCGACCCGCGTATCAAGGCGCAGTATACGGGCAAGTAAGGAGGCGGAGAAAATGAATCAGACGAAGGTCAGAAAAACCAGTCAGGGACTGGAGGTTTTCAAGCGGTTCATAAAAAATCCGCTTTCCGTCATTGGTATGACCATCTTTGTGATTTTCGTGGTGTTGGCGCTGCTGGCACCCTATATCTGCAAATATGACTATGCCACCATGTCCACCGAGACTTTTCAGGCCCCCTCCGCAGAGCATCTCTTTGGCACGGACAAGTTCGGGCGCGACCTGTTCAGCCGAATCCTCTATGGCGGACGGTATTCCATCTTCATGGGCATTGCCGCGACCATCATCGGTACGGTCATCGGGCTTGTACTGGGCGCGATTGCCGGATTCTTCGGGCAGACGGCGGACAATATTGTCATGCGCATACTGGATGTCATCCAGGCAATTCCCGGCATCCTGCTGGCGATGGTCATTTCGACCGCACTCGGTCCCGGCGTGGTAAACACCGTCATCGCTCTGTCTATTGCGGGTATTCCGGGTACGGCGCGCATGTTGCGCAGCCTGATTCTGCAGATTCGCAACTGCGATTATATCGAGGCGGCAAGCTCCATCAACTGCTCCAACGTCCGCATCATCTTCAAGCACATTCTGCCCAACACGTTCGGTCCGATTCTGGTCGGTTGCACGATGGGCATCGGCGGTACCATCATGCAGGCAGCGTCGCTGTCCTTCCTGGGGCTTGGCATTCAGGCGCCGATTCCGGAGTGGGGTGCGCTGTTGAATGAAGGCAAGAATTACTTTACGCTGTACCCCTATTTGTTGATTTATCCGGGCCTTGCCATCGGCATCCTGAGCTTTGCAACCTGCACCATGGGCGACGGGCTGCGCGACGCGATGGATCCGAGGTTGAAGAAGTAAGAAGGTGTGAAAGAGATGGATAATCAGGCACATTTCCTTGAAGTCAAGGATTTGACAGTGTATTACACGGTCAGCAGGGTTGACACGAAGGCGGTCAATCATGTTTCTTTCACGCTGGAGAAAGGCGAAACGCTGGGACTGGTCGGCGAAACGGGAGCCGGCAAGACAACCATTGCCAAAGCAATTCTTGGCATTCTGCCAAAGCCGCCTGCGAGGGTGATTGGCGGCAGTATCTGCTTTGAGGGACAGACACTGACGGAATTGCCGGAGAGCGAGATGCTGAAGGTTCGCGGCGACAAGATCGCCATGATCTTCCAGGATCCGATGACGGCTCTGAATCCCGTCATCCGCATCGGCGACCAGATCAGCGAAGTGATTAGCCTGCATGAAAGCTGCTCGAAAGCGGAGGCACGGAAAAAAGCGGAGAAGATGCTTGAAATGGTCGGCATCCCTGCAGCACGGTACGATGAATATCCGCATCAGTTTTCCGGCGGCATGAAGCAGCGCGTTGTGATCGCGATGGCGCTGGCGTGCAGTCCGGATCTGCTCTTGGCGGATGAGCCGACAACAGCGCTCGACGTGACCATTCAGGCACAGGTGCTGGACATGATTACGGCGCTGAAGAACAAGAACAATACCGCAATGATTCTCATCACCCATGATTTGGGCGTTGTGGCGCAGACGTGCGACAAGGTGGCTGTGGTGTATGCCGGTGAAATCATTGAAAGCGGTTCTCTGGCAGATATTTTCGATCATCCGACGCATCCGTATACCATCGGGCTTTTCGGCGCAATTCCGGCGCTGGACGGTGAGGATGAATGGCTGCATCCGATTGAAGGACTGCCGCCGGATCCGACAAGGTTGCCGGAAGGCTGTGCTTTTTCGCCAAGATGTCCGCATGTCTGCGATGCATGCAGGCATGGTCAAATGCCGAATAAAGAAATTGCTCCCGGTCACTTCTGCCGGTGCCTGAGAGCAGGGAAGGAGTCCTGACATGGAAAATCCCTGTATTGAGGTCAGGCACCTCAAAAAGTATTTCAAGGTTCGCAATGGCTATCTTCATGCGACGGATGATGTCTCCTTCAAAATCGAAAAGGGCAAGACGATGGGCATCGTGGGCGAATCCGGCTGCGGCAAATCGACATTGGGGCGCACCATCATCCACATGCATGAGCCGACTGACGGGCAGATTTTCTACAACGGCAAGGATGTGACGCGCATCGGCAGACGCGAGCTGAAGGAGCTGCGCACGCATATGCAGATTGTGTTTCAGGATCCGTATTCGTCGCTGAATCCGCGCCAGACGGTTGAACAGACGATTCGTGAACCGCTGCTGCTGACGAAAAAGTACACCAAATCGCAAATCGACGAGGAAGTCACAAAGCTGATGGCGCTCTGCGGCATTGAGGAGCGGCTTCGACTTGCCTATCCGCATGAGATGGACGGCGGACGGCGTCAGCGCGTCGGCATTGCGCGCGCTCTTTCGCTTAATCCGGATTTTATCGTCTGCGATGAGCCGGTTTCGGCGCTGGATGTGTCGATTCAGGCGCAGGTACTCAACCTCCTCAAAGAGCTGCAGCAAAAGCGTGGGCTGACGTACATGTTCGTGACGCATGACCTGAGTGTGGTGCGGCACATTTCCTCCAGCATTGGCGTGATGTATCTGGGGCAGATGGTAGAAACAAGCGAGAGCAGGGAACTGTTTGTGAAGCCGCTGCATCCGTACACGAACGCGCTGCTGTCTGCCATTCCATCGACGGACATTCATCATCCGCGTCAGCGTATCATCTTGACGGGTGAAATCACATCACCCGTCAACCCGAAGCCCGGCTGCCGCTTTGCCGCGCGCTGCCCGTATGCGACGTCTGCCTGCAGCGAGCCGCAGCAGCTGGAAGAGGTGCTGCCCGGACATTTTGTCGCCTGCCATCGCTGCAAGGAACTCAACGACTTGTAAGGAGAAACGAGCATGAAGAAGATGATTATCCGCGCAGACGATGTCGGTTACACAAAAATCCACAATCTTGGCACATGGGAAGCGATTGACCATGGCATGGTGACCGCTGCGGACGTGATGCTTGAATCGCCCGGCACGGAGGATGCGCTGGAGTATCTGAAGCGGCGGCCGTGGATTTCGCTGGGGTGGCATACGCATTTCTGGTGCAGCCCTGTCCTGCCGGCCGCACAGGTGAAATCGCTGGTCATCCCCGGTACAAACCGCTTTCGACACGATATTCAGAACGCCGACGACATCAATGAGGATGAACTGTATCTGGAAATGCAAGAACAAATCTGCCGCTGCGTCCTGATTGCTGGTCGTGCGCCTGATACGACGAATATCGGACAAAAGGAAACAGTGTTTAATCGGGTGCAGAAAAGGGTTTGCGACGAATATGGCATCGCTTATCAATTCGCCCGGAAGGAAGGACGCGGCGCTGTCGACAAGCCGCTGGACAAGTGGGCGCATTTGAATATTTTTGTTCCTTCTCCCGTGAAGGCCTATGGCGCGCTGGAAACAGATTCCATCTCGGCACAGTTTGAAAACTATGACCCTGTGAAATATTACACGGAGGATCCGGATCATCTGCTTGATTTGCCGGATGATTGCATTGTCGAACAGAGCTGGCATCCCGGCTATGTGGATTTCTTTGTATACAAGGAGGGCGAACAATCCCCTCGAGCCAAGCTGTTTACAGCCATCCGCACGCAGGATGTAGCCGCGCTGACATCGCCTGTGCTGCGCGATTGGGTGAAGGCGCACAGGATTGAGCTTGTGAACTTTCGAGATGCATTGTACGGCACGCGTGAATACCAGAATCATTTGCGGTGCACCGGCAGCGAGCTGTATATCGGGACGATTGAAGGCAGGTGAAGCAAAGGATGCCGTATTACAATAAGGATTACTCGTATCCGGATATGTTCCTCTGGCAGGATGAAACGTACCGCGGGTGCATGAACGCCGCCGGACCGCTGTTCCTGAAGCTGCAGGAGCTGCTGGAAAAGGAGAAGCATACGGATCATTTTCCCGAACGGACGGAGCTTGTGACGGACGCGGTCAACCGGATACCGTATTTTCCGGATTATGTGAAGGAATGGGAAGAAAAAGGCATGTGCTTTTCCTGCGCCGGCATGATGGGGGAGGTGATGGCCCCGCGCACAGTCAGGGAGCATCGGGTGAAGGATGCAGTGGTGCTGTATATTCCCTATGCCGCATCGAATGACCCGAAGGAAGGCATGAATCTCATCGCGGAAAATGCTGAATTGCTCGAACAGGCTGCAAGGGACAACATCCTCGTACAGTTTACAGACTGCAGGGCAAGCTTTCACGGCGCGATGATTGAGAAGGTGATTGAATCTCAGGGCACCTTCCGTATTCCTTATAAGCCAATTCTGCTGGATATCAGCGCACTGATCCGCCATGGTCTGACGTTGGCGGATGTGCCGGGCGTGAATCTGCCGGAATGGCGGGAGCCGTTCCTGTTTGCTGGTCGGATGGTTGTTGATATTACGGACAAGCTGGAGATGAAACAGGCGCATCAGCACAATATCAGCGAGATTTACCGCCGTGATGAGCAGCGCTGGCACTGGGATTTTGACCGGCATATCCGCACCATGGCGGCAAAGCGGCAGGCGGAAGGCATGCACCTTGAGGTGGATTCGCAGGATGCCTATACGCCGGAGATGCAGGCGTTTTGGCAGGAGCGGGGCATTTGCTATGAGGATCATGACCGCGACGGCGATTGGTATATTACGCTGACGCCGACCGGAAAGGCGGATGCACCGGATGAAAAACTTCCGCTGTTTGTCGTCATGAAGGAGCCGCGGACGGCATGCAAGGCCTCTACGCAGACGGCATTTCAGTTTTACTATGACTTCATCGAGCTGTGCGCGCAGGGGCAGTTCATGATGCTGTTCTTTGCGTTGGAAACACCGGAGGATAACGACGAGGTGCTCCCCGGCATCATCGAGCGTGTATGCGACCGGTATCCTGTTGACCCGACCAGAATCTATCTGACCGGACAGAGCCACAACGGGTATTACGCGCTGGAATTCTACCGCCGTCATCCCAAGCTGATTGCCGCCTGTGCGCAGCTGTGCGACCAGGTTGGGCTGCAGTCGGGGGCGGTGGTTGATTACTACCTGTCGCGCGCGGATGAGCTGATTGAATCGTTCCGTCAATATACATATCCGGACATTGTTGTGAATGGCAGTCTGGAAAATTCGTACCGCAAAGCAGATCGGAGCGCGGAAAAAAAGGCGGAGGATGTACTGTATTTTCAGAACCGCATGTCTGCATGGCAGCTGCATCCGTATACGGAGGCGGAAATTCTTGATGCGCGGCTTTCGCCGGATTATGCCACGCGCATGAACGGCGTTCCTGCCGACCGGACGGAAGTGCGGTTCTTCATGGGCGACGAGGTGTATATCTCTGACTATTTCAAGCAGGACGGCACGAACACGTTCCGTTACGCCTCTATTGAGAACACGCCGCACATGATCATGCCGCAGATGGCGGAGCTTTCATGGGAATTCTGCCGCCGCTTCGCCAGAAACCGTGAAACGGGAGAAAGCATCGTGCGCTATTAATCAACCGCGCAATTCGGATTAGTTGCTGAATTGCGCGGCGTTTTCAAAAAGTTTGCGTTTGCAGGTTGACAGAAAGTGTATTTTATGTTTTAATTCATGTGTTAGATTCATGAACAGGAGAAGGACAATGGCTGTTGATCAATTTCTTCCGAGAGAACTGAAGTCCCTGGAAACGCAGCGAAAAATACTGGATGCGTCCGAAGAAATGCTCGCCCAGTATGATTTTAAATACCTGACCGTCAGGAATATCTGCCAAACCGCAGGCGCGGCATCGGGTTCCTTTTACCATCATTTCGGCACGAAGGAAAACGTGCTGATTCACTGTGGCAAGCGTCTTTTTCATCGCAATCTGCGCGATAATCCCTGTCCGCCGGAAATCGATCAGGGTGACTATCTGCATCAGGCGATGTGGTACGGCATTGTGCTTGCCTGCTTTTGCGAGACGCTGGGCAAGGAGTACGTCCGCACCATCTATCTCAGCGGCGAAAATGCCGCAGATCTCTTTGCCGAGCTGTATGACAGCTACCTGTTTCCGGTGCTGGATTATGCCATGGCGAACGGTTACATTCAGAATCACTTCAAGACGCCCATGGATGATGAGAAGGTGCTGAAAAACCTCAAGAAGGATATTCTCATCGTGACGCGCGGCACGGTGCTGTACTGGTGCTGCAGCAAAGATGAGGAGCTTGTCGAGCCGTTCTATGCTACGATGGAGCACATGCTCTACCGCATCGTGACCGGAACACGCTCGGAAAAGCGCCCTGCGAACTACATCGGGCGGACGATGCTTGCGGATGCAGGATACATCGACCGCTTGCATATGATGGATTTTGCAGAGTACGTTCACTGCAGGAAAAGCAGCGAAGACTGATGCCTGAGCTCTACGCTGTACCATTAAAACATAGTAGCCCCGATGATTGCGATTTGATATGCTCCCTCCAGAGTAGACACTCGAAATAATAAAAAGCTTCGAGACTACACTGGAGGGAGCATATCAGGTGCTCTAAACCCCGGGTGTGCCGTTTGACCGATACTGTTTTTCACTTTGGGAAGGGGCGCAATCGCACCAAACCCCATCAAAAAAAACAAAACCATGATGATGAGATTTTCACCACCACGGTTTGAAATATAGATAGATAGCTACAGAGACAACTTACTCAGCAAAGGTCAAGCGTCCCCACTCGCTCGGATTTTTATTGATGTCAATTGTTCCGCACCAGGCCATTTGAGGAATGTATTCGGTGCCAGGGCATGGGTAAGAGATATCTGTGATTGCAAAGTCAAAGTTGATGGTATCTCCAACGGTCGGTGAATACACCGGAATCTTCGAATTTGAGAAGTTGCTCCACGGAATGACTGCTTCATAGATAAAGCCAGTAGTAGTCAACACGGTAGCTTTTTCGTAACCCGTCAGCACATCTTCACCGCCGTCCATGCCTTTGGTGGTAAAACGCGCCAGCAGATCTTTTTCAAGCATGTTGCGGTCAAAAGCCGTATCCCAGTAAGCATTGTCAATGATCAGGTAAAGCAGAAAATCATTGGTGCCATAAGCGGTGCGCAGTGGATCGGCAGACGGATCCGTTGAGATGTACACTTTAAAGTTATCTACGCCGTCCAGCGGAAGCATTTCAATAGCGCCATAAGGTGTATCTTCATTTACATCAGCCGCAAGATAGAGATTATTCTCATCCCACATAATGTAAATAGTTGCACTAAGGTCGCTTTCGCCCATCCAAAGGCTCACATCGCGAATTACCTGCTCCTCTTTGTTGATGACAATAGGAGAAGACGTGTTCCAGTCGTCGAGATTACCGTCAATTACCAGCGGCTCCGCAGCCTTATATGCGGTAGCTGTGGGCTGCTCGGCCACTGCGGTTGCAAGCACTGTGGTCAGCAACATAACAACAGCAAGGATTTTAAGCAGTCTTTTCATGGTTTTCACCTCATACATCAGAAATCGAAAGAAGAAAACATGTGGGGCGGACGAATCCGCCCCACTTTAAGTGCGGTTATTCAACAACGATTGTGGTGCTCATGTCGCCCAAGGTGATCACGTGCTCGCCGGCTTCAAGCGTAATTTCCATGGTGATGACGCGGAACTGCCCAGCGTCAACAGCCACGAACTTTTCGGCAAGAATGGTGTCGCCTTCCTTAATCTGTGCTGTCACATGACCATCACCGGCGTTGTTCTTAGCAACAAAGTAGACTTCGAAGGGAACGCCAGCCTGCTGGACTGCATTAGAGACCACGATGCTGGTGCTGGTACGACCATTGGTTTCAGTGGTCACAGATTCACCAACCTGCGGTACGGTAAACAGACTCAGCACGATATCCGCCGGCTTGCTGTAGCTTATGCCAAATTCAGTGGTATACATCACGTCACCAAGGTTATTAGGCATGTCGATGTTCGGGTTTTCCTTTGCCAGCATTGCCATGTACAGCCGAGTTTCGACATCAACTGCGATATCCATTTGCAGTTCGCCCCAACTGGTGTAAGCATCTTCCGCAGCGAAAGGAATCTCGAAGACCGTGCTGCCGCTGGGATCCGCAACACCGAACAGCATAGCCGCAGTCACAGCAGGCGTCGTGTACCGATAGAAGGAGCCCACGGAGGAGCCGTGATCAGGCGTATTGTTGTAGGTCTGCACAAGAACTGCATCACACGGAGAAACCTGTGCCCAGTAAGGATCGCCCTGAGCGCCACGACGGCCGACGGTCCCTTCATAGATCAGGATCAGAGGCTTCTCTGCGGCCTGAGCATCTTCAACAATATAGTCAAAGTTTGCATCGAAGGAAGCGCAATGATAGAGGATTACATCAGCTTCTTCCATGGTTTCAACGACCGTTCCGTAGGCAGCCAGCGCAGCGGCATCGGCTTCCTTGATGTTGGAGTTGTTGCTGTCGCTGTAAATCTTGATGCCTTCAGCAAGGGGAAGGATGCCTTCGTTGCGAAGCATGATGGTGGATTCGACCATGAGCTGCTCTTCCATGTCAGTGATTTCAGAGCGACGGAGAGTGTTGATGGTTTCATTGTCCAGCGGAACGATGTCGCCATCAGCTGCTTTGTAGGTGTCGCTGCCGATCAGTTCAAGAGCCTCTTCCCAATCAGAGTAGGGATCTTCAAAGATGCCAAGATTGAATTTGTTCCGCAGCACACGACCGACATGAATGTCGAGATCTTCGGCTGTAACCAGACCCTGATTTACGGCTTCAACGATGAGACCGGGGAAAGAACGATTCGAGCATTCAGAATATGCTTCAATATCCGTGCCAGGCATTGCACCGTAGCAGGAGAACATGTCGACGCCGGTATTAAGGATCAACGCATAACGTTCCACAGCAGACAGCGTAGACACATCCACGCCATCAGAGGTGATGCCTGTCTTTTTCATCAAACTGCTGATATCCAGCGGCCAGTCGAGACAGATGATTCCATCATAGCCGAGATCATCGCGCAGCAAGGAGTACGTATCCTTGTCCATGTAGGTTTGCAGCGTATTGCCAGTCACGCCAACGTTGTTGTTGGTCATCACCCACTGCGTGCCCGCATCGACGACAGCCTTCCAGCCTACCAGCCAGCTGTCGATCAGATCTGCCGGGGAACGAGCTGCGGTGTAGGCATTACGTCCGCCGCGAGCGATGAAATGCTTGGAATGGGAGTTGAAGCCATTGTCATCGTAGGCATGTGTCTCAATGGCAGACATCTTGGCGATGTAGTTGACTTCGTCGCCATACCAGGAGCCGATTTCGTTGCCATAGCCATGGAACACCTGATGGTAGCCAATAGCAACAGCTTCTTTGGCATACTCAGAAACCAGGTTATACAGCAACTCTTCGTCATGCGCTACACCAAATGCGTAGTGCGCCATGTCGATCTGACCGCCCCAGGTATTGTACGAACGGTCGCCGGAGAATACCACGGGGATGCCCAGATGAGTATCTTCCGCCATGGCCTGCAGACCGTTGAAAAGGTTGAGCTGATCCTTAGCGGTGCCAGTCAATGCAGCAATGTAAGTGGTAACGTTCATCTCCTGGATCTGGTACTTTGTAGGAACAAAGTTGGCATTATCGATAACTACGACCGGCTCCATCGTAGTAATGCCGGGGTGATCCTTGGAGATAATCTTCGTGCTCGTGGCAGAGTCCTGGAAACCTTTGGTTTCTGCACTAAAGTTAGTCACTGTGGAACCATTGCTACCGGCGATGCAAGCAAAGATCAACGTGCCGGCCTTCTCGTCCATATCCATCTGGCTGAGCAAATCCGCAACACGATTCTCAACCGGCTGACGATAGTCCTCGTACACGTCTAAGCTGCCATTGCTATTCAGGTCCTTGAAGTACAAACCATCTGCCTGAATGAACTTGTCCTTTGAAGCAGCGCTCAGCTTTGCCTGCTCGCCATTAGCTTCAATATAGTAGAAGCCGGATGTGCTTTCTTTAATGACGCTTTCTTCGGCTCCGGCGGTCAAAGTGCTGAGAGAAGCCAGCAAAACAACTGTCAGCAGCAAGGAAACCAATTTCTTCATTTTTGTATTCCCCTTTCCAATCGTCCCTGAGTGGTTATATGAGCAGTACTGGTGACGAAGAACCTCCTTCCCATGTGGTGTTGCGATATCCTCTATGACGAGTCGATAGAGAATCACGAGCAAAAAGGAAATTAGTGGAAAAACCCGGTGCGCCCATACAACACTGATTCTACAATTATTATAATTAATTTCACTGCATTATATGAGAATACAAAACAGAAAACATAAAAAAAGCGTCTATGGTGGTCGAAAAAACCAAAAATCCAGCACAAAGTTCTCAAAAGCCCTTTGCATTTATAGAAAGCACGAGAAAAAATTAAGGCAACACTGCACAATTCGGCGGCATCGCTGATGTGCCTTTTGCGACGCATGCTTCTTGCAGAAATCTCGATTTACATCCGGTAAATCTTTGATTTCTGCAAGAAGCACCTGCCATAAAATTCACTTTTCATCATGCTATCTTATTTGTGCGGTGCTGCCTTATCTATTCAGCCGTTCCAGCACCACCACGTAAGAAGCAAAATCCCCTTTCGGGAAGTTCGGCGCAATGCCGGCATGCATCAAGTCCATTGCGTCATAGATATTTCCGTTCTCGCTGCGGAACTTGCCTTTCGGAAGATTGCGGAGCTTGAGGATGGGCTTATCCGGATTCGGCTTTGCCAGCATTCGATAGGCGCAGACAATGATCCGCTTTTCATCCACGAACTGCCATGCGGTGATATTGCCCTTCCATGGGGACAGAAGCCGCGTGAATGTTCCCTTTTCCGTGGTGGAACGAAGAGCCTTCACCTGCTGAATCTGGCGGCGGATTTCATTCAGGTCTTCGGGGGTCTGCGTGCTCAGGTCAAGTTCATAGCCAAAATTACCGGACAGCGCCACATCGCCGCGGGTACGCATCGGTGTGATTCGTCCGACCTGATGATTCGGCACGGCAGAAACATGTGCACCCATTGCAGAGCAGGGATAGCACAAACTCGTTCCGTACTGGATGTACAGGCGCTCCATCGCATCGGTGTCGTCGCTCGTCCATGTTTGCGGCATATAAAACAGCATGCCCGCATCAAAGCGTCCGCCGCCGCCGGAGCAGCCTTCAAACAGCAGATGCGGAAAGGTCTTTGTAATCACATCAAGCACATGATACAAGCCAAGCATATAGCGATGCGTTAATTCTCCTTGCCGGCCATCATTCAGCAGCGCAGAGCCTGCTTCTAAAAAGTTACGGTTCATGTCCCATTTGACATAGCTGATGGGGGCAGAGGACAGCACGTCAGTCACGGATTTGATAATATATTCCTGAACCTCAGAACGGCTCATATCGAGTATTAACTGATTTTTTGCTTCGGTACGGCGGCGACCTTCTGCGTGCAGACACCAGTCAGGATGTGAACGATACAGGTCGCTGTCGGGCGAAACCATCTCCGGCTCAAACCATAATCCGAATTGCAAACCAAGCCGGTTGATGTCTTCAGCCAGCCCTTTCAGACCGTTCGGGAATTTATGCAAATCGGGTACCCAATCGCCCAACGAGTTGTTGTCGGTATCCCGGTGCCCAAACCAGCCGTCATCCAGCACAAACAGCTCCACGCCGACATCGGCAGCAGTCTTGGCGATCTGCATGATTTTATCATGGTTATAATCGAAATACGTGGCCTCCCAGCTGTTGATTAAAATAGGCCGTTCACGATCGCGCCAGTAACCGCGGCACAGCCGAGTGCGATACAAGTCATGCAACGCCTGACTCATGGTATTAAGACCGCTGCCCGAATAGCAGCATACGGCTTCTGGTGTCTGCAGGGTATCATTGGGTCTCAAGTGCCATTCAATCGTATCACGATTGAGCCCTGCCAGCAGTCGCGTCGTGTTATAGGCGTTTTCAGAGACAATCATTTCAAAGTTGCCGCTGTATACCAGATTGACACCGATGCATTCGCCGGAAAATTCCGTGGTGTCCTCCGCAGTCAATGCGACAAAGGGATTGTGCTCCGCCCCTGATGCACCTCGCGTGGAAGAAATTGTGCGCGTCATATGGCCGGCCGGCATGCATTCGATGCTGCGTTCCCGGGCCCATGCGCCGGGCAAGTGCAGCATATTCCATTCGCCGGGCAGGGAAAGGCAAAAGCTGTCGGCAGACAGCAGCGTCAGCTCTTCGGCACCCGTATTGCGATAACACACGCTGCAGGTCAGAATGGGGCGATCGGCATAGAGCGTATAGCAAAGCTCTGCTTCAAAGCCAGTCTTGTCATCGTGAAGCAACAAATGCAAGGTTTCTGCTTCGTCATCAGATTCTGTATAAGTTGCCGGAAGACCGGACAGCACGGGTTTCCCCGAAGTGATGGTATGACTACAATAGAACAGCTCCGTGCAGCATTGACCTGATTTCTCCCTCACGGTTGCCATCACAGTGCGGTAATCGCCGCGCCCGCTGGTAGGACAGACATAGGGGAGAAACTGTCGCTCAGAATCAAAGCTGATGCCATTGGTGGTTTGCAACAGCTTTAAGCAGACAGTCGGGTCGGCTATTGGTGCGCCGAAATAGGACATGATGACTTCCTGCTTGCCTAAGGCATCTTCCAGAAGATTCATAATGCAGGAGAGATGCGCGTTGTGCAGATGAAATGTTTTTGAGTCTGGCAAATACTCGATCATAGCTGAATCCTTTCTCGAACTTCTTTTCGGTTATGATACGGTGGCATAGTGCAAAGTCAACCAGCGTTCTGCCGATGCGTCCTGTCTCAAAGCAGCCGATCCGGGATGATGTTCCTGACGGCAACGTCATGTCTGAGTACAGACGATATATAATGATGGAAAAAAAGAGAGCGATACTTTCGCATCGTCCCCCCGGCAAACCTCACGAGGCATTCATGCCGCTCCACAGCGATGCACGATCCTCCGTCGTGAGTAAAGCCTATGGTTAAACTTTATCTCCGACGACCTTCTGTGCTATTTTGTCATCAATGATGGTGCGGCAATTTTGATCGGCGCAGATCAATGCACCATATGTGTCCGGTCTTCTGTCGTGCATCCGAACCTGATAGAGGGCATCATCGCTGCTTAAATTGAAAGATGCGGATACGATGCCGGCTCTGTCCGGCGAACCGACTGCCAGTATGCTGCCGTCCGGCGCGATGATCTCGCTTGGCGTGCGAATGCCGCTGATGCTTCCTTCATACGGTACAGACATGGCGCCAGCAACATAAATCCCGTTTTCATACGCACGGGCATGGCTGTAGATGCTTTCCCAGCCCCATGTCGGGCAAACAACCAGATGCACATTCGCAAGCGCATAGTGCCTGCACACTTCCGGAAACTGCATGTCCCAACAAATTGCAATACCGAAGCGCCCAAAGTCGGCATCGACCACGCAGTATTCGCTGCCTGCCTGCAGGGTCTGCTGTTCTTCGCCTGCCAGATGAATCTTGTCGTATCGCGCAGCAACCTGTCCACTGCGGTCGAATACGATTGCTTCATTATATAATTTTCCTGCACGCTTGACGTATAGGTCTGCCAGAACATAGCAGCCGCGTTTTCGCGCAAAGTCAGCAAAGCGTTCCTCCGGTTGTGCTGCATCCACGTAATCCGCATAATTTCCCGACAGGCACGCAGGCCTGCCCGGATAATTGATTGCCTCGGTTGTGACAATCAAATCGCACGGCGACGCCTGCTCCATCAGCGACAGCGTCTGTTCCGCCATGCCTTCCGCAAGCCGGTGCGCCTCGTTCTTCGAGAGAAGCTCTGGAGCGTGCAGAAAATCGTAGAGCCTGTTCTGCTTCACCTGTACCAGCGACAATCGCATTTTTGTCACCACCTGAGATTCTTGCTGCCCAACAGACGGATGATGCCCTCAATTAAGAAATAATCGCCGTACACCATGGCAATATGATGACTTTTGTCATGGTACGCGCCGGTACACCGCTGAAGGATGGACGGCGTCTGAAGAGACCAGTCCGCATGCTGCTCACAGAGCGCCTTCAGCAGATGATAGGCCGCCTGCTCGAATTCCAACGATGTCGGCGTATCGCCCAGCTGCTCGCTGATTTCCAGCAGTCCGCATGCAGCAATCGCTCCTGCACAGTCATCCTTGACAACCGGTTCCTTCGGTGCGCGGAAATCACAGTCAGGCAGCCAGTCAGAGGATACATGCTCAATGAAGCTCTTCGCGACGCGGATTGCTGTGTCGAGATAGCGTTTATCACCCGTGTGCGCATAGCTGATAGCAAAGCCGTAGAGGGCCCACGCCTGTCCTCGGCTCCACACGGTTCCCTGACCATAGCCCTGACCGCGCGGCTTGCGAAGCACGTCACCCGTTTCCGGGTCGAACACGACAATATGCTCGCTCGTTCCGTCCTCGCGGATGAAGTGCTTGAGCACCGTATCCGCATGCCTGCGCGCTATCAGCTGAAAGCGCGGATCGCCTGTCTGCTCGCTTGCCCAATACAGCAGGGACAGGTTCATCATGCAGTCGATGATTGCCCAGCCTGCCTTGTCATCATTCCATGCGCGGATGAAGCCGTTCGGATTATACCGCCCTGCCAGCAGGTTTGCAGCGAAGAGCGTCTTTTCCCGGCTCGCTGTGTCAAACGTCAGCTCATAGTCAAAACCCGTCGAAATCCGCCACATGAAGCCGACATCGTGATGCAGATGTGGAAAATCCTGAAACGCTTTATTCAGCATCTGCTGACTGCGCCGTGCTTCCGTCATGTATTGCTCGTCCTGCGTCTGAGCATACATCTGCCACATAATGGCCGGCCAAAAGCCGTTCGTCCACCAGCAGATGCCGTCCATCGGAGCGGGCTTCCATTCATTATTTTCCGTGGTATAGGGGATAAAATCAAGTCCCTGCGCTTTTTCCATGGCATAAGGCAGCTTTACCTGCAGGCGTTCCATCATGCTCTGCGCCCACTGCTGATTGGTGCTCATGTCGGGAATCCTCCTCCGTCATCCAGCTCATGGGTAAAATACTTTTCTCTGCTGACCTCGAATTGTGAAAACCGGCCTGAAAGATAGTCGCTGCATGCATCGACTACAGCAAGCCCCATACGCTCCATCTCATTGCCCATACTGCCGGCGATGTGCGGCGTCACGAATACGTTGCGCATCGTTAGCAGCGGATGATCTTCGGGCAACGGCATCGGATCAGTGGAGTCCAGGATTGCTGTCTTCGTCGGGCATTCCTGAAGGGCACGGATCAGCCCGTCCTGATCGACCACATCGCACTGCGCGGCATTGATGAACGTAGCATACTCATGCATGCTGCTGATCTCATTGTAGCCGACTGCACCGCGGAGATTCATCTTGGTTGGCAAATGACAGGAGACGATATCACAAGACCGGAATAGATCCTCCTGTTCAACCATGGTAATGCCAAGCATCCTTGCTTTGCTCGGCGGCAGGAACGGGTCGCAGCCATACACCTGCAGATCATGCTGCTGAAGGAGTTTCGCCACACGGCTGCCGACACGTCCGACGCCCAGTATGCCCACGCGTGTCTGGAATCCGCCTCGGTGGCAACGAATTTCGTGCCGTTCGTGGTGATACATGTCCGGACCGCTGTAGTTTCTGATTGCATGATGGACGCCTTTTGCCGCCAGCAGAATATTCGCCAGCGTATATTCGCTCGCAGGAACGGCATTCGTCAACCCGGTTGAAAACACACGTGCACCCAGTTGGAAATACGGTGTCGCAAACGCATGAATCACGCCGCCGGCATAAAAAACAGCCCTGATGTTCAGCAGCTTCTCCTGAATAACAGAAAGCGGCAGCTCGGGCATGCCCCAGTTGCTGAAGATGATTTCTGCCTTTTCAAGGATTTCTTTTTTCTCTTCAAATTCATGAAGAAAAACAGGCTGCGGCTCAAGCTCCACCATTTCACCAAGCTGTTCAAGCACATAATCGGAATAGACACCGAAGAAGTCCTCGTGGATAAAATTCCGATGATGCAGGTCAGCCAGCAGGATTGCGCGCACGGCAAATCCCTCACTTTCATTGTGGGGGCAGGAGAGAGGTTTTTCCCCTGCCCCCCGATCGTTCCTCAAATTGCGTCAGTTCTGAGCGTCCAGATACGCCTGCACCTGGTCAATCACCGCCTGGCGGATGACCTCGATGCCTGCCGCCTGCGCACGCTGCCAGTACTCATCCAGCTTTGCAGCCGTATCAGCACCGTAGGTGCCGTGCATGAGCGGACGGATATACTCGCTCTGCACCGCCGAGACTGCCGCATAAGCCGTCGTCAGTTCGGGCGTTGCCTGATTGTCAAACGTGAAGCCGTCCAGAACGGAAGAGGTATAGCTGCTGGGATTGTTCTGGTAGTTCACCATGGTCTTGACGTCATCCGGCAGCGCTGCATTCGTGCGCACGAAGTTCGGGTTCCAGGTCATTTCATAGCCTGGGAAGCTGTACTGCGTGTTGTTGTCCAGCTTCGTGTACTCGCCTTCTTCGTTCAACTCGAAATCCTCGCCTGCAATACCAAGCTCGAACAGGTCATGATTTTCTTCACTCTGGAAGATCCAGTCAATGAACTTCATTGCGACATCGATGTTCTTGCTGTAGTACGGCACGCAGAGGAAGTTCCACGCGGTCTGACCGGACGTGACGTAGTAGCCTTCTTCCATGTTGCGCAAACCTTCATTGTACACATACATGCCGATCGATGCGCCTTCGATTTTGCCGATTTCACGTGCGTAGGTCTCGTAGTTGCTGATGTTTCCCTCGATGGCTGCGACAAGACCGGTGAAGAACAAATTGTTTGCCGCGTCATCCTCGGTGATGGAATTTGGCTGGGTGTACTGCGCCCACTTCGTCAAATTTTCAATAGCACGGGTATTGCGGGTGTTGGTCGTGTAGGGCTCCGGGAAGGATTCGCTGTAGGAATCCGGTGCGCCGAGTGTCGTTGCGCCAAGCACCGTTTTGCCGTCTTCACTGATGGCAACCTCAAATTCCATGCCGACGGACGTGCCGCTGCCGGTGATTTCGAAGATGTTTGCCTGCTTCTTTTCCATGATGTCCAGATCAAGATAGTACATGGCGCGGCTGCCGCCTACACCGAACGGTGCGACCATGTCCGTTTCATTTGCCTGAACCGCTTTGAAGTATTCCTCGAGCGCTTCGTTGCTGTCAATCTTGATGCCGTACTTTTCCGCCAGATCAGCGCGGTAGAAAATGCACTGGATGTCATTGGCAGCCTGCGTGAATGGAATGGCGTAGATGGCGCCGTCTTCCTCCGTCACCTGAGCCAGATAGCTCTCAGAGAATGCCGCCTTCAGGCCCGGGTAATCATCGTTGTTGAAATAGCTCGACAGATCGGCGTACATTTCCTGATTGATCATGGACGACAGGTTCATCCAGTACGCATCAAAGACAAGATCTGCCGTTTCCTCGTTGCCCATGAGCAGCGGGAGCTTTTCGCGGTGATCCGCGCCGGTGTTCCAAACGATGTTCAGGCGGATATCAAGTCCGGAATCCTCGTAGAACTTCTCCAGCACCTTGTCCATGTTCTGTGCCTGTCCGAAGAGATAAATCTTAATCTCCGTTTCGGCGCAAGCCGGAACAACGAGCAGCAGCATCATAGCCGCTGCGAGCAGCAGAGAGACAAACTTTTTCATACCAGAAACCTCCTCTATTTTTTCTCCGCGTCTATGCGCGGTAGATTCGATGTGAATCAGCCCTTTACTGAACCGACAATCAGGCCGGATGTGAAATACTTCTGCGCAAACGGATACGCAAGGATAATCGGACCTATGGTAACAATTGCGGTTGCCATCTTCGTGGTCGTTGACGGCAGGCTGCTCATATCAACCGCGAAGCCTGCCTGGGAGGACATTTGCTTGAGCAGTTCAATGTTTCGCAGCATCCTCATGATCAGGTACTGCAGTGGATACAGCGACGTGTCCTCGATATAAAGCATCGCATTGAACCACTGATTCCAGTAGGCGACCAAATAGAACAGCGAAACGGTCGCCAGCGCCGGCAGTGATACCGGCAGAATAATCTGCCAGAGAATGCGAACATCATTCGCACCATCGATTCTCGCGCTTTCGTGCAATTCAGCCGGAATCGCCGCGAAGAAGTTGCGCAGCAGAAACAGGTTCCACGGGTTCACCAGCACCGGCAGAATCAGCACCCAGATGGTATCGCGCATGTTCAGGTATTTGGCAATGAGCATGTACGTCGGCACAAGACCGCCGCTGAAAAGCATGGTGAAGTAGACGAAGAAGGAGATTTTCCCGCGGTAGCGCACCTTCTGCACCGAAAGCGGATAGGCCATCATGGCGGTCACAATCATGGACAGAAGTGTCCCGATGACAGCCACAAAGATGGATACCTTGTAGCTGTCATAAATCTGATCCGTCTGGAACAGCATGTTGTATGCCTGCAGTGTGAACGACTTCGGCAGCAGACTGTAACCCTCGCGCAGCAGCGTCCGTTCATCGCTGAAGGATGCACTGATGGCGACCAGGAACGGAATCACGCATAGCGCGCAGAATATGAGAATCAGCGCGCAGATCACCGCATCCATCGCGGTGAACTGTTTACGTGACGAAAGAGGCTGTTTTTTCTGACGAAGAGAATGATCCATCTTGCTTCCCCCTTTCTCAGAACAGTGCGCTGTCCGGTTCCAGCTTCCGGGCAATGCCGTTTACACAGAGGATGAACACAAAACCGAGAACGGATTGGAACAATCCTGTCGCAGAGCTCATGCCGTAATTCCGAAGCGTGCGCATCATGCGGTACACATATGTATCGATGACGTCCGTCGTCGAGAAAATCAGGCTGTTGTCGCCAACCAGCGCATAAATCATGCCGAAATCGCCGTAGAAGATGCGTCCGACGCTGAACAGGCTCATCAGGATGATTGTGGGCTTCAGAATAGGCAATGTAATCCGCGTGATCTTCTGCATCCGCGTCGCGCCGTCAATATCGGCAGCCTCATAAATTTGCGGGTCAATACCGACGATTGTCGCAATGTACACAATGGTGCCGTAGCCTGCCCCCTGCCAAATCTTGAGGAATACGAGGATGCTCGGCCAGCAGGACGCGGTGCTGTAGATATCAACCGTCACGCCCATCTGTTGCAGCGCTCTGGAAATCATGCCTGTGTTGGTGTCGATAAAGGCGTCCAGGAACAGCGCGATCACCGTCCAGGAAACAAAATTCGGCAGAATGGAGATCGTCTGCGTAATCCGCTTGAACTTCCGGTTCTTCACTTCGCTGAACAAAATCGCCAGAAACACGCTCATGGCTGTCGTGAAGATGATAAACAGGATGTTGAGGAAAAGCGTATTGCCGGTAATCCGCCAGATATCGCCCGTGGCAAAAAGAAACTTGAAATTGTTGATGCCGTTAAAGGAGGAACCGAAAATGCCCTTCCTCATGGAATAATCCTGGAAAGCAATCACCAGGCCGCCCATCGGCAAATAGCTGAAAACCAGAAAAAAGATGACGCCGGGCACTGTCAGCAGATAGAGAAAAAAATTCTGATGCATCTCGTGGAAAAATCCGTCACGATGTTTCTTCTTTCCCGCAACGATTGCTTTCATCACGTGCGCTTCCTTTCTTTACGCTTTCTGATGGCTTAATTGTCTGATAATTTGCCTGTTTTGACAAGTACGGAAAAAGCGCACTTTTTGAATTTTCGCAAAAACAAACACCCTGTGTTTTTTTACAGGGTGTTTGATGAATTCCGCTGCTTTTCGGCGCGGTATGCGTATGCTGTTTTGCCGGTGCATTTCTTAAACACGACGTAGAAATAACGGCTGTCCGAAAAACCGACCAGCTTTCCGATTTCCTTTGCCGTCAGCGATGTTTCCTCCAGCAGGCGGCATGCTTTTTCCATCCGCAGCTGCTGAATATAATCCTTCGGGGACGGATAACCGAAGTCCTTGAACAGCGCACGAACGGAATTGGTCGAAAGGCTCATCCTGTCGGCAATTGCATTGATGTTGAGGTCTGCGTCCGACAGCCCCTCCTCAATCAGCCGGAGCACTGCATTCATTTGCTCCCGCCTGCGCTCTTGATTCTGCGTATCCGCACTGTATTCAATGGTACGGATTCCGAACTGCCGGACAACGCAATTGATTTCCTCCAGATAGGAGCATGCTGCAACGGCATTCAAGACCTCGATAAGCCCGCATTCCATGCGCACCTCATTCGACATACGCCTGTAAAGCTCAATCAGCAGATGATGAATCAGTACGCGTGCATATTCCACGGACTGCGCACCGAAATCAAGAAACAGCAAATTCAGCTGCTGTTCAAATTCGACAATTGCACGCCGCTCGAACGCGCTGAGCACCGTCTTGAACAGGTTTTCCGGAAACTGTGGAATGACGCATGTACGCGCCGCCACGCTGCTGTATGTGATCACCTGTCCCGAACCGTAGAGCATTCGATAGTCTGCTGCAATACGTGCCTCGCGCATGCTGTTTGATACGCCGGATGGGGTTGTCACGGGCGTTCCGATGCCAAACGTCAGGCTGAGCTGAAACAGCTGCTTCAGAATTTCGGAAACGCGGAAAACCTCCTCCTCCAGATGATCGAACTGCCAACGATCCTCTTCCGTATAGACGGCACACAGCTCATTCGCGTTCTGCGGCATGCAGCACCAGACAATGTGCCGTTTGCCGCCGCCTTCCTCCTCGCAGATTGTCTGAATCTGCCGCCGCCATTTTCTTGCCTCCCACATGTGGTCGCCGACAATGCTCATCGCTGCATAGCGTTGTGTCCCCGAAGCCGGAACGCCAATCGACAGCAGCATTTTCCGAAGCATGGCCGGATTTTTGTCATAGAAACCGCTGAGCCACTGAATCAGCAGCTGCTCCTGTTCCTGCATCGCATCACGCTCCGTTTCGGTGAAATCGTCGTCTGTATTTATTCTCTGTCCGATAGCTTGGTTCCATCTGTTCCTGGAAGGCAAATTCAGAGCTATATCCCGGAATGCCGTATCTTTCTGCAACCATGCGAACAGGAATGCACGTTATCGCTGTCAAAACAAGTCTTCCTATGGCGCTGTAGTGATCGTTCAGCTTGCCAATCATCTTCACAGATTGCAATTTCAAGCATACGGACATCTTCCACACAAAGGTATGGACGATGAGTGTTCCTAAATTAAGTATATACGGTTCATTGAAAAAGTCAAGCAAGGACATGTGCCACGATACGGTGTTCTTCACAAATCTGTCACAAAAAAAACGGCAGAAATCCTCTGCCTTCAGGGGATTCTGCCGCTTTGAATATACTCTTTTCAAAAACAATCGAAACAGGACAAGGTGAAGAATTTAACTGTTGCGCCTTTACTTTTACATTGCAGGGACGGCGATTGTGTGGTATCATTAAATGAGTAATTGTTATGTACATCAGGGAGGTTCATCCATGAACGACGTACAGCAACGCGCAGCTGCAAGGCACTTTGCGGAGTATTGGAAGGACAAGGGCTATGAAAAGGGCGAAAGTCAAAAGTTTTGGCTTTCCCTGCTGACGGATGTTTTTGGCGTACAGCACGCAGCAGAATTCATTTCGTTTGAAGATCAGGTTCACCTTGACCATACCAGTTTTATAGACGGCTATATCCCTGCTACCCATGTACTGATTGAGCAGAAAGGCATAGGCAAAGACCTGAAAAAACCTATTCGTCAATCAGATGGAACGTACCTGAAACCGATTGAGCAGGCAAAGCGGTATGCAAACGAACTGCCCTATTCGCAGCGTCCCCGTTGGATTGTGATTTCAAACTTTGAATGTTTCCATGTTTACGATATGGAACACCCCCAGAATGACCCTGCGGAAATTTGGTTGAAAGACCTGCCATCACAGTATTATTTGCTTGAATTCCTTGTGCGCAAGGAAGATATAAACCTGCAAAAGGAAATGGAAATTTCCATTGCGGCAGGCGAATTGGTGGGCAAGCTGTACGATGCATTTTTGAAGGAATACAAAGACCCCTGCAATGAACACAGCCTGAAAAGTTTGAATGCGCTGTGCGTCCGACTTGTTTTCTGCCTGTACGCGGAAGACGCAGGCGTTTTCGGCAAGCGGCTAATGTTCCATGACTATATGCAGAAAAAAGGGCTTTCCAATGCACGGCAAGCCCTGATTGACCTGTTTCGTGTGCTGGACACCAAAGCAGAAGACCGTGACCCGTATATGGACGACGAACTTGCTGCGTTCCCCTATGTCAACGGTGGACTGTTCAGTAACGAAAACATAGAAATTCCCCGTATCAATGAAGCCATCTATGACCTGCTGCTGAACAAAGCAAGCGCGGCGTTTGATTGGTCTGAAATCAGCCCGACCATTTTTGGAGCGGTGTTTGAAAGCACGTTGAACCCGGAAACCCGGCGTAGCGGCGGAATGCACTATACCAGTATTGAAAACATTCACAAAGTCATTGACCCACTGTTCCTTGATGCTCTGAAAGCAGAATTGGAAGGAATCAAGGCAATGAAGGAACCCAGATTGCAGGAAAAGCGCGTGAAAACGTTCCAGAATAAACTGGCTTCATTGAAATTTTTAGACCCGGCAGCTGGCAGCGGAAATTTCCTGACTGAAAGTTACCTTTGCCTGCGCCAGTTGGAGAATGAAGCCCTTTTGATTCTGACGCACGGGCAGATTTCCATAGGTGAAGCTTTTAACCCTATCAAGGTATCAATCGCGCAGTTTTATGGCATTGAAATCAATGACTTTGCTGTGACTGTTGCCAAAACCGCCTTGTGGATTGCTGAAAGTCAGATGATGAAGCGGACGGAAGATATTGTGCATATGTCGCTTGATTTCCTGCCGCTGAAAAGCTATGTCAATATCGTTGAGGGCAACGCCCTGCGCATCGATTGGAATGATGTTGTTCCGGAGCAGGAATTGTCCTATATCATGGGAAATCCGCCGTTTGTTGGGTATTCATTACAAAGTCGTTCACAAAAAGAAGATATTCTATCCGTGTATGTCGATGAAAAGGGAAAGCCATATAAAACAGCGGGCAAGATAGATTATGTAGCTGGATGGTATTGGAAAGCCGCTGAAATGATGCACGGAACAACCGTTCGGGCAGCCTTTGTGTCAACGAACAGCATAACGCAGGGTGAACAAGTTGCAGATGTATGGAAACCGCTATACGAACGTTTCAACATCCATATTGATTTTGCGCATAGAACTTTCCGTTGGGATAGTGAAGCGAAGCTAAAGGCGCATGTTTTCTGTGTAATTATATCATTCAGCACAGCGCCGAACCAAAAGCAGAAAACGATATTCACGGATGTTATATCAATGAAGGTGGACAATATCAACCCATACCTGATTGAAGCGCCTCTGACGTTCGTTGAAAGTAGAAGAAAACCTATATGTAATGTTCCGCTAATGGTATATGGCAGCAAGCCGACCGACAACGGCGCATTATTCTTGACCGAAGAAGAAAAAGAGGATGCAATCAAACGTGAACCTGAAATCAAGCTATACATAAAGAGGTTTTTAGGCGCAACTGAATTCATTAACAACAAAAAGCGCTATTGCCTTTGGTTAGTCAATGCGTCCCCCCGGATTGTGCGCAATTCGCCATTTATTCAAGAGCGTATAAAGGCTGTACGCGATTTTAGATTGCAAAGCGATAAGGCAAGCACGCGAGAAAGCGCACAAACACCGACTTTATTTCAAGAGATCAGACAGCCTGAAAAGGATTATATCATCATTCCTCGGCATTCATCCGAAAACCGCAAGTATATACCTATGGGCTTTGTGTCGCCTGAAATCATATGCGGCGATTCCAATTTGCTGCTGCCAAACGCAAGCCTATATGAATTTGGTATTCTAACCTCCAATGTTCATATGGCATGGATGCGGGCTGTATGCGGGCGGCTGAAAAGCGATTATCGCTATTCTGCCAACATTGTATATAACAATTTCCCGTGGCCGATGCCTACTGAAGCGCAAAAAGCGAAAATTGAGAAAACCGCTCAAGCTATACTGGACGCAAGGGCATTATACCCGGATGCAAGCCTTGCAGACCTTTACGACGACCTGACCATGCCGCCTGAATTACGCACAGCACACCAGCAAAACGACCGGGCAGTAATGGAAGCTTATGGGATGCCCATCAAGGGGACAACTGAAAGCAGCTGTGTAGCCGAACTGATGCGCCGTTATCAAGGCCTGACAGCCGCAGAGGGCAGCAAAAGGTGATTTCGCTTTTGTCGCTTATCATGGACTATCATCCGGCATTTCAAAGCATTTGCAAGCGACAAAGCAGCCTGAAAACACCGCCTAAAGCCCATTTTACAGGGGTTTTAGGCGGTTCGCATGTCTTCCTTTTCAGAGGGTGAATGGCAAAACGCTTTCGTCAGGTTGTGCTCCGTTCAATCAGGGTTGTTTGAAAATAGTGATCCTCCGCCATGCCGCCGTTAAGCATGTGCTTAATGGTTTCCAGGATGGCAGCGGCAATTCCTGCCTGATCATGCGCCAGGGTCGTTAATTGCGGCTGAATAACGCGGCTCATGCGAGAGTCGTCAAAGCCTGTTACTGAAATATCATTCGGCACATTGAATCCGCAGCTCTGCACCGCGCTCACGACCGTGCACGCCAAAAGGTCGTTGCGGCAAACAAAGCCATCCACGGGAATGCCGCTGCGTATACGCGCTTTGACCGCGTCGAACAGCTCCTCATAATTGGTGCATCCGGTGATAAAAGACGACTTATGCAAAGGAAGTCCGTATGCTTCCATCTGATTGCAGAACCCCCGATAACGAAGATCCTGACGATTGGAAAAATGACCATTTCGGCTGATGCGATCGACATGAACGAGATTGCGTCGGCCTTTGTCATACATTAAACGAACAGCACGCATGATGCCGCTTTCAATACCGGTGTAGATGTGAGATATATTTTCGCAATGCAGGTCGGGATAATCGCGAGACATGAGCAGTACAACAGCAAGACCGGCATCTGCTAATCTTCGTATGCTGTCCACGCTCATCGCAATCGAAGAAATGATGACGGCATCGACCTGCCGCGTCAGAATCCGGCTCACGAAGTCGGGCGTGTTCTGATAGCTCATCAGAGAAATCAGAAAACCTGAATCATAGGCAACGGAGTCGATGGCCTCCACAAGGCTGCCGTAATACTCGTTGCTCAGATTGCCGGCAACGAATAAAATGTGACTGCTTCCTTTTCCGCGCAGGGTACGGGCAATGGTATTCGGCTTATAATGAAGCTGCTCGATTGCCTCCAACACGCGTTTTCTTTTTTCGGGGGCAACGTGACGGGTGTTATTGATGACATAGGATACAATGGTTTCAGATACGCCGGCGGCTAAGGCAACGTCTTTGCGGGTCACAACGGATTTCTTGATTTCCAAGGTTTCATCCTTCTTTCAAAGCTCTTTTGAAGGGATTTACAAAACGGAAAAAATCAGAATGATGCCGGATAAAATCAGAAAGAGGTTAATGACCAGATTTAAGCGACGGTCATTCATCTTAGAAGAGCATTTGAGTCCTGCAAACATGCCGATAATCATAAAGGGCGTAAGCAGCAATGCGCTTTTCAAGACGTCAGCAGTAATAATGCCTGTCGCGATATACAGAATAAGGCGGAAAAAATCCTCGGCTAAAAAGACAGCGCAGATATTGCTCTTGAAAACGCGCGGATCCTTTTCAATGTGACTGAAATAGGCGGCGAGCAAAGCGCCTACACCGTAAAGTCCTGTCACAACGCCGGAGAGAATGCCAATGATATAAAGCACGGGTTTGCTGGTTTTCAGATGATGTTGAGGAACAATTCGATCGCATAGAAGGGAATATCCGCTCAATAAGATAATGAGCACACCGAAAAACGCTTTTGTCAACTGCGCATCGATGTTCCGCAGGAAGAAAACGCCGGGAATTGAACCGAGCATGACTGTCAGGAACAGGGGGAGAATCAGCCTGATGCGAAGAAACTGGCGATGCTTGACGATCATAATGATATTGGTCGGGGTGCCTAACAAAAGGTCGGTGGGCGTAATCAGAACATTTGCCGCATTGCCCAGAGAGGCAATGGAGGTAAAAACCATCGTGCTTGCAAAACCACATATTCCTTTTACAAAATAAGCCACGAGAGTTGCAAACATCCAAATGAACATACGCCGCTCCTTCAAATCTTTCGGTGACGCTCAACACGTATGTCCATTATAGCATGAGTTTTGCAAAATATCAAGGTGATGATTTCACAAATTTTCCATTTAAACGGCATTTATGGGATTGCTCAATTGCAAAGATTGTCCGCTTGTGGTATGATAGCAGAGGTCAAAGCTCAAAAATGAAGAAAGAAGGTCGTTGAAAATGGCAGAACTCATGATTGAAAATGCACAGGTTTACGCGAACGGACATTTTGAGCGGATGAACGTGTTGACGCGTAACGGAAAAATCACAGCTTTAGGCGATGATGTTTCTTTGTACGCATCAGCAACACGAATTGACGGACGAGGATATAAGCTGATTCCGGGGTTGATCGATGCGCATACCCATGGCGGCGCCGGCGTTGATGTGAATGCAGCTAACGCCGAAGGCTTGAAACGGATTGCAGCCTTTTTTGCCAGTCAGGGCGTAACGGCTTGGAATGCGTCGGTTTTGACGGATACGGAAGAGACGACCATGCGCTGCATTGACACAATCAATCAGGTGTGTGAGGAGCATGGCTATGGTGCGCAGCTGTTAGGGGTCCATTTGGAAGGACCCTTTCTGAATCCGGAATATAAGGGCGCGATGCCGGAACATCTGCTGCGCAAAGGGGATGCAGCGCTTGTGCAACGGTATCTTTGCGCGGCAAAAAACCATCTGCGCTATATGACCGTTGCACCGGAAATTGAAGGCGTCATGCAGTTGATCGAGGAATATTCCGACCGGATTGTGTTTGCAATCGGACATAGCGCGGCAACGTATGACGTCGCTATGGAAGCCTTCCGCAAGGGAGCACGTTGCGTAACGCATACATTCAACGGCATGAGACTTTTTCATCAGCACGAACCGGCGATTATGGGAGCGGCGCTGGAAAGCGATGCATGGTGCGAGGCGATTTGCGACGGACGTCATCTGCATCCCGGCACAGTTCGGATGCTCCTGAAGTGCAAGGGAATGAAGAAGGTGATCGCCATTACGGACAGCATCATGGCTGCCGGACTTCCTGACGGCAACTATAAGCTGGGCGTGAATGATATTATTGTCGAAAATGGCGATGCGCGGCTGGCGCATGGCAACTCGCGTGCAGGCAGCACGTTGACGATGATTCAAGCGCTGCGCAATCTGATTCGCTTTACGGGAAAATCATTAGAGGAAATTATCCCGCTATTCACAGAAAATGTAGCGGCAGCATTGCGCTTTGATGACAGAAAGGGGCGTATCGCGGTCGGCTTTGATGCGGATCTGGTGCTTTTGAATGATGAACTTGAGGTTTGCACAACCATTGTCGGCGGCGAGGTGGTGTATTCGCTTTTAGGGGCTTAAAGAGGCACCGTGCAATTCGGTGATGCTGCCGGATATGAATTCAAACCATTTGTTTCTTGCAGAATTCTCGATTCATATCCGGCAAACCATCGATTTCTGCAATTGCATCTGCAATAAAATTCATGATTTATCGCGCCATCTTATTTGTGCGATGCTCACTTTAAGAAAAAAGTTGAAAAAACCTCTTGACACCATCAACACGTGTTGATATAATGATGGTGAAAGCGGTCAGCATTTGAACGCTTAGCCCAAGGAGCTCCTGGAGGCACATTCTGGACCGTTCTAACTGAAAATGGAGGTAGCGTCATGAAGAAGACAATGTCGGTGTTCCTGGTGTTGTGCATGCTGCTGGCATTCGCGGTGAGTGCGCAGGCGGATGAAAAGACCGTATTGAAGATTTCCAACTATGCGGTTTTGGAATCCAACTACACTGAATTCTGGAACAATGTTGAGGCAGGCTTTGAGGCTGCTTATCCCGAATACGATATTGAATGGGTCACCAGCGAATACGGCCAGACCACCAATACGGTGATCACAGCGGCCGGCGGCGGCGACTACTGCGATGCGCTTTTCGGCGAGCTGTCCTGGGTTTCTGTCCTTGCCTATGCCTTCGAGCCGGTGACGGACGTGCTGAGCGAGGATCTGATTAATACCTTCGATGCCAATATCCTCGATTCGTGCAAGTTTGACGGCGAATGCTATGCAATCCCGTACTATGTGTCGCCGTTTATTCTGTACTACAATACCGAGCTGTTTGCGCAGGCAGGCATCGAGGTGCCGACCACCTATGATGAGCTGATGGATGCTTGCGAAAAGCTCAGCAAATTGACTAGCCCCATCACGGGCAACCCAGTTGTTCCCTTCGGTCAGACCACTGCGTCTGTCGCGATTTCCGGCACCTCGCTGACTGCCTTCATCTATAACTTCGGCGGTACGGTGCTCGACCTGGATACCGGTCTGATGAGCATTGATAACGATGGCTTCCGTCAGGCGCTTGAAACGCTGCAGGCACTGTATCAGGCTGGCTATATGACGCCGAATCAGAAACTGAAGGAACTGCGTCAATCCTTTGCCAACGGCGAACTGGCAATGTACTACGATCAGTCCTGGGGCTTCAGCGGCGTATCCGGCATTAATCCCGATGCGGCGAGCTTCACGGCCTCCGCGCCTGCGATGAGGGGCGGCGAGGGCTCCGGTCAGTCCGTGTTGAATGCGGGCGTGTTCATGGTGTCCAATAAGAATGGTCATGCGGAAGGCGTCAACAAGTTTATTGAATATGTGACTTCTGACGAGGTCGTCGGTCACTATATCCGTGACATTGCCGCCGGCTGGTCTGCCAAGACGGCAGAACTTGAGGTCGCTCCTGTGCTGCAGGGCGCGACGGGCTCTCAGGGCAATCTGAAGGCTGTCCCAATGATCGAAACCCTGAATGACCTGAATCTGGAGCTGGACACCCTTGCACAGAACGTGACTCTGAATGGCATGTCTGTTGATGATGCGATTGAAGAGTTCAAAAATTCCAGCGCGTACCAGACGATTGGCGAATAAAAAACGCCGGCTGTCCAAAGGAGGACAGGGAAGGAATGGTGAAATCCTTCCTTCCCTGTCTTTTTTTTGAACACTGAACCGGATTGCTGCTTATAACAGGAGCAGGAGAAAGAGGTGTGTGTATGGGGAAAATGCGCAAAACAACAGCCGACAAGCTGTTTTGGCTGCTATTAGTCATCCCTGCAATGCTGATTGTTGCGGCTTTTATTCTGATTCCGATTGCCGACTCCGTGCGCATGAGCTTCACGGAGTATAAAATGAAGAACATTCTCAAAGGAACGCCTGCCGTTTGGAATGACTTTGAGAATTATATAAAACTCTTTTCAAACAGTCGGTTTCTGCCGACAATCACGCGCACCTTTGGATTTGTTCTATGGGTGGTTCTGGCTCAATTCGTGATCGGTATGATTTTTGCATTGCTTCTTAATTCGAACGTCAAAGGCGCGAGATTCATCCGCAGCGTGATGATGATGCCATGGGTGGTTCCTACGGTTATTTCGGCATTGGTCTGGATGTGGATTTATCAGAGCCAGTATGGCCTGCTGAAATATCTGGTCAGCGCTGTTACGTTCGGAAAGGTCAGCGATTTTGCAATCCTGAACAGTACGCAGTACGCGATGGTTGGCATCGGCATTGCTGCCTTGTGGAAGCAGATTCCGCTGACGACGCTGCTCCTGCTGGCAGGTTTGCAAAATGTTCCGGACGATATCATTGAGGCGGCGACAATTGATGGCGCAGGGTATTTTACCCGCATTGTTCACATTGTGATGCCCTATATGCGCAGCGTCATTTCAGTTGTCATTACGATGGCGATTATCGAGAACTTCAAGCAGTTCCCGCTGATTTGGACGATGACCGGCGGCGGTCCGTCTAATTCCACGACAACCCTTGCAATCCTCTCTTACCGCGAAGCGTTTGTAAGCCAGAACCTTGGATCCGGTGCTGCCGTTACAACAATCTGGATGCTTCTGATGATTGTGGTGGTGGCATTGTTCAAAAAGGTACTTGGCCGTCAGCAAGCAGAGTGAAAGGAGGAAATGTGATGGAAGCGGTTCATACGTCTGTTCATAGGTCTATTCGTCCCAAGGCGGCTGTGCTGAATGTTTTTCGATATCTGTTGCTGTTTGTCATTCTGCTGTTCCTGCTGTTCCCATTGTATTGGGTTCTGATCACCTCGTTCAAAACGAATCTGGAAGCATACCTGTATCCGCCAACCTTCTGGCCGAAGGATTTTACGGTTGACAGCTACATCCGTCTGGTAACGGAAAATAATCAGTTCTTTGTGTACTACCGCAATAACTTCATTGTGTCCGGTGCGGTTGCACTGATTACGCTGTTAGCTTCATTCCTCGCCGGTTATGCGCTGTCGCGGCTGCATGTAAAATTAAACGCTGCCGTGATTGCTCTCCTGACGGCATCGCAGATGTTCCCTGTTGTCAGCAGATTGATCTCTCTGTATGGGATTCTTCGCTCTGTTGAGTTGATCAACACGCTGTCGGGACTCATTCTCGCCATAACGGCATCGCAGATTCCGTTCTGCACGATGCTGATGATCTCCTTCTTTGATGGTGTGCCGAACAGCATCGAGGAAGCAGCAACGGTAGACGGCGCCGGACGCTGGCGCATCATGTTCTCCATTTCTCTGCCCTTGGTGTCCGGTGGTATGCTCGCTGTGGGCATCTATGCATTCCTGATGGCGTGGGATGATTTCCTGCATGCGGCAATTCTGATTCAAAATGACAGCTTGCGGACGCTGTCTGTCGGTATTTCGGCACGTTATCTTGGCGAGCTGTCGTATGACTGGTCTTTGGTCAACACGATTTCCATCGTAGGTATCCTCCCGATGCTCCTCCTGTTCTTCTTCTTCCAGAAGTACATGGTCAAGGGGCTTGTGGCAGGCGCGGTAAAAGGCTAAATACGCTGCATATAGAAAGGAAGTTACAATCATGAGCCAGTTGGGAAATAAAACTTATCGGGAAATTTACGGTCAGGCAGACTCCTTTGAAGCGCTGATCAACACGCTTCCTGAAACGCTGGATACGCTGAAGAATGTATTTGCGCAGAAATATGATCAGCTGATCTTTACCGGCTGCGGAACGTCTTTCTATCTTGCGCAAACGGCTGCGTATGTTTTCAATAAGTATAACACGACGCCTGCATGGGCGGTATGCTGCTCAGAGCTGTATGATACGCCGCACGCGTATATTAAGGGCGCAAAGACGCTTGTTCTGCCAATTACACGCAAGAGCTATACCACCGAGGTTCGCCGTGCGATTGACCGCGTCCGGAAAATCGAGGGAGTTACCTCTTTGGCCATCACCTGCGATGCGGACAGCAAGCTTTACAACGATCATTATGTGCTTTGCCCCGATACGGCGGAGGAAAGTGTCATCATGACGCGTTCGTTTACGGCAATGGTGATGATGGCGGAAATCGTCAGCCTGTTTGCCGCAGACCGGATCAATGAAATTGAAAAGCTGAAGGAATTGCCGGCGATTGCAAAAACGACGATCCCTGCCATGGATGCGCTGGCGGAGAAGATCGTAGCAGAAAATCCGGAGCTGAATCTGTTCATCACATTGGGACAGGGCATGATGTACGGCATTGCCAATGAATGCATGAACAAGATGAAGGAAATGAGCCTTTCCAATTCTGAAGCATATTATTCTTTGGAATACAGGCACGGTCCGATGAGCCTGGTGGACAAGAATACGCTGATCATGATGTTTACCTTGCCGGAAACGCAGGAAGAGGATGTAAAGCTGCTGCGCGAGCTTGAAGGATATGGCGGTGTGTCGGTTGCCATGGGCCCTGCACCTGAAGCGGTGGGCTGCCGGTATCAGCTGAAGGTCGGCAATGATGAAATGACATGCGCTGTGCTTGGCTCTATTTTCGGGCAGATGATCGGCTACCATGTTGCAATGAAGAAAGGTCTTGAGCCTGACACGCCCCGCCATCTTTCGCAGGCCATTGTTTTGAAGTAATTGCTGAGGAGAGAATAAAATGCTTTGCACAAATCTTGAACAGATGCAGAAAGCAGCCAAGGAAGGCTATGCGATTCCTGCAATTAATACACAGGGCGGAAATTATGATATCATTCGTGCCATTTGCAAGGCGGCGGATGAAATGAAATCACCCATTATTCTGGCGCATTATGTATCCACCGGCGCTTACAGCGGTCACGATTGGTTTGTACAGGTCGCCAAGTGGTGCGCGGAACGCGTATCTGTGCCGGTTTCAATTCATCTGGATCATGGGGACGGTTTCCCGATTTGCATGGAGGCGCTGCGCCTTGGATTTACATCGCTGATGATTGACGGATCAAAGCAGCCGGTTCGTGAAAATGCGACATTGACAGAGGAAGTTGTAAAAGTTGCAAAGTGTTTTCATGTTCCGGTGGAGGCCGAAATCGGTGAATTGCAGCGCCTTGACAATGGTGTCGTAATGGAGAATAAAAATCTTGCCAATCCGGATGAGGTGCGTGAATTTTTGAATCTGTGTCATCCTGATACGCTGGCTATTGGCATTGGCAACGCACACGGGTATTATAAGGGTGAACCCGATATTCATCTGGATATTCTTGAGAAGGTTCGCGCGTTTACCGATATGCCCTTCGTGCTGCACGGCTGCACGGGCATGAAGGAAAGCGTGGTTCGTGACGCAATCAAGATGGGCGTTGCGAAAATCAACTTCGGCACAGAGATTCGGTATAAGTATATTCAGCATTTGGAGGAAGGTTTGCAGACCGATCATCAGGGACATAGCTGGAAGGTGAGCCAGTATGCCAGCGATGCCCTGGTGGAGGACGTCAAGCATATTATCCGGTTGTCCGGATCGGAAGGAAAGGCTTAAGGGAGGCAATTGACAATGGGGAAAAGCTTGATTGTCGGCCTGATGGTCACGAAATCCGGTCGTTGGCCGCAGGAGCTGCCTGATAAACGATTGGCGGAGTATTCGGAATGGATGCGGAATAATCTTCCTGATATGAAGCTCCTGATTCCGGATCACGTGCTCACAACGCCTGCGGAAGTACAGGAAGCAATTGAACAGTTCCGTTCCGCCCTTGTGGACGTTGTTGTAATGGTCTATGGCGCCTTTACCGCAGACGATATAGCGGCGGCGATTAAGCAGCAGATGAACGTTCCTCTAATTCTCTGGGCGCCACATGAGCCACCCTTCCATCCCGATGAACGTCTCTGGGCAAATGCATTGTGCGCCATGACCATGAATGCATCCGCGCTTAATCGCCTGGGATATGCCTATCATACGGTTTATGGCGACCCGGATGAGGATGCTGCCGGCGGCCGGATCATCCGACTGCTGAAGGCCTATGCGACCCGAAAGGCTTTAAGCGGCATGAACATCGGTTTGTTTGGCTATCGACCGACCAATTATTATGTGAGTACCTTTGATGAGGCTTCGATTCGGCATACCTTCGGCATGACGATGAATTCCACCGATCTGCAGGTCGTTAAGAGCGAGATGGATGCGCTGCCGGAAAGCGAAGTCAAGGCGGATATGGATTACGTGCAAAACACATGGGATATCAGCCGGTTGCCGGAAGGACATCTGGAGCTGCATTCCCGTTCCTATCTTGCCATTAAGAAGGTCATGACTGATCAGGGCTATGATTTTGCATCCATCAAATGCTGGCCTGAGATGACGACGATGCATATTCAGCCGTGCGCGGTTCTTGGCCGTCTGCTGAGCGATGGACTGACCGTTGCCTGCGAGGGCGATGTGGATGCAGGCATCACGCAGATGATGGAGCAGAAGCTCACGGGAAAGACGCCTTTTATTGCCGATATGATTGATATGGATGAGAAGGAGAATACGCTGACATTCTGGCATTGCGGCAATGCGGCGCCTGAGCTGCATTCAACAAAATACGCCTGTGCATTATGCAATCATCCTCTGATCGGTCAGGGCAGCGCCTTCTGGACGGCATTGAAGCCCGGATGCGTAACAATTGCACGTCTGCATAATGACCATGGCAAGTATAAGCTGGTTCTGATGCGCGGCGATGCATTAGACCGTGATCGTACATCGCGCGGCTGTATGTGCTTTGTAAAGATGGAACAGCCGGTTCGTGCAACGGTTGATGCTTTGCTTGCGAAGGGGATTCCGCATCATTATGTCCTGGTGTGGGATGATTGCTATGAAGCCATGAAGCAGACGGCGGCAATCATGGAGATTCCGGTAATCGAGCTGTAAAGGGTGGAGGAAACGTATGGCCAAACTTCTAATTGCACATGGCGGCGGTCCGACTGCCGTGATTAATGCATCTCTTTACGGAGCGGTGGAAGAAGCGCTCAACAGCAAAAAGGTGGATGCCATCTGGGGCGCTGTGCATGGATCGGCAGGAATCCTGAAGGAAGAATTTGTTGATCTGGGCGCTTTGCCTGAGGAAATGCTGCAGCGTATCTGCAAGTCTCCCGCATCTGCGATTGGCACATCACGCACGCCGCTCTATGAAAAAGAATACAAACAAATGGCGGAAATCCTGCATCGTCATGATATCGGATATGTGCTTTTTACCGGCGGCAATGGCAGTATGGACACATGCGGACATTTGGCTCAGGCGTGCAGGGAGCTTGGAATTGTCGTTGGCGGCATTCCGAAAACCGTTGATAATGACATCGGCATCACCGACCATGCGCCGGGCTATGCAAGCGCCGCACGCTTTGCTGCCCAGTCGATGCTGGAAATCGCGGAGGATGTGGCGGCAATGCCCATTCATGTATGCATCGTCGAATATATGGGGCGAAACAGCGGGTGGATTACTGCGGCATCGGCGCTGGCACGCGCAAAGGCGGACGATGCGCCGCATCTGATTCTTCTGCCTGAGGTGCCTTTCCACAAGGAAGCCTTCCTGAATGAAGTGAGCCGTTTGTGGAAAAAGGGAAAGGGCGTTGTTGTCGCCGTCAGCGAAGGAATCTGCAAAGAGGACGGAATCCCTGTTGCACCGCCTGTGTATAAAACAGACAGGGCAACATATTTCGGCGATGTTTCCAGCGAACTTGTTCATATGGTCATCGAGGAGCTGGGCGTAAAGGCACGGTGCGAAAAGCCGGGCATTCTGGGACGAAGCTGCCCTGAAATGGTCTCTGAAGTGGATCGGAATGAGGCGATTGAACTTGGCAGGCTTGCTGCGGCAACGGTGCTGGACGGCAGAGGCGGCTTTATGCCGGGGCTTCGCCGGGTAAGTAATAAACCGTATGTGTGTGAAAAAATACTGATTCCGGTTGAAAAGGTTATGCTGCATGAGCGACTGTTCCCGAAGGAATTTATTGCAGAAAATGGGATGGATGTGACACCTGCCTTTGTTGACTGGGCTAAGCCCTTGGTTGGCACGCTTACACGCTATGTTGATCTTCGGCAGCCTAATATTCAATAAGAAGGAGGGCATCTGATGAAGCATCTGTGCTTGAATTTAAAGCGCTTTGATGTACCTGTAAGCCTGGGCGGCGTGAATCGGCTGTCGGCGGCGTCGGATTGGGCAGAAACGATCGTATCCGGCACGCAGAAGGAACTGGAAAAGTATCGCGGCGCGGCTCGCTTTCCGATGTATTTTCCGGAGGCGCATCTGATTCCGGCAGTGAAAGCGATGGATCGCGACAGCGTGATTGAGGTGGGATGCCAGAGCGTTTACCGCCAGGACGTACAGGTGGGCGGAAACTTTGGCGCATTCACAACGAACCGCCCTGCGGCAGCGATGAAGGCATTGGGCGTGAGCAGCACGATCATCGGTCATTGCGAGGAACGCGCGGATAAATCGGGGATTCTGAGCGAAGCCGGCATCAGCGATACGGCGGCTGTCAATCGGCTGCTGAATCAGGAAATAAAGTGCGCCCTTCGGCAGGGGATGAGCGTGACCTACTGCATCGGTGAAAAGGCTGAGGAACGTGAACATTGGGAACAGGTTTTGACCGAACAGCTGACGGTCGGTCTGGACGGGCTTGACACAGCCAATATTGTCATTGCGTACGAGCCGATTTGGGCAATCGGTCCGGGCAAGACGCCGCCTGATGCGGGCGTTATTGCACCGATTGCGCGCCTGATCAAAAAAATCACCGGCGGCATGCCCGTCATCTACGGCGGCGGTCTCAAGAAGGACAATGCCGAGATGCTCGCATCCATTCCTGAGATTGACGGCGGCCTGATTGCTCTGACTCGTTTTCAGGGAGATTTCGGCTTCTATCCGGAGGAATATCTGGAGATTATTCGCACCTACATGACGAGCAGCGCAAGGTAAGGAGGAGCAAAAGTGAAACTGCAATTTGAATACGGGAATGGCTTCATGAGCGCGGAGCTGCCTGAAAACACGGATGTATTCATTCCGGGCGAAACCGTGCCGGATCCTGCCTGCCTGCCGCAGGACTGGGACAGCCTCTATGCCGCCACGCTGGACAGCATCCGCCATCCGATTGGCATGGAGCCGCTGGCAGAGCTGGCAAAAGGGAAAAAGACGGTGGTTATCGTCATCCCGGACATCGTCAAGGGCGGCTGTCAGCCGACAAGTCATCGCAAGGTGGCCATCAGAGCTTGCCTGGATGAGCTGTACAGCGCCGGAATCAGGAAGGAAAACATCCTGCTGCTTTTCTCCAACGGATTGCATCCGCGCACGCCGATGAATGAGGCCAGGCAGATTCTGGGTGATGAGCTGTTCAGCGAGTTTTGGTATTCGGGGCAGATTACCAGCCATGACAGCGAGGATTATGATCACCTTGTAGATCTCGGCTTCACGGCACAGGGCGACCACGTGATCATGAATCAATATGTGTATGATGCGGATGTTGCTGTCCTGATCGGTCATACGCAGGGCAATCCCTATGGCGGCTATTCCGGCGGCTACAAGCATTGCGCCACCGGCATCAGCCACTGGCGGAGCATTGCGGCGCACCACGTGCCGCAGGTCATGCATCGAGATGACTTTGTGCCGGTTTCCACGCACAGCCTGATGCGCGACAAGTTCGATCAACAGGGCATGTTCATGGAAGAAAAAATGGGCAAGAAGTTCTTCTGCTGTGATGCTGTACTGGACACCTGTTCGCGGCAGATTGAGATCAATTCGGGCTACGCGAAGGAAATGCAGCCGATCAGCTGGAAAACGGCGGATAAGCGCACCTATGTGCATTGGGCGGAAAAGAAGTACGATGTAGTTGTATTTGGCATGCCGACCAACTTCCATTATGGCAACGGCATGGGCACAAACCCGATTCAGATGATGCAGGCGCTGTCTGCGCAGGTCATCCGGCATAAGCGCGTGCTGAGCGACCACTGTGTGTTTATCGTGCCGTCCATCTGCGATGGCTGGTTCCATGAGGAAAGATGGCCGTATCTGCGCGAATTGTATGAAATGTTCCAGCATGATTACATGCAGACGCTTCCGGACATGAACCGTTATGGGGAGTATTTTGCAACCAATGAGGAGTACATCCGGAAATACCGCTTTGCAAACGCATTCCATCCCTTCCACGGCTTCAGCATGATGAGCTGCGGACATTTGGCGGAGCAGCATACAAGCGCCATTTATATCGTCGGCGCGCGTGAGCCGGGAATTGCAAGAAGCATGGGTCTGAAAACCCGCGCAACCGTCGAGGAAGCATTAGCAGACGCAAAGCGGAAGTATGTCGGAGAACAGCCGAATATCCTTGCACTCC
>CAVIHU010000009.1:0-78494 GCA_963642705.1 Bacteroidaceae bacterium
GATTGGATGATCTCCTCTGCATTTCGCTTTGCCATAATAATACTCCCTCCAGTGTGGTCTCGAAACTTTTGTTATTTCGAGTGTCTACTCTGGAGGGAGCATATCACATATCATTCAGGGCAGCCTGTCTTCGTGCGGCAGATTTTATGCTTCAAACGTCTGGACGCTTTGTAACTCTTCGTTCCTGATCAGCAGACCGGGGAAAATGATGCTCGAGATGACGCCAATGACAGCGGCAATAAGGAACATCGGGCGGATGCCGACAAGGTCGGCGAAGATGCCGCCGAGGAAGGATGAAATCACGATGGAGACGGCAGATTCAAACGTGTAGAGCAGCGTCTGAATGGTCGTCTTGAACTGCGGCGCGACCATGCGGCTGAGCGTCAGCGAGATGGCGACGCTGTTGAGCATGTTCAGGCAGTTGAGCATCTGAATGGCAAACTGAATCTCCGGCGAGGTGATGAGGTATGTCAGCAGCCAGCGAACAGCGCCAATCATGCCGAGAATGAACAAAATCCGCTTCGTGCCGATCTTGCGGACAAGGCGGTCGGCGAGAAACAGGAACGGAATCTCGAACAGCGCACCGGCGGCGAGCATCGTGCCGTACAGCTCATTCGAGCCGTGTAGCGTCTCCGTGAAGTACAGCGAGTAATATGAGAAGTAGATGCCCTGCACGAGCGTGTACAGCATCATGTAGACCATGAGCAGGAGAATCGGTCGATTCTTGAGAATGGTGCGCACGGGAAGATGCTTGCCGCTTTGCCGGCTGTTGTGCCCCTTGAATGGCGGCAGCAGGAAAATCAACAGGAGGTTGAGCAGGCAGAAGGCAGAGAAAACGTAGAACGTCGAGGCGGTGCCGGATGCAGATACCTGTCCGACAATGTACATGGCGATGGAGTAGCCGACCGCGCCCATCATGCGGATTGGTCCGTAATCGTGATGGGACAGCTCGGAATATTCGACGCTCATCGATGTGTTCAGCGACGGCTCGACGCGGCGGCAGATATAGTAAAGCGAGTAAAGAACCAGAATATAAATGAAGGACTTGTTCAGCAAAATCAGCGGATAAATGACGGCGGTGATCAGAATAAGCAGCTGAAGCAGGCGATTCTTGCTGCGCGAGCTGTCCGCCAGGACGCCGAGAAACGGCTGCGCGAGCATGGCGGCGGCTGCCGCAACGCCGGTGATTGCGCCGATCATGGACTTGCTCATCCCGATTTCATTCAGGTAGATGCTGAAGTAGCTGCTCGTTGTGTCCATCATGAAGAAGGCAAAGTTGAACAGCAGGAACGAGTAATAGGAACGCTTGGAAAAGGATTCTGGCTGCACGAACGGTTCCTCCTTTAATAATCGGAAAACGTTTGGAATGATTATAAATCAAAAATCAAACTATTTCAAGAGACAAATCAAAAATTACTCAAAATATAATCATATTTTATCATGAAAAAGCAGTGGAACAAAAGATGAAAAAGAGATGCAGTCCGATAAAATTATGACAATACGGGAAAAGTGATAAATTTATCCACTTATTATGTGAGCAAAATGTATAAATATTACCGAAAATCAAGAAATAAAAATTTACAAAACCTGTTGACGAAATGGATAAGTTGTGGTATAGTGTTGTTAGGTTCGATGAGCGAAACGCATCCGTTCCGGTTGAAAGGGAATGCGGTGCGATGAAAGAAAAGTTACATACCTCCGGCAATATGGAAGGACGGTGCAAACCAGCTTATGCTTCATTTATCCGAGATGATGGCAAGCCATGATGCCTTGATTGACCGGCTGATTGCAGCCCAGGAAACGGACACGCAGAATCCTGATTTCGGCGGCTTTATTCTTCCTAAGACGATGATGGTCGAGCCGAGAGAGAGCGGTTTCCGTCTGTCCGATTTGATCATCGGCTATATCTGCAAAGAAAGCCGCCATTATCATGAGGAACGCACGGCAGAGGCGATTCGTCGCACGCTTGTGTATATGGAGCGTCATCAGCGCCCGGACGGCTGCTTTGACCTGTCCGGCTGCAATTTCGCCTCGCCGCCCGACACGGCATTCATGACGAACGCGATTTTCAACGCGTGGTGGCTGATGGAGAAGCGCTGCGATGAAACGACCGAATGGCTCAGGGCACCGGTGAAGCATTTCATCGAGACATGCGCAGAGGGGATCGCGGCAGGCGGCTTCCATACGCCGAACCACCGTTGGGCGATTTCCGCATGTCTCAAGTGTGCATGGAAAGCAACGGGGCGCAAGGAGTTCTCCGACCGCGCGGATCAGTATCTGGCGGAAGGGCTCGACATCAACGAGGACGGCGAGTTCGCCGAACGCAGTGCCGGCAACTACAATCAGGTCAACGATGATCAGATGATCCGCCTGTACATCGGCACGGGCGAAAAGCGTTTCCTCGAGGCAAGCAAGGCGAACCTGGAGATGATGTTCGCTTATATCGATCCCGACGATTCCGTGTTTACGAACAACTCCACCCGTCAGGACAACGGACGCAAGGTCTATCTGGATACGTATTACATTCTCTTCCTGCTGACCGGCTACTTCCTCAAGGATAAGAAGCTGGCGAGCGCGGCGGAGGTCATGTACGCAACGGCGAAGCGCCACGGTATTGTATCCAACGGCATTGAATGGCTGCTGCTCTACGACGATCTGGACGGCTACGGCGATGATGAGGCGTTTGACACTGCCTGCATGACGAAGTACAGCCGCATGTTCCCGGCATCCCGCATTGCCCGTACGAGAAACGGCAATTATTCATGGACGATCATGGAGAATCGCCCGAACTTCCTGTATTTTCAGAGCGGCGCACTGACGATGTATCTGGTGATTTACGCCAATATCTGCGACCGGCGGCATTTCCTCGGCGAGAAGATGGAGAGGATTCCTGACGGTTATCAGATGAAGTCCCATGCGGCAGGGTGGTATTACAAGCCCTTCTGGCCGAAGCTTCCGGCAACGTCGGACTGGTGGGCGATGGATAACCCCAATACGCGTGAGAAGGTACAGGGGCTGCCGCTGGATATGACCGTGAACGTCACGGATACCGGCGACGGCATCGATGTTGTCATCCATACCGACGGCATTGACCGGCTGCCCTTCCGGCTGGAGGCAGGCGTGCTGCCCTGCACGGTACGTGGCGAGCAGTTCCTGATGGAGGGCAAGGCAGGGGAAAGCATCATCCTGATGAACGGCGCCGTTGAGCTGAAGAATCAGGCTGGCGATGTGATTACGCTGTCGCCCGGCTTCTGTGAGCATGCGACGCTTGGACGCTCCACAAATGCTTATCCGCAGAGCCCTGACCACTTCACGCTGTACATGACGGACTTTACGCCCGTTGACCGCGTGATTCACCTCGGCACAAAACCCTTTGATCCGCGGTCGCTGAGAGGAAGCAGCAATCGCTGATAAGACCGATGGAAGGAAAGTGAATGCAAGTGAGTAAGATTGCACGTGCAAGCAACCCGACGCTCAGCGATCGGTTCTCGAGGACGATGCGCAGCTATTGGCGCTACCGCTACCTGATGCTGCTGCTGATTCCGAGCATCATCGTGCTCCTGATCTTCAAGTATGAGCCGATGTACGGCGTGATCATTGCATTCAAGAATTTCAAGATCAAGCTGGGCATCACCGGTTCGCCATGGTACGATCCCTTCTGGGGCGTATTTGCCAAGGCATTCGGCAAGCCGGCGTTCTGGCAGGCATTCCAGAACACCGTTGTTCTCGGCGTCATGAATTTCGTGATCGGCTTCCCGATGCCTATCATTCTGGCACTCCTGCTTAACGAGCTGCGCAACGAACGCTACAAGAAGGTCGTCCAAACCTTCTCCTATCTGCCGCATTTCATTTCGTGGGTAACGCTCTCGGGTCTGTTTATTCAGCTGCTGTCGCCGTCCACCGGTCCGCTTGCAGCGCTGGCAAGGGCGTGCGGCATGACGCCGTACTACTTCATGGGTGAGGTCAGCACCTTCCGCTGGGTGCTGGTTGTAACGAACATCTGGAAGAGCGTTGGTTGGGGATCCATCATCTATCTGGCGGCGCTGTCCGCAGTGGATCAGGAAATGTATGAGGCAGCGCTGATTGACGGTGCATCGCGGTTCCAACGCGTCTGGTATATCACGCTACCGTCCATCCTGCCGACTGTTACGGTCATGCTGATTCTGCGCTCCGGTTCCATCCTGAGCGATAACTTCGATCAGGTGTACAACATGATGAACAGCGCCGTGTACCGCGTATCGAACGTGCTGGGCGTTTACACCTACGATCTGGGTCTTAAGAACATGACGAACAGCTCGCTGGCGGAGGCAACTGCTGTCGGACTGTTCCGCAATGTGATTTCGCTGGCACTGGTGCTGATTACAAACGGCATCTCCAAGAAAATCAGCGACAATGGCATCTGGTAAGGAAGGGGGAGGCATGAAATGGTTACAGCTGTGAAGAAGCGCAGGAGCAGCGGACGGATTAAGCGCAGCGTCGGCGAGCATATCTTTGATGCTTTCAACGTCATTTTCCTCGGCTTCTTGGCGCTGACGATGCTCTATCCCTTCTGGTATGAGCTGGCGCTGTCACTGGCGGATGCGGAAAAGGTCGCGATCTCGAAGGTCTACATCTGGCCGGAATACCTGAGCCTGGAGAGCTACGCTAACGTGCTTTCCTCCAAGTACATCTATTACGGCTACTTCTGGACGATTGTCCGTACGCTGCTCGGCACTTTGGTGGCGCTGATTCTCGGCGTCCACTACGCCTACGCGCTGAGCAAGAAGGATTTCCCAAACCGCAGTTTCTGGACGACGCTGCTCGTCATCACCATGTTCTTCTCCGGCGGTATGGTGCCGGAATACCTGCTCATCCGCAACCTGAACCTGATTAACAGCATCTGGTCGCTGATTCTGCCCGGTGCCATCAGCGCATACAACATCACCATCATGCGCAATTACCTGATGTCGCTGCCGGATTCGCTGGAGGAAAGCGCACGCATCGACGGCGCAAACGATATCCTGATTCTCTATCGCATCATTCTGCCGCTTTCCAAGCCGATTCTCGCCACGGTCGCCCTGTGGACGGCAGTCGGTCACTGGAACGCCTGGTTCGACGCCATGCTTTACGTCCATGATACTGACAAGCAGGTGCTCGCCATCACGCTTCGCCGCATCGTGCTGCAAGGCTCGAACAGCGTCGTGAGCATGTCCGGCGAGGAGGTCAACACGAACATGACGAGCGACACCATCAAGGCTGCGACCATCATGGTAGCAACGGTGCCGATCCTGTGCGTGTATCCCTTCGTGCAGAAGTACTTCGTCAAGGGCGTTATGGTCGGTTCTCTGAAGGGCTGAGACTGCGGCATGCTGAGCTGCACTACCCTTCTTGAGCATAAACAACAAAGGAGGAGATCCCATGCGTAAACTTGTCTCTCTGGCCGCTATCCTGTGCCTGCTGCTCACGCTCGTTGTGATCCCGACGGCATCCGCCGAAACGACGGAAATCGACTGGAGCACTCGGGAAAAGGTGACCATCACATGGACGACCTACTACACTGCGCCGCCGGCTGAAGACGCCGTCATCATCAAGATGATCGAAGATCGCTTCAACTGCGATATTGACATGCTGCCGATCGACGACGCCAACTTCAATGAGGTGCTCAACACCTACATCATGGGCGACAACGTTCCGGACGTCATCCGTCTGAAGGATCCCGGCCAGTTCTCCGGCTATGTGGATCAGGGAGTGCTGGGCGCCATCGATATGGACACCCTGCGCACTCTTGCTCCGAAGATCTGCGCCGCCATTGATAACTATGCGGACGGATCCTTCTGGGCATACGGCGCTGTGGACGGCGTGCAGTACGGCATTCCGGCCATCGCTTCCGGCAACATGTTCCATCTGCCGGTCGTCTACAACGAGACCTGGCTGAAGAAGCTGGGTGCGGAAATCCCGACCACCCTGGATGAGTTCCACGACCTGATGGTTCGCTTCACCAAGGAAGATCCTGACGGCAACGGCGTGGACGACACCTACGGTCTGTCCTCCGACGGTCTGCGCGTGCTTTGGGGCGCCTATGGCGTGAACCCCGGCGCCTGCGACGGCCGCACCGACCACTCCTACTTCCAGCTGCTGGATGGCGAAGTGCAGTATGCTGCAACCTCCAACCAGTACAAGGAAGCCCTGAAGGTCGCTCATGAATGGTACCTCGAAGGCATCATCGATCCCGAATTCGTCACCGGCGAGAATACCGGCGGCTACTGGGCAATTTCTCACAGTATTGTCAATCACCGCATCGGTATGACCGTCCGCGGCAACTACTATCACTGGGTGATGCCTGGTCAGTATCAGGTTTACGACGCCGAAGGCAACCTGATCGACTGCGAAGCCGGCAACGTGACCAAGGAATTCCTTGCGGTCAACCCCGACGAGTCCGTTGTGCTGGGTCAGCCTGTTGAAGGACCCTACGGCGCGGGCGTGAAGAGCTGGAACATGCTGGCTCAGTTCTACTGCTTCTCCGAGAGCGCAACCTCCAACCCCGATAAGTGGGAACGCATCTGCGCGATTATGGAATTCATGGATCGTCAGTATTCCGATGACGTGGAAACCTACACCAGCTGGTGGGAAGACGTCTACGGCGAAGTGAACAACTACTGGTATTGGCAGGATCCGGAAAACCACATTGCGTATGTGACCGAAGCCTTCCGTGAAAAGTATCCGGAATTCGCCTCTGTTGACGAGTATGGCCCGACCCAGTGGGGTCCGAATCTTGCGATCCTGCTGCCGACCCGCGGCAACCAGTGGGCACAAAGCATTCACTATGACGAGAAGGGCATCGTGAACCTGGTGCAGTTCTCTCTGCCGCTGATGGCTGAATATCAGACCAACCTGACCAATCTGAAGGACACCTGGATGATCGACTTCATCAAGGGCACGAAGGACGTTGACGCTGATTGGGACGCTTACATTGCTGAAATGAACGCCTCCGGTCTGCAGGAGATGGTCGACGAAGTCCGCGAATGGTACGCATCCGCCACGAAGTAAGGACGTTTTGCAGATTGTAATTTGCTAATCCCTGCTGAGTAAACATGGGCGCCGCACAGTCAGCAATGACTGTGCGGTGCTTTTTGATTGGCGGAGAAGCGATTCATATAAGATGGAAGGCAATAAGTGACTTGAAATTGAATGGAAATGTTGGAAAAAATCTTACCTGATTATATGGACGAAGTTGACATAATCTTAACTATGTGATAGAATAAACAATAGCAAGCTCGTCTGATGCAGAAAAAAGGCGAGCAATAGCAAAACAAATATGGAGGGAATCATTCTATGGATATGAGCACAAGTCGCCGCGAATTTTTGCGCACGACCGGCAAGGGTCTGCTTGGCGTTGCCGTCGCTTCTGTGCTGCCTGTCGGTCTGAGCACCGGCGTTGCCGAAGGAGAAATCGAAGCGCCTGCATGGCCCTGGAAGTGGGAGAAGCTGGATCCCCAGGAAGTTATGGAAGCCGGTTATAAGGCGTTCTATTCTCATGGAGGCTGCTGTGCCGGCGCGTTCGCTGCAATCATCGAAACGCTGGCAGCCAAGTATGGCTATCCGTACAATCAGTTCAATGCCCGCATGTTCGCCAACGGTGCCGGCGGCTACGGACAGCAGTCCCTGTGCGGCTCTCTGGGCGGCTGCTGTGCAATCTTCGGTCTGTTCTGCGAAGGCACCGAAGCTGCTCAGCTGCGCAACGAGCTGTATGCATGGTATAAGGAAAAGCCCTTCCCGGAATATCAGCCTGAATTCAAGGCACCCACGACGACCGTGGCAGGCTCTGTGGAATGCCGCGATTCCGTGAACAAGTACATGGATGCCACTGGCTTCACCATGGCGGACGATGGCCGCAAGGCTCGCTGCGCTGCCGTGACGGGCGAAACCGCCGCGAAGGCCGTTGAAATCCTGAATGTGTACTTCGGCTACAGCGAGGCTGCTGTGGAGACTGAAACCGAGGAAGAGACCACGGCCGACAACGAGTTCATCGGCGAGGCAACGAGCGAAATCGGCGGTCCAATCAAGGTAAAGGTCACCATGGACGGCGATAAGATTGCTAAGATCGAAGTGCTGAGCCATAACGAGACCGCAGGCATCTCTGATCCTGCCTTTGCGCTGGTGGACAAGATGGTCGAGAACAACTCGACGGATGTTGATGCTGTGACCGGCGCAACCAAGACGAGCGAAGCGCTGATCGCTGCCGTCAATGATGCTCTGTCCAAGGCTGGCAGATAATTTCATACGCACGCAAAAAGCCCTCAGGAGGTCCAAATCTCCTGAGGGCTTTTTTATCGGGAGTCAATGACGGATGCATCCGGCAGAAGCTTCAGGATGACCAGCTCGCACGGGCAGCGAAAGCGCGGCACGAAGGTCGAGTTGGTTACGCCGCGGCTGACAAACAGGCGGTTGCCGCAATAGAAGCCGCTCGTCAGCTTCGGCAGCAGCCCTTGACCGGGTGCGTACAGCCCCTGCGAGCCGATGCGCATCTGTCCGCCATGGGCGTGACCGGAAAGCGTCAGGTCGATGGCGTATGGGGAAATCAGCGAAGGAAACAGCTCCGGGTGATGGCACAGCAGAAGCTTGAAACCGCCCTGTGAAGCCATGTCAGTAAGGAAAGGCTGCTTTGCCTGCAACTGGCTGCTGTAATCCGGTGCATCCTTATCGCGTAGGACACTGCTCAATCCGCCCAGCACGATGCCGCGAAAATCGACAAACGAATCATCGAGAATGACGGCGCCGCTTTGCTCGGCGAGCGGCCAATAAGATGCAATATCCTTCAGGCGGCGCTCGTGATTGCCAATATTATAGAATGTCGGGGCGATTTTGACGGCTTTGTGCAGAAAAGTCAGCGCGTTGTGCCACCCGTGACGGCGGTGCCGATGGACAAGGTCGCCGCCGATGAGGATGGCATCGCAGCCGTGCAGCAGAGCCAGCACATCATCGACATTGCCGTCATGAAAGTCCGCAACGAAGGCAAGTGTCAGCGGCCGGGTGATTTTTGGCGAGCGGACAATGACCTCGGTGCGCTTAATCATGACGCTTCCTCCGCATCGGCAGGATGCTGAGCAGAATCAGCATGAAGGATACGCCGTACCAGACGAGACCGAGCAGCAGAAGCATCCGGTTTCCCTGCACGAGCGCGATGGCAGACAACTGCGAAAGCATGCCGGGCAGATTGAGAAGCAGCATGGGCGTGGACAGCAGAACCGCACCGATGCCGGATGCAAGCAAAATCGAAGAGAGATGCTGCCGGACACAGCGAAAGAGCATCAGCAGGGAGGAAAGCAGCAGGCAGATGATGCCGGTCAGCGCGGCTGCGTGGAAAATCGCCGGCAAATCAAGCATCTGACCCGCAATGCCGGTGACAAGCTCGGAAATGCTTGTGCGCAGCGGAAACACAGAAAGCCGAATCAGCTTGTTGAAGGCGTACACGACCTGGTCGCGTGCAGTGGAGCGCCAAAGAGCCTTTTCGACTGTGCTCTGAAAGCCGGTGTCCGCCATGACGAGTGTCAGCGTCTCCTGACTGTCGAGCGGGTCAGGGGCACCTTCCGACAGCATGCCGCCGATGCGCCAGCAGTCATGCCAGTATGCGGCAAGTGTCCTGGTGTACGAGGATGCGGCGTTGTCAAGCAGGGTCATCGTGTCGTCCGTCAGGGCATATTCCGCTTGAATCACGGCGGCGGACGCATCAATCCTCTGCTGACTCTGCTCGCCGGCGGCAGACAGGACGGATTCGGCAAAAGGTTCGGTTGTTGCGAGCACGAACAATCCGCAGAGCATGACTGTCAGAAGGGCAAGCACGGTCAGCAGTGACAGCAGGAATGCCGTCAGCGCATGGGAAACATGGCTCTTTGTGCTCATGCGATCACCGCCAGCTTCAGCAATGCGAAAGCAATATCGTGTCCGCCGAGCAGGAGCGCCGCAGACAGCGCCGCCGCCAGCAGAAACGCCGGAATCAGCAGAAGTGCTGCATATTTCAGATTCGACATGGGAATTCCTCCTGTTTGTTTAATGATGCCTGGTGCTTTCTCTTGTGCGGCGGCGCTTCTTCTGCACCTGCTCCGCTTTGGGCGCCTCGCCTTTAAGAGACAGGAGCTGGTCGCGCAGCTTCGCGGCACGCTCGAAATCAAGCTCCTTCGCGGCGGACAGCATCTGATCCTCGATCTGCTTCATCAGCGCGGTACGTTCGTCTTCGCTCATGCCGGCAGGGGCGCTTTCCTCTGCCTTCCTGGTGATTTCAAGCACCTGATGCACGGCGTTACGTACGGATTCAGGCGTGATGCCGTGGATGCGGTTGTATTCCTCCTGGATGGCGCGGCGGCGGTTCGTTTCGCTGACGGCGCGCATCAGGCTGTCCGTCATGACATCAGCGTACATGATGACACGTCCGTCGACATTTCGCGCAGCGCGGCCGATGGTCTGCACAAGCGATGTCTCCGAGCGCAGGAAGCCTTCCTTGTCCGCATCGAGAATCGCTACGAGCGACACCTCCGGCAGGTCAAGACCCTCGCGCAGCAGGTTGATGCCCACAAGCACGTCGTATTCGCCGAGCCGAAGCCCGCGGATGAGCGCCATGCGTTCCATGGTTGTGACGTCGCTGTGCAGGTAGCGGACGCGGATATCCATGCCCTGCAGATATTCCGTCAGGCTCTCTGCCATACGCTTCGTCAGCGTTGTCACCAGCACGCGCTGCTTCATTTCGACTGTGCGGTGGATTTCGCCGACCAGATCATCCACCTGACCGGTTGCCTTGCGCAGGATGATTTTCGGGTCGAGCAAACCTGTCGGGCGGATGATTTGCTCGACGATTTGTCCGGCCTGTGCAAGCTCATAGGGCCCCGGTGTGGCGCTGACGTAAATCGTCTGTCCGATGCGCTGCTCGAATTCTGCGAACAGCAGCGGTCGGTTATCAAACGCGGAAGGAAGCCGGAAACCGTATTCAACCAGCTGCTCTTTGCGGGCACGGTCACCATTGTACATGGCGCGAATCTGCGGCACGGTCACGTGGCTTTCGTCGATGAAGCACAGGAATCCCTTCGGAAAATAATCCAGAAGGGAATAGGGCGCATCACCGGGCTTTCTGCCGTCAAAGTAGCGTGAGTAGTTCTCGATGCCGCTGCAATAGCCGATTTCGCGCATCATCTCGATATCGTAATTCGTGCGCTGGGTGATGCGCTCTGCCTCGAGCAGCTTGCCTTCTTTGGTGAACTTTTCTGCCTGTTCCTTCAGGTCACGCTCGATGGCGGCGATTTTTTCCGGCAGATTCGTCTGATTGGTCGCATAGTGCGTTGCAGGGTACACGCTGGCATGCTCAAGGGAAGCGAGCGTGTGACCGGAAACGACGTCAAACTCCTGCACGCTTTCGATTTCGTCACCGAAGAATTCGATGTGCAGCCCGTGCTCCTTGTCGCCGGCAGGGATGATTTCCAGCACGTCGCCGCGGACGCGGAATGTGCCTCGCTCAAATTCGATATCGTTGCGGACGTACTGAATGGCGATGAGCTGGCGGATCAAATCGTCACGTCCGACTGCCATGCCTGGACGCAGCGATACCATCTGTCCCTCGTATTCACTTGGGTCGCCCATGGAGTAGATGCAGCTGACCGATGCAACGATGATAACATCCTTCCGCTCGCGCAATGCAGCAGTGGCGCTGTGGCGAAGTCGGTCGATTTCCTCGTTGACGGCGGCATCCTTCTCGATGTAGGTGTCCGAGGAGGCAATGTACGCCTCGGGCTGATAATAGTCATAATAGGAAACGAAATACTCTACGGCGCTGTCCGGAAAAAAGGCACGGAATTCCGAGCAGAGCTGTGCCGCGAGTGTCTTGTTGTGGGCGATGACGAGCGTAGGACGCTGCACACGTTCGATGACGCTTGCCATGGTGAATGTCTTGCCGGAGCCGGTGACCCCCAGCAGCACCTGTCCCTTCATGCCGTCCTGCACGCCGCGTGTGAGCGCCTCGATGGCCTGCGGCTGGTCACCGCTGGGCTGGTAAGGCGCCTTAAGCACGAATTTGCCGGTCAGGTCCTTGTCTGCCATGATTGCGCCTCCTCACTGCTCACGGATAAGACCGTTGGCATACGCCTCCGCAAGCGCCTGCAAATCCTCGATGACGGCGCGCTGCTCCTGCCCCTCGTCTGTGTCGGCGATGAGGATGCGGCGCGGCGCGGTGTAGATGCGCTCGCTGGAGCTGGCGATATCCTCATCCTCGTGAATCGCCTTGTCAACGCTCTCAAATGGCTGGTGCGTCCGAAGCGTCATGCCGTGGCTGTTGAACACGAGCGTGTAGCCGGCGATGCCTGTTCGCTGATGATACGCGCTGCAGAATCCGCCGTCGATGACAATCAGCTTACCTCCGCCCTTGACCGGATTTTCACCCTCAATGGTGCGGACAGGCACATGCCCGTTGACGATGTGGCAGCCCTCATGATTCAGCCCGAATTCGGACAGGATACGATCGACTACGGCGGCATCATGGATGAGACGGTAGTAGGGGTTCTTGATTTCCGCATGGGTGGCAGGGTCGGCGATGTACAACCGTTCGAAGGTCGTCATGGCACTGCGACCGTATATGGGGGACATGGCGCCGCACCACAGGTACCACAGGAAGTCCTGACCGACCTGACGCTGCCAGGAACCTTCCGGGGCGAAGTACCCCATGCGTGCACAGCGGTCGCAGCAGTCAAACCAGCGCTTGCCGCTGTAATCAGCATCCCAGAAGCGCACGGACGCAAAGCTGCCGTCCTCATTCATCGGCACGGCACCGTGATAGAGCAGGTTGCCGTTTACGCAGCGGTAGACAGAACCCTGCGAATACAGGAATTGCACGTGCTTTTGCAGCTTCTCGCTGTTTTTGAAGTCGCGCACGAGTGCCGAAATGATGTCCTCCTCGCGCGGAAGCAGCTTTTCAGGCGCTTCCGGCTGTACGGTCGGGAAGTCACAGTCCAGCAGGGGATACTCGTTGTCGCCGCAACGAACCGATCTGCGGGCAAAGTCAATTTTGTGCAGGTAGTCGCGCTCCTGCATGTTGAAGTCGGGATTGCGCGCGATGACGGCGGATTCCAGCTTGAGCATCAGCACCGTGACTGCCTTGTGCATGCGGGCAACGCGCGTCAGGTTGACTGGGCGCGTGTCTGTCGCATTCGGGTCGGCATGCGGCATCCAGCGCGTAAGGTCGCTTTCGCTGTAGTATTCGTCTGCATAGTGCTCCAGGCAGCGCAGCGGAATGCCGTAGCCTCGTTCAAGCGTGTCAACGTTGTTGTAGGCAAGCGTCGTTTTCAGCACGGTCAGGATACAAAGCGGACTACCTGCTGCCGCGCCCATCCAGACAACATCATGGTTGCCCCATTGAAAATCCACATCATGATAGGCGTAGAGCGTTTCCAGAATCATGTCCGGACGCGGTCCGCGGTCAAACAGGTCGCCGACAATGTGTAACTGGTCAACCGCAAGGCGCTTGATGACGCCGCACAGCGCGGCGATGTACTGGTCTGCCATGCCGCAGCGAATCATGCCGGCGATGATTTCGCCATAATACAAATCCTTGTTGTGATCTTCGAAATGTGCGTGCAGCAGCTCGTCGAGGATGTGTCCGCATTCCTTGGGTAACACGGCGCGAACGTGACGCCGTGTATGCTTGCTGGATACAAGGCGGCAAAGGTCAATCAGCTGCAGCAGCACACGCTTATACCAGCCATCGAGGTCATCAGGACGGCTCTTGAGCTCCGGAAGCTTTTCCGCAGGGTAGTAAATCAGCGTTGCGAGGTCAGCACGCTCCTGTGCGGATACGGTGTCGCCGAGGAGCAGGTCGATTTTCTCGCGGATGACGCCGGATGCGCTGTTGAGGATGTGAATGAATGCCTCATGTTCGCCGTGGAGGTCGCTCATAAAGTGCTCCGTGCCCTTTGGCAGACGCAGCAGCGCCTCGAGACGGATGATTTCGCTGTATGCTGCGAGAGCGGACGGATATTTTTCCGCCAGCAGCTTGAGATGGCGTAGACGCTCCGGCGTATATTCCTGCATGGCGCTGACCTCCTTAGAAGCAGATAATGCCAAATAAATCATAGCATGTTTGATGAAATTTGTAAAGCAATCGGCAGGCGGAACCTGCATGCGGATGGTATGCCTCCATCGCGAAACGGGTCAAGGGGCGAAGTACCTTACGGAGTCCAGAGGCGGCGCCTCTGGTAGGGTTTGTGGCAAAGCCCCAATCAAAGCAGCATAAGTCTACTATGCAGATGAAATCAGCAATTCAGGCGCAGACAGCGAAGCATCTTTGCCAGCACCCCTAAAGCTGTTGCTCTTATCGAACAGATGCTTTGGGAAATCCATGATTGAATCGTATTGATGCAGAAATTTCACTCGGCGGGGTGAGCAGCGGCTTTCCAAGCATCTCCGCATCCTTCAGACATGCAATATCCAAGAACCTTGCAAGATTGATACAAAAGCACCTCGGAAAGCCCTTGACATCAGGGTATTTCCGGGGTGCTTGATGCTTTATGGAGCTGTTGTTGAAGAAGGATGGTGGCTACAGCAGCACAGATGGTTGCACTTCAAACGTTACTCTTTCTTTGTCTGATACGGTTTCCCATCCTTATTGTAAGTCAAGTTAAATACCAGATCGCTCAGCCACTTCTTGAATTCAGGATTGTCCGTATCCCAAAGGAACCGTTCTCTGATGATTGGGACATCCGCAACCGGAACGGCACACACATTCCACTTGCGGTAATGGTGAATTCCGCCTCCTCATGGCAAACTTTCAAAAGAAGGGGCTTATTTGTCAATGCATTTGCACGAGGAATCTTACGGTGTGGACGAGCTGCCTCATAAGAGAGAACATACACGCCCGGAGCCACGATTGAATATTCATCTGAGTTGACTGGCGCGCAGAATTGAACTGCTCACCAGTCAGTTGTTCTTTAAGCTTGACGAGATCGCGTTGCATTCCTTGCCGCACTTGAATTTGAAAGTTTGCGTTAACCTTTCCATTCAGTCGTCTGATAGATGACCATTGTTCCAAACCTCTTGAATCAATCGAATGTAAAGCCTCCGCCCTTCGTCATGATGATAGGAGTGTATTCGACCCGCAGGATGTTGCCTTCGCTAAGTGTAACGGTTCCTTCTGTATTATTCCAGTCAAGGATGGTCTCCTTGCCCTTATTGAAGGTATTGCTTGCCTCCTTGGAATCCTGGAAGACGCGCACACGCGAGGTGGTGGTTCCGCTAAAATAAATCCTGTATGTTCCAGCAGGTATCTCTTCACCGATGGTATAGTTCCCCTTCGGAATAGTGGTTCCAGATGGGATTGTATAACCGTTGCCACGCTCAGAAACATTCCCAACACGAGCAACTTCTGCGCCGTTATATCGGAGGCTCAGGTATTCACCGGGATAAAGGCTAATCCGTGTTTCACCATCACCCTTGAACGAACCCTCCACTCTGGGCATGTCACCAAGCCATAGCCGATCAACATCGTATTTGTACATGGATTCATTTTCGTAGACGTAGTAATCGGTTCTCGAAACATCACTGTCTCCGTTCTGGACGAATTTGAAGGTGTAGACACCTGCAGGCAGGTCTTCGCCGATCTTATACTGACCAGAACCCAGCACCATCTTTTCTCCGCCGGGGCGGCTTGCGATTTCGTCTGCCAAATCGGATCTGATCTCAAGCAGTTCTTCGAGAGAATAGCCAGAAAAATCAATCGTGCCCTCAGCTATGGCAGTTGTGAAGCTGACCAATAGAACCAGAATGGAGAGAGCCAAAGCCATCATTTTTTTCATCGGATATGTCCTCCTTTTTCTTAGTCGATTCTCATAGTGCGCCAGAAACGGACGTCGGCGGTTTTACCGCATTCACTGCAAGCCAGCCCGTCGAAGAATCCGCCGGTCTCCAGCCGTTCATAATCAGCCGGATAGACCGATGACCTGACGATCGATTTTCTCATGCAGTAAGGGCAAAGATACGTGTGCTCCAGAATGGCCTGGCTTTCATTCCGGGATATGACCTGATAGGTCATGCCAGGCATCTGCTTGTGCTTTGCCATCAGCCTGTTACACCACCTCACCAGCAGCCTCGATGTGACCGCGCTCCTGCAGGTAATCTATCAGCTTTTCATATCCCCATTTCCCAAGCCGATACATACCATAGGCTGCGATCATGGCGGTCAGTGTTTGCCCCGCTCCAACGCGCCATCCAGTACGGTAAACTACTCCGATACCTGCAAGCTCGCTGCCTTTACCCACCTGCTTCAGAAAGTGGGCTATCTGTGCTCCACTCATAACAATTCCTCCTTCTGGGTGGCTGTTCTTCCATCCGAGGGCAGTTTATCATGAACAGTTCTAAAATTGGATTTACTGGTGCAGACGAAAAAATGGCACTGCATTAGCTGCAGTGCCATTTCCCATTTCAGCGTCCATGGTAGGTAATTACAATCGGCACATCCGGCATGTAGATTTTGCCGCCATTCATGATGGTATGACCGTTGACTGTGATTTCGTCAATTTTGTCACTATTAACCAGTGCCGTTAGCAGGTTCAGGTCGTGAAGATTGACGCATGTCACATTCTTGAAGCCTGCAGCCCGCAGAGAATCTTCAACTGCAAAATACTTCTTGTCTGAAAATGGCGTAAGCCCATCGGGGAAACGGATACCGCCTTGCTTCTCAATGATCTTCTCGTTCTCCTTTTCGGGAAGCCACTTAAAGACCAGGTATGCACCGCCACCAATGATCGGAGCGCAGGCATAAAACAGGAACGCGAAGCCGCCAGCCCATCCCGGCATCTCTTCAGTTCCCGGAGAGATCATCAGCACCACGGCAATGGCCAACAGAATCAATGTGACGATAAGCCAGATGATCGTCAGAACCTTCCTGAGGGACGAATTCTTTTCTGTAAGCTCCAGTTCCTTCAGGCGAATGATCCGTTCAGTCTCTGCTTGGTGAATCCCAGCCTCATCGATCTGCCGAAACACGTACTCATTCTCATTGCTGATCAGCACTTTGGCACCGCAATAGGTACAGAACGCCTGCGTCCTGTTTTCCTCAATGGAAAGCGTTTGACCGCAATCCGGGCACTTCACAGAAATCAACTTATAACCCAAGCTCATCATCTCCCAAAGATAAAACAAACGTCATCTTAGAATATCAGGTTAAACAAACCGCTTATAATCCACCAGATTGCTTCAAAAACGAACTTGATGATCGTCCAGATTAAATTGAAGATAAACCCCACAGCGCTTCCCAAGAATGACCAAAATCCATAACCAAATATGAGACCCAACAAAATTAACGGAACTCCTATGACGACTAATGCACCGATACCTAGGATGGAAGCGCATCCCAAACAGCCCAAACCGCTATAATCTCCTCCACTTCCAGAGTACGAAGACCATTTTTTCTCCGATTTTGTGCGGTAGTGCACGGTTCGTCCACAGTAGGGGCATGTAGCTGTACGGGAATACTCATCCTTGATCATTGCAGTATAGCATTTCCAGCACTTCATGACAGCTTTTCCTCTTCAGCCTTTTCCCGTATTTCCTTTGGGCACAGAGGAAGTCTCCACTCATACGGTGAGTCCTCCAAGTGCTTCTCAGCCTCCGCAAACGTCTGCTCAGCCTTGATAAATTCGCCGTTCATGGCATAGAGCCTTCCAAGGAACAACCATGCATCAAACCGAGCTTGCCTGTACCGGCGGACATCCCCGTTTTCGTTACACATTGCAATCGCCCGGGAAACGGTGTCAATGGCATCCTGATACCGTTCCAGCTGAATATAGGCGACAGCCGTTTCATCCACAAGATGATCGATCAGGGACAGCGGAGAATCCATTCTCGCTTCCGCATGCTCGGTCGCCTGACGCATGTGACGAAGGGCATCCTCTTCATTCCCTATGATGGCAAAATACGTGGATGCAACGCAGTCAAAATGGTAATGCTCGTATCCATCTGGATAACCGGCCAGCAACTCTTCAGCCTCCGCGAGCATCTGCCCGCAGCGTTTTATCTTACTTTCTGTTTCGAACAGTGTCTGTGTTTTGTTGAGCAATACAGCGGCAAGCTGCTTTCTGGCGTCCGGATGCCTGGACTTTCTGACTTCCGCAATCGCGGTGTCTTCATGCTTCAGGCATTCTTTGTCCTTCTTACGTCCATACTGGTTGTTGAGGAGGACAGCCTTGGCCCGGTGATACCATGACGTATAATAGTGACTGGGGTGCTTTTTCAGACAGGCTTTCATGTTCTTCAGTACATCATGAGCATCCTTGTAGTATCCCAGTCGTCCCAGCATGAAGGCACAGGTCTCATACAGCCGCAGAACACACCTTGGTTCAAGCTCTTCAGGATCATTCAGCAGGTGCAGCATATCGCCGGCGATTGTTTCATCTGCGTCCACCGGCGCGTCCATCAGGATCCGGAAGGTCAGCAACTGGCTGGCCGGTGTAGCGGGCTTTGCGTACACCAGCAGCTGCTCAGCAATGCATAGCAGCTCATACAGTTGGGCATAATTTTCAGGTGTTTGCTTATCCAGATCAGGCTGATTCTCCAGCGGATTCATCTTGTGGTGAAGCCGCGCCAGCATTGCATCCAATGCATCCCTGACGGAGGTGTTCCAGGACCATGCATGAAGGTATTCCCGAATGATCGGATGGAAAATGATTCTCTGCGAGACAACCTCCAGCCAGCCGCCTTCCTCCATTTGATTGATCACTTCCAGATTGGGCAGGGTGGTGATTTCCCGCAGCAGTGAAACCCGGATGCCCTGCTGGTCAATGGCGGAGAGAATTTGAAGCAGCTGCTTTTCTTCGTCTGTAAACCGGTCGATCTCGATCAGCTTGTCCAGGATCACGGTCAGCGGGGCCATCATGGCATTCTGATCATGCACATAATCGATCCGCTCGCAGGGAAGATGCTGAAATCCCGCCTCCTTCACCAACAAAGCAGCTTCATGCAGGGTCAGATAGCTTCTGGCAATCTGCCGTCCCAACAGTTCCATGGTCAGGGTATGACCATATACGGTGTTGGCGATGGTGACAAAATCCTGCATGTCCTGCTCATCAGTTATCTCCAAATGCGCATACCGTTGGAATAACTGCGCCAATACTTCGGGATGCAGTTCCTCGACGCACAGGGCAGGGTACAGCCCCTCCGCCAGAGGGCTTCGGGAAATGAGCAGCACATCCCAACCCACATTCTGAATGATCTGCAAATCCTCCAGTTGATCTTTTCGGGCATTATCCACAACCACCAGCACATGCTGGTCTGAGGCGATTTCTGTCAGCACCCGAAGCTTTCTTTCCAGATATTCTTCTTGCGGTTCAACGCTCAAGCGGGAAACGGTATTCACATGAACCAGGTGATCGTCGCAAAGCATTCTGACCATGTTTCCATCGGCATACAGCCACAAAACAGCATCATACGCAGCCCGATGCTCAGCGAGATAAGCTCGCGCCAACGTGCTCTTGCCGATGCCACCCATGCCATACAGGTTGAACACATGCTGGTTCTCCGTATGCAGGAGTTGGTGCAGCGCTTCCATTTCGCTTTCCCGACCGGCAAAGAATACCGGGGCTGATATGGAAGATGAATGCAGCCAGGGCTTTGTTTCGTCCGACAGGTGAAGGATCTTCTGAAGCTGTTCGATTGCTTCATCCGCGCTCTGATACCGATCGGCATAATAACTGGCCAGCGACTTATGAAAGAATTCCGTCAGTGCTGGAAACAGACGATCCTGATATGCTGCATCAGCATAAGCCATGCGAGCATAATCATATTCTGCGTCAGGATCGCAATCAAAAGCGGACGGGGTCTTGCCCCAAAGGGCATAGAACAGCACCGCACCAAGGCTGTAGATATCCGAGTGTCTGCCCAAATGGTGGAGCTTGCCGGTCTGCTGCTCCAGCGAAGCGTAGCCCTTGGTGTAGGAGGTGCGCAGACCGCTTGGATCATTGGCCCGAATGGCAGCTTTCAGTTCCTTCATGGAAATCATGGAATCGAAGTCGAACAGCTGCACCAGATCCAATGATCCCTCCAGCGTCAGAATGTTGTCCGGCTTCAGATCCAGATACAGGTATCCGGCATCGTGAATACGCTGGAGCGCCTTGGCTGCGCCGATTAGCAGAGAAACGCAATCGTGCAGCGTTTCGCCCTGAAACTCAGCAAATGTCCGTCCGTTCATGTACACGGAGACAATATATACGGTGCCGTTGGCATCGTATATATCCGAGGTGTTTGCTACCGCGTTGGTTAATCCGCTGACCGTAAACAATGCCTGGTTCCGCTGATAAGCGGCACGTAGACGATCCTTGGCAGCGGCAAATGAGTCCGCATCTCGGGAATCTGCGTCAAGAACACCATCCGCAGTCCGGGTGATCCGCAGGGCATGGGAATAGCATTCCTTGATGCGTACAAGCTTGAAGTTGCCCAGATTGTCGGTATAGGAGGCATCATACACAATACATGAACCGCCGCGCCCAACCTCGCGGTTGATGGTGTAAATGGTATAGCCGGTATTCGTTTCCAGCTTCAGCAAAGCGCCCGGGGTCAGCGCGATTCTTCCATCCATGGATCTCCCTCCTTGTCTTGGTACGGTATCATCATACCCCAGGCATTGCAAAGTCTGGATTTACTGGTGTTCCTCCAGTGTTCCGGTCAGCAGTTCATTCCAGATGAAGCGGAATGTCCGCAGCGGTTCACTATCCTTCACTGCGTAAAAGAAGATCCAGTCATAGGGATTGCCCACATAAAGCTCCGTGTAACCGCAATCGATCAAATACCGGTTCATCTCGGCAATACAACGGTCAGGATCACCGGGAGATGCTTCATAATCGCCTTTGGCAATGGCTTTCTTGGCCCAAAACGTGTAGAAGGTCAGCAGAACGAGCCACTTCCGAACGCGTTCGTAGGATATGTGTTCGCCGCGAAGAATCAGATCAATGCCCTGCCTGTCCGGGAAGGAATCCTGCGCGTCATCATGGAGCTTTTCCAGAATGGGTTTGATGGAGCGGTCGGTGCCGAGCTTTTTGACGGTCTTCTTGTCCAGCTGAAGGATGGCAAGATAGGCATCATACGGTTTTGCTCCATCTGTGCTTGTGCGGAAGACGCTTTTTTTCCCCATAGCTTCATCGTCCAGCTGAGAGGAGAGCTTTTCATGTTCCTGAATCAGCAACCCATTCGGCCCCGCGGCCTGTCGCCATAGCCGCCGAATGGTCTCGTATGCGGTCACGTTTCCGTAGGAAACAAACTTACTGATGTTCTCATTCAGCCAGTCAATAAACTCTTCCTTGGACTCCAGATCGTTCAGTTCCGCGATGATGGAGCCAGTATAAACCACATCACCGTTTCCGGCATCCTTACCGGAAAGGCCCACTTGAGACTGGATGTCCAGCGCATCCGCCCAAGTCAGGCCATTGTTCAGGCAGAAATAGTAGATGGCCTCCTGCATCAGATGGCAATTGAAGCTGCGCTCCCTGGTATAGATCCGCCGGAAGAACTCGTCCGTTTCGCTGCCATCAAGCCCAAACGCAAAACAGATCTGGAAGACGGTATCCCGCTTCACCGGCTGCCCCGAAAACCACTCCCGGACTTCGCGCGGCGCATCCATGTTTGCCTTTGCAAAAGCGGCCTTGATAAAAGCAACCTTGGCTTCCACATCGGTAACGTCACCGGTATAGCCATGCTCCGTTAGAAACTCATCCATCGCCTCGGAGAAAGACCGAAAGAGCTGCACGACTTCGAGCAGCTCTTCGATAAAATTGTCGTCTTCCCAGGAGATGGTGTCGAGTGGTTTTTGTAAAATAGTCGTATAAGACGGCATGACTGTTCCTTTCATCAGCTTTGGCAATCAGCAGTGGACTCCTTTTAACTTGTCAATGGTTTCCTCTGCCAGCTGCTGTTTGATCAATCCCTTATGGGCATAAACCGCGATTTCTGCAGAAGCTCCGTCGCACATGATAATTGCCTGTGTAAGTATATTTCCGAGCATTTCCATTTTTACGGTCGTGATGGAATGGTGATTATCCGGATCTTCCTTCAGAGTATTGCCCATACACTTCCAAAGCATACCTCGACCTGACACAAGCATACCACGTTTCGCCGTCGATGTCCAGTCCCGGATGTCCTTACGACAACGCGGCGATGGAAAACTTCTTCGGCACCTTGAAAACGGAATGCCTGTACCGCGCCTGCTTTTCTTCCCGCGCTGAGGTGGAACAGCTCGTTGCCGAGTACATCCATTTCTACAATTTTGAGCGTATTTCGCTCAAAAACGGCCTTACCCCGCTTGAAATTCGAGGCAAGACCGCTTAAAATGGTTTTGTTCTTCAACAGGGTTTTTCTTTTCACCGTCCGTCGGACGGGGTACGGTCCAATTCGCTGCAGGATGTTTTATTGCGCCCAAATGCGTCCATTCTCAAGCAATACCGAAAAATGCGACTTCTTGATTGGTGTCTCAGAACTCGATGACATGTATTTGATGAGGGAATCATCTTGACAAAAGTGATAAATTGTGATACTTTTTTAGTAGATATTCAATAAAAAAAGGGGGCGGCAGGCGATGCTGGCTTATTTTCAAGGTGTCTTCATTGACCTTCAGTACGGCATCGGCTTTATCATCACAAAAGTCCTGTTTGTGATTGGTACGGTGTTGCTGCTGAGCGAGCTGAAAAAAGACTGGAAGTCGCTCCTTCTCAAGACGGCGGAAATCCTTGTCAGCATCTGCCTGTATTTCCTGTTGTCTGCGGCTTGTGATGTCATCATGAAGCGCTTTTCTGATCTTTCATGGCATGTTGATATGGCGTTGTTTTTGATTATCTACTGTCTGCTTTGCAGCTCTTATGACGCGCGTGCCTGCGTCGTTCGCGGCTCGACTTTTTTTGCTGGACTGGTGGTCATGCTGCCTATTTCCGAGCCCATCGGCGAATGGCTTCAGAGTATCAATGAATCATGGTTTGCATGGGGACAATACATGACACCGGCCGTCATGGCAGTCATGATTGCTACAGAGGTCTGGTATCTGCGCCACTTTGCCTTTGACACGGGCAGCATGGTCGGTATGCCGTGCGTGCTGGCGCAGCTCGCTATTTCCGGTATTTCCGTTGTCGTTGAAATTGCTGCAGGCTATTTTATGGTTGGCAAAGCGTTTAAGGTGATCAGCAGCGCCGGACTATGGTTTATCGGTTTGCTGACGTACTACATGTTTCACACTATTGTGATTGGCACGGAAGAAAATCAGCGGCTGTTGGCAATGAAACAGAAAGATGAGATGGAGCGGGAGAAGTACCAGACGAACATCATCAACTACGAGGAGCTGCGCACCATCCGCCACGAAATCAAAAATCACAACTTCTACATGAAGGCACTGCTTGATGAGGGAAAATTGGATGAAATGCGCCGGTATCTGGACAAGGTGACGGCGCAGGGCACAAAGTTCCTCAAGACATATGACAGCGGCAACTATGCTATCGATGTCGTCATGACGCACGAGATCGCGGCGGCGAAGAACCATGGCGTCACCATTCAGTCGGTCATTATCGTGCCCAGAAGGCTGCCGTTCTCGGATGATGATATTTGCTCGCTTCTGTCCAACCTGTTGGAAAACGCCATCGATTCCGCCGCAAAATCCGGTAAGGAGCAGCCTGTCGTGCGCATCACCGCGATGCCCAGGCAGGAGGTGCTGCTCATCCGTGTTGAGAATCCGGTTGACCCGTCCATTTCGGCACCGCGGCGGCTTTCATTGGAGACGACGAAGGAAGACAACCGGAACATGCACGGCTTCGGGACGAAAATCATCCGCCGGATTGCGGAGAAATATAACGGCTCGGTCAAGTACAGCCTGAAGGATGGGCAGTTCGTGGCGGATGTGATGCTGGAGCTGCCTGAGGAAACGGAAAAGAAGAGCTTCGCGCTGGAGGAACACGCATGAATCGTTGGAATATCGCCATCTGCGATGATGAGGAGGCTGCGCTGAGCATCCTGTCGTCCTCTCTGCAGGGCGCATTTCGTTCGCACAATGTCGAGGTCACCATCGACACGTACACCCGACCGCGCGTCATGCTCGCACAGATGAAGAGCACGAATTACGACCTGCTTTTCCTCGACATTGAAATGCCCGGGCTGTCCGGTATCGACGTCGCGCAGCAGCTCCGTCATGACGGCAATCTGGTGGATATCATCTTCATTTCGAACCGCGAGGATCTCGTTTTTGATGCGCTGCGCGTCAATCCGCGTGGCTTCATCCGCAAGACACGCTTCATTCAGGACGTTGCAGGCGTTATCAACACTTATTTTGCCTACCGGAACGACAAGACGCAGGAAAAGGTGCTTGTTGTACGCCAGCGCGACCAGGTGCTGCACATCTCCATCGAAAAGCTCAAGTACATCGAAGGCAGCGGTAAAAAGCAGCTCGCTGTTACGGTCGACCGCGAGGGGGCGATTGAGATGAACAAGAGCATGCAGGAACTGGAGGAGGAATTGTCCGGTTTCGGCTTCCTGCGCATCCATAAAGGCTATTTGGTGAATTATCGCTTTATTCGCCGCATCGGGGAGGATGAGGTGGTTCTCACGGATGACCAGCGTCTGCCTGTCAGCCGCCGCAAGCATCAGGAGGTTCGTGAACAATATATGGAATGGATGCAGCAGGAAGGCTCGGTTATGCTGTGATACGGGAAAGGCAGGAGCGCCAAAATCCATGCTCCTGCCTTTATTTTATGCATCGCCGTTGAGCCAGAATGCGGGCTTCACCGTGAGCGTCTCATGCTCGGTATCGATGTCCATGACCATCAGCGATTTTTCGCCCGACACGCGCTTCTTCAGCGGCTTTGCGGTTGACATTACGAACGTCATACCAACGACCTCGACGTTGAACTCGTGCATCAGGTCAATCATGCCCTTTGCCGTGCCGCCGCCCTTCAGGAAATCATCGACAATCAGGCATTTTGTCCCTTCCCTGACCGCACGGCGCGAAAGGCTCATCGTTTCGATATGTCCTGCTGTGCCGGACACATAGTTGATATTCACCGCGCTGCCTTCGTAGACCTTCGAGGAGTGACGTGCGATGACAAGCGGAACGCCCAGCGCGTGCGCCGTTGCAAAAGCGACCGGAATGCCCTTTGTTTCCATCGTCAGCACAAAATCCGGCGCGGCGGCGTAATATTCGGTCGCCATGATTTCACCCATGCGGGTGACAATGTCAGGCGTAGACAGGATGTCGCTGTAATAAAGGAAGCCGCCGGGAAGAATGCGCTCCTCCTCGCTCAGCCGCTGACAAAGCTCACCGATGAACTTGCGCGCTTCCGGGCGGCGCACCTTTGTGCGGTAGCGAACGCCGCCAGCCGCGCCGGTTACCGTCTCCAGCTCACCAAGACCGAACTCGGCGACCGCATCGCGCAGAATGTCAATGTCCTCGCTCATGGTGGATTTGGCTGCACCGAACAGGTCGCAGAAGTAAGATAGCGTGAAAATCTGATTGGGGCTTGCTGCGAGAATTTTCATCATGGCGCTCATGCGCTCGTTACGGCGGATCTTGTCCACGGACTGATCGCTCCTTTACTGACATTCGGATGATATTATTTCTCGGATATCTTCACGAAAACCCGACCAGTCTGCATTATATCACAAATCTACGAATGATGGAAGGGATTTGCATGGAAAAAGTTCGGTTTTTTAAGAAGCGAAAAAACGAAAATATCCGAAAATTTACAAAGCGATTGAAAAACGTGTGTTACGCTATTGCTTTTTCTAAAAAATATAGTATAATATTTTATGGACATGAATCAAGGAGGTGGTTCACATGAAGTCCGTAAACATCAAGCTGAACCTGATGACAGACGGTGCCAAGTTCGTTCAGATCGTCGGTGCTTATCCGTACGACATGGATCTGCGCAGCGGCCGTCACGTGGTTGACGCGAAGTCCATCCTGGGCATCTTCTCCCTCGACTGGAGCAAGCCTGTCACGATGGAAATTTACTCCGACGATTGCGACGATCTTCTGGCTGAAATCAAGCCGTTCATGGCGTAAGTCAGGGCTGCTCAGCTGGAACTACAGCCTCAGGCGGAAGCGTCTGGGGCTGTATGCCTGTCGATATAAATCCTTGGGGGCTGTTGCAGAAAACTGCGGCAGCCTTATTCTTTTGCGGAAAAGGAGGAAGCCTATGCAGCGCAGGAGCATACCGGAGGCGGAGAATCGCCTGCTGATTCTTTATGCACTCAAAGCAATCGGACCAATGACGGACCATCAGCTGCTCGTTGTCATGGCGGACACTGACCTGATGAATTACTTCACGCTGCAGCTGACGATCTCCGACCTCGAAACCGACGGCATGGTCTGCCGATGCGCACAGAGAATAGATGTGCCGCTCAAGCTGACCGATGCCGGACGCTATCTGCTGTCGAGCTTCGAGACACGCATTCCGCAAAGCCGCAGGGCGCAAATCGACATGGGTGCTGCAAAATGGCAGGAGCGTTTCCTGAACGAGCAGATGGCATCCGCCGAGCTCTATACCCTGCCGACAGGGGAAACAGGACTGCACCTGCGGATTGTTGTTCATCAGAAAATCATCCTTGACCTTTCCTTTCAGATGCCGGAGGGACGGACGATTGACCGCCTGTCACAGCGCTGGCAGACGTGCATGAATCAGGCGTACCTGCTGCTGCTTTCAGCACTGAGCACGGTGCAGACGGGGCAGCAGCCGTTGCCGGAGGGCTGCAGCACGACGCGGGTCGATGAGACGGAATGGCTGCTGACCGCATGCGACAATGAATCGCAGCCGACCATTACGCTCCTGCTGAGTCTGCCCGGCGAGGAGTTGGCAAAAACGTGCGCCGTTTCGTTTCAGCTGCTCGGCAGCGCCATTCGCGACATGATGCTGGCGCTGCTGGACGGTGCGATTTCGGAATAACGGCAGTTCATTCTGAGTACATATTCTTTCATTAAAATGAGAAGGCTTATTCTAATGGAGGGAAGGATTCTGAATGATCAAAGTGATTGTCTGTCTGCTGGCAGGCATTGGCGCCGGACTTGGCACGGGCTTTGCCGGCATGAGCGCCGCTGCGGTGATTTCGCCGATGCTGATTATATTCCTGCAGATGGAGCCGTATCAGGCCGTCGGTATCGCGCTGGCGAGCGATGTGCTGGCGAGCGCCGTGAGCGCATGGACGTACGCGAAAAACAAAAATATTGACATCCGCAACGGGCTGCTGATGATGGCAGCTGTCCTGCTGTGCACGGTGCTGGGCAGTTATCTTGCAAGCCTCCTGCCGAGCCAGACCATGGGCGGCTTCAGCGTATTTATGACGATGCTGCTGGGCATCAAGTTCATCGTCCGCCCCGTCATGACGACGCGTGAGGCGATGGCAAGCGTGTCGCAGAAGAAGCGCATGGTGCAGTCGCTGTTGTGCGGCAGCCTGATCGGGCTGATCTGCGGCTTTGTCGGCGCAGGCGGCGGCATGATGATGCTGTTGATTCTTACGACCGTCATGGGCTACGAGCTGAAAACCGCTGTCGGTACGAGCGTGTTTATCATGGCATTTACCGCGCTGACCGGCGCTGCCAGCCACTTTGTCATCGGCGGTGCGCCGGATGTCGCCACACTGGTACTCTGTGTCGTCTTTACGCTGATTTTTGCGCAGATTGCCGCGAAAATTGCAAACAAAGCGAAACCTGCGACGCTCAACCGCGTTGTCGGTATCATCCTGACAGTGCTGGGCGTTGTGATTTTGGCAGTACAGCAATTCGAATAATCAATTTATGCAGTAAAAATACATCATCAAGCCGAGAAAGAGAGAATTTGCATCTTGTCCTCGGCTGTTTTCTATGCTATAATAAATAAAGGTGTGCTTAGCGCCGCTTTTTGTGTGCCTAAGATTCGCCGAATGAATCGGATTTTCCGGATAACACGCGGGTAAAGACTGCGGAATGTTCTGCTTTTGATTGAACGTGTGTTTCGGAGCACCGAATACATTTGCAGTTGTTTTGCATGAATATTCATGCGTGATTGACCAAAAAGTGATGGAGGATATCGATTCGATGAAACATCTGCTGAAGCTTCTGGACCTTTCCACGGAAGAAATTACGGAGCTGCTCGATCTGGCTGATCGACTGAAGGCCGAAAACAAGGCCGGCGTGACGCATCACCTTCTCAAAGGCAAGACGCTGGGCATGATTTTTGAGAAATCCTCCACCCGTACGCGCGTTAGCTTTGAAACGGGAATGTATCAGCTCGGCGGACACGCGCTGTTCCTCTCCAGCCGCGATTTGCAGATCGGCCGCGGCGAGCCTGTCCAGGACACCGCGCGCGTGCTGAGCCGTTATCTGGACGGCATCATGATCCGCACCTTCGCGCAGGAGGAGGTCGAGACGCTCGCCAATGTCGGCAGCATCCCGATTATTAACGGTCTGACGGACTTTTGCCATCCCTGTCAGGTGCTGGCGGATTTGCAGACTGTCCGCGAGCATAAGGGCAAAATCGAGGGGCTGAACATGTGCTATATCGGCGACGGCAACAACATGGCGAATTCGCTGATTGTCGGATTCCTTAAGATGGGTGCGCATGTGTCCATTGCCTGCCCGAAGGCGTATCAGCCTGACGCGCAGGTGCTTGCCTTCACCGAGCGGTATCCGGGCAGGTTCTTCATGACCGAAGTGCCGCTGGAGGCAGCGAAGGACGCTGACGTCATCTTCACCGACGTGTGGGCATCCATGGGTCAGGAGGAGGAAAAGGTCATCCGCGAGAAGGCGTTCCGCGGCTATCAGGTGAATGCGGAGCTGCTTGCTGCTGCGCATCCGGGATGCATGGTGCAGCATTGCTTGCCGGCGCACCGCGGTGAGGAGATCACGGCGGATGTGTTCGAAGCGCACGCAAATGAAATCTTCGATGAGGCGGAAAACCGCCTGCACGCGCAGAAGGCTGTCATGGTGGCAGTCATGGCGGACAAGAAGGATTGATTTCCAGAAAATCTATGGAGGAGACGTGCATGAAGGGCTACTTGCTGCTGGCCAACGGTCAGCTCTACGAAGGCACGCTGATGGGCGCTGCGAAGCCGGTCATGGCCGAGTTGGTGTTCACCACTGCGATGACAGGCTATCTTGAAACGCTGACTGACCCTTCCTACGAGGGTGAAATCGTCATCCAGACATTCCCAACCATTGGCAATTACGGCGTGATTCCGGAGGATTTCGAGTCCCGCATGCCGCGGCTGTCGGCGTATATCGTCCGCGAATTGTGCGACGCGCCGAGCAACTTCCGCTGCCGGGGAAAACTCGATGACTTCCTGAAGGAGCATGATATTCCCTGCCTGACGGATGTCGACACGCGCGCGCTGACTCGCACCATCCGCAGTGCCGGCGTCATGAATGCTGCCCTGTTGACGGAAAAACCGGAGAATCCGCAGGAGGTCTGTGCCCAGTTGCGTGAGCTGCCGTTCCATCCGTCCATTCAGGATGTGACGTGTGACGGCATTCAGCCGCCGAAGAAGCCGGGCAAGCACAATGTCGTCCTGTGGGACTTCGGCGCGAAGCTGAACATTCAGCGTGAGCTGGAAAAGCGCGGCTGCGCGGTGACCGTTGTTCCGGCGGATACATCGGCGAAGGACATTCTTGCGCTGAACCCAGACGGTCTGATGCTTTCCAACGGCCCCGGCGACCCGGCCGACAACACGGCAGTCATTGCCAACCTGCGCGAGCTGATGCGCCATCACATCCCGACGTTCGGCATCTGCCTCGGTCATCAGCTGCTGGCGCTCAGTCAGGGCGCAAAGACGGTGAAGCTCAAGTACGGTCACCGTGGCGCGAATCAGCCCGCGAAGGACGTCAAAACCGGCCTGTCTTACATGACGAGCCAGAACCATGGCTTCGCAGTTGACACGGATACCCTGCCGGACAACGCGTCTCTGCGCTTCATCAACGGCAACGACGGCACCTGCGAAGGCATTGACTACACGGACATGCCGGCGTTCTCCGTCCAGTTCCATCCGGAAGCATGCGGCGGTCCGCTGGATACACGCTTCCTGTTTGATCGGTTTATCGCCATGATGGGAGGGAATAAGGAATGCCGCTGAATCCCGATTTGCACAAAGTAATGATTATCGGTTCCGGCCCGATCATAATCGGTCAGGCTGCCGAATTCGACTATGCAGGCTCGCAGGCGTGCCGCGCACTGAAGGACGCCGGACTTGAGGTCGTTCTCGTCAATCCGAATCCTGCGACCATCATGACCGACCACGCATCGGCGGATCACATCTATATTGAGCCGCTGACGCTTGAAACGCTTCGCCGCATCATCCTGAAAGAAAAGCCGGACTCGCTCCTGTCCACACTCGGCGGTCAGAGCGGTCTGACGCTGTCAATGCAGCTGGCGAAGGAAGGATTCCTTGAGCAGCACGGTGTCAAGCTGCTCGGCGCGAAGTGCGAAACCATCGAGAAGGCGGAGGATCGTCAGCAGTTCAAGGATACCATGATCGCCATCCATCAGCCGGTTATTCCGTCCGAAGTGGTCGAGACGGTTGAGGACGCGCTCGCGTTTGCAAAGACCATCGGCTATCCGGTTATCGTTCGTCCGGCATATACGCTGGGCGGCTCCGGCGGAGGCATCTGCCAGAATGAGGAGGAGCTTGCTGAAATCGCCGAGAACGGTCTGCGCCTCTCTCCGATTACCCAGATTCTTGTTGAAAAGTGCATTTCCGGCTGGAAGGAAATCGAGTTCGAGGTCATGCGCGACAAGCTCGGCAACGTCATCGCCGTCTGCTCGATGGAGAACATCGACCCGGTTGGCGTACATACCGGCGACTCCATTGTTGTCGCACCTGCCCTGACGCTGGCGGACAAGGAATACCAGATGCTGCGCCGTGCCGCGCTGGACATTATTACTGCGCTGGAGGTTGAGGGCGGCTGCAACTGTCAGTTCGCGCTCAATCCTGATACGTTTGAATATGCCGTCATCGAGGTCAACCCGCGTGTCAGCCGTTCCTCGGCACTCGCATCGAAGGCAACCGGCTATCCCATCGCGAAGTGCGCCGCGCAGATAGCCATCGGCTACACGCTCGACGAGATGAAGAATGCCGTCACGGGCAAGACGTGCGCAGCGTTCGAGCCGGCACTGGACTACATTGTTGCAAAAATCCCGAAGTGGCCGTTTGATAAGTTCGTCTACGGCAAGCGCACCCTCGGCACGCAGATGAAGGCGACCGGCGAGGTCATGGCTATCGGCGTGAATGTCGAGCAGGCGCTGATGAAAGCGGTTCGCGGTGCGGAAATCGGCAACGATACGCTGCGGATGAAGTCCATGGCGAAGCTGTCCGTGGATGAGCTGCTCGCGCTGATTGCCAAATGCACAGACCAGCGCATGTTCGCCATGTACGAGGCCATTGCACGCGGCGTGACGCTGGAGAAGCTGCACGAAATCACAAAGATTGACTACTTCTTCCTGAATAATTACCTGAACCTGTACAAGATGGAATGCCGTCTGCGCGAAGGAAACATCGATGCCGATACGTACCTGCGCGCCAAGAAGATGGGCTACCCGGACAAGGCGATTGAACGCCTCTCCGGGGAGAAGGTGCCGATGCACCGCGATCCTGTCTACAAGATGGTCGATACATGCGCTGCGGAGTTCGAAGCGGAAACGCCGTACTTCTACGCGACATATGATGAGGAGAACGAGGCGCAGGAATTCCTCGACGAGCGTCCGAAAAAGCCGTGCATGGTCGTTCTCGGTTCGGGTCCCATCCGCATCGGCCAGGGCATCGAGTTCGACTATGCGTCCGTACACTGCGTCCGCATGCTCAAGAAGGCCGGCTACGATGTTGTCATGATCAACAACAACCCTGAAACCGTTTCGACGGACTTCGACACGGCGGACAGGCTGTACTTCGAGCCGCTGACAACGGAGGATGTGCTGGGCGTCATCGCAACGGAAAAGCCGGTCGGCGTCGTGGCGGCGTTCGGCGGTCAGACGGCGATTAAGCTGACCCATTCGCTTGAACAGGCAGGCGTGCGCATCATGGGTACGTCCGCGGACATGATTGACGCGGCAGAGGATCGTGAACGCTTCGATGCGGCTATGGAAAAGTATGGCATCAAGCGCGCCAAGGGTCGCACGGTCATGACAACCGAGGAGGCTGTCAAGGCGGCGAATGAGCTGGGGTATCCCGTGCTGGTACGCCCCTCCTACGTGCTCGGCGGTCAGAACATGATCATCGCCTATCAGGACAGTGATATTGTCGAATACATGCAGATCATCCTCGCGCAGGGCATCGAGAATCCGGTGCTGATTGACCAGTACCTGATGGGCATCGAGGCGGAGGCGGACGCCATCTGCGATGGCACGGACGTGCTGATTCCGGGCATCATGGAGCATGTCGAGCGCTCGGGCATTCACTCCGGCGACTCCATCGCCGTCTATCCGGCGTGGAACCTGACCGGCGCCATGACGCAGCGCCTGATTGAGGTCACGCGGCAGATTGCCCTTGAGCTCGGCACGCTGGGTCTGATCAACATCCAGTACATCGTCTATCATAACGAGGTGTACGTCATCGAAGCGAACCCGCGCGCAAGCCGTACCGTGCCGTATATCAGCAAGGTTACAGGTGTGCCGATGGTTGACCTCGCCGTCCGAGCGATGCTTGGCGAAAAGATCCGCGATATGGGCTACGGCACCGGGCTGTACCGTCAGAGCCCATATTACGCTGTTAAGGTGCCGTGCTTCTCGTTCGAAAAGCTGGCTGATGTTGACACGCATCTGGGACCGGAAATGAAGTCCACCGGCGAGGTGCTCGGCATCGGCACGAATCTCCAGGAAGCCATTTACAAGGGACTTGTCGCGGCAGGCTATAAGATGCGCCATCAGGGCGGACTGCTCGTTTCCGTGCGCGACAAGGATAAGGCGGAAGCCATCGACTGTGCGCGGAAGTTCGCCAAGCTCGGCTTCAACATCTTCGCAACGCCCGGCACGGCACGCGCCATGCAGGAGCACGGCCTCTACGCTGCCGTTGTGAAAAAGGAAGCGCAGGAGAAGATGCTGGAGATGGGGCAGGTGCAATATGTCATCTCCACGTCGAACAAGGGTCGTCTGCCGCAGCTGGATTCTGTGCGCATGCGCCGCAAGGCTGTCGAGCGCGGTATCCCGCTCTTTACGAGCCTCGACACTGCCAATGCCCTTGCCAATGCCCTGACGAGCCGCTATTCGCTGGGCAATGTCGAGCTGGTCGACATCAACAACATGCGCACAAAGCACAAGAAGCTGACGTTCGTCAAGATGCGCGGCACGGGGAATGATTACCTGTACTTTGACTGCTTTGAGCAGATGGTCGAGAGCCCTGAATCGCTCGCTGTTCGCCTTTCCAACCGCCGCACCGGCGTCGGCTCTGATGGTATCGTGCTGATTATGCCTTCGTCCGTTGCGGATGCGAAAATGCGCATGTTCAACGCCGACGGTACGGAAGGCTCGGTTGCGGGCAACGCACTGCGCTGTGTCTGCAAGTACCTGTACGAGAGCGGACGTGTGCGCAAGGATGTCATTCGGGTTGAAACCGGCTACGGCGTCAAGAGCGCCAAGCTGTTCATCCGCGAGGATCAGGTGTTCTCGGTGCTGGTGGACATGGGCTGCCCGGTTTTCGAGGCGACGCGCATCCCCGTTAAGCTTGACGGCGACCGCGTTATGCTCCGTCCGGTATTCCTTGCCGGCGAAAAGCGTGAAATCAGCTGTGTCAGCATGGGCAATCCGCACGTGATCATGTTTGTTGAGGACGTGAACCGTATTCCGCTGGAGCAGGTCGGCCCGCAGATTGAACAGGATCCGCTCTTCCCGGAGCGCGTGAACGTGTCCTTCGCGCAGATTCTGGATCGCAACGACATCCTCATGCGCGTCTGGGAGCGCGGCATCGGCGAAACGGCTGCATGCGGTACGGGTGCCTGCGCTGTGGCGGTTGCTGCCGTTGAAAACGGCTACTGCACGCGCGGTGCGGATATTGATATCCGTCTGCCCGGCGGAACGCTTGTTGTCCGCTATCAGGAGGATGGCAAGGTCTGGCTGACCGGCGACGCCAAAACTGACTTTACCGGCACCATCGAAATCTAAGGCAACACCGCATAAATCGGCGGCGAATATGGTATAGTAGGAAAGTATGCAATTATCAGCGACCACGGAAATGTAAGGAGCAAATCCATGATCACAGTTAGCAACGTTTCTCTGACGTTCGGCGGACAGAAGCTGTTTTCCGGTGCGGATTTGAAATTCCTGCCCGGAAACTGCTACGGCGTCATCGGCGCGAACGGCGCGGGCAAATCAACGTTCCTGCGCATCCTCTCCGGCGAGCTTGAGCCGACAACCGGCACGGTTACCATTCCGGCGGATCAGCGCATGTCCACGCTGAAGCAGGATCAGTTCAAGTATGACGCCTATCCCGTGCTGGATACCGTCATCATGGGCAATCAGCGCCTATATGATATCATGAAGGAAAAGGACGCGCTGTATGCCAAACCCGACTTTTCTGATGCGGATGGCGAACGCGCGGCAGAGCTTGAGGGCGAATTTGCCGAAATGGACGGCTGGAACGCCGAGTCCGACGCGGCGACATTGCTGACCGGTCTGGGACTGCCAGTCGAAATGCACACGATGCTCATGGCGGATTTGAAGGGCGGCGAGAAGTTCAAGGTGCTGCTCGCGCAGGCTCTGTTCGGCAATCCGGATATCCTGCTGCTGGACGAGCCGACGAACAACCTTGACAACCGCTCGGTCGCGTGGCTCGAGGACTTCCTGATGAACTTTCCCGGCACCCTGATTGTCGTCAGCCATGACCGCTGGTTCCTGAACAACATCTGCACGCATATTGTCGATATTGACTATAATCAGGTCAAGCTGTATGTCGGCAACTATGACTTCTGGTATGAATCCTCCAAAATGATGCAGAGCCTGATGAACGACCAGAAGAAGCGCCGTGAGGACAAAATCAAGGAGCTGCAGGCGTTCATCCAGCGTTTCTCGTCCAACAAGTCGAAGGCGAAGCAGGCGACAAGCCGCCGCAAGCTGCTTGACCAGCTGACAATTGAGCAGATGCCGGCATCGTCGCGCCGCTATCCGTGGGTATGCTTCACGCCCGAACGCGAGGCGGGCAAGGATATCCTTCAGGTATCGAACATCAACTATACGCAGGATGGCGTGCAGCTGCTCAAGGACGTATCCTTCATCGTGACGAAGGGACAAAAAATCGCGCTTGTCGGCTCGAATGAGCAGGCGCAAACGGCACTTTTCCGCATCCTCGCCGAGGAAATCAAGCCTGACAGCGGCTCCTTCAAGTGGGGCGTGACCATCTCCACCAACTATTTTCCCAAGGACAACAGCAAGTTCTTCGAAGGCTGCAGCCTGAACATGATGCAATGGTTTGCGCAGTATTCACCCGAACAGCTCGAGACATACATGCGCGGCTTCCTTGGCCGCATGCTCTTCTCCGGCGATGACGTGTACAAGCCTGTTTCCGTTCTCTCCGGCGGCGAGAAGGTGCGCGTCATGCTCTCGCGCATGATGCTGTCCGGCGCAAACTTCCTTATGCTGGACCAGCCCACGAACCATCTTGACCTTGAGTCTATTACGGCGGTTAACAACGCGCTGATTAACTTCCCCGGCAACGTCATTTTCACATCACAGGATCACCAGTTTATCACGACCATTGCCGACCGAATCATCGAAATCAAGCCCGACGGCACCATCGCGGACTACTACTGCGGATACGAGGAGTATCTCGAGAAAATCCGCGCGCAGGAAGGCTGAGAAAGCAAACGGGCACACCGGTGAAATGTGTATGCTCCCCAGAGTAGACAGGGAGCACATCATTTCGCCGGTGTGCCCGATTTTTTATTCCGCAGAAAGGAACTTCTCCTTCTCCTGCTTCCTGGTCAGCGGCAGTTCAAACCAGAACGAGGTCCCCTTGCCCTCCTCGCTGTCCACGCCGAACGGCACGTGATGCTTTTCGAGGATGCTGCGGACAATCGACAGTCCCAGTCCGCTGCCGATGACGGCACGCTTGTGCGATTCCTGTGTGCGGTAGTAGCGGTTCCAAATCAGCGGCAGCTCGTCCTTTGCGATGCCCTTGCCGGTGTCGGAAATCGTCAAGCGCACCCAGTTGCCGCACTTTTTTTGTGTGATGGTGACGGTCTTGTCCTCGCCCGTGTAGGTCAGCGCATTGCCGAGCAGGTTGTAGACGACCTGTGCAATCCGTTGCTCGTCCGCCGTGACCGTGACCTGCTCATCCGGTCGGAACACGACCTGATAGCCGTTCTGCTGCACCATGCGGCTGACGCGCTCGGCGATGCCCTGCACGGACAGTGTGAATGGGTAATCCGCCGGATTCAGCGAAAGCGTGTCTGTCTGCAGACGGCTGAAGTCGAGCAGCTCATTGACAAGGCTTGTCAGCCGCTGCGTTTCATCGATGATGGTCTGCATGTTTTCAGGCGTCGCCTCGCCCGGAATATCGCGCATCATTTCTGCATATCCGCCGATCATCGTCAGCGGCGTCCGCAGGTCATGGCTGATGTTCGCAATCAGCTCGTGCTGCAGGCGTTCAACCTGGCTGAGCTCCTTTGCGGCATACACGAGCGTCTGATTCAGCTCTTCCATCTCGCGGTACTCGCAGCCGTGCGGCGGAATCACATACTGACCGCGCGAGAGCATACCTGCCGCCTCGCTCGTTTCAACGATGGAACGCGTGACCTTGCGAGAAATGAGCATCGCCAGCACCGTTGCGCCGAGAATGACCGTCACGGTAATCAAAAGGAGCTGCAGACGAAGCGTCGAGACCGTGCTGTCCAGCGGCGTAATGACGCAGTTGAGCAGCAGATAGCCCTGTGTTCCGTCCGGCAATGTTATGCGGCGCGCGCACAGCAGGCTCTGCGTGTTCGATGTGTCGAATTTGGGAACATTGCCGCGGAAAACATGGCTGTTGTACTGGTCGGGAACCGTTGCGATGTCGAACAGCTCTGTTAGCGTTGAGCCATCCTCCGGTGTCAGGACGCACCAGAAAGACAGGTTGCGGTTGGTCATGCGGTGAATCAGGCAGTATTGTGTGCCCTCAGAGGACAGGAACGTGTGCATGTTCTCATCAAGCAGGAGAATGCAGACGTCGTTTTGTCGCGAGAGCGTATCCATGAGCGAATACAGCTGCTCATTGCCGATGTTTTCCTCGACAGAATCCGCCGCTGCCGTAATCTGGCGCGTCTTGTTCCAGCGGTAGAAGTCGTTCAGCCAGACGATCTGCATCAGCCACATTAGAATCAGTACAAATGCCACAAAAGCCGCCAGGTAGATCAGCACCCGGCGGCGGATCGGCGGACGCCTTCTGCTCCTTTGCGGCGAATCCTGCTTTTTTTTGATTGCAAGCAGCTTCATAATCAGTCCTTCTCAAAGCGGTAGCCGACGCCGCGCAGGGTCGTGATGCGGTCGGCGTAATCGCCAAGGCTCCTGCGGAGCAGCTTGATGTGCGTATCCAGCGTGCGGTCGTCGCCGAAGAAGTCGTACCCCCACACGTCGCTGATGAGCTTTTCGCGGGTTAGCGCAATGCCGCGGTTGCGCACCATGTAGAACAGCAGGTCATATTCCTTGGGCGACAGGTTCAGTTTCTCGCCGTGAATCGTCACCTGACGCGCAGTGAAGTCAACCACCATATCATCGATGGTGATTTTTTCGCCGTCCTCGGCGGTCGCGGGCGCTGCACTGCGCTTGAGGATGGCGGCAACGCGCATCATCAGCTCGCGCGGCGAAAATGGCTTGACGACATAGTCGTCGATGCCCAGCTCAAAGCCGTGAATGCGGTCATATTCCTCGCCGCGCGCGGAGAGCATCAGCACAGGCACCTGCGATTTCCGGCGAATTTCGCGGCATGCGGAAAAGCCATCCAGTTCCGGCATCATGACATCCATGATGATCAGATCATAGCTCTTCTGGCGGCATTTTTCGACCGCCTCCATGCCGTTCTGCGCCTCTTCGACGCTATAGCCCTCGAATGCGGCATATTTGCGGATGAGCTCACGAATTCGGGCTTCGTCATCAACAACAAGCAGCGTCATGGTGTTCACCTCATTGCATTCAGCAATTTGTTCCTGTTTGTATTATAGCGAGATTTGCCTGCAAAAGCAAGTTTTTCATCACATCAGGGGGGAGACAATGAAATCTGCAGAGACGCCCCGTTCCGCAGAATTTCAACCATGCACGGTTCTGCCTGCCTGTTGAAAAAATCGTCTGCGTCCGCTAAATCTGTGACGGTGGTTCCGTTCAGCGTCTGCAGCACATCGCCTGCGCGGATGCCGCTGCGGGCGGCACGGCTCTGGTCAATCACCGCAAGGACATAAAGACCTTCCTCCTCGGAGGCCTTCTCAATCAGAACCAAGCCTGCGGAAGCACAGCCTGTCAGCTGTACGCTTTCCTTCTGCGGCCTGAAGAGTAAACTAATTGCCAGCAGCGCACACGCCAGCACGCACAACCAGACGATGCATTTGCGCCGCATTTGCGCCACTTCCCTTCATTAAAATCTTTCTTTACGTCGCTATTGTAACCGCTTTGCGTGAAGGGTGCGTGAAAGTCCCTTGATTCCTGCTTGAATTTGCGGTATACTGAAACAGAACATTATCTTTTGTCTGCGGAGAAGGAGGCGGTTTTCCATGGCATATGCGCACGAGACATCGCGCAGGCATCCGGCTCCTGTCGGCAGTGACGCCATCGCAGGCTGTACGGCGACCGGCGTTCTCAAGGTCATTGCCCTTGTCTTCATGTTCATCGACCATGCCGGAAAAATGGTCTTTTCGAGCTATCCGGAAATGCGGATGCTTGGACGAATCGCTTTTCCATTGTACTGCTGGTGCATGGTGGTCGGTATCAGCTATACGCGCTCTGTTTCGCGCTATCTCCTGCGAATTGCGCTGCTTGGGCTGATTTCCCAGCCGCTGTACATGGTCGCGCTCAATCACTCGGTACAGACGCCGAATATATTCCTGACGCTCTTCATTGCTCTTTGCGCCGTCTGGGGCATCCGCGAAAAGAAAATGCTGAGCCACATCTGGGCACCTGTTCTGGCGCTGTGCGCGGCGCAGTTGCTCGGCTGCGACTACGGCTGGCGCGGCGTGATGCTCGTCATGCTGCTTTACGGCGTGCGAAAAAGCCGTGCGGGCATCGCGTGCGTCATGGTTGCGTACTGCCTCTTCTGGGGCAGCGGCAGCTCGCAGATAACAAGCGCGTTCGGCTTCAACCTGTCCAGCCTGATGACCTCGCCCGTTGGCGGCGTCATCTCTCCGTGGCTGCGGATGCAAGCGCTGGCAATCCTTGCACTGCCGCTGATGCTCCTGCCGACCTCAGCACGCATCAAAATGCCGCGGCTGCTGAGTTACTCGCTTTATCCGCTGCATCTTGTGCTGCTGATTGCACTTGAGGCGTTTTTCGGGCTGACCATCCACACCGAACAACTGGTGAACGCATGGAATGCGCTCATCGCTCTCTTCTGACGTATGGAACACACGATTCGGATCAATCTGGACGAGGCGCTGCGCTATGCGGGTGTCCGTCCGCCTGCGCCAGATGACCTGCGTACCCGTGCTGAAGCGCTGTCCCAAATGATGTGCGACAAGGTTGCGCCACGATATACATGGCGGATGAGTCCGCTTGTGCATCAGGAAAACATGCCTGCGCTTGCCGTTGCGGACATTCTCCTGCATGGCAGGACAGCCGCGCGGATGCTTGCCGGCTGCGACGGCGCGGTCGTGCTCGTCTGCACGCTCGGCACATCGTTCGACACGCTGCTTCGGCAGACGGAGGCACGTGACATGGCAGACGCACTCCTGCTCAACGGCTGCGGTGCGGCTTATGTCGAGGCTGCCTGTGATGCAGCGGAGCGCGAAATTGCCGAACATTTTCCGAAAAAACATCTGACAGATCGCTTTAGCCCCGGCTACGGCGATTTGCCGCTTTCCCTTCAGGCATCGCTCCTTTCCATGACGGACGCAACGCGCCGTCTCGGTGTCACGCTGAGCGATTCCTTCCTGATGAACCCTGTTAAATCGGTAACTGCCATCATCGGGCTGTCTGACCATCCCCAACAGGCGAAAATCCGCGGTTGCGATTTCTGTGCGCTGCGGACTCGATGCCAACTGCGAAAGGCTGGGAAATCCTGTGGAGAATCAACTGATTTTTCTTGACGGCGCCATGGGCACAATGCTCCAGCGCAGCGGACTGAAGCCTGGCGAGATTCCGGAGCTGCTGTCCATTACCAATCCGGAGCTGCTGACGGACATCCACCGCCGGTATATCGAGGCGGGCACGCAAATTGTCTATGCGAACACGTTCGGTGCAAACCGCCGAAAGCTGCAGAATACGCCGTACACAGTGGACAAGGTCGTATCCGCCGCCATCAATGCAGCAAGAAAAGCATGCGAGGGCACATCCGCCCGTGTCGCACTTGATATCGGACCGCTTGGCGCGCTGCTTGAGCCGCTCGGAACGCTTGCATTCGAGGATGCGGTTGACCTCTTCGGCGAAATCGCAGAGGCAGGCGAAAAATCCGGTGCGGACCTCATCTGCATCGAGACGATGACCGACCTGTACGAGGCGAAAGCAGCACTGCTTGCCTGCAAAGAGCGGACAAAGCTGCCTGTCTGGGTGACGATGAGCTTCGACAGCAACGGGCGCACCTTCACCGGCTGCACGATTCCTTCCATGGCGCATACGCTTGAGGGTCTCGGCGCGGATGCCATCGGGCTGAACTGCTCGCAGGGTCCGGAACAACTGCTTCCGCTGTTCCGCGAACTGTGCCGGACGACATCGTTGCCTGTCATCGCCAAGCCGAACGCCGGATTGCCTGACCCGGTTGACGGTCACTATGACCTGCCGCCGGATGAATTTGCTGCGGCAATGCGCGAGGCAGTCGAGGTGGGCGTGAGCATTGTCGGCGGCTGCTGCGGCACCAATCCGGCGTATATCCGTGCGTTGCACGAAGCCGTCAGCGGTATGACGCCCGGAAAGCGTGATGTCCGCAAATGCAGCTTTCTCTGCACGCCGACCGTGCCGCTTGAATTGAGCGGCATCCATCCCATCGGCGAACGCATCAATCCGACCGGCAAGAAGCGCTTTCAGCAGGCACTGCTCAATGACGATTTGGACTATATTGTCGATGTCGCTATTGCGCAGGTCGATGCCGGTGCACAGATTCTCGATGTCAATGTCGGCTATCCCGGTGTTGATGAGAAGACGATGCTTCCGCGCGTTGTCAAGAAGCTGCAGGAAAGCATTGATGTGCCACTGCAACTTGATTCGACAAACGCTGAGGCGCTTGAGGCCGCTCTGCGCGTTTATAACGGCAAGCCTGCGGTCAATTCCGTCAATGGCGAGGAAAAATCGCTGAAGACGCTGCTGCCCATCGTCAAAAAGTACGGCGCGGCAGTTGTCGGGCTTGCACTCGATGAAAAGGGGTTACCGCGCACGGCGCAGGAACGGTTCGATATTGCCAAACGTATCCTGTTCGCAGCCGAGAGCATCGGCATTCCGCGCGAGGATGTGTTCATCGACTGTCTGACGTTAACCGTTTCCGCACAGCAGGATCAGGCGAAGGAAACGCTTGCCGCGCTGCACCTTGTTCGCGATGAGCTGCATCTCCAGACCGTGCTGGGCGTATCGAACATCTCCTTCGGGCTTCCGTACCGGTTGCTGATGACGCAGACATTCCTCATTCGCGCACTGAGCAACGGCTTGACGCTGCCGATTATCAATCCGAACCAGAAGGAAATCATGGACGCGATTGCTGCTTATCGTGTGATCAGCGGCGAGGATGAGGGCTGCAAAAGCTATGTTGAGCGCTTCGCCAATGCGCAGGCAGTTCCGGCTCCATCGGTCGCCCCGGCAGTGCCGGTGAAATCGTCTGCCTCAGTGGTTGCTTCGCTTGATGATGCGATCATCCGCGGACTCAAGGGCGATGCGGCGCGTCTTGCAGGTGAATTGCTCCAGTCGGAAAACGAGCTGTCGCTGGTGGAAAATCACCTGATTCCGGCGCTGGACAAGGTCGGCGCGGACTACGAACAGGGCAAAGCATTCCTGCCGCAGCTGCTTTCCGCGGCACAGGCAGCGCAGGCGGTTTTCTCCGTCATCCGCGACAGCCTCGCCGCGCAGAACGTCCAGCCTGTCAAAAAAGGACGCATCATCATCGCGACTGTCAAGGGCGATATTCATGACATCGGCAAGAACATCGTCAAAACTGTGCTGGAGAACTACGGCTATGAGGTGCTCGACCTCGGGCGCGATGTGCCGCCGGAAACGATTGCCCGCACCGCAGAGGAGCAGAATATCCGTCTTGTCGGGCTGTCCGCGCTGATGACGACGACGCTCCCCAGCATGGAAGAAACTGTCCGCCAATTGAAGGCATTGCCCAATCCGCCGCTCATTATGGTCGGCGGTGCCGTCGTCACGGAGGATTTCGCGCACCGTATGGGTGCCGATTTCTACGCGCACGACGCCAAAGCCGCCGCCAATATCGCAAAACAAGTTTTTTCTTGAGAGGATACCGCTATGCCGATTCGCATTCCCAATGATTTGCCAGCCGCCAGCGCCCTGCGCAGCGAGAACATATTCGTCATGACCGATAACCGCGCCAAGACGCAGGACATCCGTCCGCTGCGGCTGCTGCTGCTCAACCTGATGCCCACGAAAATCGCTACGGAAACGCAGCTTGCGCGTCTGCTGGGCAATACGCCATTGCAGGTGGAGCTGGATTTGCTGATGGTCACGACCCATGTTACCAAAAATACGTCCGAGGAGCACATGCTTGCCTTCTACAAGACGTTTGAGCAGGTGCGTGACCTGACGTATGACGGCATGGTCATTACCGGCGCTCCTGTGGAGAAGATGCCGTTTGAGGAAGTCGAATACTGGGAAGAGCTGTGCACCATCTTCGAGTGGACAAAGACGCACGTCACCTCCACCCTGCACATCTGCTGGGGTGCACAAGCCGGACTGTACTACCACTGGGGTGTCCAGAAGTACCTGATGGACAAAAAGCTCTCCGGCGTCTATCCGCACTGTGTGACCCACAAAAACAGCATCCTGTTTCGCGGCTTCGACGACACGTTCATGGTACCGCATAGCCGTTACACGACCATCCGCCGCGAGGATGTCCTTGCGCATCCCGAAATGAAGATTCTTTCTGAGAGCGATGAAGCCGGCATCTACGCCATATCCACCCACGGCGGAAGGCAGATTTTCATCACCGGACACTCCGAATACGATGCGGACACGCTCGAAAAGGAATATCTGCGCGACAAGAATGCCGGATTGCACCCGGATGTGCCTTGCAATTATTATCCGAATGACGATGACACGCAGCCGCCGGTATGCACGTGGCGTTCCTCGGCGAATCTGCTGTACTGCAACTGGTTGAATTATTTTGTCTATCAGGCGACGCCGTATGATTTGAACAGTGTTGGCATTGTGGTCATGGATGATTTCAAGGAGCAGCACGACAACAACCAATAATCCTAAAAACAAGTCCATTTTCTTTGTTCCTTGCAGGAAAGCGCCGCATGTGGTATACTGAATCTGATTGGGGAGGTGAAGAGCATGTACGATGTGCTGCAGCAGTGGATTGACAGCAGCCGCCGTATCGTGTTTTTCGGCGGCGCAGGCGTATCGACCGAGAGCAACATTCCGGATTTTCGCTCCCAGGATGGGCTGTATCATCAGAAATATGATATTCCGCCGGAGGAGATTCTCTCGCGCAGCTTCTTCCATCGTCATCCGGAGGAATTTTTCCGTTTCTACCGCGATAAGATGCTCCCACTGGATGCACAGCCGAATGATGCGCACAGATATCTCGCCGCGCTTGAACAGGGCGGTCGGCTGACGGCTGTTATTACGCAGAACATCGATGGTCTGCATCAGAAGGCCGGCAGTAAAAATGTGCTGGAGCTTCACGGGAGCATCTATCGCAATCACTGTATGAAATGCGCGCGCTCATTTTCGCCGGAATTCATCCGTGATTCCGGTGGCGTGCCGAAATGCCCGTGCGGCGGTATCGTCAAGCCGGATGTCGTGCTGTATGAAGAGGCGTTGTCGGATGAAGTGATTGCATCGGCGGTGCATCACCTGCGTCAGGCGAATCTGCTGATTGTTGCCGGAACAAGCCTGACCGTGTACCCTGCCGCAGCGCTCCTGCGGTATTTCGGCGGCAGCAAAATTGTACTCATCAACCGCGATGCAACGCAGCTGGATGCGCAGGCGGACTTGGTGCTGCACGAGAAGGTCGGCGAGGTGTTCCGTCACCTGCGCCCGACACCGCTGGAGGAAACATGATGGCTGCATTGGAGATGCTTTTTTCCGCCGAAGGAAAGGAAAGATACCGTCAGGCGGCGCAGCTTCGCACGTCCTGTCGCAGCTATGCCGGTGCGCCCGACAGTGCATCGTTTGCGGCGCTGTCCTACGCCATCGGGCGGTACGCCATGAGCGGCGCGAGGCTTGTGCTGACCCCTGTGGATGAGTCGCTGTTTACCGGCACGCTTCTCGGTATGGGACGCATTACCGGATGCAGGATGGCGGCCGTCGTTATCGCTGACAGGCTTGAAGCCATGAGCCGCGTAAATGCCGGCATCGTCGGCGAAGCATTTGTCCTTGAGGCGACATCGCAGGGGCTCGGTACATGCTGGGTTGCCGGAATGTATAAGCGCAAGCTGCTGACGCTTCCTCTGGGAGAAACGGAGGAAATTCTCGGCGTCATTGCGGTCGGTATTCCGTCCGCACCGCTGAAGGTGCCGGAAAATCGCCGCCGTAAGCCCGTTGAACGGCTGATTCACGGCGGCATGCTGACCGGAAACGCGCTTGCCGCCGCGGAACTTGTCCGCATCGCACCGTCCGCCATGAATCTTCAGCCGTGGACGATGGAGGGACATCCGGACGGGCAATTCACGCTGATGGTCGGCAATCGGACGCTGCTGGACGGCGGCATTGCACTGTGCCATGCGGAGCTTGCGCTTGCGGGCATACATCACTGGTCATATCAGCTGACCTCGGGCGGTCTGACAGCCGCCGTTCAAATATAAGATAACAGAAAGAAGGCTTTTCCCATGTCCGATTACCGCATCGACACACAATGTGTTCAGGCAGGCTACACGCCCGGCAATGGCGAACCGCGTCAGATCCCGATCATCCAGTCTACCACCTTCCGCTACAGCACGAGCGAGGATATGGGAAAGCTCTTTGATCTGGAAGCTTCCGGATATTTCTATTCTCGTCTGCAAAACCCGACGTGCGATTATGTCGCAGCGAAAATCGCAGCGCTTGAGGGCGGCTCGGCGGCGATGCTGACCGGCTCTGGTCAAGCGGCGAACTTCATGGCGCTGTTCAACATCTGCGAGGCAGGCAGCCACATTGTCGCATCCTCCTCCATCTATGGCGGCACGTTCAACCTGATTTCCGTCACGCTCAAGAAGATGGGCGTTGACTCGACGTTCGTTTCGCCCGACGCGACGGATGAAGAGCTGGATGCGGCATTCCGCGGCAACACGCGCGCCGTGTTCGGCGAGACCATCGCGAACCCTGCCCTGACTGTGCTGGACATCGAACGCTTTGCTGCGGCGGCGCACCGTCACGGCGTACCGCTGATTGTGGACAACACGTTTCCGACGCCGGTGAACTGCCAGCCCATCCGCTTTGGTGCGGATATCGTGACGCATTCGACCACGAAGTACATGGACGGTCACGGCGCGGCAGTCGGCGGCGCGATTGTCGATAGCGGCAAGTTCGACTGGATGGCGAATGCGGAGCGCTATCCGGGGCTATGCACACCGGATGAAAGCTACCATGGCATTACGTACGCAGAGAAATTCGGCATCGGCGGCGCGTTCATCACCAAATGCACCAGCCAGCTCATGCGTGACCTTGGCTGCGTGCAGTCGCCGCAGAGCGCTTTCCTGCTGAATCTTGGTCTGGAGAGCCTGCATGTCCGCATGCCGCGCCACTGCGAGAACGCCATGAGCGTCGCCGAATTCCTCGAGCAGCAGCCGGAGGTTGAATCCGTCAGCTATCCGCATCTGCCATCCAGCCCGTACTACGCGCGCGCCATGAAATACATGCCGCACGGCGGCTGCGGTGTTGTGTCCTTTGTCCTGAAGGGAGGACGCGCTGCGGCAGAATCGTTTATGAAGCATCTGACGCTTGCCGCCATCGAGACGCATGTTGCCGATGCACGCACGTGCTGCCTGAATCCGGCAACATCGACGCATCGTCAGATGACCGAGGAGCAGCTCGCTGAGGCAGGCATTCCGGCAGGCATGGTGCGCATCAGCCTTGGTCTGGAAAATAAGAATGACCTGATTGCCGATATCGCACAGGCACTTCGCGCCATCAACGTCTAATCTAATCCATAAAAAGGGGTCCAGGGATGAAATTCCCTGACCCTTTTTTCGTGAATGAGTGGGCAGATGCGTCTTGCCGAAGTTCTTCTTCACAGGTGCCGCCGAATATGCTATAATATAGTTGGTTAATTTTGTGCATATAAAAGGGGGCATTTCATGGATGTCAAAAAGCTGCTGACAGAGGTCACGGCACTGCCGGGCGTCAGTGGACAGGAGGAGACAGTCAGCGCATATTTTGCGGTGAAATTCCGTCCGTTTGTCGATGAGGTGACGGTCGATGCGATGTACAGCGTGATTGCCCATAAAAAGGGGAGCGGTCCTAAGGTGATGCTCTGCGCACATCTCGATGAAATCGCGCTGATGGTAACGCATATCGAGGATGACGGCAGCCTGCGCCTTCGCAACGTTGGCGGCGTTGATCCGCGCATCCTGCCGGCAAGCCGCGTTTGGGTGCATGGTCGCGAGAAGCTTTTCGGAACCATTGGGGCGTTGCCGCCGCATCTGATGAGTGCTGACGACCGTGCGAATAATTATACGCTGGATAATCTGCATGTGGATATAGGTATGACGGCGGAACAGGCGAAGAGGCTTGTGCGCATTGGCGACCTCGTGACGTTTGACGGACCGTCCCATGAGCTGCTTAATGGGCAGTTTGCCGCGAAGACGCTCGATGACCGTTCCTGTGTGGCGATTTTGCTTCGAGCGGCTGAACGCTTGCAGAAGCTCGTCTGCGATGCCGATGTGTATTTCGTATGCTCGGCGCAGGAGGAGGTCGGCGGCTGGGGGGCCATGACCTCCGCCTTTGCGGTGGAGCCTGATTTAGCGGTCGTGCTTGATGTCGATTTTGCGAACACGCCGACCTGTCCGCCGAACGCCGCGCTGCCGATTGACGCGATGATAGTGACGCACGGACCTTACGTGCAGCCCAAGCTCAATCAGCGGCTGATCGACTGTGCTAAGGCGCATCACGTTCAGCTGAACGCGAATGTCGCAGGGCGTTCTACAGGAACGGACGCGGATGACATCGGTCTGAGCCGCGGCGGTGTGCCGACGGTGCTGCTCTCGCTGCCGGAAAAGTACATGCACACCTCCGTTGAAACAGTCGATCTGAACACGCTGGAGGAAGGTGCGCGGCTGCTGGCGCATTTTGTTGCGGAGATCGATAATCACTGGGAGGATGACCTATGGATCTGAAAACATTGACGGAGCTGAACGCTCCTTCCGGTCATGAGCAGGCTATCCGGCGCTTTCTGCTCAAGGAGCTGCGCGAGAAGGGATTCGTGCCTGTGCTTGACCGCATGGGCAATGTGATTGTCGAAAAAGAAGGCAACGGCGAGGCACCGCGCAAGCGCGTCATGGTCAGCGCTCACATGGATGAGGTTGGACTGATTGTGACGTCTGCCACGGAGGACGGCTATCTGCGCATCACGACGGCTGGCGGCATTGATCCGCGCGTGCTTGTATCCAAGCGTGTGACGGTCGGCGATGACAGGCTGCCCGGCGTTATCGGCGCGGTGCCGATTCACCTGCAGTCCGCCGACGAACGCAAGCGTGTGCTGCCCATCCATGAGCTGCTCGTGGATATTGGCGCGAAGAGCAAGGATGAGGCGGAAAGCAAGGCACCCATGGGCACATACATCTCTTTTGATACACCCTATGTGGAGTACGGCGACGGCTTTGCATGCGGCAAGGCATTCGATGACCGTGTCGGTTGCCTGACGCTGTTCCGCCTGCTGCAGGAGGAGCTGCCGGTTGACCTCGTGGCATGCTTCGTGTCCGAGGAGGAGGTTGGCTGCCGTGGTGCAAAGGGGGCGGCATTCACCAGGGAACCAGACATCGGCATCGTGCTTGAAGGCACGACCTGCAACGATCTCGGCAATGTGCCGGAAAACGCGCATGTCTGTGAAGCCGGTCAGGGCGTTGCCGTGTCGTTTATGGACGGCACGTCCATCGCGAACCGTGCATTGTTCCGCAAGACGCTCGATGCTGCAAAGGCAGGCGGCATTCCGCATCAGGTCAAGCACAGCGTGTCCGGCGGCAATGACGGCGGCGCCATTCAGCGCGCACGCGGCGGCGTTCCGGTTGTGGTTCTGTCCGTGCCCTGCCGGTATATCCATTCGCCGTCCTCTGTGGTCAAGCTCAGCGATGCGGAAAGTCAGTTTGCGCTCAGCCTTGCGCTGCTGCGTGCACTTTAATGATAGGAGAAGAAGCCTATGTTTGATTTGCTCAAGAAGGTGCTTGCACCGGTTGCGCCCTCCGGTATGGAGGAACCTGTCGCAGCGGTCATCCGCGAGGAGGTCGCACCGTATGTCGATACCATCGAGACGGACGCGCTCGGCAACCTGATCTGCACAAAAACCGGTACCGATCCGCAGGCGGAAAAGATCATGCTGTCTGCGCACATGGATCATATCGGCTATATTGTCACCGGCATCGAGAAGGAAGGCTTTCTGCGCGTCACGAACGTCGGCGGCGTCAGTCCGTTGATGAGCCTGACGCGCCATGTCACATTCCCGAACGGCGTGCAGGGCATCGTCGTGTCCGAGAGTGACAAGGATACCGCGATGAAGGATCTTTTCGTGGACATCGGTGCGCAAGACAAGGCGGAAGCGGAAACGATGGTGCGGATCGGCGATGCATGCGTGTACGCCAACGACTGCTTCCGCCTCGGTCAGCATCGCGCCGCAAGCCCTGCCATGGATGACCGCGCAGCCTGTGCGCTGCTCATCCGCTTTTTGCAGACGGTCGGAAGTACGAAGCGGACGATTATCGCCGTTTTCTCCGTGCAGGAGGAGGTCGGCTGCCGCGGCGCGAGGGTTGCATCCTTTGCCAAGGCGCCTGACAAGGGCATCGCCATTGATGTGACTGCATGGGGCGACACGCCCGGCACGAAGCAGCCGGACATCAAGCTCGGCGAGGGCATTGCCGTGAAGGTGATGGATCGCGGCAGCATCAGCAATCCTGTGCTGCGTGAAGCGCTGATTTCCGCCGGCGAGAAGGCTGGCGTCAAGACGCAGCGCGAGGTGTTGCCTTTCGGCGGAACGGATGCGTTCGCCATGCAGACGAGCCGCGGCGGCATTCCGGTTTGTACGCTGTCGATTCCGTGCCGCTATGTGCATTCGGCGTGCGAGGTGATTGACCTGCGCGACCTCGAAGCCGGTGTGGCGCTGCTGAAGGAATATTTTGCCGATTAACCCATCATCCGCGAAGGGAGCTGTCCCATGACATTTCTGCTCGGAATCGCATATCTGCTGCTGTTCCTGTCTGCAGGGACGGCGTGCGTGACTTTTCTGCTGCCGCGCCGCTCAGTGCTGACGCGTGTTTGGCTGGGCGCAAGCTTCGGTCTGCTGCTGATGATGTGGCTACCGGCGCTGATGGCGTTTCTGGTGGACTTCACCATAACGGCGCACTATCTGGCGGCAGGGCTGCTGCTGGCAATTACGCTTGCATGTTATCTGCTGCGCGACCGCTCGCACCGAAAGCAGTGGGATGCGGCGGAAAAGGCGTTGCTCAAGCAGATGCTGCTCATTGTCCTGCCGCTGACGATTCTATCGGGCTATCTGCAGCACACGCACTGCCTGCGCGTCGGCGATGACGGCGGCTGGTGGGTCGGGCAGAGCACGTACGGTGACCTGCCGATGCATATGTCCTTCATCACCTCGATGAAGAATGTATCCTTTCCGCCGGAATACGCAATTTTCCCGGGGCAGCGCCTGTGCTATCCCTTCCTGACGGATACGCTGTCCACATCGTTCTACATGATGGGCTTCTCGCTCCGCTGGGCGATTGTCATCCCGGGTACCTTCATGATGATGCTGTGCTACATGGGCGTCATGGTGCTTGCACGCGAAATGACGGCCGGCAAGAAGACCATCATGCTGGCGACGCTGCTGTTCTTACTGAACGGTGGGCTTGGGTTCATCTACAATTTCGACCTGGCAGGCGGCACGACATCCGATGGCACGCTGACGATTGTCGAGCGCGTCAGGGAGATTCTTGAGGGCTACTACACGACGCCAACGAATCAGCCGACGCCATATAATCTGCGCTGGTCGAACGTTATCGCCGACCTGATGATTCCGCAGCGGACGCTGCTGGGCGGCTGGTGCATGGTTATTCCGTGCTTCTACCTGCTCTATACCGGCTTTGCGCCGCAGCTCCGTCCGCAGACGACGGAACGCGTTCGACTGACTGTGCTGCTGGGCATATGGGCTGGTGCGCTGCCGCTGGTGCATACGCATTCGTTCCTTGCGCTGGGGCTGTGCTCGCTGGGTATGCTGATCTACGACATGATTCACGACGAGGAGAGGCTGTATCAGCTCGGATGGTATGCTATCTACGGCGGATTGGCGGTCGTGCTGGCTCTGCCGCAGCTCCTCTGCTTCACGTTCGGGCAGGTGTTTGAATCCTCAGGCTGCAACAGCTTTCTGCAAATCTGGCTCAACTGGGTCAACGGCTATCAGGATGGGAGCAGCTTCAATTTCTATGACCTGTATTTCTGGTTCTACCTGAAAAACATCGGTCTGCCGTTCCTTGCGCTGCTGCTGGCGCTGTTCGAGAAAAATCCGAAGCATCGGCGGATCTTTGCCGGTGCGATTCCCATCATCATCGCTGTGGAAACCGTCCGTTTTCAGCCAAACATCTACGACAACAACAAGCTGATGTATCTGGCGTGGATGCTGTGCTGCATGATTGCTGCGGACTGGTGCCGCGATGTGTGGCATCGGCTGCGCGGCATGCGCGGACGCTATGCGCTGGCGGTCGTAACGGCGATTGCGGTCTTCCTTTCCGCAGGGCTGACGCTCTGGCGCGAATGCGTGAGCAACTATCAGGCATTTTCCGCCTATTTGGTGGAGGCAGGCGAGTATGTGCGCGACAACACAGAGGAACACGCGACTTTCATGACCGGAACGCAGCACCTGAACCCGATTTCCTCGATCGCCGGCAGGAACATTGTTTGCGGACCTGACCTGTGGCTGTATTATCACGGGCTGGATACGACCGAGCGCAAGGCGGATATTGCCGCGTTCTATACCGACCCGGAAAACAACCTTGATATTCTTTACAAGTATGAAGTGAGTTACATCTATGTCAGCAGCTACGAGCGCAGCAATTATGATGTGGATGAGGAGGCTCTCGACCGGCTGTTTACGCGAATTTTCGAGAACTGGGAATGCGTGATTTACGCCGTCAATCCGGCGGAAACGGAGGATGCCAATGGAGCGTCTGCTGCGCTTCTCTCTGGAGCATGACCGGATTATCCGCATGATGTACATGGTAGAGGAGCACCTCGTACAGGTGAACGCGCGCGTCATTGCGTATGATGAGAAGGAGGTTTCCTTCATCACAACCCGTTCCCCCAGAACGATGGTCATTCCGAGGGAGTGCCTTCTCTCGGCGGATTTTCGCCGCGGCGATGACGGGCAGGTTGTCTGAAGAGATTCTGTTTTGTTGATTGACTTGAATCGACTGGTCAATTCTGCAGCTTTCGGAGGGCATTGCGATCGTCCTGAATCCCTTCGCAATGCACATTTCCGTTGTGCAGCCGAAGGGATCAAATAATCGGACGAAGTCTGTGGACGGAAAGACAACTGTCGCAGCAAGAAACTCATCTATGAAAAAAGCAACAAATCACCGTGCCAACACCACAAACCAATGAGACAAAGAAAGGAACAATGATGGAACAGGCAGAGAAAAGAACGCTGACCGGCATCGAGCTCTCCCGAACCTCGGCGCTCCTGCTTTCGTGGACGGTCGATCCGTGGGGACATAAGCGTCCGCCGCTGTCCGGCGAGGCGCTTTCGCTGAGCGCGGAGCTTGCCAGCGATGTCTACGACATGGCGATTGAGCCCTGGCTGGACGCAGGCTGGCGCGATGCTACCATTCAGATTGACGGCGAGCCGAATGCGTTGCCGCCTAACAATCCGCTGAGCGCAGCATGGTGCAAATACTGGATTCATACGCGGCTCAAGCCCATGGGCGCGCTGGGTCAGGTGCTCGGCGCACTGCGGCTTCGCGGGAACGCGCCCGGCAATGCCGCCGTCATGATCCATCCTGCCGGAAACGGTCGGTATGTGGTTGCCATCGGCTTCATGGGCACCGGCGGACGCTTCTACGACTGGTTCAGCAACTTCCGTATGACGACGCAGGACGGCATGCACCGCGGCTTTCTTGAACTTGCGCGTCAGCTGGAGGAAAATGAGGAAAAAATCGAGTTCCCCGAAACGGCGGAAGAGCTTGGTCTGCAGAAGCTGACGCTCAAGAATGTGCTGGAGGACATGAAAAGCCCGTCAAGCCGCTTTATGCTGTGGCTCGCCGGACACAGTCAGGGTGCGGCAACCCTGCAGGTTTACGCACACCTGAAGCTCCGGGAAACCGGCATCTGTCCGCGCAAGCTCATTGGCTACGGCTTTGCTTCGCCGACGGTGATGACAGGTCAGGCGGTTGAAGATCCGTCCGATTATCCGCTCTATCACGTGCTCAACACCGATGACCTCGTGCCGCACTGCGGTGCGCAGGTGCATCTGGGGGTCTGCCTGCGATATCAGGCGACGGAGGATTTGCGCAAAAAGTGCTACAACTGGAAGCGCGATGCGCGTTCCGTACAGACGCGGCTTGCCATCCGTCCGATCTTTTATCAGATGGTGGATACGCCGACATGCTTTATCGGCGGCATGGCGATGCTGGATACGTTTGGGCATGTTACAGGGCTCGAATTACTGAAAATGCTGGGTCTCGGTGGATTTTTGCCGCTGAACCGCGCACTGGAGGACAAGGATGCGGAGGAGCTCATCAAGGGACTGAATCAGCGTGCCGCTGTTGCGTACAAGAGCGTCACCGGTCACGACCCGGATGCAGCAGAGATTGCCGAGCAGTCCGGCGCCATGCAGCGGATCATTGACCGCTTCGGGTTGCCGGCATTCCTGGAAGCTGCGAAGGAGCTGATGATTTGCCCGCACTATATGGAGGAGCACCCTGAAGAGGGCTACATCGGCACATATTTCTACATTGTCATCAACGGGAAGAACAGCTTCCAGCCATTTATCTGGAAGGCTGGCGAGGTGCCGACACGCATATACCGCAAGTCGATTCCGTGCGTCATGGTGGCACGTGACACAGGGTCGGAGCGTGCGCACCGTATGCGGATGCAGGGACGCCGGAGAAGACTGCCGTTCACGCATCACGATCCGCGCAGGAGTACATCCCAGCACATGAGCGCAAAGGTGGTGCGGACGGTCAAGCAGAAACCTGCCGGGCAGCTCGGAAGGTTTACCATCGAGCGCCTCCTCCGCCGCAAGAATGAGGAAAAATCAGACGGAACATAAGGCGGCACCGCACAATTCGGCGGCTAAAGCAATGACGTGAAGAAAGGGATGGAACGGAAATGGAGCATTGGGTGTGGGTTGTTCCGAGCGTTTATCTGCTGGTGGTGAACGTGGTGGCGTTCGCGCTGATGGGCATGGACAAGAGCAGGGCAAAGCGCGGCGCATGGCGCATTCCGGAAAGGACGCTGTTTCTGCCGGTCGTATTGTTCGGCAGCCTCGGCGGAACGCTGGGCATGCTGACCTTCCGTCACAAGACGAAGCACTGGTATTTCAAGTACGGTTTTCCTGCACTGCTGGTGGTGCAGGTGCTGCTGATGGTTGCGGGAGCATATCTGTTGAGGTGATGCATGACGGACTTTTTTTCACAGCAGGATACGCCGCTGGCGGACAGGATGCGTCCGCGTAATCTGACTGAGTTCATCGGTCAGCGGCATTTGCTGGCGGAAGGAAAGCTGCTGCGCCGCGCCATCGAGGCTGACCGGCTGACATCCTCCATCTTTTTCGGACCGCCCGGATGCGGCAAAACAACGCTTGCGTCCATCATCGCAGGAAGCACGAAGTCAGCCTTCGTCCAGCTCAATGCGGTGACGAGCGGCGTTGCGGATGTCCGCAAGGTGATTCAGGATGCGCAGGACCGGCGGATGTACGGGCAGAGCACGTATCTGCTGCTGGACGAATGCCATCGCTGGTCGAAGGCGCAGAGCGACAGCATCCTGCCGGCGATTGAGCGCGGAACCATCCGCTTTATCGGTTCGACCACGGAAAACCCGATGGTCGCCATGACGCCAGCCATTGTCAGCCGATGCCGCGTGTTCCAGTTCTATGCGCTGACGGAAGCGGATGTACTGACGGCGATGCGCCGCGCACTTTCTGACCCGGAACGCGGCTTCGGCACGTTGAAGATTCAGGCAGATGACGATGCGCTCCGCCACATTGCGCATATCGCGGGCGGTGATGTCCGTGCAGCACTCGGCGCGGTCGAAATGGCAGTGCTGACGACCCCGGCAGATGCGCAGGGGGTCATTCGCCTGACCATGGCGGTCGCAGAAGAATCCATCCAGAAGCCGATGCTTCGCTGCGACGAAAGCCTGTATTACGACATGCTCAGCGCATTTTGCAAATCGCTGCGCGGCTCGGACAGCAATGCGGCGCTGGCATGGTTTGCCCGCCTGATTTATGCAGGGGTTGACCCGCGGCTGATTGCGCGGCGCATGATTGTCCATGCGAGCGAGGATGTTGGGCTGGCAAACCCGATTGCGATGCTTCAGGCGGAGGCGGCAAGCCGTGCGCTGGAGTTTGTCGGCATGCCGGAAGCGCGTATTCCCATGGCTCAGGCGATTATTGCCATCTGCGAAAGCCCCAAGAGCGACAGCGTTATCAGGGCGGTCGATAAAGCCATGGCGGATGCGGAAAAGGGCGGCTACACAACGGTGCCGGTCCATCTGCGCGACACGCATTACGCCGGTCACGGCAGAATCGGCAGTGGCGACGGCTACCTGTATCCGCATGACTACCCGAATCACTATGTCCGACAGCAGTATATGCCCGAGGAGCTCAAAGGCAGACGCTACTACGAGCCGACAGATATGGGTCACGAGGCGACGATCAAGAAAAATCAGCAGATTCGGGAGGGACGTTGATGCGGCTGAAAAAAATCGGTGAGCACATGTCCGTCAAAAAAGCGGCTGTCTATGCGATCGTCATCAACAGCATGCAAATCGGACTGATTCTCTTCATCCTTGCGCTCATCGTGATTTCGCCGCAGTATTCCCTCAGTCAGCGACTGATGCGCTTTCTTGTCGGCATTGCAGCGCTTGTCATCATCTGGGGGGCCGTGATGGACATCCGCGAGGCATCATCGACGGTGCGGCTGATTCGCCAGCTTGATGACATGGATGACACCATCGAGGAGATGGAGAGGCTCAACAATACGCTTCGCAGCCAGCGACACGACTTTCTCAATCATCTGCAGGTTGTTTACAGCCTGATGGAGATGGAGGAATATGCCGAGGCGAACCAGTACATCGAGAAGGTTTACGGGCAAATCACCGCCGTCAGCCAGGTGATGCGAACTGCCAGCGCACCGGTGAATGCGCTGCTGCAGGTAAAGGCGGCGGTTTGCAAAAAGGCGGAGATTTCCCTGCAGGTGAACATCATGTCCAGCTGGAAGGAGCTGCCCGTGCCTGGTTGGGAGATGTGCAAGGTTCTGTCCAACCTGATTGATAACGCCATGGATGCCGTAATCGAATTGCCCGAGAATCAACGGCAGCTGACGATTGAGCTGAAGGAAAACCTGAAGGAATTTGCGTTTTCCGTGGCGAATACAGGTGCGATGATTCCCGAAAATGTGCAGGAGCGGATTTTCGATGCCGGCGTCACGACAAAACAGGATGGTCACGGTATGGGGCTATACATCGTCCGCGAAACGCTCGGCAGGTACGGAGGTACTATCCGCTTTACAAGCGATGCGCATCAAACCATGTTTTTTGGATCTATTCCCAAGGAACCATCAATGCAGGAATCAATTCTGAGAGGAGCAAAATGATGGAAAGAATGTTTTGTACGCACAAGGTTCGCAGGAATATTGAAATTCCTGCCCTGTGGACGCTGACGACGCTCGATGAGGGTGGGCTGAATCAACCGATGCAGGTGCTTGTGCCGAACGTGTGGGAGAGCGTTCCGGCGCTGCGAGCCTATCGCGGCAGGGGACGATATGAAACGAAAGTGCATTGCGGCGGCAATATCCGTCTGTATTTCGGCGGCGTGTCGTTCCGTGCACGCGTGATGCTCGACGGCATCGAGGCAGCAGCCCATTATGGGGCGTTCACCGCGTTTGATGCGGTTGTGCGCAACGTACCTGACGGCGACCATACGCTGACAGTCGAGGTCGATAACCGCTTCGGTGAGGACTCCGCGCTGCATGTCCCGAACGACTACTATTCCTACGGCGGAATCACGCGACCCGTCACCATCGAGCAGCTACCGGATGTGTATGTGGACAGCATCGCCGTCACGACCGTGCAGACAGCCTCCGGTTGGCAGGTTCATGCTGATGCTGTGGTGAAGAGCATTTCAGATGATGCTCAGACGGTTGATGCCGTCCTGACCATTGCGGGAAAGGCTTTCACGCAGACGATAACGATTCCTGCAAACGGCGAATCCGCCATGAAGGTGACTGCCGATTTCGAAAATGTCACTGCATGGACGCCTGAAACGCCGGTGCTGTACACCATTGAAGCGGAAATTCGCAGCGAATCGGCGCATGATGACCTGATTGACCGCTTCGGCTTCCGCGAAATCACCGTGTCCGGCAATGACCTGCTGCTCAACGGCAAGAAGCTCTGCCTGATGGGCTTCAACCGCCATGAGGAGTACAGCACATTCGGGTGCAGCGTTCCGGTTGAGGCGATGGCAGAGGACATTATGCTGATGAAGGATATGCATGCGAATTGCGTCCGCACCTGCCACTACCCGAATGATCCGCGCTTCCTCGACCTGTGCGATGAAATGGGGCTGCTCGTCTGGGAGGAGGCACATGCGCGCGGACTGAAGGAAAATCAGATGCGTAATCCGAATTTCCTGCCGCAGACAAGGGCGTGCATCCGCGAGATGATTGCGCAGCACCGCAATCACCCGTCCATCTTCATCTGGGGCTGTCTGAATGAATGCGCGGATGATTGCGAGTACGGCGCGGACTGCTACCGCGAGGCATACCGCCTGTTGCACGAACTTGACGGAAGCCGTCCGATGACGGCAGCGCTGCTTGAGCGCCCCGGAAGCCGTGTCTTTGGCGACAGCGATGTGGTCAGCGTGAATATCTATCCGCGCTGGTACCATGAAACGCCGGTTGCGGTGAGCCTGGCGAACAAGATTCAGGAGATTGAAGCAAACGGCGGCGTAAACAAGCCCATTATCGTCAGCGAAATCGGTGCCGGTGCGGTGTATGGATATCATGACCCGCTGGTTGCGCCGAAATGGTCGGAGGAACGGCAGTGCACGATTCTGGAGGAGCAGATTGAAGCTGTGCTGGCAAACCCGAAGTGCTCGGGCGTGTTCCTGTGGCAGTTTGCGGATTGCCGCGTGACGGAGGAATGGGCGATGCATCGCCCGAAGACACATAATAATAAGGGCATTGTGGATGAATACCGCCGTCCGAAGATGAGCTATGCAACGGTGAAGAAGCTCTTCGCCGCGCACGCTCTGGAAAAATAAACATGCGCAAGCGAAAACCTTGACTTGTTTCGTTGTCCTTTAGCAGGGCTTGGAATGAAACCGCCCCCCTGTTTTTCCGTGGAACACCGGCGTATGTCGGATTCCAATAGATCATTCAAGAAAAAGGAAGGGAGTTACCAAAATGAAGAAGATCATATCGCTGCTGCTTGCCCTGGTAATGCTGCTGACCATCACCGCTATGGCGGAAAGTGACAAGGATCAGCTGGCTCGCATTCAGGAAAAGGGCGAAATCGTCATTGCGACCGAGGGCACATGGGCACCGTGGACGTATACTGATGAGAATAGCACACTTGTTGGCTTCGATGTCGAAATTGCGACCGCTATCGCGGAAAAGCTCGGCGTGAAGGCGACCTTCGTGACGGTCGAATGGGACGGCATTCTCGCAGGCATCGACTCAGGCCGCTACGACATCGCGGCGAACGGCATCGACGTGACCGACACTCGCTCGGAAAAGTATAACTTCAGCGTTCCCTATGCCTATAACCGCACGGCGCTCGTTGTCCGCGGCGATAACGACACGATTACCTCCTTCGAGGATCTCGCAGGCAAGAAGACCGCAAACTCTATCGCCAGCACCTACATGATTCTGGCGGAGGAATACGGCGCGGAGGCGGTCGGCGTGGATACGCTTGACCAGACCATCATGCAGGTCATTACAGGCCGTGTCGATGCGACGCTCAACAGCGAGGTGTCCATTGCGGACTATATGCAGAAGCGCCCGGATGCCGACATCAAGATTGTCGCCCTGACCGAGGAAGCCAACCTCGTCGCCATCCCAACGCGCAAAACGGATGACAGCGCCACGCTGCTTCAGGCTATCAATAATGCTATCGCCGAGCTGCGCGAGGAAGGCAAGCTCAGCGAAATCTCCATCAAGTACTTCGGCCGCGACATCACGATGGAAAGCGTGACGGATTCGGCAGAGTAAGCCATCCTTCAAGGTACACAAAAGCCCGTGCTGCACCATGGCAGTACGGGCGATTTTGATTGGCTGATTATGCGCGGTGGCGGCGGCATTTGGGCGCCTTTTCTGCAAGCAGCGCCAGAAGATGCTCCTTCTCACTTTGCGTCATTTGGCTGGTGAACACCGGAATCATGCTGTTTGCACGCGTCAGCAGTGCCATCGAGTCCTCGCCTTCGATGACATCCGTCAGGTTGTCGTAGGGGAGGACGGTCATGTCGCCGCTCGTCTGATTGAGCTGGTGTACGCCGTCATCACCGAAGGCCACGGACATTTCCGCCATGCCTTCGGGGTATCTTTCATTGAGCATTTTGCCGAGCGCCTCGAGCATGCGCGTGCGGTTGCGGCGCATCATCAGAAAGAGCACGGCGACGAATACAGCGCCGGCAGGCAGAACGTACCACGTGCGAGACATGACGGAGATGATAATCACAGCCGCCGCCATGACACCCATGCCGACGTACATGTTCAAATCCTGCGCACGGTAGAGCAGCCAGCGCTTGTAGGCGGCGTAAAACGAGAGGTCGAGAACGCCGCTTGTCATAAATTGCAGGGATGGGTCTGCAGCTTGTAAATCAGTATCCATGATAATTACCTGTCTTCGTTTCCTTTCCCATGTTCAGTCGATGATTCATCCTCATCACGGCTTTCAGCGGTTTCGGGGATCAGCTTCGTGACAAGTGCCGATTCAACGCGGTGTTCCTCCAGCCGTTCCACGCGGATGTGTACGCCGAAACAATCCAGCTCGGGCGTGCTGCCGTCCTGCGGAATTGTGGTGAACTGGCTGAAAATCAGTCCGCCGAGCGTGTCGTAATCCTCGTCCTCAGGCAAATGGAGCGACAGCACATCGTTCAGATCCTTAAGGGATGCCGAACCGCTGATGCGCCATGTGTTTTCGCCTGCGCGGACGATTTCCGCCTCGGTCTGCTTGTCGAATTCGTCGTAGATATTGCCGACGATTTCCTCCAGCAGGTCTTCCATCGTGATAATGCCGCTCATGCCGCCGTATTCATCGACAACGATCGCCATGTGGATCTTCTTCGTCTGCATATTGCGGAAGAGCTGATCCGCCTGCACGGTTTCAGGCACGAAGTATGGCTCGCGGAGCAGCGAACGCAGCGGCTTTGGCTGGTTGGACTGCGCATTGAGCAGAAAATCACGCGTGTTGAGGATGCCGATGATGTCATCGATGTTCTCGTTGTATACGGGGAAGCGACTCAGCCCGGAATCGCGGATGGTGCGGAGGATTTCGTCAGGCGTGTCGTCCGCCCAGATGCTGGTGACATCGGTGCGGTGCGTCATGACCTCCTCGGCTGTGGAATTGTTGAATTCAAATATGTTTTCAATCATTTCCTTTTCCGTCTCTTCAATGGCACCGCTTTCGCCGCCGATGTCGACCATCATGCGGATATCATCCTCGGTGACTTCCTCGGCAACGGTGCCGGGGTCAATCCCGAAGAGGCGAAGCAGACCGTTTGTTGACGCGCGCATCAGCAGCGTCATCGGACGGAAGAGCACCATGACGAAGCGCAGCGGAAGCAGCATGCGATGCATGACGGAATCCGGATGCTTCAGGGCGACGCGCCGCGGGAGATGAATCCCCAGCACGAGCATCAGGAAACAGAGAATCAGGATACAGAGCAGGACGCAGAGCACATAGAGCGCGTTTGCATCCAGGGTGGAACCGGCTCGAAGAATCGTGTTCTTCAGCCACGGCGCAAACGACGCCGCAGACAGTGCCGCACTCAGAAAGCCGAACAGCGTTACACACAGCTGAATGGTGGACTGCGCACGGGCAGGTGTCTCTGATAGCTGAAGAAGCAGCTTGGCAGCAGGGTCGCCGTCCTCCTTATCGCGCCGCAGATCAGCAGTGTTCAGTGCGGGAATCGCAGCCTCTGCCGCGGAAAAGAAGGCGCTGAGAAGAAGCAGAACAAGCTGAAGCAATATCGGACCGGGCCATGGGTCGCCAGACACAGAAAAACCTCCTTAGTAAAATGGGCGAAAGGAATCGTCCTTGCAGGGGCTGTTGCAGGGAAGCACCGCGGACGAAGCGGGACAGCCTGTATACAACAAACCATGCTACAGTATAGCATAAAGAGCAGGAGAATGCAAGGGCAATACCGAGCAATTCAGCGACACCGCTGAATTGTGTGGTATTGCCCTGGAAAAACTCTTTGCGTACCACTGATTACGGCGTCCATTCCAAATCGGCGCTGACGTAGCCGTATTCATCCGGATTCTTTTTATTGTAGGCGAACACGTATTGTACCTCTGTCCAGACAGGCTCGCCGTCAACCATCTTCCAATGTGCAGTTTCACGGACATTGAACACGAGCGTCGTGCCCTTGCTGAACGTGCCGTCATCAACGTATTGGCCGGTTGCCGCATCGTATTGGCAGCGTGATGCCGCCTTTGTCAGTTTGATTTCGTTCGGCAGCGCCATCTTGGGTGTTCCGCCGATTTCCTTCAGGGCGATATAGCCGCTCTGACCGTCTTGCAGGCGAACGTGAGCGTATTTGCCGCTGACACCGAGCACCTCGACTACCGTGCTCTTGGGATAGGAAGTGATGATATAGGAGGGAATGTTATCGATGCAGTACTTGAACAGTGTTGCTGCCTTGACGGTAACCTTCTTGAGGGGCGGCGCCATGTTGCCGTTTGACGCATCGCTGCTGTAATTGAGGTATTTCGTCATCACCCAGCCGCATGTGCCTTCAATGCCCACATACGTCCAGCCGTCAGCCACGCGGCAGGAAAACAGGTTTGCGACTTCGGTGCCGGCGTAGTATTTGCCGATGGAATAGTCATCCTTGTCGGGTGTCCTGCGCAGATTCAGCCGTGCGGAGGCATCGTCGCTGACGATCAGCATGCTGGCGCAATTGTCCGTCTGTCGGACGGCATTTTGAAACATCCAGCCGACAGCGCCGTCGGAAGGATTGTACACCATAACATACTCATCATACGCGGCAATCGCGTAAACATGGAGATACGTATCCGGCCTTGCGGTGGAAAGGACATCTGTGGTGTCGGGTGCAAAAATCGGCTGCTCCGACAGCGTTCCGTAGAGATAAGGCGTGGCAGGACAGCCAAGCCCGGAGGATGAGGCACGGTCGGAGCCGCGGTCAACGCTGACAGAATCGACCCAGCCGGTCATGTACCCGACGCTGATTTGCAGCATGCTGTTCTGCTCCTGCAGAACGGTAACGCACACATCATCGAACAGGTAGGCGGTGATTTCGGCGGATTGGGAAGCATCGGCGTATAGCGGAATGCAAGGTGTGCCGTCGATGAGCGTATCTGTGTAAAGCCTGTTATTGGTCACGCCGAGCGAAAGGTCGCCGTCAGGTGAAGCATCGGAAGCTGCTTTCAACGTGGCGTAATCCGTTGGAAGCGTTGAAATATCTGCCTCGCCGAGCAGAACAGGACAGGTGTTGAAACAGCGTTCAAGCGTTTTAAGGTTGGTAACAACGGTGGCTGTCAGGGAAAAGCTGTCCTGAGCGGGTGCGGATACACGGCTCAGGAAGAAACCGCTGGAACCGCAGAACCACGAATAGATCGTGCCGTCCGCATAGGTGATGTCAAACGCGTCACAGCCGTCATACTGGCTGATATCATAATCGGAAGTTTGACCGTACTTGACGGCATCGGGCAGCAGGGAAGGCACATCCCCATTTTGACGGAGCGCCTTCGCAGAGCAGGTGATGTGCCATGCGTTTTCGGCGGCAGAGTAGAAGCCTGCGGCAAGGATGTATTCACCGTCCTGCTGCAGAATCATTTCGATATGTGACCAGATGCCGAAACGCATGGTGGCATAGCCGTCGGTGATGACGGCATCCTCATAGCCGCTGCCGGACAATGTGCCGCCCAATGCTGATGGCAGCGTGCCCGTGAAATGCAGCAGGAAAGAACGGCTTTCATCCGATTCTGCGGACGCGACGGCGAACAGCATCATCAGACAGCAGAGCAGGGCGGTTAGACGCTTCATGGAAAATCCTCCGATTTACATTATCCCATTCATAAAACGTGTATCAGGGGCGTTTTCGTGCATCATGCGCGAATAAATCTTTCGAGCAGAATTTTTCACGCCAAAGTGTTGACAAATTTACTTTTCTATGCTAACATGATAAAGCGTTGAAGCGACATCCGCTCAACAGTCTGATTCGATGATGGAGGATGATTCCTATGAAAATGATGAAGAAAATGATGACTGTGCTGCTTCTGCTGGCAATGTGCGCACTATCTGTGTGTGCATTCGCGGAGGATTCCGATTTGAGCTATGTTCAGAGCAAGGGAAAGCTGGTTGTCGGCATTACCGACTTTGAGCCGATGGATTATCAGGATGAGAATGGCAACTGGATTGGCTTCGATGCGGAACTGGCGGCGGCGTTTGCTGCATCGCTGGGTCTGGAGGTTGAGTTTGTTGAAATTGACTGGGACAACAAGGTGCTTGAGCTGAATAGCAAGAACATCGACTGTGTCTGGAACGGCATGACGCTGACCGACGAGGTCAAGAGCGCAATGAGCTGCTCCAATGCATATATGAACAACGCGCAGGTCGTTGTGGTACCCGCGAGCGTCGCTGACAAGTATCAGGATGTCGAAAGCCTTGCCGGTCTGACCTTCGCAGTGGAAGCTGGCAGCGCCGGCGAAGCGGTTGTGACGGCGCTCGGTCTGAATGTGACGCCCGTGACGGCACAGTCGGACGCCCTGATGGAGGTTGCTGCCGGCACGTCTGACGCGGCGGTGATTGATGCGCTGATGGCGGCTGCAATGATCGGCGAGGGCACCGGCTATGAAAGCCTGACCTACACCATCGGTTTGAACAGCGAGGAATACGGCGTGGGCTTCCGCACCGGCTCCGACCTGACCGATGCGCTGAATGCCTACCTTGTGACAGCCTATCAGGACGGAACCCTTGCGGCGCTTGCCGAAAAGTACGGCGTGCAGGCTGCTCTGATCGCTCAGGAGTAACAGGCTTCACATTGTTTTAGGGCAACGCCGCCGAATGTGCCTTTTGTGCCGCCGGTCTGCCCTTGGCAGACTTGGAAACCCACCTGGTTTTCTAACCTGTATCTTGCAGAAATCTCGATTTGCCTCCGGTAAACCTTCGATTTCTGCAAGCGTATCTGGCGCAAAATTCACGATTCATCGTACCACCTCATTGGCGCGGCTTTACCTTGACGTTCGACCGGTGAGCGAGTGCAAATCTCGACAAAGTGGTAAGACCACGTTGTCGATGCGAAGAAGCCTTCCACATGCGGGGGAGGCTTCTTCCACTATCTTGTCAGCATGAAAGGCTTGATGAACATGACCACCTTCGCGGAACAGTTCCCCGTGGTTGTCGCAACCCTCAATGAAGGCTTCCTGCAGACGCTGAGGCTTTTTTTCGTGACGCTCCTCGGCGCGCTTCCGCTGGGACTTGTCATTGCGCTGGGCTCGATGTGCGCCTTCAAGCCGCTCAAGTGGCTGACAAGGGCGATTGTATACGTCATCCGCGGTACGCCGCTGATGATTCAACTGCTGATTATCTTCTACTTCCCTGGTCTTGTGCTGGGCAACAACATCTGGGGCGGCGGAGAATCGGGACGCTTCCTCGCGGCGTCGATTGCTTTTGTCATTAACTACGCGTGCTATTTCTCCGAAATCTACCGCGGCGGCATTCAGGGTATTCCGGCAGGTCAGGAGGAGGCAGGGCTTGTGCTCGGCATGACGCGCAGTCAGATTTTCTTCCGCGTCAAGCTCCTGCAGATGATTAAGCGCATCGTACCGCCGATGTCGAACGAAATTATTACGCTCGTCAAGGACACGGCGCTGGCGCGCATTATTGCCCTGCAGGAGCTCATCTGGGCAGGCAATGCCTTCCTGAAGGGCTCGCACGGCATTTCCGGCGTCATCTGGCCGCTGTTTTTTACCGGGGTTTATTACCTTGCGTGCAACGGTCTGCTGACGATTCTGTTCGGCAGGCTCGAAAAAAAGCTGAATTTCTTCCGCTGAGAAAGGAGATGAACCGTTATGGCATTGCTGGAGGTCGGTGGAATCCGCAAATCCTTTGAATCGACATCTGTCCTGCGCGACATCAGCTTTACCATGGAAAAGGGCGACGTGATGTCGATTATCGGCTCATCCGGCAGCGGAAAAACGACGCTGCTGCGTTGCCTGAATTTCCTCGAAACGCCCGATGCCGGCACGATTAAGCTTGACGGACAGCTCCTGCTCGATGCAGGCAGTCCGCAGAAGATGAAGAATGAAGAGCTTCGGCAGCGTCGACTGCATTTCGGGCTTGTGTTCCAGTCGTTCAACCTGTTTCCGCAGTATACGGCGCTGGAAAACGTCTGTCTCGCGCGGGAGCTGCTGCTGAGAGAAAAGACGAAGGAGCGCTCGAAGCGCCGCGAAATCCGCGAAGGTGTCATCGCACAGGCAAAGGAGCTGCTTGCACAGATGGGCCTGCAGGACCGCATGGGCAATTATCCGCATCAGCTTTCAGGGGGTCAGTGTCAGCGTGTGGCGATTGCGCGTGCATTGGCGCTTGAGCCGGATATCCTATGCTTCGATGAGCCGACATCCGCGCTTGATCCTGAGCTGACCGGCGAGGTGCTGAAGGTCATCCGGAATCTGGCGGATCGCAACACGACGATGATTATCGTGACGCATGAGATGGCGTTCGCACGTGACGTTGCAAGCAAGGTGATTTTTATGGATGACGGCACAATCCTTGAGCAGGGTACGCCGGAGGATGTGTTCCTGCACCCGATGCAGGAGCGCACGAAGCACTTCCTGTCGAACTACAGCGGATTGTAAAAATGCAGCATGAAAGCGCATTCCTGCATTTTCAAACTCGTTCAGCAGTAAAAAATGCAGGAAGAGCATGCAGAAATCGAAAACATCAGCAGTTCAATACGGATGCAAAAATGCGGATGCTGCGAATTTGATGTAAAATGGCGATCGAATTGTATTGCTTTTGCATTTTTACGTTTCTGTACTTGCAATTTTCAAGAACGTGCGCTATAATTGCCTCATTCCACGAAAGGGAGGATACCTACCATGAAGAAGTTTTCTGCTTTCTTTCTTGCAATGGTCCTGATGCTTACCTGCTGCGCGGCTGCGCTGGCGGACGAAACCATCAAGATCGGTGTCTTTGAGCCGTCCTCCGGCGATAATGGTGCCGGCGGCAAGCAGGAGGTTCTTGGTATCGAATATGCCAACAGCCTGACCCCTACAGTTGAAATCAACGGAACGACCTACAACATTGAGCTGGTCGTTGTCGATAACCAGTCCGCGACCGACAAGGCGGTTACCGCTGCGCAGTCGCTCGTTTCCAGCGGCGTGTCCATCGTGCTGGGCTCCTACGGCTCCGGCGTTTCGATGGCTGGCGGCGACATCTTCGCAGGGGCTGGCGTGCCGGCAATCGGCATCAGCTGCACGAACCCGAACGTCACCCTGCTGTGCGACTACTACTGGCGCATTTGCTTCCTCGAACCCTTCCAGGGCAGCGTCATGGCGAACTTCGCTTATACCAAGGGCTGCAAGAAGGCGTATGTGCTCACCATGCTCGGCGAGGACTACGGCAACGGTCTGGGACACTACTTCACGCAGGCCTTTGAAGCGCTGGGCGGAGAAGTTGTGTCCGAAACCTTCCCGGAGGGCACGAGCAACTTTGCTGCGTACCTGACCAACGCTGTCAATGCCGGCAGCGACGTCATCTTTGCGCCGTCTGCCACCACCTATGCTTCCCTGATCATTGACCAGGCCGCTTCTCAGGGCGTCACTTTCCCGATCATGGCTGGCGATACGTGGGAGTCCTCTGTTATCCTCGATGCAGCGAAGGGCAAGAACGTCGAAGTGTACGTTTCCACCTTCTTCGCCGAGGATGAGAGCAATCCTGCTGCTGTTGAATTCGTGACCGGCTTCAAGGCATGGCTGAATTCCAACAGCGACAAGCTGACCAACAATGGCGGCAACGACATCGTCGCGGCTGTGTCTGTGCTGGGCTTTGATGCTTACAATGTGGCGATCGAGGCGATTAAGGCTGCCGGCTCTTCGGATCCTGCTGCCATTGCTGCAGCGCTGCCGTCTGTGACCTACACCGGTGTCACCGGCGCTATCTCCTTCGACGAGAATGGCGATGCCAACAAGGATATGGCTTACATCAAGAAGGCCAACACCGAGACGGGCGAATTTGACTTCGAAAAGACCCAGTCTGCTGCAGGTCTGTCTGAGTAAATTGCTCAGCGGTCATTTCCAGCGATGTTTAGGTAGCGTTGGATGGCTCGATAGCCCTTCAAGTTGAAATCGAAAATCGGCGACATGTGCGATGATTTTCGTGCACTTTCGACAGAAATCGCTTCATTACACGAACGGTCGGGAGAATGGTTTGCCGTTTGACCAGTGAGTGAGTGCGATACTCGACCGAGTGGCCTTGCCGCCTGATCGATGCTCCGAGCGAACCCGTGCCCGGCAAAGCGCGGGTTCGCTTTTGCGTACAGACTGCCTTTTGCCAAAAGGAAGCTCCATTGGAGGAAAAACGAATGTTTGATAAGCTGCTACCTTATCTGCTGTCGGGTATCTCTGACGGCGGACAATATGCGCTGATTGCCGTCGGATACACCATGGTGTATGGCATCCTGCGGCTGATCAACTTTGCGCACGGCGATATTTTCACCGCAGCCGGTTTCTTTATGGTGTATCTGGTCGCGGCGCTTCCGCTGACTGTTTCCGTGCCGCTGGTTATCCTGCTGACGGTGGTGCTGGGCTTCACGGTCGAGCGCGTCGCCTACAAGCCGCTGCGTACCGCGCCGCGCATGTCTATCATGATTTCCGCCATTGGTACGTCGTACCTGCTTCAAAACCTGATGTGGTATGTGACTGGCGGTCTGGCAAAGCAGTATCCCGTGCTGCCGTGGATTTCCGAAAGCGTGACGATTGGCTCGGCAACAACGAAGATCGTGACGCTTGTGACGCCTGTGCTGACGGTGATTCTGGTCGTGGCGCTTGTGCAGCTGATCAATCATACGAAGATCGGCATGGCGATGCGCGCGGTGTCCCGCGACTTTGAGACGGCACAGCTCATGGGCATCAAGATCAACAGCGTCATTTCGATGACGTTCATCATCGGCTCTGCGCTGGCGGCAATCGGCTCGATGCTTTTCTTTACCAACTACACCACTGTTACGCCGACAGTCGGCGCAATGCCCGGTCTGAAGGCATTCGTTGCGGCCGTGTTCGGCGGCATCGGTTCGATTCCAGGCGCAGTCATCGGCGCATTCATCATCGGCATCTGCGAAAACCTGATCAAGGCGGCAGGCTATACGGCATTCTCTGACGCGTTCACATTCGCATTGCTGATCATCATTCTGCTCTTCAAGCCCAATGGTCTTTTCGGCGAGAAGATTGCGGAGAAGGTTTGAGGTGAGCGGAATGAAGAAAAAATCAGTAGGGAAAGCGGTTGTCTGCGCACTGGTTGTGGCGCTGATCTACTTCCTCGCATGGTTTGCCGAAAAGAAGCTTGGTACCAGCTCCATGCTGGTTACTGTGCTTAAGAAGGGCGCAGTCTATGCGCTGATTGCCGTCTCCATGAACCTGCTCAACGGCTTTACGGGGCTGTTCTCGCTCGGTCAGGCAGGCTTTATGCTCGTCGGCGCGTATACGTATGCCATCTTCACGATTCCGATGGCAAAGCGTCAGGCTGTGTACATGTACTATGCCGGCGGCTGCGTCACGGTTGAGCTGAACTTTATTGTAGCGCTCGTTCTGGCAGGTGTTGTCGCGGCGATTTTTGCGGCGCTGATCGGCATGCCGGTGCTGCGCCTCAAGAGCGACTATCTTGCCATCGCGACGCTGGGCTTTGCCGAGATTATCCGCGCGATTGTACAGTGGGATACGCTCGGTCCTGTGACGAACGGTTCGAACCTTCTCAAGACATACCCGACGTTCAATTCGCTGATGCCCGGCAATTCCGTGCTGGTACCGTTCATGATAGCCGGCATCTGCATCGGGCTGATTATCCTGCTCATCAATTCTACCTACGGCCGCGCCTTCAAGGCAATCCGCGATGACGAAATCGCCGCAGAGGCGATGGGCATCAACCTGTTTCACCACAAGCAGATGGCGTTCGTGATCAGCTCGTTCTTTGCGGGCATCGGCGGCGCACTGCTGGCGATGTATCAGGGCTCGCTGCAGGCGAATGCATTCAAGTCCTCCATGACATATGAGATTCTGCTGATTGTCGTGATCGGCGGCATGGGCAGTGTGTCCGGCAGCGTGATGGCATCGTTCTTGTTCATTGCGTGCAGTGAATGGTGGCTGCGCTTCCTTGATGAAGTGACCTTCATCGGCGACTTCCAGGTGCCGCTGCTCGGCTCCGGCTTCCGCATGGTCGTCTTCTCCGTCGTCATCATGATTGTCGTGCTGTTCTTCCGCCGCGGTCTGATGGGGGATCGAGAGCTGTGGAACCTGCGCATACCGAAGCGGAAACCGAAGAAGGAGGCGAAGGAAGCATGAGCAACGTCCTGCGCGTTGAAAACGTCACGATGCAGTTTGGCGGCGTCGTTGCCATCAACAACCTGTCCATGGAAGCGAACGAGGGCGAGATTGTCGCACTGATCGGACCGAACGGTGCCGGCAAGACGACAGCCTTCAACTGCATTACCGGCGTCTACGAGCCCACAAACGGTGCCGTGTACTTTCAGGATCGCCCCATCGCGGTGAATCATCCGTCCGGCAGAATGAAGCATGAATACGCCGGCCAGAATGCGGACAAGTATACCGGTCAGTACGTCCACCTGACGCCTGACAAGATCACGAAACTCGGCATTGCCCGCACGTTCCAGAATATCCGCCTGTTCAAGTCACAGACGGCGTTTGAGAATGTGCTGATTGCCACGCACCTTCGTCGGACGAGCAATGTGTTCACGGCGACGCTCCACCTGAACTTTCGCGAGGAGGCGGCGATGCGGCGCAAGGCGATGGAGCTGCTGGAGGAGGTCGGGCTTGCTGACCTCGCCAATGAGAAGGCAACCTCGCTGCCATACGGCAAACAGCGCCGTCTGGAAATTGCACGCGCGCTGGCGACTGACCCGAAGCTGCTGCTGCTCGATGAGCCGGCGGCTGGCATGAATCCGCAGGAAACCGAGGAGCTTGGTCAGTTTATTTGTGAAATCAAGAATCGCTTCAACCTGACTGTCTTCATGATTGAACACCACATGAACCTCGTCATGGACATTTCCGACCGCATTTACGTCATCGATTTCGGCAAGCTGATCGCAGAAGGCACGCCTGCCGAGGTGCGCGATAATCCAGCGGTCATTGCCGCATATTTGGGGGTGGATGAGGAATGAGCTTGCTGAAGGTCACGGATCTCCATGTCAATTACGGCGGCATCGATGCACTCCGCGGCATTTCCTTCGATGTGGAGGAAGGCGAGATTGTCACGCTGATCGGCGCGAACGGCGCTGGAAAATCGACGACGCTGCGTACCATCTGCGGCCTTGTTCGCTCGAATGCGGGGCGCATTGTCTATGACGGGCGCGATATCACCAGCATGAACACCCAGCGTATCGTTTCCGAGGGCATTGCGCTTGTTCCGGAAGGCCGGCGCGTGTTCGACAACCTGACGGTCAAGGAAAACTTGATGATCGGCGCCTATCTGCGTAAGGACAAGAACAGCATCGAGGAGGACATTGAGCATGTCTATACGCTGTTCCCGCGCCTGCAGGAGCGGAGCTGGCAGAAGGCAGGCACGCTTTCCGGCGGCGAGCAGCAGATGCTGGCTGTCGGCCGTGCGATGATGACGCGTCCGCGCATCCTGATGATGGACGAGCCGTCGCTGGGTCTTGCACCGCTGATCGTCAAGGATATTTTCTCTATCATCAAGCAGCTGAATGAGACCGGCATCACCATCCTGCTGATTGAGCAGAACGCAAATACCGCCTTGCGCTGCGCCCATCATGCGTACGTGCTTGAAACCGGGCGCATCACCATGTCCGGCACAGGCGCGGAGCTTCTCGCCGATAAGCGTGTGCAGGATGCGTATCTCGGCGCAAAGTGATCCTTTCAAATGCATCGAAAAAGCGTAAGCACAGTGCTTGCGCTTTTCTTTTATTTTGGCAGAAGAAAATTGAAATTCCTATTGACAAAGCAGCGCAACAGGCGTATGATGTCATATGAACAAATGCTCATACGTTTGTTCGATCGAAACCACCTCGGTTGATGAATACCGCATCGGCTGAAAGAAAGGTCTGGATCTATATGAAGAAAACATGGAAGCTTGAGATCGATTGCCCGAACTGCGCGGCGAAGGTTGAACGCGTATTGCAGAAGCTCCCGGGCGTTGACAAGGTTGCAGTGAATTATGTTCAGAAGCGACTGACACTTGAGGCGGCGGACGAGTGCTTCGAGGAGGTTCGTCAGGCGGTTTATGCCAAGGTAAAGGAAATCGAGCCGGACGCTGAAATCTACTTCGGCGATGAGGCTAAGAAGGCGAGCGGCGAGCATCACCATCATCACGATGATGACGACGATGATGGGCATGAGCAATGCTGCCATCACCATCATCACGACGACGACGATGACGGGCATGAGCAATGCTGCCATCACCATCATCACGACGACGATGATGATGACGAGCATGATGAGCATGAGCATCATCATGAGCACAACCATGAACATGGACACGGAGAGGACGAGGGGAAAAAGCTTCTGCTGCGTGCTGCCGCGGCTGTCGTGTTGCTGGTCATCGGGCTGGTTCTGAAGGCGAATTTACCGGATACGCCGTGGGCTGCAATTGCGGTATTCATCGTGGGCTACCTGATTGTCGGCTATGATGTGGTGTGGCGGGCAATTTGCAACATTCGCCGCGGCGAGGTGTTTGATGAGAACTTCCTGATGATGATTGCATCCATCGGTGCGATGTGCGTGGGCGAATTTGCCGAGGGTATTGCGGTTATGGCGCTGTATCAGGTCGGCGAATACTTCCAGGACAAGGCGGTCGATAAGAGCCGCGAATCCATCACGCAGCTGATGGACATCCGTCCGGACTACGCGAATCTCGTTGAAGGCAGCGATACGCGGCGCGTCAGCCCGGAAGATGTGCATGTGGGGGATGTGATTCTCGTCAAGCCCGGCGAAAAGATTCCGTTGGACGGCGTTGTGACGGAAGGTACATCGAGCCTGAACACAACGGCACTGACTGGTGAATCGCTGCCGCGCGATGTTATGCCCGGCGATGATGTGCTCAGCGGCTGCGTCAACATGTCCGGCGTGCTGAAGCTGCGCGTGACGGCGGAATTCAGCGAATCAACCGTTGCGAAAATTCTGGCACTGGTCGAGTCCTCCGGCGATGCAAAGGCGCAGACGGAGCGCTTCATCACGAAGTTCAGCCGCATCTATACGCCCGCAGTATGCTTCTTCGCGCTGGCGCTGGCGGTGATTCCGAGTCTGTTTGACGGGCGCTGGACGAACTGGATTTATACCGCGCTGACGTTCCTCGTCATCTCCTGCCCGTGCGCGCTGGTCATTTCCGTACCGCTGACGTTCTTCTCCGGCATCGGCGGTGCCTCGAAGAAGGGTATTTTGATGAAGGGCGCAACACATATGGAGAGCATGGCGAAGATCGATACGGTTGTGTTCGATAAGACCGGCACGCTCACGAAGGGAACGTTCAGCGTAACTGGCATTTATCCGGCGAAGGGCGTGACGGAAGCGCAGCTGCTCGATTATGCGGCGCATGCGGAGGCATTCAGCGACCATCCGATTGCAAAGTCAATCAAGGAAGCGCTGGGGCATCCGGTGGATGTCAGCCGCGTCAGCGATGCATCGGAATCGGCCGGTCACGGCGTGCATGCGAAGGTCGATGACAAGGACGTCTATGCGGGCAACGCGCGTCAGATGGCGGCGATTCATGTGAATGCGCCTTCGATCAAGGAAGTCGGCACGGTTGTGCACGTGGCGTGCGGCGGAGAGTATATGGGTGCGCTGGTTATCAGCGATGTGGTGAAGGAAACGAGCGCCGCCGCAATGCAGAGCCTCAAGGATGCCGGTGTAAAGCGCCTTGTGATGCTCACGGGCGATCGCGAGGAGACGGCGGCGGACATTGCCGCCAGGGTCGGCGTGACGGAATACCGCGCAGGGCTGCTGCCGGAAGGCAAGGTGACGGCGTTGGAGAGCCTGCTGGGCGAGGGTCATACCGTGGCGTTCGTAGGCGACGGCATCAACGACGCGCCTGTGCTGCGCCGCGCGGATTTGGGCATCGCAATGGGTGGTGTCGGCGCGGATGCGGCGATTGAGGCGGCGGATATCGTGCTGATGGATGATGATCCGGCGAAGATTGCGCTTGGCGTTCGCCATGCACGCAGAACCATGACGATTGTGCACGAGAACATCGTGTTTGCGCTCGCGGTGAAGCTGCTGGTGATGATCCTCGGCGTGTGCGGCTTCGCGAACATGTGGCTGGCGGTCTTTGCGGATGTCGGCGTGGCGATGCTGGCTATCCTCAACGCGATGCGTGCACTGCAGGTGAAATAAGCTGAGCAGGGGGTTCGGTCGATTTGCAGGTTAGAAGGCAGAGTTTTTTTCAAAAAAGTCTTGATTTTTTATCGAAAGCATGGTAAAATTATCAATGCTGGTTTTCGCACGGTTTGTGCCGTACTCGAACCCCAACTTTGTGCGGTGGAAACCGCCGATGAACAGATTGAACCGGGAGGTGAACGAAGTTGCCGAATATTAAGTCTGCTAAGAAGCGTGTGAAGGTGAACGAAAAGAAGAATCTTCAGAATCGCATGATTAAGAGCGCTGTCCGTACTTCTGTGAAGAAGCTGGAAGCTGCGATCGCTGCGGATCCTCAGGCTGCCAATGCGCAGTTGGTTGTGACCACCTCCGCGATTGATAAGGCTGCGTCCAAGGGCGTTATCCATAAGAATGCTGCCAATCGTAAGAAGGCTCGTCTGGCCAAGCGTCTTGCAAAGGCTGCTGTCTGAGTCTGAATGAAATAAAAAAGCGCTTTCCGATTAGTAAGGAAGGCGCTTTTTTAGTGGTAAAGGAAAGGCTGTTGCAGAATTGATATGCTGCAACAGTCCTTCTTGAATTATGCCTGCGCTTCGACCGCCTCGACCGTCACGCTCTGTTCCTGCTGTTCCTTTTCGGCAATCAGATCCTCGATGTTCTCCTTCGTGCGCATCAGGTCCTCGACGGACATGGTCTCAAAGCCGGCAGTGGGCGTCTTGACCTTCACGCCGTGGCTGCGCAGGAAGTTGTCCACCTTCTCCTCATTCTGCTTGTAAGCATAGAAGCCGATGGCACTGACACCGACACCGATCAGAATGCCCTTCACCATGGGACTGAGAGTTACATTCATCATCATAGGTTCCTCCTTACAGATTAGAAAGCGATGTATCGTTCAGGCACGTTTGTGCCGGGCGATCAAGCCTTGCGCGCAAGCGCCTCGACGCTGCGGCTGAAGATTGTACCCGCGAAGGCACTGCCGTCGTCATTGCCGAAGACCGGCGTGAGTGTGGTGGCATGCGCATCGTGGCGGACGAGGTAAACCTGTTCGCGCGGAGAATGCGGAATCAGGTGGCGGCTGAAGGTGACAATCCATGCCAGCAGGCTGGCGCGGAATCCGTTTGCCTTGCCAATGGAATTGATGAGATAGACGACGGACATGACCTCAGGGTCGAAGCTGCCGCGCATGTGGAGCTCTTGATAGCCGTGCTCGACAACGGCGGTCAGCGTTGCACCGGCGGACAGCCAGTTGGTGTAGCGCGTCAGGGGCGAGCCGGCGAGCGTCATGATGCCGTCCGTGATGATGCAGCCGAGCGCGAGATAACCGCTTGGCGCCATCGAGAAGCCTTCCTCCTCAGAGTGCTTGACGTGCAGCAACTTCGTCCTGAGCATGCGGGCATAAATCGCGCCGATGCGGATGAGCAGCGCGTCCTCCTGCACGGCAGTCTTGTCATAACAGCACAGGAGCGTCTGGATGCGTGGATTATAGCGACAGCTCTGCAAGCCGGGAAGACCCAGGAAAAGCGCCTCGGAGTCAATCGGCTTTTCCAGATGAAGCCGGAGCCTGCCGGGCATTGCACTGAGCACCGTCAGATGAAGTGCGCCAATGTCTTTTTCGTGCATGCGTTACCTTCCTTCCATCGGCGGAAACACCATCAGGCGAAGTGAATTTGCGACGACCAGAATGGTGGAGAGGTTGTGCATCAGCGCACTTGCCATAACGGAGATGCCGCTGGCAGCGCCCAAAATCAGCCCGACGGTATTGATGCCGATGACCATGGTGAAATTCTGCTGCACGATGCGCATGGTGGCACGGGCAAGACGGCGCAGCTCAGGGATGACCATCGGGTCATCGCGGTTGATGACCACGTCGCTCGTTTCCATCGCAATGTCGGTCGACTTGCTGCCAAGCGAGATGCCAACGTCCGCATAGGCGAGAGCAGGCGCGTCATTGATGCCGTCGCCGACCATGATGACGCCGTTGCCCTGCGTTTGCAGCTTTAGGACAGCTTCTGCCTTTTGTTCCGGCAGGAGCTGCGCCTGATAGCCATCCACGCCGACCATCTCCGCAACAGCCTGTGCCTGCGGCGCCATGTCGCCTGTCAGCAGCTCGATATCGCCAACGCCGTCATAGCGCAGAGCGTTGATGGCGCGGCGGACATTGGCGCGCGGATTGTCGATGGCGTACAACACGGCGACAATCCGGTCATCCACGCCAATATAATTCGGAATCGCGCCGTGTGCATCCGGAATGGTCTGCGAAGCAACAACGCCGTTTTCACGCATGTACTTCATGTTTCCGACGCGGATGCGGTGATGAGCCGTATCGGTGCGGCTGCCACGGGAGACCTCCGTCACGACCTCGCCGTGCAGGGGAATCTCGATCCTGCGGCTGTGCCCGAAGGCGAGAATAGCGCCGGCAAGCGGATGTGTGCTTGTTTCCTCTGCTGCCATGGCAAGGGCAAGCGCTTCGTCCTCGCTCATGTCATCGGTCAGCATGGTCATGCCGGTGATGCGCGGGCGACCTTCGGTGATGGTGCCGGTTTTGTCCAGCAGCACCGTGTTTGCATTGCTCATCTGCTCGATGTACGCGCCGCCCTTAATCAGCACGCCGCGCTTGACCGCAGTGTTGATGGCCGCAGAGAACGCCGTCGCGGTGGACAACTTGATGCCGCAGGAGTAGTCGATGACGAGCATCTTGAGCGCCTTCTGCGGATTCTTCGTAACGAGCCAGACTGCCGCACAGAGCAGATAATTCAGCGGCACGAGGTAGTTGGAGAATCGGTCGGCGTAGCGCTGAATGGGTGCCTTCTTGAGCTCACTCTGCTCTACCATGCCGATGATACGTGAAACGACCGTCTGGTCGCCGACACGCTGGGAAAGAATCGTCAAATTGCCGTTCTTGACAACGGTACCTGCGTAAACCTCGGCACCAACTGCTTTCTCAGCAGGGACAAATTCGCCGGTGATGGCGCTCTGGTCGACTACACCGCTGCCGGATACGACAACGCCGTCCACCGCGATTTTTTCGCCGGTGTGCACCGCAATGGTTTCGCCTGCCCTCAGTGCGCTGATGGGTGTCTTTTCGAGGCGACCGTCCGCAAGCACCTTCCAGACCTCTGCATCATCGACGGACAGCAGCTTCTTGATGGAGGAGCGCGTGCGCTCGATGGTGTAGGATGTCATCAGCTCGGCAAGATCGGAAAGCGCGAGAATCATCAGCGCGGAATGCGGCGTATTCAGCAGCAGGCTTGCGACGATGGAGGTGACCGTCAGGAAATCAGCGTTTGGCTTGTGGTCGCGGCGAATTCCGGCGACGGCGCTCTTGAACATCGGCGCAGTCAGGTACAGGCTTGTCAGCGCCTCGAGCGAGGTGAAGCTAGCAAGCGTCCCTGTCAGCAGACTGCCGGGCAGCAGCGTGTGGCTCAGCAGCAGGGTTGATGCATTGAACGCGAGTCGCTTCGTCAGTTCGGATGTCGTCATGGATACCTCGGCTGCCTCGGGTGCGCTGGCACCTTGCCGGACACGAGAAGCAGTCATGGCATAGCGCGCCAGTATCATGTCCGCACCCTCGGTCAGCAGATGCGCGTCCGTAATCGCTGGCGTGAAGGTGATCAGCACGCTTTCAGTTACGGGCGTGATCTGAACGGTGCGGACGCCCGGCAGCTTGACGAACAGCTGCGCGATTTCCTCACGCTCGTCATTTAAATACCGGAGCCCGTCAACACGAAGACGGAGCCGGCCGCGCAGGCTGTGCGCAATCTGCCCTTTCATCCAATAGGGATGTGATTGATTTCCGAACATGAAAATCCCTTCTTTAGAATAGTTGCTTTATTTCGGCAGCCGGTCGAGCAGTCGCTCCCGGGCAAGCTGCGCAAGCTCCGCTTCCTGAATGGCGCCGTTCTGCCAGTTGATTTCTGCGGACAGCTCAAGTCCTACGCTGACGACGGTGTCGATCCATTGCAGAATCTGTTCACGGCCTGTTGTCCGCGGATCATACGAGATCAGTGCTGTGCCGATGCGCGGATTGACCTGTGTATCAGTGACGCCGGGCAGCATGGTCATGACATCCCGAACGTAATGCAGGTAGGGGAGCGCATCCTTCGGCAGCAGTTTATAGCATTTGAAGGTCAACCGCAGCCGACCGTGCAGGTCAGACGTGACGTTAGGCTTCAGGGCGCGGCGAATGAGCGCGTTTTCAAATCGTCCCACTGTCGTTGCGCCTCCAAAGGCTACATGCCCACCAAAGCAGCGTCATCGCGCCGGGCATCGCCGGACCGGACGACATCAGGCTTTTCAGTCCTGCAAACGTCAGCGTGCCGCCGAGCAGGGTGCGCAGGTCAAGCAAGTCGTTTGTTGCGTCGAGCAGTCCGCGGTTGACTGCGCCAGCCAAGGTGCGCAGAGAGGTTTCAATGCGCGATGTGGGCGTTTTCTGAAGCGCCTCAGAAAGCCCCATCAGCTTCAGCACTGCGCCCTGAATGACAGCTGCTTCAACCTGCGATTCGTCATAGCAGATGAGCACAGTGGAGAGTTTTGCGTTGATGGTCAGGCGCGATACGACCTTCGTCGCCTCAAGCTGACGTTTCATGTCTGCCGCTGCTTCGGGATATGCACTGACGGATGGAATATACAGCCGCATCCGCCCGGGAAGACTGGCACGAACCTCCGCAATGCCGCGAAAGGATGGCAGATGCATCAGGTTTCGATCCTCCGCACGGCCGCTTGCAGACAACAGCGCGCCGCTCAACGTCAGCCCGATCAGCCAAGATGTATTCATGATAATCGCCTCAAATCATGCTTCATAGCGATTTGGAAGTGCCGCGCAAATACAGTAAATTGCACTTGTTTGGCTGCCTTTAGTTTATCACACACGACTTTTGATGTCAAGAATTTGAAGCACTAAGAGGATAAAGCTGCCTTAATGTATCGGGCAGATTGCACCTGAACGTTCCCGTCAGTTAACACAGGAAACCGCGCCGGATTCCTGAACGAAAGAGCGAGAAACGACCGGAAAAGTTCGTCTTCGCAAAAAGGGGCAAGAAAAAGGTTCAGAAAAAGCAAAAAAGGGGTTGACGAAGGAAAGGAAACGTGATAAGATAACAAAGCT
>CAVIHU010000010.1:0-66584 GCA_963642705.1 Bacteroidaceae bacterium
ACGCATGTGCCATATCGATTTTGCTTCCATGGGTCATATCTCTTTACAACACAGAGCGGACAGCGCAAAATTTTGCTCAAACCCCTTGAAAAAGCCTGACGGATGATGTATAATCAATAACTGGCACATCCTTGCGCTGCACAGGATGCAGCGCCAAAAGTCCAAGAGGAGGTGAATGTGATGAATAGGTACGAACTGACCTACATCATCGATACTGCACTGGAGGAAACCGCTCGCAAGGAACTGATCGAGAAGGTTTCTGCCCTGATCGCTGCTAACGGTGGTGAGGTGGAAAAGGTTGATGAGGAGCCCTGGGGAAAGGGTGCAAAGCGTCTTGCTTACCCCATCAACTACAAGACCGAGGGCTGGTATGTTCTGGTGACCTTCAAGGCGCCGGCTGAGCTGCCTCGTGAGCTTGAACGCAATCTGGAGATCTACGAAGAGGTGCTTCGCTATCTCGTGGTTAAGCTGGAGGTCAAGCGCAGCAGCGTGAAGCCCCGCGCACCCAAGGCCGCTCCCGTCGTGGAAGCGCCCGTTGAAGCCGTAGAAGCTCCTGCTGACGCTGAGTAATCAGCCTTCAGCATCGACCGAACAAGAGGATAAGCAGATGAATAAGCTGACGATCATTGGTAACCTGACGCGCGATCCTGAACATCGCTCTGTTCGCGACGGCATCAGCGTATGTGATTTCACTGTTGCAGTGAATCGCCGCAACAGCCGTCAGAACGCTGCAAACGGTCAGCCGGAAACGGATTTCTTCCGTGTAACGGCATGGCGCCAGTTGGCAGATCTCTGCAAGAATTATCTGACAAAGGGACGCAAGGTCTGCGTGGTTGGTCCTGTGTCTGCGCGCACCTATACCGCCAATGACGGCACCACCCGCGTTTCTCTCGAGGTCACGGCAGAGGACGTTGAATTCCTGTCCAGCCGCAATGAAGCAGGCGCGCCTGCTTCTTCCAGTGCACCGGCAGCACCTGCTGCGCCTACCGCACAGGACAGCGGCTATTTGGTTGAACCCGAAGATCTGCCTTTCTAATCAGCGTTATCCGCTGATTTTGCGTATCAAGTGAATGAAAAGGAGGTCACTCTCATGTCTGAAGAACGTACTGAGCGCCGTCCGCGTCCGCGCGGAGGCCGTCGTCCGCGTCGGAAGGTCTGCTCCTTCTGCGTGGATAAGATCGAATACATTGATTACAAGGACATCAATCGTCTGCGCCGTTTTGTGAACGAGCGCGGCAAGATTCTGCCCCGCCGTATGAGCGGCAACTGCGCAAAGCATCAGCGTCAGTTGTCCGAGGCAATCAAGCGTGCACGTGCCATCGCGCTTCTGCCCTACACGGTAGACTAATTGCTGTATGAGAAACTCCCTGCGTGTAACAGCGCAGGGAGCTTTTTTTATTGAAGGCGGCATCGGTCCATTCAACATGCCGCTTCATTTGTGCGGTGTCGGCTGAATTTTCCGACACTCGATGTAAAATCGCTTGTCACGCGCATGCCCCATCGAGAAGGTCTTGCGCGGCAAAATGCCGAGCTTCATGATGGCAGGGAAAAACGTATGCTTGTCCATCGGCGGCAGCAGGAAGCCCATCGCGTTCGGCGCACTGCTCAGGCGGCGAAGCACATCGTCATCATGGATGTAGTCAATCGCGGCATCGGGATGGCGGCTCATGTAATCATCCAGCCACTTTTGAAGCGTCGCGACAGGCAGCGCACCGGTCGGATGCTGGATATACACGGTCTTTTCGCTTTTCTGCGTGACGAGGGTGATTTTCTGCCCGTCATCCGACTTCGTGCCGTCGGACAGGGCCATGCCGTGCGATTCGCAGTACGCCGCAAGGTCACGCTGTACGTCGTCCGGCAAAATGTTCGTCAGCACACGGTGAATCGGCTCGAAAATAAGCGCGTCATCATGGATGTTTTCCAGCTCAACCATGGCATAACGCGCCGGATGCACCGCCGCAGCCTCAGGTGAAAGCGTTGTTTTGATCTGCTCGTAATGCTTCTTTGCCGTTGCGAGCGAGTGATTGCCATCGCCGACCGCAAGCAGCAGCGGGTCATTCCCCAGCTTTGCCAGTAGCTGATGCAGCGCGTCCGCAATCGCATGCAGATCGTTTTCCGCCGTGACGCGCCAGCCGCGGACATGACCGCTCTGCTGCATCAGCTCGAAGTCATAGAGCGAATCAAGCTGCTCGCGCCGCGCGTACAGCGGCTCAAGAACGGTGCGGCTCGGGTCGTCAAGAAGCAGCATGACGTGGCTCGTTTCCAGCGGCGCACCGGTGCGTACTGCAAGGCGTGCAGGGAGACGCGCAGCGACTGTTTCTTCTGTCGGGCGGATGACGCTCTTCGTACCGTCGTAGCAGTACTGCTCCAAATCAACGCAGCAGACCAGCCCGAGGCGCCTGCCGGTCGATGTCGTGCGTTCAAGAAGAACAAAGCCGTCTTTCACGGCAGTCTCGAGCATTTTTTCCTGATCCGCCATTGCCGCGTGAATCCGGCTGATGCGTTCAGGTGATGCGGGCAGTTCGCATTCAGGCAGTATCATTCGCAGTGCAGAAGGCTTTTTGCCGACAAGCCGGCTGACCTGCTGCCAGTAGGACGGTTCAGAGGTGTATTGGTCGCAGGCAACGCATGCCCATGCGGTCATATCCGTTCCGGACATCGGCAGGAGGAATGTGCCGGGCACGACGCCGATGCCTTGAAATAGCGATTGGTGATCGGTCATTGAAATGCATCCTTTCAGAAGTGTCATGAGCAATATTGTAAGGGGTTTTCATGAATCGATCAAGTTTTTTTGATGTATTGTCTTATCCCTTTGCCAGTTTGTCGCGAATTTCAATCAGATGCCCTGCCTCTTCGCGAACGATGTCCAGAAACGCCTGCTTTGCCTCGCCCGTGCACTGCTCCGCGAATTTCGTGTACGTCTGCACGGCATTCTGCTCGCTCTCCATGGCATAGCGGTACAGCCCTTCAATCGTCGTCAGCGCGTTTCCTCGCGCCATCTCCGTCACGCCGCCCTGAAACAGCACCTCTGCGCCCATCGACTGTAACAGCAGCCTTTCCTCTGCCGACATTGCTGTCTGATCCCACATTTCCGTGAAGCGCTTTAAATGGCGTTTTTCGTCCGACAGCATGCTCTCAATGCCGCGGCGCACATCTGCATTATCCGTCAGCATCAGCGCACGCTCATACGTTCGAATCGCACGGCGCTCCATTTCCATCGCGACCGTCAGCGCCTGCCCTTGTGTTTCTACAATCACTTCTGCACACCCTTTCCACAGCTTATTCCTTGTATCTCCACAAGTTATCCACTGTTATCCACAGACTTATCCACATTTTCGGCTATGTCCAGTGGATTCTACTGGATTTATCCACATTATCCACAGGGTTATCCCCATGGCGCGTGGATTGTTTTGTTTTTCACTGAAGTCCTTCAACCCGTTGATATTCCTGTATTTGCGGCATTCTGCTATAAAAAAGAGGGCTTTTCACCCTTTCGGCGCAAAAAGCCCTGTTGATTACTTGGTCTGGAAAGCTGCGTTCAGCTTTTCCACAAGCTCATTCACATCGTTGCCGTGCACCATCGCGGCTTCCTCGATCGTTTCCGCAGTGGAATGCGGGCAGTACAGGCAGTGCATGCCCATATCGGTGAAGATTTGCACGACTGCATCGATATTATCATCCGTGCACGCGCGGAGCACTTCGCCGACGGTCATATCCTGATTAATCATGATTTTTCTTCCTTTCCCGGTGCGTTTCATCCGCATCGTTTCTTTATGATAAGGGATATTCTCGTTTCTGTCAATGCCTTGAAGACAGTTTTTTCTTCCGTTCTTTCTTGCTTCCGATTTTCAGACTGTTTTCCATTCTGCTTTCAGGAGTGCTTCCGATTTTCCCCTTGACCCTTCGAATCAGTCTAAATCCACCGGTAAATCAGAATCGCTGAACGGATTTTCGCCGTCATATGCCTGCAGCGCGACCTTTTTGTTCTTCGAGACGGGCGCATTGTCCGCCGTCTGCACATGGACGGTCACGCCGCCCTGGTCGTCAAATTCTACCAGTATCATGTCACCCGGCTTCGTCATCGCGATGTACTCCGTATCCTGCGAACGGCTGCGCTTGGCATATTCGCGGATGACCTCCGTGCGCTCCCAGAAGTGCATCGGAATCATCAGCCGAGGCTTCATCACCATCGCGAAGTAGTTCGGACCGGCATCAAACATCATGCCAAGCCGCGGATCGACCGGGAAAAACGCGATGTCAATCTTCTGCCCTCTCAGCGTATCCATGACCTGCAGGAAATCGCGCTCCGCTTCCTCGATTTCGTGCGGCGTTGCTTCCTCGCGCCAGTGCCAGTTGTTCAGATCGCCCGCATGGAACACGTTGGTGCCGTCAATCGTCACAAGGTACGACAGCCCCTCATCCGTCGAGTCAAACGCCTTCACCTTCACGTGCTTCGACAGCTCCAATTCACCGCCGACGCCCATCCTCCGACCGTGCAGGCTCGCGTCCATCGTATCCGGCAGGATGTATGTCACTGGCGCGAACTGCTCCCACGTGTACACAATCGGGTCGAAGTGATCCTCATGTCCGTGACTGATGAACACATACACCTCGGCGAAGTGGCTCAGGGATTCCGCCGTGATGCGCTGCGCCTCCGGCAGCTTCGCGCCGCGCCGACCCATCCAGTAATCGAAGACGAGCAGCGTTTCTCCGCACGCCACCGAAAAGCCGCTGTGGTAGTAGTATTTGACCGTCATCTGTTCCATGAAACACGAGCCCCCTATGATGTACCGGTTTGTACAGGTGAAGTATTTCGTTCCGGGCTTGTCCCTGCGGAGACCCGGTCTTTCTTCCCTCCCTTGTATTATGCCACTAAAAACCCTTTTTGTCAAATTTTTAGTCATTTTTCGTAGGATGTCCCCATATTTTTAACTGTTTTGGGCGTGTTTTTTTGTATGTTTCCCACTTCAATGCCACGTATCCTTGTTTTTTCCCGGTCAGATGCGCCAGTATGTCATCTTCCGCTGATGGAAGGCTACCTGATACTTTCCTCCGAGCGACCGCACCATATCCTTTGCCCGCTCAATGTCGGCATAATCGCGCTGTTCATCGTGACTGTCGCTGCCGAAGGTGAAGTTTTCGCCGCCAAGCTCGATGTAGCGGCGAATCAGCGTCGAGTGCGCAAACGTGTCCCCCGTTGACGCGTAGCCTGATGTGTTGACCTCGATGCACTTCCCGAGCGAAATCACATGACGGAAAATCGCATCAAACGCATCGGGTGCGTCTTCGTACACCAGAGCACGCTCTTTCCCCGTGAAAATCGAAAATTTCGCCACGTAGCCGATATGGGCGATGCTATCGAAATCATCCCATGCAACGATGGACTCCGCCTTCGCCTCCGCATACTCCCGATACGCCTGCTGACGCGTCTTGCCTGCAAAATACACGCTTTCATACGGATCGACATTGTTGACGAGATGCAGCGACAGCAGCCGGAAGTCAAGCGGGAGCGAATCGAGCAGTTCCTTGATTCTGCCGCGGCAGACCGGATTGTCCCCGATTTCAATGCCGCTGCGGATGATTAACTGCGGATATTTCTTTCGGCATTCCGCGATGTCGGCAAACCAGTTTTCCCACACTGGCGGAACATCCATGCTTTTGTCCGGATGCTCCGGCTCGATGTGCTCCGTCAATGCGATTTCGTCCACGCCAAGTGATGCCATCCGCCTGCACAGCGCATCCATCGTCTGCCGACCATCCATCGAATGAGTCGTGTGAAGGTGATAATCCATTTTCCGTTGTTCCACGTGAAACAATCTCCCCTGTTATGTCGTTTCTTTTTCCGGCACGCGATACGCCTGATTCCTGCTGAGCGAATACAGCCACATTTCGCGCACGGGACGTTTCGTGATGCCCTGCAATGCGAGCGAATACCAGTTCAGCTGCATGGTGTATTTTTCAATGAATGATGCCGAATCATCGATAAAGTCCGTCTTGTAGTCAAGGAGAATCCATGCGCCGTCCTCCTCGAACACGCAGTCAATCACACCCTGCAGCAGCTGCGTATCCTCGCCGTCCAGCCGGTAATTGAACGCCCATTCTCTTCGTACCTTGGCGCTTTTCAGCATCCGCTGCCCGAGCGAGCTCTTGAAATATCCCGTTATCGCGGGCTGACGAATCTGCCTGAGTTCAGCCTCGCTCAGAATTCCCTGCTGACGCATCCGTTGCAGCTCCTCGCGCACGACAGCCGAAACATCATCACACGTTCGCACCTGTTCCAACGGAATCAGCGATAGCGCCCGGTGCGTCAGCGTGCCGCGCTCAGCCGCCGTCATCTGATGCTCCTCCATGAAAGCCGGATGCCTCGGAAGCTCAGAAAGAACCAGCGGCGTCCCCTGCTCATCGGCTTCGCGCTTCATGGGCGCATCCTCATCAATATCGATCAGCGGCGGCGAATTCTGTTCGCGCTTCTTCTTTGCCAGCGCGCTGACCGACGTTTTCAGCGGTTCGTATGCCTTTCTCGGCATCTCCTTTTTAAACGGCTCTGTCCTGTTTTCAGCGCCCAGCAGCCTGAGAATCGATTCCAATGAAGTCGAATCCTGTCGAATGTTTTCCACAGGCTTTCCGCAAAAATCATCGCAATCCTCGTAATTCCATGGCGTTGCGTCCTGTGGATAACTTGTGGATTGTTTATGCTCATCGGTGTATATCGCTTGCATAACCCAGTTGATCATGCTGCCGGACGACAGGATCCGGTGATTGCTTTCCGGCATCATCCACTTTTCACGGTTCTTTTCATCAACCACTGCAAACAGCTCAAGATCAGTTTTCGCCCGCGTCATCGCTACATAGAGCAGCCGTGCACGCTCCGCAAGCTCATCCATTTGCCGCTGCGCCTCGAATGCGTCGCTGATGCATGTCTTTCTGCGAATGTTCATCGATCGATTGACGTAAGGCAGCACCATGCCTAACTGCGTGTGAAGCTGCATCGCGCTCCTTTGCACCCGTACCATTGACTGCGACAAATTCATCAGAAATACCACGGGAAACTCAAGCCCCTTTGATTTGTGCATCGTCATCACGCGCACGAGGTTTTCATTTTCGCCCAGCATCTTCGCCGAAATGCTGTCGCCGCCGCGCTGCTGCTCATCCATTCGGCAGATGAAGCCCGTCAGCGTCTCGCCGCCCTCATCCTCATATGATTTCGCCCGTTCAAACAGCATCCGCAGATTCGCCTGACGCAGCTCCCCCTTCGGAAGCGCCCCGACCGATGCATAATAGCCCGACGACGTCATCAGATGCCATATAAAATCGGAAAGCGGCATCACATCTGACTCGAAGCGCAGCGTGTCAATCTGACTTCTTGCATTTCGGCACTTCTGTGCAAGCTTATCCTTTTCCTCACATTTTTTTGCAAATGCCTCATAGAAAGGCATCTTTTTGCCCTTCAACGTCAGCCGAATCTCAGCAAGTTCCTGATCCGTGAACTTGAACGGCACCATTTTGAGCACCGAAATCAGCGGCAAATCCTGCTTTTCATTGTCCAGCAGGCTCAAAAACGTTTTCATATCACGAATCTCAGGCAGCTCAAAGAAGCTTTCCTCGCCGTCATAGAACGTCGGAATACCGGCGTTTGTTAATTCTTCGACGATAATCGGCGCGATGTTCGCCGTTTGCGACAGCAGAATGACGATATCCCTGTATCGAATCTTCTTGTCCTGATCGTTCACGATCGCCTGAATACGCGCCGCTGCAGCACGTGCCTCCATGCGGATTGCCGGCTTGCTCTCCTGCGTCTCCTTCTTTTTCGGCACTTTGCTTTCATCAATCAGGTGCACCGTGACCGGCGGCTCATTTTCCTTCGCGCCGAGCCCGCATATCAATTCATCCTCCGGTCCGTATGTCAGCTCAGTGACTTCTGGCTTCATCGTTTGCCGGAATACGCGGTTCGTCGCGTCAAGCACATTATATGCGCTGCGGAAATTCTGCTGAAGGATGATTCGCCGTTCCTCCGCCTTTTCTTCGTCCGAAAACGTGCGCATCCGATGCAGAAACAGCGTCGGATCCGCCTTGCGAAAGCGATAGATGGACTGCTTGACGTCGCCGACCATGAAAAGACTGTTCTTTTCCCCGTGAATTGCCTGAATGATGGCATCCTGCACCTGACTGACGTCCTGACATTCATCAACGAAAATCTGGTCAAATTCATCCTGCATCTGCGTGCAAACATCTGGATTTTCAAGAATCTCCATTGTAAATTGTTCCATATCCCCGAAATCCATCACGTTTCGCTTGCCCTTATCCTCCAGAAAATGCGCATGCACGCGCTGAATCAGGCAGTTCAATCCGCGCATCTGCTGCTGAATGACCGGAATTTCCCGCTTCGTCTGCTCATGATCGTTGTTCAGAATATTGCTGACCTTCTCGATACGCTTCTTCATTTGCGTCCGCACATCGCTGAACTGCTTGCCCCACTCCTTTTGCTCTTCTGTCTGTTTCGTCACGCGCTTGAGCGTCGGCAGCTTGAACGTCCTGAGCGTCCCTGCAAGCGTCGGCAAATCTTCCTGAACGGCCAGCAGCGATTGAACCGCCTCCTCATCCAGTTGTATTGCCTCTTTTCGCTCCGGAATTGCATCCGGCAGCTCCATCATCCTGCGCAGCTTTTCAAGCTCATCCGGCAATGCTGACAGCTCCATGATCGCCGTTTTTTCCATCACGTGAAACCACGGTTGATCCTTAATTGGCTGATTATATGCGTCAATTTTCTCCGACAGCCATTGAAACGGCTTCGGGATCGCCATTAGAAACGTGTAAAGCTCTGTACACAGGCTCAGCAATTCCTTCTGTTCCCATGCGTCTGCAAGCATTTGAACATCCGGCTGCGTTTCTTCCAGCAGCTCATCGCTTGCCGTCAGAAACGCTGTCTCGAACATGCTCGTCCGCTGCTGATCATCGCAGACGCGCACGAGCGGATCGATGCCGATTTGCTCAAAATGGTTCTTAATGACGCGCTGACAGAAAGAATGAATCGTTGAAATTTGCGCTGTCTCAAGCTGTTCGATTGCACGCATGATTTTCTCGCTGCCATTCTCCATCAAAAGTCGCTTTGCAAGACGCTGACGCATTTCCGCCGCTGCCGCCTTCGTGAAGGTAATAATCAGCATACGATTGAGCTCGAAACCCTCGTTGACAAGCCTGACAATTCGTTCAACAAGCACTGCCGTTTTCCCAGACCCTGCCGCAGCGCTGACGAGGATGGTATGATTTCTCGCTTCGATGGCGTTCTTCTGCTGCTGCGTCCAATTCGGCATGGTTCATTCCTCCTGTCCGGTTTGTTCTATTGTACCACAAACGCGTTTTCACTGCAATGTTTCACGTGGAACATTCATAGAAGCATCAAAATTATACTTTCAATATATTATTTATAATATCATAATTATTATATCTTTTAAATCATTGAAAATACTGAATGATGATTGATTTTTGATTTCATTTTGAATTTTATGATGATTCTCGCAAAATGTACTTGTGAATAAAAACAATCAGCCATCTGAGAGCGACAGCTGATTGTTTCACGTGGAACATTATTCAAGCTCGGGATCAACCGTGATTTTTTGATAAGAGGTCGCATCGCCAGCTGTTTCTTCCTGAATATGCCCGATGCCATCCGTGTCCATCGAAACGGCATACGTCCGCTTGCTGCGGCAGCCTTTCAGGTCGGTCTCATCGGTGCAGGTGATAAATGTCTGGACGCCTTCAATTTCCTGAAGCAGCCGCGTGCGACGTTCCATGTCCAGCTCGCTCATTACGTCATCAAGCAGCAGAATCGGTGTTTCGCCAGATTGCTTCCTGAAAATTTCGAGCTGAGAGAGCTTGATTGCCAGCGCTGCCGTGCGCACCTGCCCCTGCGACGCAAAAACCTTCATGCTTCTGCCCATGAGTGTCAGTTGAATATCCTCGCGATGTATTCCGCATCCCGCACCGCCCATGCGAATATCCTCCTGACGGCATTCGCGCAGCTTCGTTCTGATTTCATCCATCGGATTCGCCGTATTTTCAACGCATGGCTGATACTTCATGCGAAACGACTCATTTTCACGTCCGCTGATATGCGCATACTTTTCTGCCGCCGCATCAGCCAGCTTGCTGATCATCTCATCGCGCATCGGCATAATCACGCCGCAAGGAACCGCCATCGCCTGCTCGAAAGCATCAAGTACCTTTTCATCCGGCGAAATGCCATGCTTCGCGTCGCGCAGAATTGCCGTTCTATGCTCCAGCGCACGCTGATACTGCTGCAGGGCCGTGAAATATGCAGTCGACAATTGACTGAGCATCATATCGATCATTCGCCGCCGTATGGCCGGTCCTTCCCGAACAATCATCAAATCCTCGGGCGAGAAAATAACGCACTGCACCTGTCCCATGAGTGCAGACAACCGATCAGACCGCTTTCGATCGATAAAAACGGATTTCTTGCGGTTTTCAGCAGGCGTCAGCTTAACCGCGACATCGATTTTCATGTGATCCTTCTGAATCACAACGCCGACTGCCGCCATATCAGTACCCTTGCGGATAACCTCACGGTCGATGTTTGTGCGGTGAGATTTTCCGAGCGCACAATAATGAACGGCTTCCAGCAGGTTTGTTTTGCCGGAGCCGTTCTGTCCGAGCAGTATATTCACGCCCGGATGCGGTGTCATAACCAGATCCTGGTAATTTCTGAAATTATGCAAACGAATCGTCTGTATCTGCATTTTAGTGATACTTTCATCACAAATTTGATAATGAATTTATCAATATTAATTCATGACCCGAATTGGAAGAATCAGGTAAAGATACTCTTCACCGTCCTGCTGTTCAATGACGCATGGGCTGACATTGCTGTTCAGGCTCAAGCAAATTTTTTCTTCATCGATATTGCGGATAATATCGCTGATATATTTCGCGTTGAACGCGATATCGATCGGGTCGCCGTCCAGCGTTGCGGGCAACTCCTCATGCACATCGCCGAGCGAGGCATTCGACGCAATCGTCATGCTGTCCGTCCGGAACGACATGCGGACAAGGTTGTTCTTGCCCTCGCGCGCGAGAAGACTGGCGCGGTCGATGGCATCCAGCAGCATCAGACGTTCGACCGTCACCTTCGTGCGGAAGGATGCGGGCAGAATCTTCTTATAATCAATGAATTCGCCTGCCATGAGCGAAGCGGTCAGCGTAATATCGCCAAAGGTTGCCTCGACCTTCTTTTTATCGAAGCTGATCGTGCAAAATTCATCCGAATCGCTCAGAATCTTGCTCATTTCATTCATGACGCGACCGGGCACGAGCATATGAACATTTTCCTTGCCTTCCGGAATTTGGAAGGGCATCGAGGCGCGCTGCAGCGAAAGACGGAAGCCGTCGAGTGCAACCATGCGCAGCTCATCTGGCGTAACCTCCACAAGAGAGCCTGTCAGAATCTGCCGCGTATCATCTGTCGCGATGGCAAACGCAACATGCGTGATCATTTCCTTCAACTTTTTCTGCGGAATCTGAATCGTCGTGCCATTCTTGACGCGCTCGATCTCGGTATATTCCGCCGGATTCATGCCGACAAGGTTCGACTTGAAGGACATGCATCGGATGGCCGCCGAGTAATTTTCGTTGACCTTGACGGATACCTCGCCGCCGGGCAGCTTGCGGATGAGCTCATTGAACAGTTTGCCGGGCAGAACAGCCGAACCCTCCTCCTTGATTTCGGCAGGGACGGAGGTTTCAATGCTCAGGGAACCGTCGGCACAGGTCATATACAGCCGGTCCTGATCGGCGGAAAGATAAACGCCTTCCAGAATCGGCGCGTTGCCGCGGGCGGAAGAAAGTGCGCGAGTCGCGATGTTCAGCGCATCCAGCAGCGACTGGACGTTCACGTTGAATTGCATGTCGGAAAACCCTCCTGAGAGAGATAGCAGTCATTATATATATTTTTCGCAGTCGTAGTAGGGGGTGTGGAAGGTGTGGATAAGTCCATCAAAGCCTTGAAATCACTGGACTTTATCCACAGGGATAACCATGTGGACATCTGCGTGGTTTATCCACAGGGGTGTGGAAATCCGCCGCGCTTTCGCATCGGACGGCCGGTCCTTCCCTAATGCCGACACCTCTTTTCATTATATTCGATTTCTGCAGGGGCGATTCCTGCCTGAAGAGGCGTTTTTTTGCAGCTTTTTTCGACGCCTGTATGCAGGAAATCCTGCAAAATCACGATCGATCCGGTTATCCACAGCTTCCACAGGGTGTATCCTCCACTGCCTGTGGATGAATCAGCGTTCCAAATTCCGGCATCTGAGCATCAGAATCCACCGCGATTCACAGCTTGTCCACAGAAACACATGTGGATAATTTCCGGCATTTCAACGGTTCGTAACTGCAGGGTAAACGGAGCAAAAGTTCCTCAAATTACCCTCCGGTTTACTTGCAAAAATCGCGCTTCTGTGGTAGAATCAGCATACGCATCCGCAAATGCAGGCGGACGAAAACGGAGGAGATTATCATGAAAATCGCATTGCTGAACGAGAACTCGCAGGCCGGCAAGAATGCCATGATCGAAGCGGTTCTGCGCAAGGTCGTCGAGCCCATGGGTCACGAGGTCGTGAATTACGGCATGTACACCGCGGATGACGCGTGTCAGCTGACGTACGTTAAGGTTGGTCTGCTGGCGTCGCTGCTGCTGGAAACGGGCGCGGCGGATTACGTCATTACGGGCTGCGGCACCGGCGAGGGCGCGATGCTCGCGTGCAACTCCTTCCCCGGCGTGCTCTGCGGTCATATCTGCGACCCGTCTGACGGCTACATGTTCGCGCAGATCAATGACGGCAACTGCGCCGCGCTGCCGTTCGCAAAGGATTTCGGCTGGGGAGCGGAGCTGAAGCTGGAAATGATCTTCAATCAGCTGTTCGGCTATGGTCATGGCAACGGCTACCCGAAGGAGCGCGTTGTGCCGGAGCAGCGCAACAAGAAGATTCTCGACGGCGTGAAGAAAGTTACGTACCGTCCGCTTCTTGACATCCTGAAGGATCTCAATCAGGATTTTGTGAAGGAGTCCATTTCCGGCGAGCATTTCTTCGAGTATTTCGAGAAGGACTGCAAGAACGCGGAGATTCTGGCTTATTTGAAGAGCCTGTAAGACAATAACGCACAATTCATCGTAAAGCTTCAATTGTGCGGTATTGCCCGGGGAAAAGTGCATTGCGAAGGGTGCATGGGCGATCGCGGACTTTGTCCTTTTTATTGACTTTTCATCATACCCGCAGATGCGAAATGTCTGCAAAAAAAGCAATTGTAAAAAACAGAAAATAGAGTAAGGAGACATCAAAATGCCATCCTCGAATAACCTGACGCCGCGATTTCCTGCCTTCCTCCATGGCGGTGACTATAACCCCGACCAGTGGCTTGACCGTCCCGACATCCTCGACAGGGATATTGAAATGATGCAGGAGGCGCACGTGAACTGCGTTTCCATCGCCATTTTCGCGTGGACGCGTCTCGAACCGTCAGAAGGCGTGTATGACTTCGCGTGGCTGGATGAGGTCATCGACCGGCTGTGGAAGGGCGGCATTCATATCATCCTCGCGACGCCCTCCGGGGCACGTCCCGCGTGGATGGCGCAGAAATATCCGGAGGTGCTGCGCGTCAATCAGCAGGATGAGCGCGCGCATTTCGGCGGACGCGAGAATCATTGCCTGACGAGCCCTGTCTACCGCCGCAAGGTGCGTGAAATGGACATCGCGCTGGCGCAGCGGTACGCGCATCATCCGGCGGTCATCCTCTGGCATCTGTCCAATGAGTATCTGGGCGACTGCTACTGCCCGCTGTGTCAGGAGAAATTCCGGCAGTGGCTGAAAAAGCGCTACGGCTCGCTGGAGAGCCTGAATCATGCATGGTGGACGTCCTTCTGGAGCCACCGGTATACGGATTGGTCGCAGGTGGAAGCGCCCGGCGCGCTGGGCGAAACGAGCACAAACGGGCAGTGGATCGACTGGCGGCGCTTCATGACGCATCAGTGCAAGACATTTATGATGGCAGAGCGCGATGCGGTGCATTCGGTTGACCCGTCGCTGCCGTGCACAACGAACCTGATGGAGCGTTTCTGGGATTATGATTATTTCTCCTTCGCAGAAGGCATGGATGTCGTGTCGTGGGACAGCTACCCGTCGTGGCATTCGGGCGACGACGTCGCGATGGCGGCTGAATTTGCCATGAATCACGATATCATGCGCTCCCTCAAGGATCAGCCGTTCCTGCTGATGGAGTCGGCGCCGTCGAAGGTGAATTGGAAGCCTGTCAACAAGCTGAAGCGTCCGGGCATGCACCTGCTGTCCTCGATGCAGGCGGTGGCGCACGGCAGTCAGAGCGTCTGCTATTTCCAGTGGCGCAAGGGGCGCGGCGGCGCGGAGCAGTTTCACGGCGCGGTCGTCGGGCATGACGGACGCAGCGATACACGCGTCTTCCGTGATGTGACGGAGGTCGGGCAGACGCTGGAAAAGCTTGCGCCGATGTACGATACGCCGACGGAAAAGGCAGAGGTATGCATCCTCTTTGACTGGAACAACCGGTGGGCGATTCACTACGCGCAGACGGGTCAGGTCAACAACATGCACTATTTCGACAGCGTGAACATGCATTACCGTGCACTGTGGGAGCAGGGCATCCGCGTTGACTTCCGCGACATGCGCGCCTGTACGGATTTGTCCGGCTATAAGCTCGTCGTCGCGCCGATGCTCTTCATGTTCCGCAACGGCATTGAGGAAAAACTGCGTGATTTTGTCGCGCAGGGCGGTACGCTGCTGATGACGTATTTCTCCGGCGTGGTGGATGAAAGCGGACTGGCGTTTCTGGGTGACGCGCCGCATGGACTCACGGACGTGCTGGGTATCCGCGCAACGGAGCTGGATGCGATTTATCCGCAGGATGAGCAAAAAATCGTCTTCCCGGGTAAAGCGTCCTACGCGGTGACGGAGCTTTGCGAGCTGACGGAGAACCTCGGCGCGGAGAATATCGCCGAATACGCTGCCGATTTTTACGCCGGAATGGCCTGTCTGACGCGTCATTCGTTCGGCAGCGGCTGCGCGTACTATCTTGCTGCAAAGCCCGAGCAGGCGGCTCTGAACGCGATTTACGGGCATATGGCGGAGAAACTTTCCCTGCACCATGCGCTGACGGAGCAGCTTCCGCAGGGTGTGGTTGCGACAGAGCGCAGCGGCGCGGCGTTCGTGCAGAATTATTCCGGTCAGCCGCAGACGGTTGTGCTGAAGGGCACGTATCAGGAGATGATTTCGGGCGAAACGCTTTCCGACAGCCAAAATCTGCCTGTCAACGGTATCTGGATCCTCAAAAAGCAGTAAAAGCATCATAAGCATCCTATCAAATCCGGTACAGCGAAATGAAGAGCGTACCGGATTTGCTTTTTTCCAGCCTGATGTCAATCAAAATGTGAATTTGCTGTAACAATCTGCCGGAACGTGTTGCGCAAAAATTCAAAACGTGTCATAATAGAAGCCGATTGAGAGCCTGTGCGGGACACCGGCTGAGAAAGGAAAGAATAACCATGACTTCAATGAAACGTTTTCTGGCGCTGCTGCTGATGGCGGCGCTGCTGGCTGTTCCGGCGTTCACGCTGGCGGAAAGCGATGCGGCTGACGCAGCGACCGAAGCCGCTGAAACGGCGGAGGATCCCAATGAGGTGCTTGCGACCGTCAACGGCGTGGATATCACCCGCGAGCGCTTCAACACCTATTATAATTCCATGGTAACCTATTACAGCAGCTATTATGACACGACCGACGAGAGCCTGCTGGCGTATCTGCGTCAGAATGCGCTGTCCATCGCGATTGAGTATGAGCTGATCAACCAGAAGGCAACCGAGCTGAACCTCGACCTGACCGAGGAAGAGCGCACCTCGACGCTGGAGAATGCAAAGACCACCTGGGAGAGCGTCCTTGACAGCGGTCTGGAATATATGGGCATCACGGACGAATCCACTGAGGACGAGCGCGCTGAGGCGCTTGTCGAGGTGCTGTCCATGCTTGAGGCGGAAGGCTACACCGAGGAAAGCTACTACAATGAGTGCATCGAGAGCGCCCGTTACAACAAGGTGATGCAATACCTCGTTCAGGACATCGCCGTGACGGACGAGGAAGTCGAAGCGGAATTCAACACGCTGGTTGCCTCCGACAAGGAAACCTATGAGGGAAACATTTCCGATTACGAGAACACCCAGTACATGAATACCCTCTATGCGGCATACGGCTACACCGACTATGTCACGCCCCTGTACTATCAGCCCAGCGGATACCGCGGCATCAGCCACATCCTGTTGTCCGTTGACGATACGCTGCTGGAAACCTACACGAGCCTGCTGGCGACCTACGAGGAGCAGCAGGATCAGATCGAAGCCGGCGAAGAGGTGACCGATGAGCTGGTGACCTACGAGCAGGTCGAGGAGGCCAAGCAGGCGATCATCGACTCTGTCCAGCCGACCATTGACGAGATCAACGAGAAGCTTAAAAACGGCGAGTCCTTCGAGGATCTGATTGTTGAATATGGTCAGGATTCCGGCATGGAGGACGAAACCGCCCGTGCGGAGGGCTACTCCGTCCACATGGATTCTACGACCTATGTCCCCGCCTTCACCGAGGGCGCCTTCACGATGGAGAACATCGGCGACATCAGCGCTCCGATTGTCAGCGACTATGGCGTGCATATCCTCAAGTATGTCCGTGACGTGCCGTCCGGCGCTGTTGAGCTGACGACCGACATCATGGATACCATTCGCGCTGACCTGCTCACCACCAAGCAGAATGAGCACATCGCCGAGGTTGTCCAGCAGTGGGAGAATGAGTCCGACATCGTCTACTCTGACGCCGGTCTTGACATCATGCCTGTTACCGTTGACAACGAGGAAGACACCGCGTCCACCGAAGAGTAAAAAGGGAGCAGCCTTCTCTGACCGTGCAGGTCGGAGGAGGCCGCTTTTCTGTTCAGGCAATACCGCACAAATCGGCAATGACGTTGAATGCGCCTTTTGCGCCATCGCCTTAACAAGCCTTTACGGAAATCTTCACAATTCCTTCAGGCACTATTCAGAAAATTCTGTTATGGTAGGTGATGAAAGGAGCTGAGAATATTGAAAAAGAAAATTCCCAGCATTTTATTCGGGCTTGTCCTGTTTGCATATACGCTGTGGGCAGCATTGGATACGTTCGTGATTGTCCGCGTTCTGACGCCGGATTCCGTCCAGACTGCATCAACGGCAGCGCCTGTGAACCAAACTGCGCGGGAGGCAGCCGCAGCGCCTGTGACTTCCCTGATTGCGGAAGGGGAAGCCGTGTCGGATGCAGAAGAGGTCACCGTATCGGCTGACACGACCGCATCGGCTGACAGCGCCGTCATTTCCACCGACACGGAGTACCATGACGGCAGCATTGACATCACCATCACGGAAATGCGCGTCAGCGATACAACCGTCTATGTCGCGGATGTGCAGATTGCGGACATTTCTCTGCTCAAGACGGCATTTGCCGGCAACACGTACGCCCGTAACCTGACGGAAACGACATCCAGGCAGGCGAGCACCGTCGGCGCAATTCTTGCCATCAACGGCGACTACTACGGCGCCCAGGAAAGCGGCTACGTTCTGCGCAACGGCGTGCTGTACCGCTCATCTGCCAGGCGAAATACGGACGCGCTTGTCATCGGCACGGACGGTCATTTCTCCATTGTCAGCGAGAGCAGCACGAGCGCGGAAGCGCTGCAGTCCGCAAACGCGTGGCAGGTACTGACGTTCGGTCCTGCGCTGGTGGAAGACGGAGAGGTGACCGTCAGCGCAGGAGATGAGGTCGGCCGTTCGATGCAGTCGAATCCGCGCACCGCCATCGGCGAAATTGACGCGGGTCATTACCTGCTGGTCGTAACGGACGGGCGCACCTCACAGAGCGCAGGGCTGTCCCTGCAGGAGCTGGCGGAGGTCATGCAGTCGCTCGGCGCAAAGGTCGCCTACAACCTCGATGGAGGCGGATCATCCACCATGGTGTTTCAGGGGCGTGTCGTTAATCAGCCGACAACAAATGGACGGTCGATTCAGGAAAGGGGCGTGAGCGACATTGTCTACATTGGCTATTAACCGCACAGACGCGGGAATCGCGCTGGGTGACCTGATTGCCGCCGCATGCGTTGCGCTGGCAGGATTTGTGTATGAGCTGTTCAGCCATGGGGTCTATTCGCTGCTGATGATATACGCGTTCGCGTTTCCGCTGCTGCTGGGCGCACTGCCGTTTGCCGTGCGCGCACTGTATGCGAAAAAGCAATTGTCCGACTGGTGTGTCCGCCTGCTGCATTGGGGCATCGCGACGATGACGGTCGGGTGCCTGTTTCAGGGGGCACTCGAAATCTACGGCACGACAAGCTGCTTCGTGCAGTGGTACTGGGTCGCCGGACCGCTGCTGGTGCTGGGGGCAATCGCCGCGCAGTGCCTCAGGAAGAAATCTGAGGAATAATCAGGGCTTCAGGATGAAAATGGCTTTTTTCCTCGTTGTATAAATGAAAAGCATCTTCTTACAGGCTCCGTGTGTCTGGCGAAGTACCGAAAGCGAGGAAAAAACAGGAATGAAAAAGCTGTTTTCGTTGCTCCTGAGCGCGATGCTCATCCTTCTGACCATAACCGCCGCCTCCGCAAACGGCTGGAATCTTCCCGCCGGTCTGCTGAATATCGTCAGCAGCCATTCGGATTACGAGCATTACACGAATATCGCGGATGACTACGGCAGCAGGCAGACCACAGCACACTTTGTGATGCAGAGCCGCTATCATAATCAGCTGTTTGCCGCGAGAAAGTCGTCCGGCAAGTGGGCTGCATCGACTGTGTCCACGATTGCCGTTTATCAGCCGGGCGAAACGGATGAAAAGCCGAAGCTCACCCGCACGGCGGACGGCTTTGAGCTGCGCTATAAGAAGCGGAATGAGCTGTACCGGTTTGAGCTGTCGGTCAATAAAGGCAGAGATGTCTATACGCTCGTGTATGCCGAAATGGGCGATGTCTGCCTAGAGCAGACGGATTGCGGCTATGACGTGACGCTTGACGGCGAAACGGCGCGCTGGAGCACCGTCATCACGCTCGATACGTTTAATATCAGCCAGATGCCGCATCGGGGTCCTGAGGATGTCCGCCGGATGAATGAGATCGTTGCCGGAATGCAGTATATGGCGAACCTGACAGCAGCGGAAATTCCTGCGGGCAAGGGCAACGGCGGCACGATGCCGGTCTATTCCGCGCCGGACGAAAGCGCCTGCCGCGCGTCAAAGGGCAAGGCGGCGGTTAACCTGAACAGCGGCTACCGGTTCTATGTGTCGCAGAACGGCTGGTCGATGGTCGAGTACAGCGTCAGCCTGCGCACGAGCCGCATCGGGTGGATTCACGACGGCAGCACAGGCAAACCGTATGCAGGCGAAATGGTGAAGGTGCCGATTGTCACGGTCTATGATACCTTCCTGACGGACGACCCGAATGTCGGACAGTACGCGCAGGCATCGCTTCCTTCCGGAACGTCTCTGACCGCCGTCACCCGGCTGGAAGGCAATGTTTACTATGTGTATGCAGAGGGTACGGTTGATGGGCGGCGCATCGGCGGCTTTGTCCCTGCGCGGGATGTTGCGTTTAACGACATGATGATGGATGAAACGCCGTATGTCGGCAGCTGGTTCATGGAAGGCGGCAGTGAAATTTGCAGCATGTATCTGACGCTGTCCGCCGACGGGACATTCAGCGGCACGGACGATGCGGACAGCCTGCCGGAGCAGCTCGGCACATGGTCTGTCGTGCAGAACGATGCGGACAGCGGTCTGTACTGGAGCGGCTGCACAGCCACCATCGTGCTGGCCTACAGAGACGGCACCTATTCACGCTTCGGTATTTCGCTGGACACGACCGATGGCAAACCGACCATGAGCTTCTACAACAGCGAGGGCGGCTGCGGTTACATCCCTGCCGAACCACCGACCGGCACGGATGAAATGACAAACGGATAAAGGAACACCCCCCAAGGCGCTTTTCAGGCGTTTTGAGGGGTGTGCTTTTCATTGGGCATCGCGCTCTGCCATCAGGCGGCGGATGGCCTGGAAGGATTCCTCGGAGATGTCGTGCTCAATCTTGCAGGCATCCTCACGGGCAACCTCCGCATCCACGCCGAGGCTTTCCAGAAAGCTCGAAAGCGTCTTATGGCGGTCATAGATGCCCTTGGCAATCTCCATGCCGGCAGGCGTCAGCGTAATCAGGTTGTCCTCATCCATGGTCAAATAGCCGTTTTCGCGCAGTCGCTTCATAGCCACGCTTACAGAAGGCTTCGTCACGCCCAGCAGCAGCGAAATATCCACAGAACGTGCATAGCCCTTGGATTCCTTCAAGCGGAGGATTGCTTCCAGATAATCCTCAGCGGATTCATGAATGTTCATCGCGGTCAGCTCCTTTCGCAGTAAAATAAAGCGAATATTTCGATAGTTTTGTTCTATTTTATCATGAGATGAGGAAAAAATCAAGAATAATTGTTGCATGCACGCTTTTGCAGGTGTTTCGTCTCGGCAGAAGCGAAATTTCTGCTGCTTATGCAACAAATATGAGAATAAGACAGTATGCTGAAAACATCAGACGAAGAACATCAGGCAAAGACTGAAAAATCCCCTCCTGAGGGCGAAAAACACCTTCGGGAGGGGAAAAGCATTATTGCTTGTAGCGCCACTGACGTGCACGGTCGCCGGCGTTGAGAATCTTCTTGCGCATACGCAGAGTCTTCGGGGTGATTTCCAGCAGCTCGTCATCATCGATGAACTCCAGGCACTCCTCCAGCGTCATCGGATGGACGGAAATCAGGCGCATCGCGTCCTCGGAGGCGGAAGCATTGCGCATATTGGTGACATGCTTCTGCTTGCAGACGTTGACGACCAGGTCATCCGGACGGGAATTTTGACCGACGATCATGCCCTCGTAGACGTTCTCCTGCGCGCCGATGAACAGTGTGCCGCGCTCCTGCGCATAGAAAAGACCGTAGGAGGTCGATACGCCGCTTTCATGGGCAACCAGGGCGCCGACATTGCGGTGCGGAATATCGCCCTTCACAGGCTCGTAGCGCTCAAATACGGCGGACATGATGCCCTCGCCGCGCGTGTCGGTCATGAACTCGCTGCGGTAGCCGAACAGACCGCGCGAAGGAACGAGGAACTCGAGGCGGACGCGATCCAGACCGGACATGTGTTCAAGCGTACCGCGGCGGCGCCCGATCTTCTCGATGACAGCGCCGGCGGTGGCCTGAGGCGTGTCGACAACGAGGCGCTCAATCGGCTCGCACTTCACGCCGTCGATTTCGCGGTAAATGACACGGGGCTTGGAAACGGCGAACTCATAGCCCTGACGGCGCATATTTTCAATCAGGATGGACAGGTGCAGCTCGCCGCGTCCGCACACCTCGAATGCGTCGGTGGTGTCGGTGTCGTTGACGCGCAGGGAAACGTCGGTCTGCAGCTCGCGCATCAGGCGTGCGCGCAGGTGACGGCTCGTGACATATGTGCCTTCACGGCCGGCGAACGGGGAGTCATTGACCTGGAACGTCATGGTGACGGTCGGCTCGCTGATCTTGACGAACGGCAGTCCCTCGATGCATTCGGGAGAGCAGACCGTGTCGCCGATGGACAGATCTGCCGCGCCGGACAGGGCAACGATATCGCCCATGCTGACTTCCTCGGCATCGATGCGCTTCAGACCGTCATACCGGTACAGGTTGCCGAGGCGCCACGACTGACTGGTCACGCCGGTCTGCACATTCGTATGGACGACGTTCATGCCGGCCTTGAATACACCGCGCGTGATGCGGCCAACGCCGATGCGGCCGACATACTCGGAATAATCGATGGTGGAAATCAGCACCTGTGCGGGTCCTTCCGGATCGCCCTCGGGCGCGGGGATGTACTTGAGGATGGCATCGAACAGCGGACGCAGATCCGTGCCGGGCTCGTCGAGGCTGAGCGTCGCGGTGCCCTTTCGTGCGGACACATACAGAATCGGGTTTTCGATGGTGCTTTCATCGGCATCGAGGTCAATCAACAGATCGAGGATTTCGCCGACAACCTCCTCGCAGCGCGCGTCAGGGCGGTCAATCTTATTGATGACAATCAGCACCTTCAGTTTGAGATCCAGCGCCTTCTTCAGCACGAAGCGCGTCTGCGGCATCGGTCCCTCGAAGCTGTCCACCAGCAGCAGCACGCCGTCGACCATCTTCAGCACGCGCTCGACCTCGCCGCCGAAGTCCGCGTGACCGGGGGTGTCGACAATATTGATCTTCGTGTTGCCGTAATGTACGGCGGTGTTCTTTGCCAGAATCGTGATGCCGCGCTCGCGCTCGATGGCGCCCGAGTCCATGACACGGTCAACCGTCTGCTGATTCTCATGGTACACGCCGCCCTGCTTGAGCATCTGGTCGACCAGCGTCGTCTTGCCGTGGTCAACGTGGGCGATGATTGCAATGTTTCGAATATCTTCACGAATCATTCTTATTTACTCCTTCTTCAGGGGCTCTGCCCCTGGACCCTGCCAGAGGGATTTCATCCCTCTGGACTCCCATTGCGCGAATGGGATAATTTCATTTTCATGCTATGTGCGCGTGCAGAGGGTGAGGAAATCCGTCCCTTTGACTTTGCCAGAAGAATTTTACTCATTCTTCAGGGGCTCTGCCCCTGAACCCCGCCAGAGGGATTTCATCCCTCTGGACTCCCATTGCGCGAATGGGATAATTTCATTTTCATGCTATGTGCGCGTGCAGAGGGTGAGGAAATCCGTCCCTTTGACTTTGCCAGAAGAATTTTACTCATTCTTCAGGGGCTCTGCCCCTGAACCCCGCCAGAGGGATTTCATCCCTCTGGACTCCCATTGCGCGAATGGGATAATTTCATTTTCATGCTATGTGCGCGTGCAGAGGGTGAGGAAATCCGTCCCTTTGACTTTGCCAGAAGAATTTTACTCATTCTTCAGGGGCTCTGCCCCTGAACCCCGCCAGAGGGATTTCATCCCTCTGGACTCCCATTGCGCGAATGGGATAATTTCATTTTCATGCTATGTGCGCGTGCAGAGGGTGAGGAAATCCGTCCCTTTGACTTTGCCAGATGGATATGATCCCTCTGGATTCATGTTTGCACCTGACGGCGCATGATCATCCGCAAATTTTTCCCAAACGAAGTTTGGAGAAAATGCGTCCCGAAGGCTTCCAAAGGGCGACCGGAAAGCCCTTTGGTCGCGTCCGCAGACGCGATTCCCTCTGCCTGATGATCAAAAGGTCAGAAAATATGAGAGAAATATGATCCCTCTGGATTCATGTTTGCACCTGACGGCGCATGATCATCCGCAAATTTTTCCCAAACGAAGTTTGGAGAAAATGCGTCCCGAAGGCTTCCAAAGGGCGACCGGAAAGCCCTTTGGTCGCGTCCGCAGACGCGATTCCCTCTGCCTGATGATCAAAATGTCAGAAAATATTATTTTCTGTTTGCAGTCTCTGCTAATTCAAGTCCGGCATTATTCTCACATGCCAGCCTGATGCTCCATTCATTCTCGAACAGCAGGACATCCCTGTCCCTGCTGTCCTTCGCTCTGCCTGACGTAGAGGTCAGCTTGAGCTGGTCGATAGGCTTCGGTGTATTGACCACCCAGCGCACAAACCGGAACGGCATCGACTCCATGATAATTTCCACCTGATATTCGGTTTTCAGCCGATGCTCCAGCACCTCGAACTGCAGCACGCCGACAACGCCGACCATGAATTCCTCGCGCCCCGTTTCCGTGCGGATGAACGTTTGAATCGCGCCCTCCTCCGCCAGCTGGGTAATGCCCTTCTGGAACTGCTTGCGCTTCATGGAGTCAGCCGGACGAACGCGCGAGAAGAATTCAGGCGCGAATACGGGGATGTTCTCATAATGCAGCTTCGGACCGCTGGAGAGCGTATCGCCGAGCTGATAAATGCCGGGGTCGAACAGACCGATGATATCGCCTGCCCATGCCTCCTCGACAGCCTCGCGCTCATCCGCCATGAACTGCTGCGGCTGCTTGAGCGCGACGGTCTTGTTCGTGCCGGAATGCCAGACCTCCATGCCCTTCTCGAACGCGCCGGATACGATGCGCATGAAGGCAAGGCGGTCGCGGTGCGCAGGGTTCATGTTCGCCTGAATCTTGAAGATGAAGCCGGAGAAATACGGCTCCTCGGGCTGAATGTCGCCCAAATCGCTCTTTCGGGGCAAGGGCGGCGGCGTATACTGCAGGAAGCGCTCCAGAAACGGCTCCACGCCGAAATTGGTCACCGCCGAGCCGAAGAACATGGGGGTCAGCTCACCGCGGCGCACCTTCTCCAAATCAAAGGCGTCGCCGGCCTCATCGAGCAGGTCGATCTCCTCGGCAAGGCGGTCGCGGTAGTGCCTGGCGAGCACGTGCTCCAGCGCAGGGTCGTCGATGGCAAGATCGGTCTTCTGCACCATGGTCTTGCCGTGGTCGCCGCCGGTATACAGCTCCACCAGCTTTGTATCGCGGTGATAAACGCCCTGAAAATCGCCGTCCGTGCCAATCGGCCAGTTAATGGGGCAGGAGCGGATGCCGAGCACCTGTTCAAGCTCCTCCATCAGGGCAAACGGATCCTTTGCGGCGCGGTCCATCTTATTCACGAATGTGAAAATCGGAATGTTGCGCATCCGGCAGACCTTGAACAGCTTGATGGTCTGCGCCTCAACGCCCTTCGCGGCGTCGATCAGCATGACGGCGGCGTCTGCGGCGACGAGCACGCGGTACGTGTCCTCGGAGAAATCCTGGTGACCGGGGGTATCCAGGATATTGATGCGAAAGCCGTCAAATTCAAACTGCATGGCGGAGGACGTGACGGAAATGCCGCGCTGCTTCTCGATGTCCATCCAGTCGGACGTGGCGTGCTTATCGCTCTTGCGCGCCTTGACGCTGCCTGCGGAGCGGATTGCGCCGCCATAAAGAAGAAGCTTTTCCGTCAGCGTCGTTTTGCCCGCGTCCGGGTGCGAGATAATGGCAAAGGTTCGCCGTTTTTCCACCTGCTCATGGAGCAGCGTCCGGTAGGCGGCGGAGTCTTGGGATGGCAGCATGAATCGTCCTCCTGAAAAAAGGGTCGTCAAAAAAGTCGTGTCCGACTGTTTATTTTATCGCCACAGACGGCGCTTGTCAAGCGATTTCAAGGCGTTTTATGGCTTGCATGGTGCCATTTTGACCGATTTCTCCCGCCTCGCAAAAAAAAGCCTGAAAAGACACTTATCCACAGGTTATCCACATTTCATCCACTTTGAGGGCACTTTATCCACAGCTTGTAACGGATTGACAGCCTTCGGTGCTTTCAGGCGGCAAAAAGGTCGCCTCCCAAAGAGATTTTTCCGTTTTTGACGGTCGAAAGGGATATCCTTTGGGAGAAATCCAAAGAAAAATATACGTAAAAATGAATAAATATACAGTAATGAGCATATCAAAAATCCAGAAAATGGTTATGTGCAAGCCTATCCACAGGAAACGGGCTTGGTGGACAACTTCTGTGGATAACCCTGTGGAAATAGTGGATAACCTCGCTGAAAGCCGTTTTCACGCCTAAAAAACGGGGGAAAAGCATGTGGATAACCCTGTGGAAACGGTGGATGATCTCTCGGAAAATCCACAAGCGTCCAGTCAGGGATACATATTCATCCGATACTGGATTATGCATGATTTGGTATAATCGGCATAAACATTCGAAAATGGGCGATTTTCCGGACGGAATGCGCCGTTGAACACCTGATGACAAGCAGCGGTATTCCCCAAAGAAAGAAGGAACAAGGGGACATGACGATGACCCGGAGGCGAAATTCCTGCTCCGCAAAGGAAACGGAAAGTTTACATTTAAGGGTGTACAAGAAAGCGTTTTTGCGGTACAATAGCATTGGTATAATCTATCGTTTCCGGAAAAGGAGCGCTGACAATGATGAAACGTTTGCTGAGCCTGCTGATGATGCTGATTCTTGTGCTGACCTGCGGAGCAGCCTGCGCGGAGGAAACGCAGGAGGAAGCACTCAGCGAGGATGCCGGCGCGGATGTGCTGACGCTGAACGAGCTTCGGGAAACTGCGGCGTACTTCCAGACGCTTGCCATGGCGTCCGAGCCGCTGAATGACCCGACTGCGTCTCAGACCGAGGACGGCTATGTCTTTGAATACTCCTTCGGTACGCTGTATGCGGATTCGCCCGTGATGGCCATCGATACGCAGGTGCTGTCCATCGTGCTGAAAAACGCCGATGAGCAGGGACCGCGCGGCATTCAGGTCGGCGATGACCTGTCTATCCTTCTGCAGGCAAATTACAGCGAGAATCCGTCGCTGACGGGCAGCAACGAGTCGGCGGTGCTCTATGTCGTCAATCTCCTGCCGGACAGCCTGTACTGGGGCGAGGTCAAGCGCGACGGTCAGCGCGTTCAGACGGTGGAATATGCCGCCTATGAGCGCGGGGAAACCGATGGCGACGGCTATTCCAACACAGGCGTCATTTTTACCATGGAGGATAACCTTGTCAGCGCCATCCGCATCTACGGTCTGACGGAGCTCATCGAGGAGCCTGAGGTGACGGCGGTGCTCAATAACCTGCTGATGAGCACGTCCGATGATGACTACACGCAGGTCGCGACCAGCGCGGACGGCACGCTGCTCACCATGTTCGACGGCAATGATCTGCTGTTTGCCGGTCTTGACTTCATGAGCCTGACGCCCGACGATGCCGCCGCTGTGCTCGGCGAGCCGCTTGAGGACGTGTGGATGGAGAACGATGATGAGGGCTATGTCCGCACGCTGACCTATGCGACCTGCGACATTTCCTTCCTCTACGATATGCAGAAGGAAAATCCGCAGGTGTATATGCTCCTCATTGCCGAGGACGGCATGGAGGGACCGCGTGCGACCCGCATCGGCGACACGCTGACCGAGGTCTGCAACCGCTTTTATCACGATGAACTCGACATTGAAGAAAACGACCGCAAGTGGCTTTACGGCGACGAGGAAAGCGGCGTTTACGGTCTGATCGATTATACCGCGGACAGCGACGTCATGCGGTTCGGGCTTGTCCTTGCGGACGGCACTGCGGTCAGCCTCAGGCTTGAGTTTGTCGATCAGGTGCTGGATGAGATTGTGCTGTATATTCAGTAAAAGGGAGGCATTGCCTTGAAAATTAATCTGAACAGCCCCGTTGAGGTCTGGAAAATCAATGCGCCGGAAACAGGCTGCCCGTCCTGCGAGCTGACGCTGTTCAACCTGTCCGGCAATCAGGTTGTTTCCGTGGAGGCGACGCTGATTTTTTCGGACGCGGACGGAAAGGAGGTCGCGCGCACCGTACATCGTGCCCACGGGCTGACCGGCGCGCCCAAGCGTACCTTCACGATGAGCATCCCTGTCAGCGAGCCGGTCGTCTTCACCGACTGCGAGGCGGTTATCGAGAAGGTCTGGTATGATAATTCCAGCGTATGGCGCCGCGGCAAGGAGCCGCTGACCGAATACACGCCCAATAACCTGCATCGCAGCACCGCGCTGAGCGATCTGCGCGAGGTTGCCGGTGAAATGGCAGCGGGTTATCCCGAAATGCAGGGCGATCTGTGGCTGTGCGTCTGCGGACGCCCGAATCCTGTGTCGAATCCCGTCTGTGTCCGCTGCGGAAGAAACAGCAGCGATGTGTTTGCACACTTCACGAAGAACGCCGTGGACAGCGCCATCGCCGCACGCGACAGGGCGGTTGACGATCATAACCGCGCTGCCGTTTCGCAGACGACCGAAATGCAGGCGGAACGCGAAAAGACGGTCGTCAAAAAGCGCAGGACGCGCCGTGCGGTCGTGTTTACCGCGCTGGCGATCGCGGTCATTCTCGCAGGCGGCTACGGCATCATGTTCCGCCTGCTGCCGCACATGAAGTACACCGAGGCTAAGAAGCTGCTGGAGAGCGGCGATTACACGGCTGCCGCGGCAGGCTTTGCGGAGATCAGCACCTATCAGGATGCCGCAAGCATGGTGCAGGAGAGCAACTATCGGGGCGCCGCAGCGCTGATTACGAGCACGGATCTGTCCTCGCCCGTGACGCTGGAAGACGTCGAAAAGGCGCGTGCACTGATCGCCACGCTTGAGGACGAGGCGCGTGCCGAGGCGCTCACGCAGGAATGCGATTATCAGGAGGCGTGCATCCGCCTGTCCGCAAATGAGCTTGATGAAGCGGAAGCACTCTTCACCGCGCTGGGCGATTATCAGGACAGCGGCAATATGCTCACAGAAATCACCTACCGCCGTCTGACGGCGCTGCTGGACACGACGGATGACTACGAATCCGTGCGCGACCAGCTTGCGGCGCTTGACGGCTACAGGGATTCCGAAACGCTGATCAAGAAGGCATGGTATCTGGAGGCGCAGGACGCGCTGAACCGCGACGACCCTGTGTCCGCGCTGACCTGCCTTGCGGAAATTCCGGATTACACCGACGGCGCAGAGGAGCTGACGCAGCAGGCACATTACGCCTACGGCAAGCAGCTGCAGGCTGCCGGCGAAACGGCGACCGCAGCGGAGCAGTTCTACGAAGCGGGCGATTATCTCGATGCCGCCGAGCAGGCGTCTGAAAGCTACTATGCGCCTGCCGTCGCTGCGCTGGAAAACGGCAAGTACCGCGAGGCGGCGCGTTTGCTGCAGAATATCCGTGATTACAGCGATGCGGACGACCTGTGGAAGCAGGCGATTTATCAGCAGGCGCTGGCTGAAATGAAGGCGCTGTCCTTCGAGGACGCGACGGAGCTGCTCAAGCAGCTGCCTGAGGATTACGAGGATGTTGAGACGCTGCTCAAGGACTGCGTGTACCGTCCGGCGCAGATCGCCTATTCCAGCGGCGATTATGAATCCGCCGTCGCGGGCTTTACCGCCGTATCCGACTACAGCGAGGCGCAGGACATGATCAGGCTCTGCTATTACGACTGGGCGGCGAAAAAGGCGCAGGACGGCGATTATGACGGCGCTGTCGCGATGTATGAGTCGCTCGGCGATTATAAGGACAGCGCGGAGAAGATCAGCGAGGTTCGCTCTCAGAAGGCACAGGCGCTTGCCGCAAACGGTACGCTGGAGGATCTGCAGTCCGCCGCCGCCATTTATGCGGAGCTGGGCGATGAGCAGGGGCTGAGCAATGCGCGTTATCAGCAGGCGAGCCTGATGTACGACGCGAAGCAGTACGATTCCGCACGCATCATCTTCGAGGCGCTCGGCAAATACGAGGATTCAGAGGAGCGCGTGCAGGCGTGCGATTACGCCATCGCGCTGGGCAGGGCCGACGAGGGCAAGCTCGATGAGGCGGCGGAGCTGCTGCAGTCGCTTGCCGGCTATTCCGATGCAGATGCGCAACTCAAGGCGGTGCGCTATCAGCAGGGCGAAAAGGCCGTCGAGGCAGGTCAGCCGCTGGAGGCCGCCGCGTATTTTGCCGCCGCCGGTGATTATCGGGACGCCGCCGATCAGCTTGCCGCGCAGTACGATGTGTATTACGCGCCCATCGCCGAAGCCGCGCAGGCGCAATACGACAATCAGGAGTATGCCGCGTGCGCCGATTCGCTGATGACGGTTGACACGGATCACCTGCCGGAAAAGTACGCGGAGCTCAGGAACATCTTCCGCGAAAGCTGCTATCAGGCGGCGGAAGCCTACTACGCAGCCGGCAATGTCTATGCGGCATATCCCTACTATCAGTGCATTTCCGACGAGCGCCGCGTGAAGGAGCGCCTGAAGGAGAGCTGCTATCTCCTGCTGGGCACATGGACGGATCAGTCGAACAATGTGTACACGTTCAATCTGGACGGCACGTGCACGCTTGGCGGTGCGGAGCTGTATTTCGCGGTGGACGGTCTGACGCTGCGCACGGGCGCTTCTCCGGATACGCTGACGAGCACGCATCGGCTGACGGGCATCAGCAGCACGAGCGCATGGCTCAACGATGAGCGCGGCGAAACGAGTCAGCGCATTCATCTGACAAAGGTTGACTAAGGAACGGGTCAGGGGGACTTCGTCCCCTTTCCTGCCGGGGTTTGAGGCAAAGCCCCTATGGCAAACACAGCACCATTCGGCGGCGCCGCTGAAAGGTGCGGCGATGCCGTAAAAAAACAGCAGCTGCTCAATCCGGGCAGCTGCTGTTTTCAGTTACATGGTCGTGAAAAAACAAGTGCGATACCGAAGCAGGGAAAGCGGACGAAGAGAAAGCAGACGAAGTCCGTTGTCAGGCCTGAATTTTTGCCAGTATCTCGTACAGCTCGGCATGGGTGTCGCTGTAGCGGTCGATATATCGCGTGATGGCGTTCATGGCGGTTTCACCGGTAATGTCGAGAATCGGCTTGTCCTCGCCCCAGTAGAATCGGAAGCCGTTGACGCTGTAAGACGGCGCGCTGTCAAAGCGCCGCGCACAATGCACGGCCTGACGCAGCTGAAGCTCCGCATCGCTCCTGCGGTTCATGAGGAGCATCGCGCGTGCCGCGCCGACGTAGAGCAGCGTCTTCATTTTCCAGATGTAGCTGCCGTTGGGTGATTCCATGCCGTCCAGTGCGCGGCAGAGCCATGAAGCGAGCGCAATGGCATCCTGCTGACGTCCCGAGGCGATCAGGCAGTTCATCGCGCCTGCCGCGGCGTTGAAAAGGCGGATGACGCTGACGACCAGGCCGCGCGAAAGCTTCGGCAGCGCACGGTCATAGCAGCCCAGCTCCGTCTGGCAATTCGCGATGGAGATGTCGTTGCTCTCGGCGAGGTTGCCGTTCTCGTAGCAGCGCAGCGCCTCGTCATATTCGTTCAGGTGCGCGTGATAGCTGCCCATGTACGACCAGATGGTTTCCGGTCGGACAAGGCTGGGACGATCCTGCTCCTGATGAACCAGCACCATGGCACGCTCCGCCAGCGAGATTGCCTTCCGCAAATCCTCTGAACGATCCTGCTCCATGCCGGAATAGCCGTACGCGCGCATCGCCTCGAACACCACATCGAAGCTGTTGGGATAGCGCCGGAGCGCCTCACGCGCCGCACGGGTTGCCTCACCATGCTTCTTCTGTACAATCAGCTGCCTGATGCGCTCGACCAGGTCGCTGCGGCGATGTGCCTGCACGGTATACCCGACCAGCGCGTCGAGCGACACCTCAAAGAAGTCCGCCAGCGATGTCAGCACCAGAATATCCGGCACACTCTGACCGTTTTCCCACTTGGAAACCGCCGCCGCGGACACATTCATCGCGTCCGCCAGCTGCTCCTGCGTCATGCCGCGTTCTCTACGAAGCGCACGGATTGTGTCATTCAGCGCCATCTGTATGTTTCCTCCAAATCAAGTTCGTCTTAGTAAAATTCCACACAGCGGCGAAATTTCCTGCCGATGCATTTATGAAAATAACGAGATTTCCAACCGCGCGTGCTTGTGATCTTTTGTCAGGAATGATAGGATAAGCATAAATTTTATTGGCAAAGAGGCGATTTGGATGCTTCGTCCCGCAAAGCTTGCTGATTGTCAGCAGATTGCAGACATTTATAATTACTATGTGGATGAAACCTGCATTACCTTTTCCACCGAGCATACGCCGGAGGATTTTTATGCGTCGATGATCACCGAGGACCGATATCCGATTCTTGTCGATGCGGACGGCGAACGCATCAACGGCTTTATTTACGCGCATCCTGTCCGCACGCGCGGCGCGTACCGCTGGGATGTCGAGCTGACGGTTTACATGCGTCACGGCAGCGAGGGACACGGCGTCGGCAGGGAAATGATGAACGCGTGCATTGCCCTGCTGCGCCGGCAGGGGTTCAAGAATGCGTATTCCTGCATCACGCTGCCCAACGACCGCAGCGTCGGAATGCACAGGACGCTCGGCTTTGAGGACTGCGGCGTCTGGAAGAAAACCGGCTACAAGCACGGCGCATGGCACGATGTCATCTGGATGTGTCTGCCGCTGGGAGACTTTGAGGAGCCTCCGCAGGAGACGAAGGCTCTGAAAGAGCTCAGGCAATAAAATTCACGATTCATCGTACTGCCTCATTTGTGCGGTATTGCCCAAAAAATCTGTCTCCCTTGATTTTGCCTGCGTTTGTGCTATAATAAACAGGCATTTCAAACAAAAAGGAGTTACCCTACGCCATGCTTTCAAGATTCAGCAAAAAACATCCCATCTGGTTCTCCATCCTGGTGCTCGTACTCTTCGCCGTGCTCAACGTCGGCGTTTCATCCTTGTGGTATCTGTGCACTGCGGCGTCGACGCTGGCGCAGAACACCGATGCTTTTGATTACGTGACGCTCATCGTGACAGATGCGGCTATCATTGCGGTCATGCTGCTCATCCTCTGGCGGACGCATCATCTGAGCCTGATGAAAGGTCAGGGCGCGTCGCTGCGCACCTGTGTGTCCGTGAGCGCCTTTAAGCTGGTTTACACTGCGTTGCTCGTTGTCCTGATTATTCCGGACTGCATCAGCAACCACATGACGTTTCGCCCGTTCGGCATGATTCTCCTGTTCATTGTCCTCATGTTCGTGGTGGCGACAGCGGAGGAGCTCATGTGCCGCGCGGTCATCAGCGAAACGATGCTGGAGCATTTCGGACTTGACGCCAGGGGCGTCCGCAAGGCGGCGCTGCTCAGCGGCGTTCTTTTCGGCTGCATGCATCTGTTTAACGCCCTCAGCTCGAATCCGCTGGCCGCCGTCGGGCAGTCTTTCGCCAACATTGCAGCCGGCTTCATGCTTGCGGCGATGTATTTCCGCAGCGGCAGCATGTGGACGGTCATCATCGTGCACGCGCTGAACAACATCGGCGCGGCGATGGCTAACGGCTTCTTTGAATTTACCGCCGAGCAGGCTTCCGAGGGCGCCACCGTGCTGGGCAGCGCGATCGATGACCTGCAGCTTGTCACGGTGCTGGTGCAGTTCGTGCTGCAGATGGTTGTCGCCTGCTTCCTGCTGCGCGACAAGAAGAATCCCGATGTTCAGAAGCTCTGGAGCAAGCAGATTCCTGCCCAAACGGATGCTGCGGAGCAGGTATCCGCTGAATCCGCTGATGCAGAATAATCAGCATTCCGCGGCGGCTCTTTCTTTTCTGCGCGTTTTTCAGCAGGAAAAAGCATACTTTTCGTAGAATTGTTTCAATAGCCTGCAGGCTTTCGCAGGAAATGAATCAGAAGGAGTGAAGAAAATGGCGGAACAGCTTGAATTCAAATTTGATACGCAGCTGCTGATTGAAGGACATGATCTTGACGAAGACGTCATCAACGATTATATTACGGAGCATTTCAAGGGCGATTGTCTCCTGGCCGTCGGCGACGATGAGCTGATTAAAATCCACTTCCACACCAACGAGCCCTGGCAGGTGCTGGAATACTGCGCGAGCCTGGGCGAAATTCACGACATCGTGGTGGAAAACATGCAGCTTCAGAGCGAAGGAATGCATGGCTGATTTGACCGCAAAGCAACTGCCATCGGAGAGATTTTCTTCTCTGATGGCAGTTTTTTTCGTATGCCGCAGCCATTGCTTCGCCCGGCATGAACACCGTCCCCTGCAAGGGACTTTGTATCCTGAGCATTTTGCGGTTGACAAACGTCCGAAATCGGATTATAATAGCTTTGTCCGTTTTCGGACGATAAAGGGGGGAATTCTGTTGGAAGTGCAGGCGGACACGCGGCTGGCCATCTATAACAGCGCGTGGAAAACGAACGACAATACCTATCAGCAGATGATGCGCTCGATTGGCATTACGGAGACAACGCTCTGGATTCTCTATGCCCTGCGCCTTGAGCCGGACGGCATCACGCAGAGCAGTATCTGCGAATTTATGCACGGACCGAAGCAGACCGTCAATTCCGCGCTCAAGAAAATGGAGGCGGAGGGGCTGCTGACGATGCAGAGCGGCGAGAGCAGGCGAACGAAGCTTATCCGGCTGACACCGGCGGGTCATGCGCTGGCGCAGAGGACGGCGGACCGCGTGCTGAAGACGGAGCAGCGCGCCCTTGCGCAGTTTTCCGAGGCGGAATTCCAGCAGCTTTGCGCGTTTCTCAACAAAATGAGCGCCGCAATGATGACTTTTTTTCCCGATACTGATCAACAAGAGGTAGATATTTCATGAGCAGGCAGAGGATTGCTCTTTCTGACCACTTTACGTATACCCGTCTGTTCCGGTTCGTGCTGCCGTCTGTCGTAATGATGGTATTCACATCGATTTACGGCGTGGTGGACGGACTTTTCGTGTCGAACTATGCCGGCAAAACGGCGTTTGCGGCCATCAACCTGATTATGCCGTTCCTGATCATACTGGGCAGCTTCGGCTTCATGCTGGGCACCGGCGGCACGGCGCTCGTTTCGCGCATCATGGGCGAGGGCAAAAAGGAGCTCGCGAACCGTTATTTCTCGATGATTGTACTCTTCGCCGTTGTGCTGGGCGCGATCCTGACGGCGATTGGGCTGCTGACGGTGCGTCCTGTTGCCGTGATGCTCGGCGCGACGGAAGCAATGATTGACGATTGCGTCCTTTACGGGCGGATTGTCGCGGCCTTCATCATCCCGTTCATGCTGCAGAACATGTTCCAGTCCTTCCTGATTGCGGCGGAAAAGCCGAAGCTGGGTCTGCTGGCGACAGTGCTTGCAGGCGTAACGAACATGGTGCTGGACTGGCTGTTTGTCGGCGTGATGGGCGGCGGCGTGGCAGGCGCGGCGATTGCGACAGGCATCAGCCAGTCTGTCGGCGGACTGCTGCCGCTGATGTATTTTGTGATGCCGAACAAGAGTCTGCTGCGGCTGGGCTGGGCGAAGTTCGAGGCGCGTCCGCTGATTCAGGCAAGCTGGAACGGCTCGTCGGAGCTGATGAGCAACGTTTCCGCCTCCCTCATCAGCGCGCTGTACAACTTCCAGCTGATGAAATACTTCGGTGAGGACGGCGTATCGGCATACGGCGTCGTCATGTACGTGCAGTTCATCTTTGTCGCCATTCATTTCGGCTATGCGGTCGGCTCCGCACCGATCGTCAGCTACCATTACGGCGCAAGGAATCATCCTGAGCTGCGCGGGCTGCTGAAAAAGAGCATGATCATCATGGGCGTGCTGGATGCGGTCATGTTTGCCGCCGCCATTCTTCTGGCACCGGTACTCGCAAAAATTTTCGTCGGCTATGACGCGGCGCTTTGCACCCTGACGGAAAACGCCTTCCACATCTACGCGTTCTCCTTCCTGCTGGCGGGCTTCAACATCTATGCCTCGTCCTTCTTCACGGCGCTGAACAACGGCGGCGTATCCGCAGCAATTTCCTTCCTGCGCACGCTGATTTTCCAGACGGCATCGGTGCTGATTCTGCCGCTGATTCTCGGTGCGGACGGACTTTGGTGTGCTGCGACCTCCGCGGAGGTGCTCGCTTTCTTCGTGTCGATGACGTTCCTGATTGCGCTCAGGAAGAAATATCACTATTTTGAGAACACCTGATTCAGAAGGACACAGGGCTATGGCAAAGCTATATTTTCGCTATGGCGCGATGGGCTCGAGCAAAACCGCAAACGCCATCATGGTGCAGTACAACTACGAGGAACGCGGACAGCGCGTGCTGATGCTCAAGCCGCGCCTGGACAACCGTGACGGTGCGCTGACCATCCGCTCGCGCTGCGGGCTGGAAACGACCTGCCGCTACATCGAGGACATCACCGAAGCAGACGCCGAATGCTATGACTGCGTCATCGTTGATGAGGCGCAGTTCCTGACGAAGGCGCAGGTGGCTCTGCTCGTGCGTATTGTCGATGACTGCAATGTGCCGGTCATCGCCTACGGACTTCGGGCTGACTTCCGGAACAACCTGTTTGAGGGCAGTCAGTGGCTGCTGGCATGGGCGGACACCATCGAGGAAATCAAGACCATCTGCTGGTGCGGCAGAAAGGCGCTCTGCAACGCGCGCGTCGTCAACGGGCGTGTCGTGAAGGACGGCGAACAGGTGCTGCTCGGCGGCAGCGGCCAGTACGTCAGCCTTTGCCGGAAGCATTTCAATCTGGGCATGCTGTCGGCGGAGAAAAAAAATCAGGGCAGCATCGCACGATTCGGCGGCACCGCTGAATTGTACGATATTACCCGAGAAATTTTTTAAAATCCTGTTTCATCCACGCGAAAAGCGGGTATACTGACGGGGTGAGGAAATCAATCACACAATGACAGGAGGAAACGGACATGACTGATTTGAAGGGAACGAAGACCGAAAAGAACCTGATGGAAGCATTCGCGGGCGAATCCATGGCTCGCAATAAGTACACATATTTCGCATCGAAGGCGCGCAAGGACGGCTATGAGCAGATCGCCGACCTGTTCGAGGCAACTGCCGCGAATGAAAAGGAGCACGCCAAGATGTGGTTCAAGCTCCTGGAGGGCGGCAGCATTCAGGATACCGCGACGAACCTGCGTCATGCCGCCGAAGGCGAAAACGCCGAGTGGACGGACATGTACGCGCGGATGGCGGAGGAGGCCGATGCAGAGGGCTTCCATGACATCGCACGGAAGTTCCGCATGGTCGGCGCTATCGAGAAGGCGCACGAGGAGCGTTATCGCCGCCTGCTCAGCAACGTCGAGGGCGATCTCGTGTTCTCCAAGGACGGCGACGTCATCTGGGAATGCGCCAACTGCGGCCACATTGTCGTCGGCAAGAAGGCGCCGGCGGTCTGCCCGGTCTGCAATCATCCGCAGAGCTACTTCATGGTGCATGCGGAAAACTACTGATTGACCCTGCAAGAGCATAAGGAAGCGCCCTGCGGCACCGTTTAAACGGCATCGCAGGGCGCTGTTCTGTTAAGGCAATACCGCGCAATTCAGTGTAGCGCCTCATTTGAGCGGCGTTGCCTTATACCCAGTTTTCGTTTTTTTCGCGGAGGTCCTCCGACAGAGATTCCTCCGACAGAGATTCCTCTGATGGAGCATCTTCCGATGAGAAAATCTGCGGGGCAGGCGCTTCTGCAGCGTCTTCGGGAACCTCGATGGTCGGTGCTTCAGCCGTGCAGGGGCATTCGCATTCTTCATCGGGCGCACCGGGCTCGCAGGTGCAGGGCGTGCCGTCATCCGTGGCGGTTTCCTCAGGCGTGTCCATCGTCGGCACTTGCGATTCGGCAGCCTCGCGTTCCGCACGGCAGTCCATTTCCTCCAGCTGATGCCGGAGCTCTGAACGCTGTTCGGGCGTCAGCTTCGTGATGTCGATTTCGCCGCGCTTGATGAGGTCGTCGCAGAATTCCTGCAGGCAGCGCTTGATGTCATCGGCGGCAGGCTGACCGCTGCGGACAGCCTCCTGCCCCTTCTCGACCCACTTGCGTGCCAATTCTCCGCCTTTTTCGGTGCACAGGCGTGCAACATCGCTGCCCTTTTCAATCAGGCTTGCCGCCGCACCGACGGTGCCGTACAAAACATCCTTCAAAATCTGATCAATTCCAGCCATTCATGTCACTCCTTTCGTCCCTTCGGACAAATTCAGTATACGACATTTTTTCTGTGAAACGCAAGCGAAACAGATTAGAATTTGCTAAGGAATGGATGATCAGAAGTCGAAATCATCGGGCATGTCGTCGCTGAACAGGCCTTCGTGGTCAAACTCGGTGCGGCTGCCGAACAGCTCCGGCGAGGTCGTGCCGAGCAATCGCTCATCATCGCCGAAATGGCGGACAGAGCCGTCCCAGCTTTCATTTGAGCGGAAGAGGACGTCGCCCGATGCGTCGCGCGTCGTGAACGAGCCCGGAATTACGCCCTCATCCGTGCGCCCGAGATATTCGCCGTCTTTGCCGTAATGCAGGCGCGTGCCGGGCAGAATGCCCTCGATGCTTTCGCCGATGACCTCGCCCCTGTTGTTATAGTGCACGATGCTGCCGGTGACGGTGCGTCTGCTGCGGTAGTTGCTCATAGGATCCCTCCATGAAAAGCAGGTATTGCCTTAATGGTTGCTGCCGAAGAGCCCCTGCACGGCGTTCAGGACGCTTTTAGCGCTCTCGATGCCCTTATCCAGGTTCAGCTTTGCCTTCACGCCTTCCACCACGGCGTTGATCTGGTCGTCGGGCAGGTCAATGCCCAGCTTGCTTTCGAGCACCTTCACAGGGCTGCTCAGGAACTCCTGAATCAGCTTCTCGTTGCCGTTCAGCGCCTCGGTAACCTTCTTGATGATTTTTTCCAGATCCATTTGTTGCTCTCCTCCTTAACCGCTTTCTTCGCGGCAAATCTTCATTATTCTGTAAGCGTCAGCAGACCGGCAATCGCCCGCAGGGACGCGCTGTCCATCCGCGGTGCGGCAAGCACGTAGACGGCCTCCTCGCCCTGTGCGTGCAGGCGGATCGCGTCCGCACTGTCCATGCGGACGGTGCGCAGCCCTGCCATGGTCGGTCCGAGCGAGGATGAAATGCGGTAGTCTCCCTTTTCCAGCAGGGAAAGCGCCCGAGCCGGATAGATGCTGGTCAGCGTGATCTGCACCTCGTCCGATGCCTGATACGTCAGCGTCAGCATGCGTGCGTATCCGTCCTCATAGGCGACATCCTGCACAAGCCCCGCCAGCAGCGTCATGGATGAGCCGGACGTCAGCGCGGGCGCAGGAAAGGCGGACAGAAGGTCAGTCAGCGCAGAAGCGTCCGTGATGAACTGTATGTCCGAGGTCTCCGTCAGCAGCGGCTGATCCTGCTTTGGCGTGACGGTTGACGCTGCTTCATCCTCCTGCGGCTGACCGACAATGACGGCAATGTAGAACACGATCATCAGCACAACGGCGAGCAGAATCGTCAGCACGCGGCGGATAATCGTTTTCCAGCTGCTTCTTGCGATGGAGAATCCCTCCTTAGAAATCGCAGTTCATGGGCGTGCGTGCGTACGGGATGACGTCGCGGATGTTGTCCACACCGGTGAGGTAAATCAGCAGGCGCTCAAAGCCCATGCCGAAGCCGGAATGCGTACATCCGCCGTAGCGGCGCAGGTTGACATACCAGTACATGGCTTCCTTGGAGATGTGCAGCGCGTCCATGCGCTCGGTCAGCCTGTCCATGCGTGTTTCGCGCTGGGAGCCGCCCATCAGCTCGCCCGCGCCGGGCACGAGCAGGTCAACTGCGGCAACGGTCCTGCCGTCGTCGTTCTGATACATGTAGAACGCCTTGATGTCCTTCGGCCAGTCATAGACGAAAACGGGGCTGTGGAAGTATTCCTCCGTCAGGTACTTCTCGTGCTCCTTCGCGGTGTCCTCGCCGTACTTCGGCTCAAACTGGAAGCGATCCTTCACCTTGCGCAGGATGGTGATCGCCTCGTCATGCGTGATGCGCGCCGCGCCGGTGACCGCCAGATGATTCAGCTTATCCAGCAGACCGCCGCCGGTGAACTTGTCCAGGAATTCCAGCTCGTCCGGACACTTCTCCAGCACCGTCCTGACGATGTGCTTCAGGAAATCCTCCTCGATGTCCATCAGCTGATGAATGTCGCAGAAGGCGATTTCCGGCTCGATCATCCAGAACTCGGCGGCATGCGTCTTGGTGTTGCTGTTCTCTGCGCGGAAGGTCGGACCGAAGGTGTATACCTTGCTGAACGCCATCGCGAACGTCTCCGCCTCAAGCTGACCGGTCACCGCCAGCGAGGTCGGCTTGCCGAAGAAGTCGTTGCTGCCGTCCTTCTGCTCCTGCGGCGGAAGGGTCGTGACGGTGAAGGTGTTGCCCGCGCCCTCGGCATCATTGGCGGTAATCAGCGGCGTATGCACATAGAGGTAGCCGCGGTCCTGAAAATACGTGTGAATGGCCATGCTCGCGACGCTGCGGATGCGGAAAACTGCCTGGAACAGGCGCGTGCGCGGACGCAGATAAGCGATTTCGCGCAGATACTCCACGCTGTGGCGCTTGGGCTGAAGCGGATAATCCTCCGGGCAGTCGCCCTCGAGGGTGATGGAAACCGCCTGCACCTCGGGCGTCGTGGGATCCTTATAGGACGGCACGACCTTGCCGGTCACGGTGATCGCCGCGCCGACATGCAGGGTCTGGATGGCCGCGTAATCCGTGATGGTGCTGTCATAGACGACCTGCGGATTTTTGAAGCAGGTGCCGTCAAAGAAGTCGATGAAGCCCATGCTTTTCTGCTTGCGGTGATTGCGGATCCAGCCCTGAAGCGTGACGGTCTCACCCTGAAGCTCGTTCAGGCGCTCTTTCAGCTCGCGCGTGGTCATTACGTTCATGATGATTGTCCTTCTTTCTGTTTCCGGCGTCCTTGCCGGGGGATTGTTTTGTTTAAGGAAAATTTTTAACCTTGCTTTATAGCTCAAGTGTGGAAAAGTGCACTGTGAAGGGGTTTAACGAAAACGGACGAAGTCCGCGAGCGCAAAGCCCCCGAAATGCCGCTTTCCAAACCCACTTCGGAAAAGTGCACTGTGAAGGGGGGTTAACGAAAACGGACGAAGTCCGCGGCCGGAAAGCCTCCCTTGGTCACCTTCTCCTGACGGCGCCGAGCCGCTCTTCAATCTCGCGCAGGATTGCCCTTGTGCTGCCGTAGGTAAGCATGTTGATCGCCTCCCTGTACGGCAGGACGTGCACGCCGAGCACCTGCGTGAGGTCGGCATTCGGCACCTGGTCGTGGTAGTGCGCCACAAACCAGCTGACGCGCTTCGTATCGCCGCCGGCGATGGGGTATTCATCCACAATCACCGGCTGCATCGTGTGCAGGATGGCGCAGATGCCTGTTTCCTCCCACACCTCGCGCAGCGCGGTCTCTGCGAGCGTTTCGCCGGGCTCGACGTGCCCCTTGGGCAGACCGACGCTGTTGTTCTTCTCCACGACGAGCACGTACCGGCGGATGCCGTCATCCTCGGTGTAAAGCACTGCTCCTGCCGATTCAATGCGTGCCATGCTCATCATCCTCCAATGCGGCTTTCAGTCGGTGGATGCCTTCGGTGATGAATCGGCGCGGACAGCCGATGTTGATGCGCAGGAAGCCGTCGCCGCAATCGCCGAAGAAGGTGCCCTCGGTGAGCTGCACGCCGTGCGCGAGCGTCCGCCGCATCAGCGTTTCGCAGTCAAAGCCGTACGCGCGCAGGTCGAGCCAGCCCAGATAGGTTGCCTCCAGCGGCGTCAGCACAGCACGGGGCAGCTCATGCGCGACCAGCTCCGCCAGATGCTTCCGATTGCCGTCAAGGTAGTGCAGCAGCCCATCCAGCCACGCGTCCCCGTGCTGATACGCGGCACGCGTGCCGACCAGCGCGAAGAGGTTGCCGCTGCGCACGCCTGCACGCTCCATTTCGGCAGTGAGCTTCGCGCGGACATTTTCGTCCGGCACGAGCATCGCCGCCTGCTCCAGTCCGGCGAGGTTGAACGTCTTGCTTGCGGCGCACAGGGCGATGACGTTTTCCTGCGAAAGCGAAAGCGCCGGGATGAATTCCGCCGGCTGATACACGAAATCGGCGTGAATCTCATCGGCAATCAGGAAGGCGCCGTAGCGCCTGAGCAGGGAAAGCAGCTGCAACAGCTCCTCCTTCGTCCATACGCGCGACACCGGATTGTGCGGACTGCAGAGCACCATCGCCTTCGCACCGGCACGAAGCTGCGCTTCCACCGCGTCAAGATCCATGCTGTAGCGGCCGTCCTCACCGCGCCGGAGCGGCGCATCCATCATCGTACGTCCGGTCGCCTCAAGGGAAAAGCGGAACGGCCCATAGACAGGCGACTGGATGATGACGCCGTCGCCGGGCTGCGTCATTGCCAGCAGCGCCAGGCGGATGCCCGTCACAACGCACGGAATCATCATGACCCATTCCGAAGGGACAGACAGATGATGCCGGCGCTGCCAGAAGTCCGTCAGGGCAGAGATGTCGTCGGGCAGCCGCTGCGTATAGCCGTACGTCGGGTGAATGGCACGGCAGGCAAGCGCCTCCGAGATCTCCGGCGGGCTCGGGAAATCCATGTCCGCCACCCACAGCGGCAGGACGTCCGGCTTTTCCGTGCCGTCCCACTTCTCGCAGCGTGTGCCGCGGCGGTCGAGCCCTGCGTCAAAAAAGGCATCATCATACGTGTGCATCGGGAGATTCCTCCTGCGCGGTGATTTTTGATTCCGGCTGCACGGCGCGGAGCACCCAGAAGCCGCCGGATCTGGCGATTTTCTCGACCGAGCGGAACAGCGTCCGCAGGTATTTCATGCAGCTCTCGGCGCCCTGCTGCTTGCGGATGACGACATAGAGCGAGCCCTTGTCCGCCAGCGCGTCCGCAGATTCCTGCAGCATCCGGTAGACGATGGCCTTTCCCGCGCGAATGGGCGGATTCGTGATGATGAAGTCAAACTGCTGACCGGTCAGCGCTGCTAAGCCGTCCGACTCCACACATTCCGCCGTGATGCCGTTGCGCACAGCGTTGAAGCGGCACAGGTCGAGCGCACGGCGGTTGACATCCGCCATGGTGACGTGAACGTCAGGATACGCCTTTTTGACGGCAATGCCGACAGCGCCCCAGCCGCAGCCGAGGTCAAGCACCTCGCCGTAGAGCGGCGGCAGCGCGTCCAGCAGCAGCCGGGTGCCGTCGTCCAGCTCACCGCGCGAGAAAACGCCGGCATCCGTCATGCAGCTTACGGCACGTCCGCGGTACACGAAGGCGCATGGCTTCTGATTCGATTCACAGGACGGGTCGGCGGCAAAATACTGTTCAGCCATGGCTCTCCTCCATCTGTGCATCCGCATAGAGCGCGGAAATTTCCTCCGGCGTCAGCTCGCGCCACTGTCCGCACGGCAGCGATTCATCCAGCGCCAGCGAGCCGAAGGTTTCCCGATGCAGCGCAAGCACCTCGCGCCCGACTGCGCCGAACATCCGCTTTACCTGATGGAATTTGCCCTCGTGGATGGTGACGCGTGCGCGGTTGTCCGGCAGTGCCTCCAAAGCCGCGCTTTCCGCCTCGAAGTCGCTGAGCGAAAGTCCGGCGGCGAACGCGGCGATATCGCTTTTCGTGACCGGCGCGTCCAGCAGCGCGATGTATGTCTTGTTCACATGGCGCTGCGGCGCAAGCAGGCGGTGATTGAGCGTACCGTCCGTTGTCAGCAGCAGCAGCCCGGTCGTGTCCTTGTCCAGCCGTCCAACCGGCATACAGCCCAGCGTTCCGTATTCCGGCGGCAGAAGCGACATGACGGTCGGCTGCTTTTTATCGCGCGCGGCGGTCAGCAGTCCGGCAGGCTTGTTCAGCATCACATGGCGTGTCAGCCGCGTATCGAGCAGCGCACCGTCCATCGCCACCACATCGCCGTCTGACACCGGTGCACCGGGGTCGCGCTGAACGCATCCCTGCACGCTGATGCGTCCGGAGCGGATGAGCCGCTGCAGCTCCGAGCGGCTGCCCCTGCCGAGCGTCACCAGCAGCCGGTCAAGCCGCAGCTTCATGCTTTTCCTCTTCTTCCTGCACGCTGCGCAGATAAATTGCCGGAAGCAGCGCGCGCATCGGGTTGAAAAGCAGGAGCAGCACTGCCGATACGCCCGTTGCAATCAGCAGCCACATCGGCGGCATCAGCGCGGACAGACTCGGCACCTTCGTCAGGTCATTGAACCACGAGGTCGTGAACGATACCACCGATGTGCTGAAGGAAACCGTCAGCGCAATCAGGCACGCCACGAGCGGCAGAATGAACAGCAGACCGCACAGCCAGAGCAGAATCACCCTGCCGCGGTGCCCCTTCAGGATTTTGCGTCCGCCGAGGGCATATGCATGGCGCGTGCCGCTGTGGAACATCACGCCGAAGAGCGGCAGCAGGAGCATCAGCAGCGCCGTGAGCACATAGCGGTACACGCCGACCTCGAGGTTGCCGCCGCCGATATCCAGCACGATGGTCAGCAGCGTCATGATATCGAGGTTGCCGTCGAGACCGCCGTCCTTCGCGATAAGCGCCGCGATTGCCATCGTCAGGAACGGCAGCGCCCACAGCATCAGCAGAAGCAGCATCGCCAGCGAGCGCAGGAGCTTCCTGTCGTAATGCGCGACGGGCAGCATATGCACGCTTGCCATCGGTTCGCCGCCGAGGAAGCACTGCATTGCCTCCGCCTCGCTCTGCCGCATGGGCAGCGCCAGCAGGAGCATCATCAGCGGACAAAGCAGTGCCAGACAGGTCGTCTGAGAGGAAAGCAGAAACAGCAGCGGACACAGGCACATTGCCCATACTGCGAGCGCCATGCCTTCAGCGCGGAGCAGGTCAACGGCGCGATGGCGATAAAGAGAAATGCTTTTATGCATCGTTTCACGGATGGTCATCGATTGGTTCAACTCCTTAATATGGTTCATGCATCATGCTTATTATACAGAATTTTGGCTGCCATTGCAAATGCTTTTGAGAAAATGGCGCGGATTTCCGGTAATTCTCAGATTTATTGAATACGCGGTTTATGTTCACTGCCGTGATGGCGGAAATTTCGCGCCTGCGGGCATGACCAAAGGGCAAGAAAACGGATGAAGTCCGCCATCTCTCTTTGGAAACCTTCGTGCGTGCAATCTTCTTTCCCATAGTAGGTTTGTCATCCAACTCTCATAAGGCTTGCTCCAATCACCCATGAAAGAGAAACCAAGTATGATGCCGAAGGGGACAAGGGGGCGAGCGGAAAGCCCCCTTGATAGCTTGTCTCCAATCACCCATGAAAGAGAAACCAAGTATGATGCCGAAGGGGACAAGGGGGCGAGCGGAAAGCCCCCTTGATAGCTTGTCTCCAATCACCCATGAAAGAGAAACCAAGTATGATGCCGAAGGGGACAAGGGGGCGAGCGGAAAGCCCCCTTGATAGCTTGTCTCCAATCACCCATGAAAGAGAAACCAAGTATGATGCCGAAGGGGACAAGGGGGCGAGCGGAAAGCCCCCTTGATAGCTTGTCTCCAATCACCCATGAAAGAGAAACCAAGTATGATGCCGAAGGGGACAAAAATCGAACGAAGTCCTCGAAAAAATCCTGCAATGGGTATTGACAGACGACTGAATCTGTGTTATGATAACAAAGTCGCCGCGGTTCGCATGAACAGCACCGCACAGACACCATTTGGCGATGGTGTGCAAAGGTCGAAGCAATCGCTTCGTCATGGGTGCAGGGCTTGGGAGCATAGCTCAGCTGGGAGAGCATCTGCCTTACAAGCAGAGGGTCACAGGTTCGAGCCCTGTTGTTCCCACCATCCTTCTTTTGAGGAAACGCGGAAGCACCGAAATGGCCCGGTAGTTCAGTTGGTTTAGAATGCCAGCCTGTCACGCTGGAGGTCGAGGGTTCGAGCCCCTTCCGGGTCGCCATATTTGCCTTGGTAGCTCAGTCGGTAGAGCAGCAGACTGAAAATCTGCGTGTCGGTGGTTCGATTCCGCCCCAAGGCACATAACATATGCGGTAGTAGCTCAGTTGGTAGAGCGCCACCTTGCCAAGGTGGAGGTCGCGGGTCCGAGCCCCGTCTACCGCTCCATTTCATATGATGGTGCCATAGCCAAGTGGTAAGGCAAAGGTCTGCAAAACCTTCATTCTCCAGTTCAAATCTGGATGGCACCTCTTCAAGGCTGTCTCGCATGAGGCGGTCTTTTTTATTATCCCAGATAAAAAACGGCACGCCATCGCAGGACGGTGTGCGCTTCTCCGGCGGCGTGCTGATGGATAGCCGGTTACTGGAACAGCGCCGGCAGGATGTGGAACATGTACACGTAAACCGCGGCGAGGGTGTGCGTGCCGCCGAACATCATCGAGCAGCTTGTGTTCCTGCCGAGGATGAAGAAATCGGTATAGGACAGCAGGGATTCCATCTGGGCTGTGGAAATACTGAATGCCTCATCGTCCGTTCCGGTGGCAAAATACAGGCGGAAATCGTTGCGCCCGAAGCCCTGCGTCAGAATCGCCTCATACAGCGCCTGCGAGGAAAGCTCGCTGTCGCGGATACCCGTGATGCCGCCCTCGCCGTCATCCCATGAGGCCTCGCTGATGGGCAGAAACCAGCGGAAGGCGTCCATGCGCTGCGCAAGGACGTACCAGACGGCTGTTCCGCCGAGCGAGAAGCCGGCAACCGCACGGTGGTCGCGCGAGGCAAGCAGTCCGGCAGCATCGGCGGATTCGGCATACGTGTGGTACTGACCTTCAACCGCAGGCACGATGTCCTCGACCAGCTCGCGCGGGAAGGTCGCCGTGACCTTGACCTGCTCAAACAGCGGCATGTGGGAAATCCGCTCGTCATCCGGCGGATAGTACGTCGGCGCAACGACAATCAGCGGCTCAAGCCTGCCAAGCGCGATCATGTTATCCAGCAGACACTGGAAGGAGGTCGCCTTCTCGGTTGAGATGTAGTTTTTCGGCGAACCGCCCGATGCGTGCAGGAGGTACAGGATGTTGTACTGCCTGTCGGGATGCTCGTCGTATTCCGCGGGCAGGTAGATGTAGACGTACTTCGTCTGCGGATCATCGTCCGTCGTGGTGTAACGGATGCGCTCGACGCGTCCTGCCTGCTCGCAGGGCTGCAGGTAGCTGTCCGGCAGGTCGTCGGCGGTAAAGGCGGACTCGGTCAGCGTTCCCTGCCAGTCAGGCGGTGATGCCGCGAAATCGGTGTCGGTTGCGATCGCATCGTCAGGCAGACTGGCGGCGGGCGTCTCCTCCGCAAAGACCAGGAGCGGAATGAAGAGCAGAACGAGAAGAAGAGAGATCAGGCGTGTGCGGTCAGGCATGTTGTCCTCCGTCATGGGGGATTCGAGCTGAATCGCCCTTGGGGGTGCAGGGCATCGAAAGGACGACGACAGCGCCGTCATCGTTGCGGATGGAGATGTGCATGGCGCCCTTGCTGTAGTAGTACAGGCGCAGGCAGGTGTTGAACAGCCCGATGTGACCCGTGTTCATGTCGGCGCCGTTGGGCTGGCTGCTGATTTCGGGGATGCGCCTGTTCAGGCTTTCCAGCACGTCCGGCGCGAAGCCGACGCCGTTGTCGCGGATTTCCAGATGCAGCATGTTCTCCTCGATGCGTCCGGTGACCGACAGGCGGCGCAGCGTGTTGCTGCCGTTGAAGCCGTGGATGAGCGCGTTCTCGACGATGGGCTGGAGCGTCAGCTTAGGCAGCGTCAGGGAGTACATATCCTCCGGCACATCGATGGTGTACTCAAGGTTGTCCTCGTAGCGCGCCTTGGAGAGCAGCAGGTAGTTGCGCACATGCTCGATTTCCTCGCCGAGCGTCGCGGACTGGGAGCGCGTGTCGGTGGAATACCGAAGCATCTGCGCGAACTGGTCGCAGATTTCGATGATTTCAAAGCTGCCGGTTTCCATTGCCTTCGCGCTGATGATGTTGAGCGTATTATAGATGAAGTGCGGGTTCACCTGCGTCTGCAGGGCGCTCAGCCGCGCCGACAGGGCGCCGGAGCGGAGCGTTATCTCGTTTGCGGTGCTCTCGCGCAGGCGGAGCATCATGGCGTTGAATGCCTGCTCGAGCTCGTAGATCTCCCTGTCGCGGCGATTGACGACGACGGTGCTCAGGTTCTGCGTGATGGAGGGGTCAACGCTCAGCGCACTGTCGGCAGGAAGCTGGCGAACCTTCTTTGTCAGGCGGCGGATGGACGAGGTCAGCTCGAAGGAAACCAGCGTAATCAGCACGGCGGCAGGCAACAGAATGTATAAGGCATAGCGCTGCATATCCTTCGTGATGAATATTTGCTTCTGCAGGTCGATGCTGGCATCCTGCGCGATGTACAGATGGAGCGAAAGCTCGTCAATGTGCGTATAGAGCGTGCTGTAGCTCTGACCCGTCTCCTCGATGTCGATGATGGTGTACACGCCCTCCTCAATGGTTTCGGGCCATGCGATGACGTCGTCCGTGCTGGTGAAGAGGGCTGTACCGTCATCGAAAATCGCCTGGACAATGACGGCCTGATCGTCGATGAAACTCATGATGCGCTCCAAATCGGCGTATTCCTTGCTGACTTCAAGATACCCGATGGGGGTGCCGTGATAGAGCACCTGCTGGACGACGCCGTACACATGCACATTTTCGCGCGGGGAGAACGGGTCGTCATGAGGCGCGAGAATGACGGCGGTCAGCGTGTTGTCGGCGGCGGACAGGTAGCTCAGGCTGTTGATGATGCTTTTTGCGAAATCGGAGCCGCTGAAGATGGCGCTGTCCTTATCGGCACGGCTGGTGATGAAGAGCCCGTCGCGCGTGTAGAACGTGACGCGGTAGTAATTATCGACCATCGGCGACTGGTACAGCAGCTGAAGCGCCTTCTGCGCCGCGGCAAGACCGACCTTGTTGTCATCGCTGTCGTCGCGCACCATCTGCTTGAGGGAGGAAAGGAAGCTGGGTGTGCCGACGAGCGTGTCAAGCGTCAGCTCCATCATTTCAATGTCCTGTGACAGGTCGCGCTCGATGAGTTCTGCCATGTTGGAAAAGCGCGCCTTCGTGAAGGACATGGCGCCGTTAATAGAGGAAGTGGCTGCGTAGGAGCTGAAAATCAGCAGCGCGGCGAGAATGGTCGCCGTGAAAATGATGGTCATCTTGATGCTCAGCTTCATGAGGCGTGTTTCCGTCCTTTCAAAAAGGGTGAGAGAGGGGATGCTTACGAAAATTATAGCATAATGGAAGGCTTCAGAGGAAGAAAGGGGGAGAAAAAAACGGCATAGTGAACGATATTCCAGATGGTTGTGCCGGATTTTCATAGTTGTGCCCGGTATGTTGTTTTTTTGCCATGAGGCGTTTTAAATCTTATCGCTCGATTTTTTTCGCAATCGAGTACAATAGCATTGAAAAGAATGCGGTGGAACATCATAAGGCTCCCCGCAGAAGAGAAGGAGGATACCCACAATGAAAAAAATGATGACCTTGCTTCTGTCTCTGGTGCTTATGCTGAGCCTGACTGTGCCCGCATTGGCATACAACGACAGCGTGAACCTCGAAGCCCCGAAGGCGAAGGACGTCGTGATTGACGGCGACCTCTCCGACTGGGACACGACCCGCTGCGTGAAGATCAACACCGATGGCCAGATCACCGACCAGATCGAACACTGGGACGGCGAGGCGGACTGCTCTGTTGAAGTCTATGCGATGTGGGATGAGGAAAACCTCTACATTGCCATGAAGATTCTCGACGACACGCCCCTGGTTTACCGCGAAGGCTTCCCGCTCGATGAGCTCGACGCCGTGATCATGTTCCTGAGCACGAACCCCGATGCTGACGCGTCCCGCACCGCCTACGAGGCGACCGACTGGCGCATCGTCCTGTCCGCGGACTCCTTCAACAACAGCTACGATTTCTTCACCTACGTTGACCGCGACATGGTGGCGGATAACAAGGGCTGGGAGACGGCGGGCGAATACGGCGACGAGCTGGTGTTCGACGACTACGAGGCGGCCATCGTGAAGATCGACGGCGGCATCGTCTGGGAGAGCAAGCTGCCTCTGCACAACCTTGCCAATGACGACATCGCTCAGCTGACGCCTGCTGCCGGCATGAAGCTCGGCTTCGACTTCTCCATTCTCGACGTTGACCTGCCATGCCCCGGCATCCACAGCCTGCGTATGCAGCTCACCGCTGAGCTGACCGGCAAGGATCGCAAGCCCACCATGCACAATGTCGACGAGAACCCCAGCCTGTGGGGCACGCTGACCCTTGTGGAGGAATAAGACAAGATGAAGCTGAAGAGAATCGGTGCGATGCTGCTGACCGGCGTGCTGGCGCTGACCGCACTGACCGGCACCGCATTTGCCGCAAAGCGCGAGAAGAAGAGCGCGGATGACATGGATCTCGCTGCGATCATTGAAGACACCACGGCGAAGGGCACCGTCAACGTCTACCACTGGTGGACGGCCGGCGGCGAGAAGGATGCCATCGAGAGCGTGGTTGACGGGTTCTCCAATGTGTTCACCAGCATCAAGGCAAAGTCGAACGCCATCCCCGGCGGTGCAGGCGGCGCCATGGTGATGAAGGTCAAGGTGCTCCAGCAGGCCGGCAAGAGCCCGGAAACGTTCCAGGCGCATCCCGGTCAGGAGATCGAGCCTTACCTGTCCTCCAACCTGCTGCTGAACCTGAATCAGGTCTGGGACTATGCGAAGCTGTCGGAGCGGGCGCTGCCCGGCATCGAGGCGCTGTGCACCGCGTCTGACGGCAACAAGTACATTGTCCCGATCGGCATCCACAAGACCAACGTCATTTTCTACAATATCCACGTGTTCGAGAAGTACGGTGTCGAAATTCCGGATCACGAGAACATCACGTGGGACGAGTTCTGGTCCATCTGCGAACAGCTCGCGGCGGTCATGCCTGACGGCGAGTATCCGCTGGATCTGGGCGACCGCAAGGGCTGGCCGGCTTGCCAGGTGTTCGAGGATATCATGATCGGAACCGACCCGCAGCTCTATGAGGACTTCATCAACGGCATCTACGACGTTGAAAAGGTGACCGAGGTGCTTTCCACCTACGCCCGCCTGATGGATTACGTCGCGCCCGACCATTCCAGCCGCGATTGGTATGAAACCTCCGGTCAGGTCGTTGCAGGCACCTATGCCATGCAGATCATGGGCGCCTGGATGCAGCCGCTGATGACCAGCATGGGTCAGGTTTACGGCGAGGACTACGGCGTGTTCACCTTCCCCGGTACAGACGGCTGGTTCGGCATGAACGTTGACGGCTTCGTCGTATCCAATGACTCCGCGGACGTCGAGGGCGGCGTGCGCTGGGCGTACAACGTGTCCACGCCGGCTGTGCAGGTCGCGTTCTCCCAGCTCAAGGAGTCCATCTCCCCCTACAATGACACCTCGGACGACGTTTACTGCGAGCTGACCCTCAAGTTCAAGAACGAGCTGACAGCTGAGACGACGAAGGTTTATCCCAGCTTCACCCACGGCACGGCGCTGCCCTGGAGCGCATCCACGAGCCTGCAGACGCAGATTCAGGAATTCGCCACCTCGACAGACCATGACGCGGCATATTTCGCAAACAAGATTGTCAACATCCTCAAGGAAGCAGGCGTGAAAGGAGACTGGAACATTGTTGATTAAGCAGTGGCTCAAGCGCGGCGCGGCGCTGGCGGCATCGGTTGCCCTGTGCGGCACGATGATGACCGGCCTTGCGTTCGCCGAAGAGGAAACGGCTACTTATGAGCAGCCGACCCTGACCCCCCATTCCAAGTCCGTCATCGAGGCGGATGGCTATCAGTTCATCGACCTGAACGGCAACGGTACGCTGGACGTTTACGAGGACTGGCGCGAGGATGCGGAAACGCGTGCAGCCGACCTGGTTTCTCAGATGACCGTCCGCGAGAAGATCGCGCAGATGCAGCACCCGACCTTCCTGCCGCGTTCTGACGGCAAGATTCCCTCCTATCTGGAAAAGTGGTGCAACATCGAGGGCATCGGCATGCTGCTCATCCGTGAGCTGAACAGCGTTGAAGCCGCCGCCACGACGATGAATACCATTCAGGAATACGCGGAGGCCTCCCGACTCGGCGTTCCGGTGCTGGTGTCCATGGACTCCGTACACGGTCTGAGCTATGTCACCGGCGCAACCGTTACCCCGCATAACCTGGCGCTGGCTGCCACCCGCGATGAAGAGCTGGTCACGAAGCTGGCTGAAATTGCCCGCGAGGAGCATGTGGCCATCGGCGTCCGCATGACGCTCTCTCCTGAAGCGGACATCGCCTCCGAACCCCGCTGGGGCCGCGTTATGGAGACGTTCGGCGAAGATCCTGACCTTGTGACACAGATGACGGTTGCGCAGGTTGTCGCGTTCCAGAACGGCAGAGACGGCCTGAACACCGGCTCCATCGTTGCCTGCATGAAGCACTTCCCCGGCGCCGGTCCGCAGATGGACGGCAAGGACACCTCTCCTATCGTGTCCACCGAGGAAACCCTGCAGACGCATCTGAAGCCCTACCTCGCGGCACTCGAAGCGAATGTCGCCGCCATCATGCCTTACTACTCCGTGCCGCTGGCACTGGATATGGAAAATTCCGCCATCGGCTCCAAGGCGACGCTGCAGGATCTGCTGCGCGACGAGCTCGGCTTTGAAGGCATCATCCAGACCGACTGGGGCATGATCTGGGCCATCCAGGAAGCACTGGGCACCATGACCGGCGAGGAAATCTCCGATGAGGAAGCGATCCTGATCGGCGTCACCCAGAGCCGCGTTGACGGCATCGGCGGCGAGAGCATCAAGCTGATCGACTACATGGAGCAGTACTACAACGAGGGCAAGATCGATGAGGACATCCTGACGGCCGCCGCGACGCGCATCGTCCTGGTGAAGTTCCAGATGGGTATGTTCGAAAATCCCTACTGCGACGTTGAGTACGCGGTGTCCTACGTCGGCAGCGAAGAAAATCAGGCTGTGAACCTTGAAGCGGCTGAAAAGGCAATGACGCTGCTCAAGAATGACGGCATCCTGCCGCTGGATGCGAATGCGGAGCAGACGATTCTGGTCTGCGGCCCGCGCGCCGGCGATATGGACTCCCTGGTCGGCGGCTGGTCCTCTCAGCAGGAAGGTCTGACGATCGCTGACGCCATTGCGGAATACGCCGGCGAAAAGACCACCGTCATCTACGAGGCGGAGGATGTTGCGCGCATTGCGGAGCTTGCACAGGATGCGGATGTCATCATCGTGTCCGTCGGCGAGCCGAGCTACCAGCACGATCCGCCGTGGGGCTACGACACGCTGGAGATCACTGCGAGCCAGCAGGAAATCCTTGAAACGGCCGCGGCAAGCGGCAAGCCCGTCATCACGGTTGTGACCGGCGGTCGTCCCTACATCCTGACATGGTGCGACGAGAACACGAACGCCATCCTCGAAGCCTACTATCCGGGCTCTCAGGGCGGCATCGCCATCGCCGAGACCCTCTACGGCATCAACAACCCGACCGGCAAGACGCCGATTCAGTTCCCCCGCGACATGGAATCTGTCAACAATCAGGAAGGCGACGTCTCCTTCGACCTTGAGAACCCGCTGTACGACTACGGCTGGGGTCTGAGCTACGACACGGCTGAATAAAGAATAGGCAGGGGACAGACCGTTGGCGCCGCGAGTACCGTCATTCGTCGGGAGTGCCTCAAATAATTGCCTCCTCGCAAAACGCGGGGAGGAAGCTTCCCGGGACAGGAAGCTTCTTCCCCGTCTATCTCCTGTCTGTCCCAATTGCTGATGGAGGGACTGCCTATGGAAACAATATCGGAATTTTTTTACAACCTTGGGTACATGACATTCTCCAACGATACGTTCTGGATCGTCTGCATGGTGCTTGTCGCCCTGCTCCTGGCGTATCAGCTGCTGCTGAAGCGCTTTGCGCCGGCGGTGACGGCGCCGATTACCAGGTTCTTCGACCGTCATCCGCTGATCTGGCTCTGCATTCCGGCGGCGCTGCTGATTTACTTCGTTTATGTTTCTCTTGGCTGGAACCTGTGGGTGTCCGTTTCGGACTGGCAGTCCGGCGAGCTTGAAGCCAGCTACGGCTGGGGCGGCTTCGGCAATTACGTCAAAATGTTCACCAGCGATACCTTCTGGCCGGCGCTCAGGAACACGCTGCTGCTGTTCTGCCTGATTCCGCTGTGCCTGCTGCTGGGTCTCGGTCTGGCGCTGATCATGGATCAGGGGCTGCGCGGCACGGCGGTCTTCCGCACGCTGATCCTGCTGCCCTTCGCGCTGTCCTTCGTTGTGACCGGCACGGTCTGGGCTTACATGTATCGTCCGTCCGGCGGCGTGCTGAACTCCTTCCTGCAGATCCTGGGCGTGGATGTTTCGGCAGCGATGAAGAGCGGACACCTGATGTGGGCGTCATCGAACAGCACGATCATGCTGTCCGTCATCATTGCCATGGTCTGGCAGTTCTCGGGCTATGTCGCGGTCATCTTCCTCGCGGCGATCAAGAACGTCCCGACGAACATCATCAACGCGGCCAAGCTGGACGGCGCGTATATGCCCCGCATCTACATGAAGCTGATCATTCCGCAGCTCAAGGGCGCGATGGGCTCCTGCATCACCATCCTGGCGATGTACGCGCTGCGCTCGTTCGACTTCATCGTCTCCCTTGTCGGCTACACGACCTCGTCCGCGTGGACGCTGCCGATCTGGATGTACAATGAAGCATTCCAGAGCAATAACTTCGCATACTCTGCGGCAATCAGCTGCTTCCTGCTGGCGCTGGTGCTCGTGCTGATTCTGCCGCTGACATATTGGACGAACAGGAGGAAGTGACGGTATGCAAAACAATGCGGGCATTGAACGCAGCAAAGCCGCTCAGCAGGCTCAGACCGTCCGGGTCAAGCCGAAGTGGCACATGACGGTGCTGCATATCGTGTATTATCTCATCATGGTCGTCTTCCTGGTGTTCTACATGCTGCCCTTCTGGGGCACGGTGATGACCTCCTTCAAGACAAATACCGAGGTCATGACCACGACCCCCATTACGCCGCCTTCCGAATGGACGCTTGAGGGCTACGCGAGCGCCATGGAGGAGCTGGGATTGCCGCTGATGACGTCGCTGTTCGTGACGATCTTCGGCGCACTGGGCTCGGTCTTCCTCGGCTCTATCTGCGCCTACGGCCTGAGCAAGTGGAGGTTCAAGCTGAATAACGTCTTCTTCATCGCACTGGTCGCGGCGACGTACCTGCCCTTCCAGGCAATCCTGATTCCCCTGCTGCAGACGATCAACGCGCTCGACCTCTATGACAATGTCTGGGGTCTGGTGCTGGTGCATACGGTCTTCGGTATGCCGATGTGCACGGTCATGATGCGCGGCTATTACGCCGACGTGCCGGACGCGTTGATTCGTCAGGCGATGATCGACGGCAACGGGGTGTGGCAGATCTACCGCAAGATTGTCGTCCCGAACACGAAAATCGCAACGATCACGGTCTTTGTCTTCCAGTGCACGTCCATTTGGAACGAGATGCTCTTTGCGCTGGTGCTGGGTGGCTACGATTCGAAGCCCGCTACCATCGCCCTGAACGAGCTCGCCGGCACCATGGCGGCGGAGTTCAATGTCCAGATGGCAGGCTCCCTGATTCTGGCGCTGCCGGTGCTGGTGCTCTACATCTTCATGGGCAAGTACCTGATCAGCGGTCAGATGAGCGGCGCTGTTACGGCAAGCTGACATTTAAGGCAATCCCGAAGGGTGCAGGGACGCCCGCAGGTTTTCACCCGTTTTCAGCCCCCTGTCCGCTCAGCAGAGCAAAAATCAAGGAAAGGAAACAAAATGATGATTAGCCTGAAGAAAATCGCAGCGGTTACCCTGTCGGCTATGCTGGCACTGTCCGCGCTTCCGGCTTCGGCGGAAGAAGCAACCTATGTCCAGCCTGAGCTTGGCGCACGCGTCAAGAACATCATCGAGGCGGATGGCTATCAGTTCAAGGATCTGAACGACAACGGAGAGCTTGACCCCTATGAGGACTGGCGTCTGAGCGCCGAGGAGCGCGCGGATGACCTGCTCAGCCGGATGGAGCCCGTCCAGATGGCGTCGCAGATGGTGCACCTCACCCTCGTCTCCAAGAAGGACAGCTGGTTTACCGATTACAACGTAGGCTTCGCGCTCGTTTACGAGTATGTGTTTGACAGCGCGAAGGACGCCGCCGAGCGCACGAACGAGATTCAGAAGCTGTCCGAAAGCTCCGCGCTGGGCATCCCGCTCGTCTTCTCCATGGATACTGAAATCGGAGCCGCGTTCATCAGCGACGCGACGTTCCTCCCTGACCAGCTCAACCAGGGCGCCGCGAATGATGAAGACCTCGTGACCCGCCTGAATGACGTGCTCCGCGAGGAGCTGATGGCGGTCGGCATCCGCATGGCGCTCTCGCCTGACGCTGACCTGATGACAGACCCCCGCTGGGGACGCAATCAGGAGACGTACTCCGAGGACACCGAGGTTGTGCAGAAGCTGATTGTGGCGGCTGTTCAGGCGCTGCAGCAGGGCTCCGACCTGTCTGAAAAATCCGTCATCGCGACCGTTAAGCACTTCCCCGGCGCAGGCGCGCAGGAGAACGGCGTTGACGCGTCTCCCCTGACCATCTCCGAGGATTCCCTTGAACTGCATCTGGCCGGCTTCAAGGCTGCCATCGCGGCGGGCGTCGCGGCGGTCATGCCCTACGGCTACTCCACCGTTCCCTACCTGGGCGGCGACGCGGTCGAGAACTCCGCCGACCAGAGCTCCGTCGTCATGACCGACCTGCTCCGCAACGAGCTGAGCTTTGAGGGTCTCATCCAGACTGACTGGGGGCTGAACTTCGCGGGCGCGGCGAATGCCGGTGCCGATATTCTGGGCGGCGCGGGCGTGCGCTCCACCAATCAGCTGATCAGCAGCGTCGACGAGAGCCGACTGAAGGATGCCTGCCGCCGGATCCTGATCGCCAAGTTCCAGCTGGGCATCTTCGAAAATCCGTATGTGGATGCTGACGCGGCGTCCGAAATCGTGGGCAGCGACGAGCACAAGGCAGTTGCGAAGGAAGCGGCTGCAAAGTCCCTGACGCTGGTCAAGTATGAAAATGCCGAATCCCTTGCCGGCAAGTCCTTCGCGGTGGCCGGCGAGCTGGCGACCGACCTGCGCGCACTCAACAGCGGCTGGACGGCGAAGTCCCCGACGGAGCTGACCGGCACGACGCTGCTGGAGGCGTTCCGGAACAGGGCAGGCGCGGACAACGTGACGTACTACGCGACGGCTGAGGAAATCCCTGCCGACATGACGGGCGTGACTGCCGTGGTTGTCCTGGGTGAAAAGAGCGGCACCCATGATCCGGAATGGGGTGCGGACACGCTTGAATTCCCCGAGGATCAGGTTGCTCTGATGCAGGCGCTTGACAACGCCGGCGCGAATGTCATCGCTGTTGTGCTGATGAACCGCGCTTACGTGATGACCCCTGTGGCGGAAACCTGCGACAGCATCCTGCTGGCGTACCGTCCGGGCGTGACCTGCGGCGCGGAAGCGGTTGCGGAAGCGCTCTTCGGCGAAGCGTCCATCACCGGCAAGACGCCGTTCCAGATTCCGGCTTCCATGGAGCAGGTGCTCGCGCAGCGCGAGGATCTGCCGCTGGATATCGAGAATCCGCTGTATGAATACGGCTACGGCATCGAGGTAGCCTCCTTCGGCGAGTAAAAACACGTTTCCCGTTCGGGATGACCGGCGGTCGCCTCCTTTGCCGTCTGGCATCCCGAACATCTCCATAAAGCATTCAATTCATCACAAACAGGATCGCGCAGACTCCGTCTGGTTTCTTATCATTTTCCAGAGGAAACGATGTCAGAAGGGTGCAGACCTTGTCTGCTTGCTTGCAATTTTCCACCGGATGGCATATAATAATGGCATTGCTGCCTCGTTGCCTCCACAGAAAGGTCGTAGATATCATGGCTTCCATTTCGATCAGAGACATGAGCGTTAGCTATAACAGGGGAAAGACTTTTGTGCTGGATAAGCTGAATCTGGAGGTCAAGGACGGCGAATTCTGCGTGTTCCTCGGACCTTCCGGCTGCGGCAAATCGACTGCCATGCACTGCATCGCGGGTCTGCTGCATCCTGTTTCCGGCGAAATCCGCTTCGGCGATACGGTCATGACCGCCGCCAACGGCAAGAAGGACACCGCCTTCGTGCCGCCGCAGGAACGCAACATCGCCATGGTGTTCCAGGAATACGCGCTGTACCCGAATATGACGGTGCGCGAGAACATGTCCTTTGCGCTGAAGACCAAGAAGGCGCCGAAGGAAGAAATCGAAAAGCGCGTCAACTACATGGCGAACATGCTGTCCATTGAGAACCTGCTCGACCGCCGCCCGGCAGAGCTTTCCGGCGGTCAGCGTCAGCGCGTTGCGCTCGGACGCGCCCTCGTGCGCGATCCGCAGGTCTTCCTGCTGGACGAACCGCTGGGCAACCTCGACGCGAAGCTGCGCGACCAGGTTCGCTATGAGCTGAAGAAGATTCAGGAACAGCTGAACATCACAACCATTTACGTCACGCACGACCAGACCGAGGCCATGACCATGGCGGATCACATCGTGCTGATGAACGCCGGTCATATCATGCAGCAGGGTACGCCGAACGACCTCTACGACCATCCGGCGAACGAGTTCGTGGCAGGCTTCCTCGGCACGCCGCAGATCAACATCTTCCCCTGCACGGTTCGGCAGGAGGGAAGCGGGCTGGTGCTCGACGCCGGGTCCTTTAAGGTGACCGTGCCCGACGAGATGAAAGCGGATGTGCAGCCCTATGTCGGCAAGCAGGTCAATCTCGGCATCCGCCCGTCCGACCTTGAGATCGCGGCAGGCGACGAGAATGTCATTCCGGCGCATGTTGATTCTATCGAGCCGCTGGGCGACGCGTATCTCATCTACGTCCGCGTGGGTGAAAAGGTTGTTGTCTACAAGAGCACTGCGGAGCATCCGCCGGTGGAGAAGGAGCTGAAGCTTACCCCGAATATGGAAAAGCTCCACCTCTTTGACTCCGAAACCGGCAACCGCATCAACGCTTAACATCGTACCGCCTCATTTGTTCGGTGTTGCCATATGCTTTTCGGGGATGCGCGCCTCCTTGCGCATCCCCGTGCGGTGCTTTTTCACGAACGCCCCGTCCGGGAAAACGAGACGCTGCTGAAAGGGAATCGTAAATGAATAAAAGGGGGATTTTATCTTATGGAGGACATGCAAAAGCTGCTTGAGGTGCTGCGGGAAATCAAGGACGACGTTGATTTCGAAACCGAAACGGCACTGATTGACGACGGGCTGATCGATTCGCTTGATTTGACGCAGATCATCGCCGGGTTGGACGATGCGTTTGATGTGCATATTACCACTGCTGACATTGAGCCGGAGAATTTCAACAGCACCGATGCGATGCTGACGCTTGTGCATCGGCTGCAGGCGGAAAAGTGACCCGACGCGTAACAGACTGGCTGGATGAGGCGGCGCTGTGCGCGCCGGATGTGCCGGCGTACGAATCGCCGGACAGCGCCCTCACATGGTCTCAGACGCGTCAGCTGGCGCGGCGGATCGGCTCAGCCGCGGCGCAGAATGCACCGTTTCAGACGCCTGTCCTCATTCTGATGGAAAAAAGCCCTGTGTGCATTGCCGCCATGCTTGGCGCGGCGTGCGCGGGGTGCTGCTATACACCGCTGGACTCCTCCATGCCGGAGGAACGAATGCGGCTTATTTGTGCATCGCTGAAACCAACACTGATTGTTTGCGAGGAAAAGTTTGCTGCGCTGGCAGAGCGGCTCGCGGATGGCGCGGCGGTGCTGAATATTGCGGATGTGCCGGAAACGGCGGATGACGCGCTTCTGGATGAACGCAGAGGGCTGCTGATTGACACGGATTTGCTGTACGTGCTCTTTACCAGCGGCTCGACCGGCGTGCCGAAGGGCGTTGCAATCACCCACCGCAGCGTCATTGACTTTATTGAGTGGGCGTGCAGTGCGCTCAGGCTGCCGGAAGGACTGAGATTCGGTTCGCAGGCGCCGTTCTATTTCGACAATTCCGTGCTGGACATCTACTGTGCCATGAAGCGGCACGGCTGCCTGTACATGATTCCGCGCAGCGATTTCATGTTCCCCAAGCGCCTGTTGTCCGGATTAAATGAACGGAAAATCGACACGATTTTCTGGGTGCCGTCTGCATTGACGGCAGCCGCGCCGGCGCTGTCGCCGGACTGTCTGCCGGATTTGAAGCGTGTGTTCTTCTGCGGCGAAATCATGCCGTGCAGCACGATGAATCTCTGGCGGAAGGCGGTGCCGCAGGCGGACTATGTCAACATGTACGGTCCGACGGAAATCACCGACGTTTGCACATGGTACCGCATCGACCGCGAATTTGCCGATACGGATAGTCTGCCGATCGGTTATCCCTGCGAAAACACGCGCATTGTGCTGCTGGACGGCGAAATCTGCGTCGGCGGCACGTGCCTGTCCGTGGGCTACTACAACGCGCCGGAAAAGACGGCGGCGGCGTTTCGGCTCAATCCGCTCCGACCGCAGATTCACGAGCTGCTGTACCATACGGGCGATTTGGGCGAATACAACGACCGCGGCGAGCTGATGTTCCTCGGGCGCAGGGATGACCAGATCAAGCGCAGCGGCTACCGCATCGAGCTGGGTGAAATCGAGTGCGCCATGAATGCGGCGGACGGCGTGACGCTGGCATGCTGCTACTTCGATGCGGCGGCAGGGCTGATCATCGGCGCGTACACCGGCGGGGCGGACAGCAAGGCGCTCAGGGCATCGCTGCGCAAGGCGCTGCCGAAGTACATGCTGCCGGACAGGCTGCTTCAGCGCGAGGCGCTGCCGCGCACGGGCAGCGGCAAGATCGACCGGCGTGCCCTTCGTCAGGAGGTGGAGCATGAGCATCTTGTCGGGTGAATTCCTGCTGTTCTGCTTCGGCGTCCTGATTCTGTATTACCTGATGCCCGTCAAGGCGCGGCGATGGGTGCTGACGCTGGCGAGCATCGCGTTTGTGGCCTTTTCCGGCTGGATGAGCCTTGCGTGCCTGACGGCCGCTGCACTGGCTGCGTGGGGCGGCTCGTGGGCGCTTGTCAAAATGCGCAGGGGTCGTCGGCTCATGCTGGCGCTGACGCTGATCTTAGAGCTCGGCTCCATGCTGCTGCTCAAGTTCGAGCCGTCATTGGCGAAATGGCTGAACAATTTCCTGCTGACAGACGGCGCGGCGATGCTTGAGGCATGGAACATGGAAATGCCGCCGGAGCTGATTTCCGTGTGGGATTTCGCGCTGCCCGTCGGCTTGAGCTACTACACCTTCCAGGCGTCCGGCTACCTGATTGACGCGTACCGCGGCAAGGTGCAGGTGCCGCGTGACCCGACGCGCGTGTGGCTCTTCCTCGGCTTCTTTCCGCAGCTCTCGCAGGGGCCGATTGCCACGTGGAAGGAGTTGAATCCGCAGCTGAGCGACGGACACCGGCTCGAACCGGATACATTCGTGTCCGGCGCGCAGCTCATGCTGTGGGGCTATTTCAAGAAAATGGTCATTGCCGACCGCCTCGCGCCGACGACGGGCAAGCTCCTCGAGGGCGGCGAGCTTTCCGGCTGGCTGATTCTGCTGTGCGTCGCGTTCTACGGCATCCGGCTGTATATGGACTTTTCAGGCGGCATGAATGTCGTGCGCGGCTTTTCACGGATGCTCGGCATTGAGCTGCCGCTGAACTTCAAGCGCCCGTTCTTTGCGCAGAGCGTTGCGGATTACTGGCGGCGCTGGCACATCACGTTGGGTGCATGGTTCCGCACGTATGTGCTGTATCCGCTGGCGACGTCTCATGCCGGCATCGGGCTGGGTCACGCGGCGGAAAAGCTCTTTGGCAGGCGCGCAGGGCGTATTCTCCCGACTGCGCTGGCGACCATTCCTGTGTTCCTGCTCATCGGCGTATGGCATGCCGTCAGCTGGAACGCGGTGATTTACGGCGGTTACTTCGGGCTGCTGATGGCGATTTCGATGCTGCTCGACCCTGCATGGAAGCAGCTGCGGAAGAAGCTGCAGCTGCCCAGGGACGGCTGGATGAAGCCGATTCGCATCATCCGGACGCTGCTGATCGTGCTTTTCGCGCAGTATTTCGCCTTCACGACGGATGCGGAGGTAAGCTTTTCGCTGCTGAAGGGCACCTTCGCCAACTGGTGCTTTGAGGATGCGGCAGGGCAGCTGACCGGCATCATGACGACGCTGGAATGGGTCATCGCGATCATCGGCATGGTCGTTGTGCTGGTGGTGGATGTTCTGTGCGAAAAGAAGAAGGATGTCTGCGGCTCTCTGGCGCGCGGCAGCCTGCTCATCCGCTGGCCGCTGATGCTGCTTCTGCTGCTGGCGGTGCTGATTTTCGGCATCTACGGCAAGGGCTATGACGCGCAGGCGTTCCTCTACGCGCAATTCTGAGGAGGGTGATGAAGCATGTCGGAAACAACGCGGCCGAGGAAGAGGTCAAAGGCATTGTTTTTCCTGCGGCTGGTGTGCTTTTGCCTGCTTGCCGTCCTCCTGACGGCATACGCCTCCTATGTGCTTACGCCCAAGAACGATTACGGCATCTGCAGCATGATGAACTACTACAGTCAGCCGGAAAACACGATTGATGTGCTGGCTGTCGGGACGAGCATGTTCTATGCAGGCATCAACACGAATATCCTCTGGGAGGAATACGGGATCTCGTCTTACGACCTGTGCAGTGCCGAGCAGCCCTTCTGGGTAAGCTACTACACCATTCAGGAGGCGCTCAAGACGCAGTCCCCCAAAATCATCCTGCTGGACGCGAAGCCTGCCATCTATGACGCGGACGAATCGAAACGCGGGCGCATCATCATGTCTACCTACGGCATCTGCGGCATTGAGAACCGCTTCGGCGCGATGATGGCGTGCGTGACAGATCCGGTAGACGCCATCGGATACATGCTCGCGCTGCCGCAGGTGCACAGCAATTACCCGAAGGTGACGGCGGAGGATTTCATCTTTCCGGCGACAAATGGCGGACGAGGCAGCGACTGGAAGGGCTACATTGAAGCGAACGAAACCGAAACGCATCAGCGGCCGTCGTTCGTGTGGACGAAAATGAAGCGCAACATGAACAGCCGCGAGGAGGAGTACGCCCGCAGGATTTTCGAGCTTGTGCAGGAGAAGGGCATCACGCTAATTCTGGTCGGCATGCCGAATCCGGATTACGCCTATGACCATATGTACTACAATGCATTGTGGGCGATCGCGGCGGAATACGGCATCACCGGCATCAACTACAACGACCCGGACATGCGCTACGGGCTGCGGTACTCCACGCATTTTGCAGACTGGCAGCACCTGAATGTGGCGGGCAGCATCATTTTCTCGCGTAGGCTGGCGGAGGATCTGCAAAAGATTGTCAAGCTGGAGGATCATCGCGGCGACGAAGCCTATGACACCTACGAGCGGTGCGCGCAGCAATGGATCAGCCGGTACCCCTATCAGGAATATATGATGAACACGGGAGGAGATGGAGACTGATGAAACGAAACATCCTGCAATATCTGGAGGAAACGGCACAGCGCGTGCCGGATCGGTGTGCCTTTTTTGACGACAGGGAGCAGTTGACGTTTTCGGGGCTGCTGTCGACGGCGCGGTCTGTCGGTACTGCGCTGGCGAAGGTCACGAGGACGCGCCGGGTTGTGGCACTGCTGATTGACGCGCGGAGCATCCACAATCTGCCGGCGATGTTCGGCGTGGTTGCCGCCGGATGCGCCTATGCGCCGCTGGATATCACCATGCCGCCGGAACGCCTGACGCTGCTGCTGACGCTTATGCAGCCCGCAGCGATTCTGGCGGACGAAAAGGGCGCGAAGGTGCTGCACAGCTGCGGGAAGGTGACGGCACCGCTGGTGATGATGCAGGATGCGGAGGCAACGGCAGAGGACGCGGAAAAGCTGGCGGAAATCCGCAGCCGGACGAGCGTCTATGACCCGATGTCCGTGCTGTACACGAGCGGCTCAACCGGCATCCCGAAGGGCTCGGTGCAGACGCATTTCAGCTACATCCACTGGACGGAAGCAACCATTAGCGTGTACGGCATGACGGAGAACGTTGTGTTCGGCAACCAGTCGCCGTTCTTCTATGCGAACTCCCTGCTGGAGATTTTTCCGCCGGTTGCGCTGGGCGCACCGGTGTATCTGCTGCCTGCAGGCGTGCTGACCTTCCCGAAGAAGATGGTGCAGTGCCTCAGGGACAGACACGTGTCGGTGCTGTGCATGACGCCGTCAAGCTTCGTAGCGGTGGCGAATGCCGGCGTGCTGACGCCGGGCTGCCTGCCGGAGCTGCGCTGGGGCATCATGTCCGGCGAAAGCATGCCGTGGCTGCCGCTGTGCGTCTGGATGGAAGCGACGCCGAATGCAAACTGGTGGCATTTCTACGGCTCAACGGAGATGTTCTCGGTGGCGGTCGGCAAGGTCGACCCGAACAAGGCGCCGGAAGGACGTCTGCCGGTCGGCAAGCCGTTTGAGCTGGCGCACATCCTGTTTGTTGACGAAAACGGCGAGGAAACCGCGCCCGGCGTGCCCGGTGAAATGCTTGTTTCCAGCCCGTGGATTGCGGGCGGCTATCACCGCGATGCGGAGCGCACAGCGTCCTCGTGGGTGGTTGACCCGCTGAACCGCGGCTGGTATGAGCGGTTCTTCCGCGCAGGCGATATCGGCTATCTCCGAGAGGATGGTCAACTGATGGTCATGGGCCGCCGCGACCTGCAAATCAAGCACATGGGCTACCGCATGGAGCTTGGCGAGGTGGAGGCGGCGCTTGGTACCGTCAAGGAGGTTGCCGAGGGCTGCATCCTCTACGATGCGGAGAAGGATCACATCTGGTGTTTCTATGCAGGCAGCGCCGATGAAAAGCAGCTGAAGCAGGCGCTGAGGGAAAAGCTCGCGCGGTACATGCTGCCCGATATATTTGTTCGGCTGGATGCAATGCCTCATACGGCGAATATGAAGATTGATCGTGTCAGGCTGAAGCAGCAGATGAAATAAACACAGGTCGGGAGCATGAATGAGGATTGCTCCCGACCTGTGCTGCATCCGGCAGACTTCGTCTGTTTTTTCCGGAATCCTTCGCAGTGCACTTCCATGTTGCTTGGTTTGCAAAGCGGCGTTTCATTTTGTTTCTCTAAAATTGCCCAAGAAAGAAAAAAGTATGCTGCCGAAGGGGTCAAGGGGGGCGATCGGAAAGCCCTCTTGAAGCCGAAAAAATAAGCGGGGTAATGAAATCAGGCCTAAACATGGTTCCGCAAAAAAAAGAAACCCGGGAATCTTACGAATTCCCGGATTCGATGAACTGCGAAGGCGTTTGTCCCGTATACTGATGGAATACCTTCGTGAAGTAGGATGAATCGTCATACCCTACGCAGGTGGCGACGTCGCGCAGCAGATAATCCGGCTTTTCGCGCAGAAGGCGCATGGCGGCTTCCATGCGGCACCGGGTCAGGTATGCGTTGAACGTCGTGTCGCTGTACTTGCGGAACAGGCGGCTCAGGTATGTCTGGGAAATGCCGATTTCATCGCAGACGCTCTGCATGCTCAGCGGCAATGCATAGTTCGCGTCGATGTACTGCACGGCGTAATCGTAGAGCTCACGGGTGGACATGCGGCGATCCTTGACATTGTCGTTTTCAAACAGCGCCGCGTATAGCCCGTACATGAGGTCGCCGTAGGAGTTTGCGCAGCGGATGAGATCATTGAAATCCTGCAGCAGCTCCTCCAGGCGGTTGTAAACGGGCTGATAGCTCGTGGCGATTTGATGGATCATCTGCCGACCCATGTGCCAGACCTGCCGCTGCGGAGTCTGGCTCCGCTCCCAGTTGACGGCGAGCGTGACGAAATACTCCTTGATCATGCGGTTCTTGCCGGTGCTGATGAAGTAGGAGAGCTGCTTCATGTCGGCGGTCGGCAGGCGCATGACGTCCTCACTTGATGTGCCGCCGGTGTACTGCAGAATCTGGTGCTTGCCGATGACAACCTGCCGGTGCAGCAGCGTTATCGCCCACTTGATGAAGGACGGCAGCATGTCAATCGGCTGGGCGGACGGCGTGTAGATGGCTGTCCATGTGGACATGGTGCCGGGACGCGTCAGGTAGACGCTCAGGTGGATGAGCAAATCCTCCGATGCGGCGTCGGCGGCAATCAGGATGCGCTCTTCATCGTCACGGCCGCGCAGCGCCTGAAAGTAGGCGTCCTGCGAGGGCATCAGCGCGGTGGCTGTCAGCGACTTGGGCAGCGTCATGTCGAGGTTGCCCCAGCGGACGAGCGCGAAACGGAAGCTGCGCCGACCGTAGAGCTGCCGTGCGGCCTCCTCGTCGTAATACTGCGAGCAGGCGATGGCAGGCAGCAGCGTCGCGGTGCGCAGGGCGCTTTCGGAATCCAGTTTCTTGGCGATGGTCTGCAGCATGGTCGTCATTTTGCGGATGCTGACGGGCTTGAGCAGGTAATCATCGACATTCGCCTGAATGGCGCCCTGTGCGTACTCGAATTCGCCGTAGCCGCTGATGATGACGATGTGGATGTCGCTCTGCAGCTTGCGTGCCTCCTGCGCCAGCTCGATGCCGGTCATGCCGTGCATGCTGATGTCGGTAATCAGCAGGTCGATGGGGTGCTTCGCGAGGATTTCCATGGCCTGCTCACCGCCGGACGCCGTGCCGACCACCTGATAATCCTTGGCGAACTGCTCGATGATGTTGCGGACAAAGCGCTGTGCCGGAAGCTCATCATCGACAATCAACACCTGATACATGGCTGAATCCTCCTGAATCAAAACGGGAAACCAGCCGCGCCTGATTGCGCCAGCCTTTCACGATGAAATTATATCATAAAAGTCAGCAAAATTCAGCACAGTGTCCATAATTCCAGCGCGTGTGCCGGATTTTTGCATCATCCGGGCGGGTGATCAGCCGTGGACCATGGAAATAACGAAGCGGCAATTGGAAAATACAACACAAACAACCGGGAAGGGGACGAAGAGGTTTCGGAAAAACCGGACGAAGGCCGCGACCGCAAAGTCCTCTGGAACATGCTGCCGCCTCAGGGCAGTCCATCAGCAATTTATCATTAAAGACCGGCTATGAAAAGTCAAGTGTTTAATCCGAAATAACTGCCGGGACATAA